>JAYGHB010000061.1:0-14960 GCA_034931985.1 Halotia wernerae UHCC 0503
ATTGCTTAACTGTCCCCAAGCGATCGCCTATAAGATTAACTAGCAACTTGGGTTATTACTGTCTGAAAGAATCTCAACATTGTCCTATAACTTCCGCCAGTGCCTGTCCAACGTGAAATTCCCAACATGGTGACTCGACCACTAAGAGCTAACATTGCCAGGATTATTTGGTTCAATTGCCGCATCGTTGTAGCTTTGATCTGCGGCAGAAGGCATTGCAAGAGTGATAAGATGTCCGGCATGGGCTGAATCGTAGTTTTTGAGTTGTCGTTTGGGAAGACAATAACTCTACTACAACAGCCCTACCTCTTCATACTTCATACTCTTTTTTTGGCAACGGTATTGTTTATAATTAGATTTTAATCTATCTGGTTTTTTTGTCTATGAAGAATGCAACGGTTCAAGAGGCAAAGGCATATCTTCTCGAATTAATAGAGTCTGTGTTAGAGGGTGAAGATGTGGTCATTAGTCGAGAGGGTAAACCGTTGGTACGTTTGGTACGCTATGAGGCGGAACTTGAGCCGCGTACTCCAGGGGCTTGGGAAGGGCGCGTTTGGATTGCTGATGATTTTGATGATGAGTCAGAGGAGATTAACGCTATGTTCTATGGAAAAGGTTAATGGGTTTTTTATTAGATACCCATGTTTTGTTGTGGTGGTTAGCAAATGACCCGAAGTTGTCGGTAGATGTGCGAGAAATTATTAGAAATCCAGTAAATGATAGTTTTGTTAGCGCAGCAACAATATGGGAAATAGCGATTAAAACTTCATTAGGAAAGTTGAAGCAACCCGATGATTTGTTGGCGGTGCTTCGGGATAATCGGTTTCAAGTTTTGGATATTTCGGCGGAGCATTGTTTAAATGTGGGTAGTTTGCCTTGGCATCATAAAGACCCGTTTGATAGGATGTTAATTTCTCAAGCTTTGGTAGAAGGTTTAACAATAATTACGGTAGACCAAAAGTTTAAATTTTATGATGTGCCATTATTCTCTGGTGATTTCGGGTAGTTCAAAATCACCAAGGTTTGCAAAGTGTTTTTCTATTGAAAATAAAGTTTTAGCTTTTGTTAAATCAGTTGGAGAATACCAAGCAATATCGCCATTTTCCCAATAACTCGGCTCAGTTGTTGATGGCGTTCCACCACCTACTGTTTCCACTTGATCACCAATTATAGAAAAATGCCAACCTTCGGGAATCTCGCCTAACTCCGATCGCACCATCGCCCCACCAGATGATTTATAGGGCTTGCCGTCTGCGTTGGGGAACTCGAAATCTATAAACCAATGCTTAAATAGAGTTTGTGCGATCGCCTCTAAAGTCTCATTCTGCCGCCTCAGATTATCGATTTTTGCATCAAGGCAAGATAAAATAGAAACGATTTCTTCTTGTTGTTTTAAAGGAGCTATGGGTAGTTTAAGATTAATCAAATCTACACCTGTGATTCCAGAAACAGCAACTTGTCTTAAAATAATTTTTAATAAATATTTACCAAATTTTGATGTAAATAAATAGAAAAGATATTCAGATTTTGCTTTTTTCTGATTTGGTCTAGCGCGGATAATTGAAGATTCAAAAGTTAATGGTTCTTTTTGAGATAAAACTAATGTACATTTTCCTGCACCTTCTGCCACAAGTGATCTTCTTGCAAAAAGAAGATCATCTTTTAAAACAGATGATTTTGTAGCTCGTCTTCTGTTAATTCAATGCGCGACATTTCGATATCAGGAAGTTTATCAAAAGCGAACATCTCGCCCATATTAACAACTCTTGTTCCTTTGCCATGATATTCTTTAGATTTATAAATTCCATTTCTTGTTGGCTCAGATAAAATTTGTTTAAAAGGTATATAATCCCACTCTTTAGGAATTAAACCTATTTCTGTTTCTTTCCACTCACTCATAACTCAGCCTTCACCACTATTAACAAACCAATTTTCAATCGTTAAATCATTAAAAGACTCAAAATCAGAAACATTATTAGTTACCAAAATTAAATTATTACTGTAAGCAATACTCGCAATTTGACCATCAATAAAAGCTGGAGTTTTGCCCATCTTAGATAATCTAGCCCTTTCTTGAGCGTGCCACTGTGCAGCTTTTAAATCATAATTTAGTATTGTCATTTTTAAAGGTATTTGATTAATATATTCCAGCAACAATCAACGTTTTTGTGATTCCACCAAACGTAAACAACCAAATAAAAGTTCGTGCATTACAACCGAACCAGTCGCAGTCTCTAGTTGATGCTCAGTCAGTTTTCTGACTACATTAACATTAGGACTTTGACGAGTGGCTTCTGAAATAATATTTGTGTCCAATAAATACTTGATACTCAAAATTCAACATCCCTACCGACAGAGCGATCGCGCAGATCCGCAAAATCTGCATCATCAAAAGTAATATTCTCCTGCTGCATCCTTTCTCTAAATTGTAAAGTCATATCCCAAAAGCCCTCAGACCTTGTTTGTTCTTCCTCTTTTTCTGCTACATCCTCAAGGATAGATGTGATTTCTTCTTCCAAAGTCCGTTGATGACTCTGAGCCAGACGTTTTAGTTTTTCTATAACAATGGGATTAAGCTGTTTCAAAATAACTTGAGTCATATTCATCTCCTTAAAAATCAACTAACTCATCACTAACAATAAAGCCCACCTTTAACAATTGCTTTTTAATCTCCTCATCCAACAATTGCCCCTCTCGCATTTGCTCACCTAAAGCCATTGTAAGCTCACTCATTTTCTCCTCAAAGCTCACCCCATCCTCCACTTCATCAGGAATCCCCACATATCGCCCTGGTGTCAACACAAAATTATGCTTCTCAATTTCAGCGATTGATGCAGACTTACAAAAGCCCTTGATATCGCGGTAACTGCCCCCCGACTTTTTCCACTCATGGTAAGTATCAGCAATCTTGCTAATCTCAGCTTCCGTAAAAGTCCGACTACTGCGATTTACCATATAACCCAACTCTGAGGCATCAATAAACAACACCTCACCGTGTCTATCCCTGTTTTTATTCCCGTTTTTATACCGACTAAGAAACCACAAACAAGCAGGAATACCCGTATTATAAAAAAGTTGGGTTGGCAACATGACAATACAATCCACCAAATCCTTCAACACTAAAGCCTTGCGAATATCTCCCTCGCCACTTGTATTTGATGACAGCGAACCATTCGACAACACAAAACCCGCCGAACCTGTCGGTGCTAAGTGGTAAATAAAATGCGATACCCAAGCAAAATTGGCATTTCCAACTGGAGGTACAAGGTCTTTATCCAGCCAGCGTCCATCATTTCGCAATAACTCGCCGCCCCAATCACTATCATTAAAAGGAGGATTAGCAATGACAAAATCCGCTTTTAAGTCTTTGTGAGCATCATTGAGAAACGAACCTTCAGGATTCCACTTAATATTTGAGCCGTCAATCCCCCTAATCGCCAAATTCATCCGGCACAACTTATAGGTTGTCTCGTTGCTCTCCTGCCCATAAATTGAGATATCATCCAAACGCCCTTGGTGATTTTTGACAAACTTCTCACTCTGGACAAACATCCCCCCCGAACCACAGCAAGGGTCAAATACACGCCCATTGTAGGGTTCTAACATCTCAACTAAAAGTTTAACAATGCTTTCAGGTGTATAGCAGCAATTCTCATTTTGAAAAAAAAATCAGATAAAATTCTCTTGTTTAAATAGAGAACTTGTGTCGAACCATCATTTTTTGACAAATAATTATCATCCAACACTAGAGATAGACAGGTTTTTAAAAATCTGTCCATGAAAAATTGATTTCAACTCATAAATCCAGTTAAAATTCTAACCAACTTTGTAGTTTTTATTGATAAATAACTTTATCCTCATCTTTCAAGATATTGACATTTTTTAACTAGAATTTACTTTTTTGAATGGGACATATTCCCTCAGAATGAAGGAGAAAAAATCCGACCAATCTTTAAACCATAAAAATTTTAACAGGGTACGAATATCATTAAAGAAAGAAGTCCGAGTTACTAATAAATGACGAATCTTTTGATAGGTGTAATTAACTAAATCTAAAACAGTATGAAATAAAAAAGATAGCAAATTTAAAGACAATAAGAACTCGCATAAATGATTTTCACCATGACCAAAGTTATGCTCTAAATTATAACCGTGATTTTTAAGAACGTTATTGCCTTCATTCTCAACTTTCCATCTACTGCGTCCAGCTTTGACAATTTTTTCAACATTATTTTCAGTGATTTTATGATTAGTTATCCAATTATTTTGGTAGATAATTTTCTGTGTTTTCTCATTAATAACAGTTACTTCACACCAATTAACTTCGAGACTTGAGTCATCATCTCGTAAGGGAAGTCTAGAAGCATAACGATAACGATAAATTAGATTTTTTCGCCCATCCCATTGTTTCTTTTCAATGGTTGAAACTTCTCCATCTAAGTAGAGATACTTTTCCAAAACTCCATTTTTCTCTAGCCATTGATAGACTTTTTGAAAAGCCATAAAGATAGTAGTAGCTGGCACCGGGTCTAATAAATTTCTTATTTGATTATCACGCTTGTTTGGCCTCAATTGAAAATAAACTTTCAGCATTATCTTTTCCCTTATTGCTTTTCATTAAACGTTGATGATCTAAAAAAGATGGTGACTGAGTAAAAAAGACTGAGAACGCAGCCATCACTGCATCTTCTACCTGGTATCTTGTATTATTTCCGGGTTTCCTTTCATCAGGTAAGTCATATAATAATGACCGTAAAAATTGCATTAATTCAGGAATTTCTATGGTCGCTGCCTTTTGAACCATCTTGGAGTCGTTTGACTAATTAATAATTTTCAATTCACCAATTTTACCAAAGCTCGACAACTATTAATAATTTGTTATTTCGATTTAGTTCTATCCCACATTCCGCAGATGTGACTCATATTACTGGTAATTTTTAAAAGTCAAACCCAGAAAATTATTCTCAAGTCTAATTTTTCTGGTTTAACTTCACTTTTTATTCAAATAATTAGGCAATCCACCAGTAAGTTAATTTCATTTATTTAAAAATAGATTCATTCTCTCAATTAATCAACTTATTTATCCGAAATTAATCAATATAATCCCAGCCAAGAACATTGTCATCTTCGCGCTTATTTCTATTTATTAAAGAATCTCTGCATTTTTTGTCAAATAAACCTTTTTCAAATCATTAGATAATATCGGCTACAACTCTGACCTAAATAATTCAGAATCTTTTGACGTTCCTCTGTTAAATTGCTCATTTGTTCCTGTCCATTTATGAGCAGCAAATGTACAGACTGGAACATCTGAAATACCCACCGCATCGTCGGTCTATTTGTTAATTTCTTTACTCATATCTTGCACCTGATAAAAACAATCAGTATTAACCGAAAACAAAAAAATAAAAGTAACATTTAACAAATAGAGATTATTTTTAGATACTGATGCAATAAGCTACATTGATTATCAGGATATCTACAAATGACATATACAAAAACAGGAATAATGTCATCTGCATAGAGATATTTTTATATGTTCGTAAAAAATGAGAAAAAGGGGCGTAGAAAACATAAATAACAGCAAGAAATATGGAAATCATTCTTGCCCACGCCCATACCCTAATGTACACAATTCTGGCATTGATGCCTAGTCGTTATCAACAAGATAACTTAGAAGCAATGCTAGGACTGTTTCTAGCAGCAGATGGAAAACCCTTGCCACATTACAGCCAATCCAAATCTGAAAGCGCCTTAAGCAGATTTTTGAATACCTATAACTGGCCTACTCGCAAGCTAATTCGTCATCTTCGCCAACAAGCCCTTGAGCAAATCAACAGTCATTGTCCATTGGGAAGAAAAGCCTTTCTACAAGTAATCATTGACCACAAACAGGGTATGGGGTGTGGGGTGTGGGGTGTGGGGTGTAGGGGAAAGATGAAATGTCCCATACCCTACAGGTACAAGCCCCTACTTTTAAGTATGGAAAAAAAGAAAAAATGTATTTTGAGATACGGTAGTACAAAAAATACAGCGTCCTTACTTGAAACCCCTGCTTTTAAGTATGGGGTTCCCTACACCCTACACCCTATCCCCTACACCCTTTTCATGGTACTGCTCTTTAAATTCCCGTCTAGCTTCCGGGGTAGGAATCTGTTCAAATTCATGCATTGCAGTACCGCGATCGCTTGGTAAATTCATTGCCGAACGCGCAATCTTTCTCAATGCTTGCCCACCCGATAAATCTCCCATATAGCGAGTATAGGCATGAGCAATCAGTAACTCCGGTTGTGTGTTGCCAACTTCATGAATACGGTTAACATATATCTGACCTGCTGGAGAGGGAACAATCTGCGATCGCCAATTTTCACCGTAATAAAAGGCTAAATCTTTCTTCAAATTTGCCTGACGATGCAGTTCGGGAAAATATATCATACCAATGATAGGATGATGTTGATACCACTCTAGTTGTTCTTCTAAAGCGCTGTAGACAAAGTAGAGATCCGCTAACAACTTCCGAAAATAGCTCTTTTCTACTACACCTTTGAGAAAGCATTTCATAAACGCAGTGTTTTCCGTCACTGTGTGAGACTGTTTAGTGCCTTCTCGCAAGCGAACATCTAAATGGCTGCTCATGATGAATACCTTGTTGCTAAAAATGTTGTTATTTTTGGACAAAAGTCACATTCGTCCAATCGTGAGGCTGGAGAAAAATTTCGGTGAGCCGTGCTTCTGGTGTGCCTGGTTCTGGTTCATAGCAATATTCCCAGCGTGCTAGAGGTGGTAGAGACATCAGTATGGATTCTGTTCTTCCGTTGGTTTGCAGACCAAAAACCGTTCCTCGGTCATACAGCAGATTAAACTCTGCGTAACGACCCCGACGGTACAGTTGAAACTGGCGCTGGCGATCGCCATACTCTATTTCCTGCCGTCGTTCTACAATGGGCAAATAGGCGGGTAGAAATGCTTGACCGCAAGACTGCACAAAGGCAAAGATATCTTCCCAGTTCCGAGATACCGTTCCTATTTGCTGACTGTAGAGTGCTGCGGGACTATCTGTTTGAGAACCAACATAAAGCTTGCCACTAGCATCCTGATAATCAAAGAAAATGCCGCCAATACCCCGTTGTTCTTGGCGATGTTTTAAGTAGAAGTATTCATCACACCAGAGTTTAAAGGCTGGGTAATATTCTGGATGGTAGACATCACAGGCATTTTTGAGAGTCTGATGAAAGTGAATTGCATCTTCTGCAAAGGGGTAGTACGGAGTTAAATCAGCTCCACCACCAAACCACCAAATTGGGCCTGCCTCAAAGTAGCGGTAGTTAAGGTGTACTGTTGGTACATAAGGATTACGGGGATGCAACACCATTGAGGTTCCCGTGGCAAAAAACTCATGTCCTGCGGCTTCTGGCCGTTGAGCCAAAATTGCTGGGGGTAGGCTATTTCCCCAAACTGCCGAAAAGTTCACGCCACCCTGTTCAAATACACGCCCTTCTCGAATCACGCGGGTACGCCCTTCTCCGCCTTCTGCTCGCTCCCAGTTGCCGCATCACTCATGGTTAATACCCTACCCAAGCCAGAAATTAAAACCCCCAGCAAAGAAACTGTACTTACCCCCCGGTTTTATACTACAGATTTTGAAACCGCAGCCAACCTGGATTTGTCTGCCCAAGAAACGGAATTGCAGGCGATGTTAGCAGAAATGCGGACAGACTACAACCGCCACCATTTTGTTCGTGATGAAGCGTTTGAGCAGTCTTGGGAACACATTGAAGGTGAAGCAAGACAGGCATTTATCGAGTATTTGGAACGCTCTTGCATTTCTGAATTTTCCGGCTTCTTGCTATTTAAAGAATTATCCCGCAAGCTAAAAAATCGTAGTCCCCTGCTAGCGGAAATATTTCAACTGATGGCGCGTGATGAAGCCCGCCACGCCGGATTTCTCAACAAAGCAATGGGCGATTTTAAACTCTCCCTGGATTTAGGTAATGTTACTAAAACCCGCACCTATACGTTTTTCCCAATTGAGTGGGTACTCTACACCGTTTACCTATCAGAAAAAATCGGCTACTGGCGTTACATTATTATTTTCAGACATCTAGAAAAGCACCCAGAAAACGAGTTTTACCCCATCTTCCGCTACTTTGAGAGTTGGTGTCAGGACGAAAATCGCCACGGAGATATATTCAAAGCATTATTGCGTTCTCAACCGCAACTATGGAACACCTGGAAATCTAGGCTGTGGAGTCGCTTTTTCTTGCTATCGGTATTTGCTACCCACACCCTGACAGTTCATGAACGTTCCGGGTTCTACAAATCACTGGGACTTAATGCCACAGAATTTGATTTCCAAGTTGTCCGCAACACCAATGAAACTGCGGGACGGGCTTTTCCGGTGATGTTGAATTGCTCTTTGCAAACTGGCTTCACTAAGATCCGTTGCTAAATTTCCCCACTGGACGCTTCGACTTAGGTCTGCCCGACATAACTTCGCTCCATCTAATTTGGTATGATGCATACAAGAGGCTCTCAGGTCAGCGTAGCTCAAGTCTGCCCCAGTTAAAACCGCGTATCCCAAGTCTGTGCGTTGATTGGAACTGGGATGTAAATCTGCTTGAATTAGTAGAGAACCAGAGAGTTTTGCACCATTTAAATTAGCACCACATAAACTGGTTTTGATTAAGTTGGCTTTGTCTAGATATGTCCGAACCAGCTTTGCACCAGTCAAATCAGCCTCACGAAGAATGGCGCAATACAAATCTGCTTCACTTAGGTCTATTCCCCAGAGAATCGCTTCACTCATGTTTGTCTCTCGCAAACATGCTTGGTTGAAGTTGGCTTTACCAAGTCGTGCCTGACGTAAATCGGCATTGCTAAAATCTGCACCTCTGAGGTCTGCATTGGTTAATTCTGCTTCTTGCAGATTCAGTCTTGGGAAGCTTCTTTCTCCAGCAGCATAAGATTTGAGAATTTTATGTATATCCATGTTAAAAATTTTAGGTTCATGGGAGGGTTTTTCATGCGATCGCTGTGTAATTCTTCATACGGAGTTTTGGAATGCTGTTATTTTTTTGGCGATGGCTACGCCCAGCGTTCGCGTAGCATCTTGTAGAGAAGATATCGCAAAAGTTTTCGGTCTACTGACCACTACGGTCATCAACGGACAAATCCCAGTTACTATCTTCCTTGGAAAACATAAATAAAATTTACTTTATAAGAATAAAATCTATTTTACAGACTGATTATTTTGAAACAGGCACAAGGTACTCTTTGTGAGCCATTACTTCAACTAGAAAGAGATTTCCAAGCCAGTATCTTTGCTCCTTTTGCCCCTTATAGTCGGCATTTAGGGTTATGACGACATTAGAGTTAGAGCGAAAGCAAGCCCAAGAGAGTAAGTGCGATCGCATCTATCGCGTCTTTGCCGGGGCGATCGCTTTAACTTTTTATATCACAACTATAAAGCTTTGGGGTAAACTTAGAGCATTACAGGATAAATTTAGAGGTAAAGTTCAAGGACAAACAGCCCACATGGCCTATAAATTTAGTGTTTCTACGTTTTATGCGACACCAGAACACTTAGAAAAGATGAGAGAGTTTTCTGAAGCATCAGGACACTCAACTCAGGATTTAGTCAATCAATTCACCAGGGGACATACTACTAACCACCGTCCATACTATGAGCGTTTGGCTCGGTTAGATGTTGCTAAACGTGGGATGGACATAGACGAGTGGGTAGACATAGTAGTTAATAAAGGCTTCAAGGATCTACCTGCATATAAGGAACAACCAACAGCTGATGAAATTGGCCAAAATCCATTAGGACACATTATTTTACCAAGTGATGTGATTTCCCAAGATGGTAATTATATGTACCTCACCAAACAAAATCTGATTTTGGTGAAAACAGCACATTATTTTGATGGCTCAAGCATAGCTAGGTTTATTTCTAAAATCATCTTTGACCATCTAAATACCAGATGGGAACGCAATTATGCCCGTCAAATGGAAGCAGAAAAATCTAACGATTGGTTAAAAGGAGATAAATAACAATGGTGCAAGCAATATCTACAGAACTAACACTAGAAAAAGTAATCGATCTGTTTTTAGAAAAATTGGGAGAGCCGACTAATGAATGGCAACATCAGGCATTAGAGCAATACAAAAAGGGTGATGCCAAAGAAGTTAAAAAAATTAACGCCAGTCATTTGCGGGATTATTATTGTAAATGTTTGGGGTTTTTGGTCAGTGCAACAAGCACCAACCCCAATCTACGCAAGATTTTATCAGCTGCGGCTAATGCATCTGCTGACCACGCACAGGTAAGAGCTTTAGATAAAATCAGCAATGGTAATGTGATCGCTTTTGAATCTGCTGACCCTGTAGGCAATGCAACAAAAAGTATTCTAGAATTTCTCACACCCAAAACTGAGTACCACCAATTAGCTCTAGCTTCTAGAACTAATTATGATGCTCTAAAGGAGCTAGAGAAGGAAAACCCAGAGGATCATCTAATCAAAGCTTTGCTCTATTTATCTAAGGCAACTCCAGATTCCCCCGTACTGTTCACCATCATTGCTGAAGCTGCGGCAACAGCAGCACTCCATACCAGAAATTCAGAGCATCAAGAAATTAGTGATGCCATTGATGCTGCACTCAATTAACAATTTTTCTTAGAGGAAAAAGGCGATCGCACCTTGGATCGCCTTTTGTCGCGTCTTCTGACCAAGAAGCTTGACAACTACCTTACAGCCTTAATTTTTGACAAATGTACTGTTCCCAGTTGTATTACCTTTATTCCAGAGCTACAATCTGCCTGTATTAGAGGCATTTTTAATTACAACTGTAATTTATCACTCGTGAGCAAAACCCGCATTATTGCGCTATTCAATCAATCAGGGGGAGTGGGAAAGACAAGTTTAACAATGAACTTGGGTTACCACCTCGCTCAAAAAAAGAAAAATCGTGTGCTTTTGATAGACCTTGACCCCCAAGCGTCACTGACGACATTTATGGGGCTAGAACCGGACATTACCGCCAAAACTGTCTATGAAGCAGTAGTGGGTGAAGAACCGTTACCAATTCACTTTGAACCTATTCACGGCATGGATTTGGTGCCAGCCAACATCAACCTAAGCGCCGCTGAACTCGAACTAGTTGCCGCCTTGATGCGGGAAATGCGCCTAAAAAATGCACTTGCCCCCATCTTAGACAAGTATGATTTTATTTTGATAGATTGTCCGCCATCTTTAGGCATCCTCAGCGTTATTAGCTTAGTAGCAGCCACCCATGTCTTAGTACCCATTCAGTGCCAGTTTAAATCATTTCAAGGAACTGATTTACTATTAAGAACTGTAGCCACACTCCGCAAAGGTGCTAATAAAACACTCAGTATTGCTGGCTTCATCCCCACAATGTATGATGCACGTACTGCCCAAGAAAGCAGAACAATGAAAGCTATCACAGAACAACTTTCACCCCTGGCAACAGTCTTTGAACCCATTCCTAAATCTATTGCCTTTGCTGATGCAAGTGAGGCACGTTTACCGTTAGCACTTTATAATCCCAAACATCCTGCCGTCGCTGTACTAAAAAAAATCGCCCTCAGTTTAGAAAAACTACAGTGAGCAAAAAAGAACAACCCTATACCAGCCAGTTAAAAGGTGTAGCTGCCTTACTAGGCGAAAGCTTTAACCAACCTGAAAGTACGGCTACTTCACCAAATACTATTCCTATCAGTTTAATCAAACTACCTCCCTCACAGCCCCGCCGCTACTTTGACACTCAAAAGCTTGAGGAATTATCACGCTCAATCAAAGAACTAGGTATCCTCGAACCTCTGTTGGTACGACCCCTAACGAGTGAAGAGTATGAACTTGTAGCAGGGGAGCGCCGTTTCAGGGCTGCCCAACTTGCAGGACTCACCGAAGTCCCCGTGGTTATCCGCGAAATGGATGATATCACTACCTCTAAGGTGCAGCTTGTTGAAAATCTCCAGCGTGAAGACCTAAATCCTCTAGAAGAAACCGAGGGAATACTTGAACTTTTGAGCATTGAACTTAGTGTTAGCAAAAACGAAGTTATCTCTGTCCTCAACTCTGCTGCCAATGCCAAAAAGCGAAACTTGGATTTGACGGAAAACGTTTTCCGTCAGCTTGAAACTATTGAATCTGTCCTCTTAAGCATCGGTAAATTTAGTGCTGAAAGTTTTCGCGTCAGCCGCATTCCTTTACTCAATCTCCCTGCTGATGTGTTGGAAGTGCTGCGGTCTGGACAACTCGAATACACTAAAGCAAGAGCGATCGCACGAGTTAAAGATGAGGAAACACGAAAAGAACTCTTAGAAGATGCGAAAGTCCTAAATCTATCACTGAGCGAAATCAAGCGCAAGATTCAAGAAATTGAGCAGGAGTCTAAACCAGAGACTCCATCATTAAAAAACCGTGTTGATGACACACTCCGCCGCCTGAAGCAATCTAAGGCATGGGATGACCCAAAGAAAAAAACAAAGGTAGAAAAGCTGTTGACTCAGTTGGATGCACTAATGCAAGATGACAACCCACAGTGAACCAATGTGGTAATTCTATAAACTATTCAATTTGCTGTCTAAGAGATGGTGACAAAATCATTAGACCTCTAACAACCTCTTCAGGGGTAGCCGTACCGTTGATTACCTTTGGTGCGTAGGCGCAGCCCAACCTAGGCATCATCATCACTTCTAAAGCTAGGTTTGTTGGTATTCCCTTTGCTTCTAAGCGCTTCAATTCCAAAACGTCAATGCCTGCTGCTAATCCATCCAAATACTCTTCTACACTGACTCCCAAGTTTTCAATTTTCGACATGGGTATAATTGGTTTTTTGTTCGACCTCTATATTGAAGCATCTATTACGCGGCGATCGCACTGGTAGTTTGTGACGGGGTGGGTAGACGCTTGCGGCTTGTCGTTAGACATCGCATTTTACCGCTGATAGTAAAAATACTTGAATCAAGCCTAAAGAAGAAATTTATTGTTAGAGTTTCTTACTTCAGTAGCTACAATCAAGTGATATCAAGATATTCGAGAGCCGAATGGCACTAAGAAAAGATGAAACCTAGTCAGGGCAGGGTGTAGGGGGTAGGGTGTAGTGTTTAAGAAAATTGAATTTTAGTGCATCAAATAGAACAACATCTTCTTCTTTCCCTACACCCCACACCCTACACCCTATACCCAAAAGCCAGTAATATCGGGGGTTTACGCTTATCTTAGTGCCATTCATTCGAGAGCCATTATCTCGCAGCTTTCTTGCGCGGTCGTGTCTGTGATCGCATCGCAATCACGACCTCGCAAGGCAGTTGACCAGTATTGGCTGCTCTATATGTATACATTTTGTATACATATAGAAGGTATTACATCTAATGCTGTTTGTAGATAACCTGTGTACTAATATCTCTAACAAATGAGATATTTAAATTTTATAGCAGGAAAATTTATGACCTGAAACCGATTTTCTGCTTACGCTTCATCCACCACCCTATAACTCCAGCAATAGCTGTACCACTAATAGTAAGGGGTTCAGGGACAGGTGGAGTTAGTGAGCAATATGCCAAATTCATCGCCCCCTAAGCGTGCCAGTGTGTCAGTTTTCCGAATCTTCTCCTGCAATAGGACAGTAATTTGACGCAGTAATTCATCTCCAGCTATATGACCACAGGTATCATTTACGATTTTGAAGTGATCGAGATCCAAATAGCACAATGCATGAACCTGGTAGTCTAAACAACCATTGGAATGGTTGACTTCTAAACTTTGAGTAACTTCGCTCCATTTGATGTATAACTGCATCAATTTCTGTCGCTGTGGTCTGCAATCTTGTAATGCTTCGTAGATACTTGGCCATTTACGTCTAAATACTGGTGATAGTGATAAATCTGCCAAACTATAAGCGTTACGAGTTAGCAATATTGCATCCGTCAGTTCAAAAGTTGCGTCATGCGCTCTACCCAAAAGGCTGTATGCCGCTTGACGAAATTCTTCTAGTAAGGCACGTTTCATATTAGCAGATGAGAGTTTGTCGTTCTTCTCTCAGTTTCTGCTTACAGGGGGACTGTGTTCAATCACACCCCCTATTTTTCGTCTTTCAATTGGCTCTTGTAGTCTAAACTCCAGTTGCAACTATCGCTACAAAAATACCCCCAGAAGAATATGGGGGCAAATAATGTGGTTCATGTTCCTTAACGGACACAAAAGAATAATTTTGGTTCAGTATAGGTATTTCTGTATATACGCCCATCTTACAATGAGCAAATCTTGATGCCTTCGGTAATCACGCTCCTCTTCAAAATCGCTTCACAAGAACTGAGCAATCAGCTCGCTACTTACTCTCAATCTTTAACATTGTAATAGCCATTTTTCTTAACTTATACTTACCATGTTGATGAAATACTCAGTTAATTATCTATCATTTCTGTCATTTCTGTTATATCTATCGTTTCTGCGTTCGCCAACTGAAAATTCAGCTCGGCAACCATTTTTTACCCAAATACGATTTCTCCCATAGCCCCAATTCCCTCTGCAACTAGCGCTAGATAATTGCCTGATAAGCCTTATTCTGCCTCTTGTATTTATCGAGCAAGCATTCCTTCGATTATTCTGGCTTGAACAAGTTATTATTTCTTGAGCGGAAGCTGGGGCAGCAATACTCAAAACTGTACCTATACTAAGACTGGCAGCCATGAAGCTAGCTGCAATTATGGGAAAGCGCATCATCATATAAAATTTAGATTTCTTCTGTGATTATCAGAAACAAAAACTATAATAATTGTAGCGAACTGCATTAAGAGCTAATGAATGAAATCAGATAAAATGCTGTCGGTGGAACGGCAAAGCCGAAATCCTAAACCCTCAAGAGATAACCTTACTATTTACAATACCTTCGCCAATTTACGAGGGTGAGATGATGATGCTTTAACCATTAAC
>JAYGHB010000062.1:0-13081 GCA_034931985.1 Halotia wernerae UHCC 0503
AGAGCGACGTTAGGAGCGTCACCCGTTCGCGCAGCGTCTCCGATAGGAGAAGGGGAACAGGGTCAATGCTGAGAGGAACCAAGGCTTGAAAGTCCCTTGGTATTTGGGTTTTATGATCAGTTTCTGTCCTAAACTACCTGGCGATCGCTATATCACTTAATGCATGAAGGCAGGAGGGAAGAAAGTTTATTTACAGCGGTTTTCATCTAGATAAAATACACTATCCTAGTCCCTAGCTCCTTTTTCAGACTGGACTTTTAACTAATGTTACGATTTGTCTCTTTATATGAGAGCATAATATATAGATTTCTGTAACATTAATAAAATATTCAGAATAAGGAACTAATTCATGCCCTACACAAGCGAAGAAGGCGGTCGCCTGAATAATTTTGCCCAAGAACCAAAGGTTTACCAAGCAGAACCTCCCACAGAGGGACAAAAACGTACCTATGTTTTCTTGGGAGTTGCCGCTACAGCTTTGATTGGCGGCTTAATTTTTGTTGCCTTTTCTGTTTCCAATGTCAGTTAAGCATAAATAGTTTCAATAAAAGTTAATTTTTGATTCTTCAGGTTCCCCTTTTAGTAGGAGCCTGGTTTTTTCTTTTTTGTGAAAATTGCAATTTTAAAGTATCTAATTATACTTTTATGTTCTGCTTAATTTGAAAGTTTGATCTATCATGAGCGAGTAACATTCTCTTGATCATAGTCATAATAAGAAAGATTCAATCTTGGGAATCAAGATAAAATCTGAAGCTTCTTAAATTACGAAGCGCGAGTCCGCGTATCGCTAAAGCGGAAAGTTTACGTGTCCGGGTTTCCCTTTCGCATAGCGTATCGTAGAGAGTGTCATTACAAATTACAAATTACGAATTGGTATTAAGAGGATATAAACTGTATCTTTGGCTCTTTAGCTGCCATGAGCGTGAATGATACTGCACACTCCAATAATTTTGCTTGGAATCGGCAAGTCTATCACCGTCTAAAACTTGCCCTCGGTCTCGACTTACGGCGGCAACTTTTTTTAGCGGTCTGTGATGATTTACACTTGAGAAATCAAGTGGCAGCTCGCTTGCATTCGACTTTGGCTTATCCAGTTAGACAAGTGTTATATCAGCCATTACATGGACAAGCAACTAGCACTCCAGCCTATCCGCGATTGGTGACTTTACGGTTGAATTTAAGCGATCCAAATCCCATAGCTCAGATCAATCAATGGTTGGCTAATTATCCACCGCCAGTTGTGGGTGCATCAAAAGATACACCTGGAAGACCGTTGCCCATACCAACATTTCAGATTGTAGGTGTAGAGCAGCTAACTAGACAATCGGTTGCTGTACAGCGTTCTTTTTTACACCATCTACGCTTAAGCGAGCAGTATTTCTCTGGTCAAGAATCTAGTCGATTTATTGAATCTAGCGTATTGTTGTGGGTATCGCGTCCTTGGTTATCTGCCATTCAACAGTCGGTTCCTCAGTTTTGGCGCTGGCGTACTGGTGTATTCGTGTTCGCTGGAGAACCCACACCAACGACAAATAGTCCAGACTATCCAGAACGTTTTTCCAATTCAAGAAGTTTAGATTTAAAAAATCTGGAGCAATCCATTCTAGATGAACTAGAGGAATCGATCATTGAAGCAGAACCTCAAGGCGCAGATGTTACAGAAATAACACTTGGTGGTGATGCAAATCTGACAGCAAAGCCATCCAACAAAGAACAAGAAACTACGCCTGCACCCTCAAAATTATTGCAGACTGTGCCACAGCAGCAGGTATCCACTGCTAGATCATCGAGTAGTACCAGCTCATCGCTGTCGTCGTTGACTCATGTGAGCAAAGAATTAAAAGAGCTAGTCATAGCAACGATTAATCCGAAAATTGCTCAAGATAGAGAGGATAATTGGCAACCGCAACAAGTTTTGTTAGAAATTGAGGGGTTACATTCACAGCAAGCTTCAGGGGAAGTACTGGCAGCAGCTTATCAACAGTTAGGAAACTTATATCGCCTTCGTATTGAGCAAGGACAGTCAAACCTAGAAAATTTGATGGTAGCAATTGTTGCCTATCAAGAAGCGATCGCCTACGATGATGCCTTACCCCAACTTCCAGATATTTTAAATGATTTGGGTACACTTTACTGGATGCTACATCGCATCCCACCCAATTCAGCCGAAGCACAAACTTACATAGAGCAAGGAATTGAATTTTATCAATTTGCTTTAAAGTCAATTTCACCACAGACACATCCAGAAACTTATGCGCGGGTACAAAATAATCTGGGAACTGCTTATGGTGATTTAGCTCGTTTTTCTCAACCGATTGAAAACTGGGAGCAAGCAGTTTTAGCTTACACAGAAGCCTTACAATATCGTACAGCCGAAATAGATCCTTTAAAGTATGCGGCTTGCCAGAATAATTTAGGTACTGCTTATTGGCATTTAGGACAGTATAATCAACCAGTGGTGCATTTGCAGCAAGCGATCGCAGCTTATAATGAGGCACTAGCTCATTACACTGCCGAACAAGAACCACTCAAGTATGGGATGATTCAAAACAATATCGGCACTGCCTACTGGAATCTTGCCCAATATGAACAACCAGCACAAAATCTGAAATTAGCTATTGATGTCTACCGCGAAGCTTTAAAATATCGGACTCCAGCCAATGTTCCCAGCGCTTGCGCCGCTACACAAAATAATCTTGGTACTGCTTACTGGCATTTAGCAAACTTATCTCAGACAACTAAAGATGTCAAACAAGCCTTACTTCAACTGTGTATTAATGCTTACGAAGAAGCCATTGCCTTAGCTCATTCACTTAGTAATACATCTTTAAATTTTGATTTGTTTGCTGCTCACAATAACCTGGGATTAGCCCATTATCAGTTAGTGACAGATCAATATTTTACTGGTGACAAAGCCACGCGATCGCAACATTTAGAAGCAGCATTAAACAACCATTTGCAAGCTTTAAATGGATTGAAACAACAACCAGAAGCTTATCAAACAACCTTCACTTATATTGTGAAAACAATTCGGGCTTTCCACAATGAATTAGGGATACAAGGACAAAATCTGGCTTTATCTAAAATCCCTGGTTATTTATTACCAGAAATTCTCCCCAAATTGTAATTTAAAATTACTGTATTCTCGAATTTAGTAGTTTAATTTATTTCTGCTAATTTACTCCAAATTGTAATTTAAAATTACTGTATTCTCGAATTTAGTAGTTTAATTTATTTCTGCTAATTTACTTAGGTACTCAAAGTAAAAAATATTCACAAAGCTAACACAATAAACTTCTCTATTACTTTGATTTCTTGACTCTTGTACTTCGGGACTACCTGTTTACCGTGTTGTTTAGGTGTAGGGTTTATAGACAAAGTAGCGTTAGAAGCTTTTAAAAACTGGGATGCTCCCCAGTGGCACAGCCTCTCTGAAAACTTCCGTCAGGGAATGATGAACGGTATTGTTGGTTTTGAAATGACAGTTACTCGACTAGAAGGGAAATATAAACTCAGTCAAAACCGCAGTCACGCAGACCAATACAATGTTGCACATACCTTACTACAAAGTGAAGATCTAGACGCTCATGATGTAGGTGTCGCAATGCAACAGAATCTGAGAATCGATCAACAATAATAAGTAGTTTAATGTCCAAGAATGACCGTGATGCGTAAATTTAAAATTTAAAGGTGTCAACATAATTCGTAATGGATAATTCGTAATTCGTAGTTATTACCCCACGACTGAAGTCGGGGGCTTGGAAGAAGGAAGAAATTTATTTGTCTCCATAAATAAAGTTAGGGGCTTGTACCTTTAATTACGAATTACGAATTACGAATTAGTAATTATTTGGTCACCGCTTCAGCCAAGTTTTATGCATCTATAAGCGAGATTTATTAAAAAACAATCTCAGGAAATATTAATTAATGCCATATCTGACTTCTCCTAACGAAATTAGTGCCATTGTTGCTGAATATACCACAGCCAAAACTCTGTGGATTGATACAGAAGTAGCTGATTATAAAAGTCGTAATCCTAGACTATCGCTAATTCAAGTATTGGATGATCCTACAGATATGAGTGGCGATCGCGTTTACCTTTTGGATGTCCTAGATCAACCTGATGTGATAGTTGATTTTACTGAGCAAATTATGCTCAATTCTGCTATTGAAAAAGTATTTCACAACGCCAGTTATGATGTAAAACTACTAGGCAACAAAAAAGCCAAAAATATCACTTGTACTTTAGAAATAGCAAAAAAAATTCCTTATTATCTCCTGCCATTACCTAATTACCAACTCAAAACTCTAGCAATGGCACTGTGTAATTTTAACAATATTGATAAACAAGAACAAACCAGCAATTGGGGACAGCGACCTTTAACTGAAGAACAAATTGAATATGCTTATTTAGACTGCATTTATCTTGTTCAAGTACACCAAAGTTTGTTAGAATTACAAGCAGAAAGTAATCCTGATTCAGCAGCGGAAGATTTAATAGCGTTAGGTGTAAGATATACTCAAATTGAGGAGCAATGGAAGCTATTAAATTCAGAATTTGAGCATTTGCAAGAGCGTATGAAAAAAGCTATGCAAGCTCAAGATGTTGCAGAAACATCATTTTGTAAGCTAACTAGTTACGAGCGTAAAACCGTCAAAGTGGCGTTTACAGAACTAGCAAAACTAGTGCAAACGCAAGGTATTAGTTTAGATTTCGCCGTCACATTGACTCAAAAACTCCAAAAAGATTTAGGGCAAAACCTGGAAGAACTATCTGTAGATATCGACACCAGCACCGCTTGGCGGTTGACTCCCAAAACCCAGGAAAGTGACGAGGGGAATGAGTAGATATTCCAGAGGACTGAAGCTATATCAGGGGACAGGTGAGTCCAGCACTGCGGGAGGGTTTCCCTCCGGAGCCACTTCTGTGCGGGGGTTCCCCCCGTTGAGGAAAGTGGCATCAGGTGACTGGCGTTAGCGACGTTAGGAGCGTCACCCGTTCGCGCAGCGTCTCCGATAGGAGAAGGGGGACAGGTGATAGGGGACAGATTTGAAAGTCCTTTGGTATCGGGTTTTATGATCAGTTGATGTCCTAAACTCCCTGGCGATAGCTATACAAGCTGATATTAGATGAATTGTTCAACAAGAAATTTAATTTAGATTAAATTTTTGATTAAAAAAACCAAATGGTTTATTTAATTTAGCTTGCAAGTATAACAAAAGACATGATACAACATAGCGTGAGAACTAGGAAACAACTGCTCTTAATCAAGATAACCAACAGAGAATCAATGTAAAGCGAAAGGTTTTATACTTCATAATTTATTCTAGAAATTTCCCGGTTGTTCTAGTAAATAAACGTTAATTAAACCTAAAGGATATGAGATAAACATGTTAATTGACTTGACACATCTACGAAAAATTAGGATTAATCTTTAGTTAAATTATTCATTAAAGATTAATTCTAATTTAATTCAGGTGTAATGGCAGTTTAGAGCAAATTTATGAAATTGCGGTTGTTTGGGCAAAAGTGGGTAAGGCTGAAAAGAATATTGACCATAGCTGTAGTTACCGCATTCAGCGCAATTACCAGCGTTTCCTGTAGTCGGGATAAACAGGTGTTGGTGACAGAGATCGGAGTGAGTTCTCCTAACCGTCGTGTAGTTCAGACATCGCAAGCCGGAAAATTTTACATTCAAGCACAAAATCAGCACCTTAAAGGCAACCCACAAGCTGCGATCGCTTCTTATAGTAAAGCAATCAGCCTCAATCCTGAATATAGCGCAGCCTATAAAGGCCGGGGATTGGCTTACTTTGATACAGGAGACAAACAAAAAGCGATCGCAGATTACAATGAAGCTATTCGCCTTTCCCCCAACGACCCTGAAGCCTACAATAGTCGGGGAAACGCCCGTGCTTCGTTGGGAGACAACAGAGGATCGATCGCAGATTACAACGAAGCTATTCGCCTCTCGCCTAACTATGCCCAAGCATATAATAACCGAGCAAATGCTCGCTCAAGCCAAGGAGACAAAGAGGGAGCGATCGCGGATTACAATCAAGCTATTCTTCTGGAACCTAAATATGCCATTGCCTACAATAATCGAGGCAATACCCGTGCTGCTCAAGGAGATAAACAAGGAGCGATCACAGATTACAATCAAGCCATTCGCCTTAATCCTAACTTTGGCCCCGCCTACAACAATCGGGGAAATGCTCGTGCAGAGCAAGGCGATAGACGGGGAGCGCTTCAAGACTTGAAACAAGCCGCAGCCATCTTTCAAAGTCAAGATAACAGCGACTTATACCAAGAAGTCATGAACAATATTAAAGAACTGGGACAGTAGAAGTCTGTCCCATTAATTTTGCGGGGCTGCGAGATCCCCGACTTCTTCAAGAAGTCGGGGATCTAATTACGAATTACCGTTGACTCTTGACAACTCAGCAACGGTTGAGCCGATTGTAACACTGCTTCCAACAACCCTGGAAACAGCGCCTCTAAATCTTCCTTTCGCAACTGATTAATGTGTTGTGTTCCTTCTTTATGAGTCAAGACGACCCCCGACTCTCGTAAAATTTTGAAGTGATTCGACATCGTTGACTTAGCGATCGCAAAATCAAACCCCGCACAGCACTGTTCTCCCTGAGTCGCTAGCAACCGTACAATCTCTAATCGCACTGGGTCGCCCAACGCATATAGTACTCCTGGTAAAGAAATGTTTTTTCGGTCTGGGTGATACAAAAATCTCATACTTGCATTATCGCTTAAAATCACGTATATTTTATTTATTCGATATTATCGAACAAACGAATTAATCAGGAGGGCAGTTATGTCATCCATTACAAATGTCACAGAAGCTACTTTCAAGTCAGAAGTACTAGAAAGTGCAGTTCCCGTCTTAGTGGACTTTTGGGCCCCTTGGTGTGGCCCTTGTCGAATGGTGGCTCCGGTTGTCGATGAAGTGGCTGGCGAATACGAAGGACAGGTAAAAGTGGTGAAACTGAATACAGATCAAAATCCCAACATTGCCAGCCATTACGGAATCCGCAGCATTCCTACCTTAATGGTATTTAAAGGAGGTCGGCAAGTTGATACTGTTGTAGGGGCAGTTCCCAAAAGCACCTTGAATAAGACCTTATCACAGCATATTTAGGGAAGGAATAGGGAATAGGGAGAAAGGAAGAAGGATTATGACAAATTCAAGGTATTCTCTTCACTTCCCTCTGCACCTGTTCCCTTGCCTCTTCTTCCCAATCCCCATACCCAATGCCCCTTAATAATATTATCAGGAGAATCTCATGAGTACTACCACCCAAATTCAACCTTTAGATGTACCCAAGGCGATCGCTCAGCGTCGTTCCATCAAAACTTTTAAAACAGACCCCATAGCCCCAGAATTACTCAAGCTACTAGTGGAGTTGACTGTAGCTGCACCCAGCAGTTTTAATATCCAAGCCTGGCAAATCATCCTTGTGCAAGATGAGGCGCAAAAGGCAGCATTAGCAGCAGCATCTTGGAATCAACAGCAAATTATCCAAGCACCTGTAACCTTTGTTTTTGCAGCCGATCCCAACGCAGGCGACCAAGACTTAACCCCAATTTTAGAGCGAGGACTGGAAACTGGGGCATGGAATGAAAATACAGTCAACTATTTTAAAACCGCCGTTCCCCAATTTCAAGAGAAACTGGGCGACAAGCGGCGGGAATATGCAATCAAAGATGCCATGATTGCTGCGACGCATTTAGTATTAGCAGCTGAAAGTTTGGGCTTATCTACCTGCTTTATGAATGGCTGGATAGAAGAACAAGTGAAGGCGGTAATTGGTGCAGAAAATTCAAATTTAGCGATCGCTGTTTTAGTACCTGTTGGATATGCAGCAGAACCACGGCTGAATCCGGGGCGTTTGCCATTTTCTTACAATGTTTCTGTAGATAGAATTGGCAACCCCTATGAAGTTTGAGATGAAAGTTGATTTTGGTGCAACCGCTGACGATTACGCCAAACATCGCCCAGGCTTTCCCAGTTTCTTATTTGACAAACTTTCGGAATTTGGTATTGGTTTACCTGGGCAAAATATTGTTGATCTCGGCACAGGTACAGGAACATTAGCACGCGGCTTTGCAGCTAGAGGTTGTGGTGTGATTGGTATAGATCCATCAGCAGCTATGCTCAAACAAGCACAGCAACTAGAACAATCAGACCAAATAGATTATTGCTTAGGAACTGCTGAAAATACCGGCTTACCAGATGCAAGTGCTGATGTAGTCACAGCCGGACAGTGTTGGCATTGGTTTGATCGTCCGCGGGCTGTACAAGAAGTGGCTCGGATCTTAAGACCAAATGGCTACCTAGCGATCGCTCATTTTGATTGGATACCTCTCAAAGGTAATGTGGTTGAAGCCACAGAACAACTCATAGAAGCTCATAA
This sequence comes from Halotia wernerae UHCC 0503, assembly GCA_034931985.1. Lineage (GTDB taxonomy): Bacteria > Cyanobacteriota > Cyanobacteriia > Cyanobacteriales > Nostocaceae > Halotia > Halotia wernerae. The sequence goes on from JAYGHB010000062.1 coordinate 8,431, forward strand.
TCCGGCGTGGAATCTGGGCGGAAGTAATGGTTTGTATCCCCAATGGTTAAAAGACATTGCCGAAGCAGGATTTTGCGAAATCCAGACATTTTCTGACGATGTATTTGTGCCTTTCACTCACGAAGCTTGGCGAGGGCGAATCCGTGCTAGTGCGGGGGTGAAAGCTAGTTTGACACCAGACAAAGTAGCAGCATTTGACCAAGAATTAGCGGCGTTACTGCAAGCAAAATATCCTACACCTGTACTTCAGGTACATCATAGAGTTTTCGCTGCGATCGCTAAATCACCGCATTCATAAATAATCGCAGGTGGTAAAGAGAACAGAGAGCAGGGGGAGCAGGGGAGGCAGAGGAAGCAGGGGGAGATAATAATAAATAACCTATGCCCTATACCCAATGCCCAATGCCCAATGCCCCTAACAAACTTCATCAAACCCAGGAGAAATAACCGATGATTGAACTTTACTATTGGACAACTCCCAACGGTCATAAAATTACAATGTTTTTGGAAGAAATTGGACTACCTTATACAATTGTTCCTGTAAACATTGGCGCTGGAGAGCAATTTAAACCTGAATTTCTCAAGATTTCTCCTAATAATCGCATTCCGGCAATTGTTGACCATAAACCAGTAGATCAAGGAGCGCCAATTTCTGTCTTTGAGTCTGGGGCAATCTTGCTGTATTTGGCAGAAAAAACCGGGAAATTGATTCCTCAAAACGCCCGCGATCGCGCTGAAGTCCTTCAGTGGTTATTCTGGCAAATGGGTGGTTTAGGGCCAATGGCAGGACAAAACCATCACTTTAACAAGTATGCTCCCGAAAAAATTGACTATGCCATTAATCGCTACGTGAATGAAACAGGGCGTTTATATGCGGTCTTAAATCAGCGACTAGCAGATAGAGAATTTGTCGCTGGCGATTATTCCATTGCTGATATTGCCGCTTATCCCTGGATTGTGCCTTATGAAAGTCAAAATCAGAAACTAGAAGATTTTCCCCACCTGAAGCGCTGGTTTGAGGCAATTGGGGCGCGTCCAGCCACAATTCGTGCCTACGAGAAAGCAGAAGCCTTCAAAAATCAGGCGCTAGATCTTGAAAAGTCACGGGAGTTGCTATTCAATCAGTCAGCAAATACAGTTGGGCGTTAAATATCCTGAACATCCCAAAAATAATTAAGCTCATCCCCCGTACTTTATCCGGGGGATTTCGCATTGACTAACCACCAATTCCCAAACGCCCAGCCAAGCCGGGAGTCAGGGGTAAGAGGGTGGTAATCATCAAAAATAACGCCAAAAGACCTAAAGCGGCTCTAGCATCATCGGGTTCGCTGATTTCATTCAAACTGGGTCGTTCTAGATCCCGTTGTAAGAATACAATCACGACTAACCAATACAGGGCAAGAGCATTTCCAAAAGAGACTAACGCCAACAAAATTAAAGTGATAATTGTTGCTCTGCTTGCGGTTTTACGCCCATAAATTGCCTGAACAATACGACCCCCATCTAACTGTCCAGCAGGCATCAAGTTCAAGGCGGTGATTACCAAACCTAACCAACCAATCACTACTAAGGGATGAACATTTACCAATGGCGACTGTAAAGCCGAACCAAGCACAACTCGCGCCAAACTGCCTACCAAAATTGAGCCTTGGAAAAACTGATTAGGCAATTGAAATAAACTACCTGGATGGGAAAGCAGCAAGCCAGTGATCAGCATTAATAAAGAAACAATTCCACCGAAGGCTGGCCCTGCTAAAGCAATGTCAAATAGTACCTTGCGATTAGGTAACAAAGACTCAAAGCGAGTAATTGCACCAAAAGATCCAATTTGGACAGCAGGCAAAAAGAAAGGCCAACTCAGACGGACTTGGTGACGACGAGCAAGTAACCAATGCCCAATTTCATGGGCGATCAAAACTGCCAATATCCCAGCACTTATGGGTAAACCTTCTGTAAACCGTTCTGGATTGGCTAATATATCAAAATTTAGCAGTAATCCCGCAGTTTCAATACTGGTAGCAATCGTTGCCACTAGCAGAATACCAGCAAAGGCTTTTTGCGACAAAGATGTTGGACGTGGATCATTGCTGCTAGGTAGGACAATTACCACGGGTCTTTTATCTGTATTTTCTACCAAAAACAGGCGATATTGATCACCCATTCGTTCCTTTAAACTCGCAGTTAGGCGATCGTGAACCTCTTCTGCTTCTCCCCGGAGATTACCTTTAAAAATGGCTCCTTCTTGGTAAGCGATCGTTTCTGTGGCAAAAAACGTATCGATTCCAAAAATGCCTTTAATGGTGTTTAAGTCTTCTTCTGGAATGGTTAAGACATCGGCTTTTAGTGCCTCAACGACCGCCGGAGTGTTGTTATTTGTTTCAGAGGCAGAATCAGCTGTTAATCTTTCTGTTGCCCGCTGCTTAAGTATAGCATCCTGGCCAGCTGAGCGTAGCTGTCTTCCCAAATATACGTACAATCCTGCGGAAAGAACTACTAAAAGCAAGATACCCGCTATGTTGATATAAATTCCTGCTGCAAACAAACCAAAGAATAACAGCCACGGAGTCATTAACACTACAGACTGCAACCAGGCTAAGATTCCCAGTTTACCAAAAGGTCTGGCGCGATAAAAGCCCCAACCTAAAATACCCAAAGCTACTAGTAAAATTATCCCGATTATGGGAGCTTCTGATGAAGAAAACATTTCCAAACCCTTTGCTGTGAAAGACCAAGCCTGAATTAGTTAGGTGTTATAGATACATTTATTAATCTATAACGAGGTTTGTAGTCTGTCTCAACTTAATTATTGCATTCTATCAATTGTGCGATACTGAATCGCTTCGGCCACATGATTAGCTTTTAATTGCTCATCATCGGCTAAATCTGCAATAGTCCGCCCTACTTTGAGAATACGATCGCTTGCCCTGGCTGATAAACCTAATTTTTTAATTGCCGCTTCTAATAAAATCCGACTAGCATGATCTAACTTGCACCATTTCTGGAGATGACGACTTTGGATTTGGGCATTACAACGCAGATTTGATTCTCCTTGAAAACGGATGATGGCGCGATCGCGGGCTTGTAGTACTCTTTCTCGGACTGAAAAAGAAGTTTCTCCTGTCGGTTGTTGGGTAATTTCTTCTGGTTTTAAGCGATTCACCGAAGCTATCGCAATAGTAGAATGAGAGAATCCCTAGAAGTGTAAGCCTTCGACAAATGCTTAGATACCCAAATTCCAGGAGATTAATTATGAAAACAATTAAATTACGTTCTCAGGTTGGTGAAGATGGAATATTACATCTAGATATACCTGTAAATATCAAAGGTGGTGAGTTAGAAATTACTGTAACATTTGAATCCGTAAAAAAAGATTTTTTAGATGAAGAGGATTTAGCTCAGTTAGAATGGCAGAATTTTATTGATAAAACTTATGGTTGTTTAGCAGACGATTCTTTGATTAGATATCCTCAAGGTGAATATGAAGAAAGAGAACCAATAGCAAGATTTATTTGATTTTATAAAAAGGCGATCTCCATTAATAATATTAACAAATTGCGTTCGTCTATTATGCCATTTGCTATAATCTGAAGTGTCATCAATTTTGACAGCCTAGTTTCTACTGTAAATCCTAATCTGTCTAATTAATTGAGTTTTATATCCTTTTGTAACTACTGATGGAGATATCTATGATCAATCATACACCCCCAACAGCAAAATCATCAACTAATCCCCGCACTGATTTATTATTAGAAATAGAACAAACTCCAGAAGAATATATACCGAATTTAGTGCAAATTGTCCGGCTATTTCGTCAAAGTTTAGCTATGCAAAAGACATCCCTAAATACATGGGAAAAGGCTATTAATGAAATCAATCACCCCGATGCTATTAAACAACAACAAAGAAAAACAAATATTCAGCAATTATTAGAATCCTGGAATGAATCTGGCGATCAACAAGAGCAACAAGAAACTTTAGAAATTATTCAATCTATGAAAGGTATTTCTATTTAAATCAAGAATGAGCAAAGTTATTATATTAGATTCTGCCCCAGTGGGATTAATTACTAATCCCAAGGCAACCACTCAAGCTATACAATGTCAACAATGGTTTTATACTCTCTTTGAAAGAGGATATCAAGTCATTTTACCTGAAATTATAGATTATGAAATTAGGCGAGAATTGTTACGCGCTAATAAACTATTAGGAATTAAAAAGCTCAATCAACTTAAGTCAGAAATTATCTATCTTCCTATTACAACAGAAGTTATGTTAAAGGCAGCAGAATTATGGGCAGAAGTAAGGAAAAAAGGTCAGCCCACAGCAGATAATAAGGCATTAGATGGTGATGTTATTTTAGCATCTCAATCTATTTCAGTCGCTAATTATGGACATGAAGTTATTATTGCAACAAGTAATAAAAAACATCTCTCTTTATTTATCGATACTAGAGAATGGCAAGAGATTTAGTTGCGTAATTTAGAGAATGAAGTTTTTGACAAAGTAGCTGAAGTTTTCGGATTGAAAGTGTCAAACTAATGCTATAGTAATCCGGTTTGATTTGGTGAATCACTCGTAGAGGCAGGGGATAGGGGACAGGGGACAGGTGAGTCCAGCACTGCGGGAGGGTTTCCCTCCGGAGCCACTTCTG
>JAYGHB010000063.1:0-2728 GCA_034931985.1 Halotia wernerae UHCC 0503
GTCAATCGTTTTTGGTAAAGGTTTGCGGCAGCCAGTGCTGCGAAACTTCCTTGCGCGGTCGGGGATTACGACTTAAACACCGTTTAAGTCGTAATCGCACAAAAAGTTGCGTTAAGGTTTATACAAATCAAGAGTTAACTTTGGCGAGCATCATGAACTATTCCGGATTTACCTTGTGGTTTACAGGATTATCTGGGGCAGGTAAGACCACAATCTCAAAAGGTGTGGCATTGGTGTTGAAGGCAAGAGGTTATCGCGTAGAAATTTTAGATGGGGATGTGGTTCGCACTCACCTTTGTCAAGAATTAGGATTTAGCAAACAAGACCGAGATACAAATGTCCGGCGAATTGGATTTGTCGCCAATCTACTGAGCCGGAATCAGGTGATTGCAATTGTCGCAGCAATTAGTCCTTACAGAGAAATTCGAGAAGAAGTTCGACAGATGTCACAGAGTTTTGTAGAGGTTTATGTCAAGGCATCATTAGAAACTTGCTCTCAGCGGGATGTCAAAGGGCTATATGCATTAGCAAAAGCCGGAACAATCAAAGACTTTACAGGAATTGATAGCCCTTATGAAGAACCTTTAAATCCAGAAATTATTTGTGATACTCAACACGAAAGTATTGAGTCAAGCATTAACAAGGTTATACAAGCTTTAGAAGAATGGGGATACATTTCGAGCCTTGCTGATCATGGGCAAAAACAAGGTATTTTAAATAATATCACTACTGAGTGAGTATCTGGGTCAGATGTGTGAGTTGAAAACTTCACAAACGTTCTACATTGTGACCAGCAAATATGTTGTAGGGTAAATACTGAGACAATTAATTAAATAGTGACCTCAGTGGACTCTTCCCGTACCCCTAGCGATCAACACTCAGTATCTGCATCGGGCAAGACTGCGGTTCCTTCTTTAGAAATCAATGCTTCCCGCCAGTTCACCCCCTGGCTGTTCGAGCAAAATCTGAGTCTAGCCTTTACCACCTATCAAGCAGGTAAATTATTTTTCATCGGCTTGCAACCAAACGGCAAACTATCTGTATTCGAGCGTACCTTTGAGCGCTGCATGGGTTTGTATGCTCAAGGTAGCAGCTTATATATGAGTTCTTTATATCAACTGTGGCGCTTTGAAAACACCCTACAACCAGGACAAATTCACGACAACTACGATGCTGTCTATTTGCCCCAGGTAAGTTATGTGACCGGAGACTTAGACATCCACGATATCGCCCTGAGCAATTCTCAGGCAAATAACAATTCACTGAATTTAATATTTGTCAATACCTTATTTAGCTGTTTAGCCAAAATCAGTCAAACCCATAGTTTTATTCCTATGTGGCAACCGCCATTTATTAGTAAATTGGCAGCAGAAGATAGGTGTCATCTCAACGGATTAGCAATAAGAGATGGTCAACCTAGGTATGTGACTGCTGTGAGTCAGTCAGATGTAGCAGAAGGATGGCGAGACAGGCGAACTGATGGTGGTTGCGTCATTGATATCGAGAGTAACGAGATAGTAATTAGGGGGCTTTCCATGCCCCATTCACCTCGGTGGTATAGAGACAAACTGTGGTTACTCAACTCTGGCACAGGAGATTTTGGCTACCTAGACTTGGAACGAGGCAGGTTTGAACCAGTGGCTTTTTGTCCGGGATACATGCGCGGATTAGCATTTCACGGAGACTTTGCTGTAGTGGGTATTTCTCAGCCAAGGCACAACAAGACTTTTAGTGGTTTGCCGCTAGACGAAAGATTGCAACAAAAAAATGCTGAACCTCGCTGTGGACTACTGGTGATTGACCTGCGGAGTGGGGATATTGTGCATTCTTTGCGAATAGAAGGGGCGGTACTGGAATTATACGACGTGGTGGTATTGCCTGGGGTGCGTCGTCCAATGGCGATCGGCTTTAAGAGTGACGAAATTCGGCGAATAGTGACGGTGGGATGAGTAGAGGCATGAAATTTCACGTCTTTTGACCCGATTAACAACACAAAGAGAATCAAAAACAATGGCTAATGCAGTTTTGAATTTATCTGACCTCAATGGCAGCAACGGCTTTGTAATTAACGGCATTAATGCGGGTGACTACTCAGGCACTTCCGTCAGCAGTGCAGGGGACATCAACGGTGACGGCTTCGATGACCTAATTATCGGAGCACCCCTTGCCTCCCCCAACGGTCAGGTTATGGCAGGGGAGAGCTACGTAGTCTTTGGTAGCAGCAGTGATTTTGTTACCAGCCTTGACCTTTCATCTCTTGATGGCAGCAACGGCTTTGTGATTAACGGTATTGCGGGCTTATCAGGCACTTCCGTCAGCGGTGCAGGTGACATTAATAGTGACGGTATCGACGACCTAATTATCGGTGCACCCTTTGCCAGACGCAATGAACAGAGGAGTCATGGGGAGAGCTACGTAGTCTTTGGCAGCAGCAGTGATTTTGGTGCCAGCCTCAACCTTTCATCTCTCGATGGCAGCAATGGCTTTGTGATTAACGGCATTGATGCAGGTGACATATCAGGCTACTCGGTTAGTGGTGCGGGTGACATTAATGATGACGGCATCGACGACCTGATTATTGGGGCACAATTTGCCGACCCCAACGGTCAGGATAGTGCAGGGTCAAGCTACGTGGTCTTTGGTCGCAGTAGTGACTTTGGTGCCAGTTTTGACCTTTCATCTCTGGATGGCAGCAACGGCTTTGTGATCAACGGTACTGGTGGGGGTT
>JAYGHB010000063.1:2828-12684 GCA_034931985.1 Halotia wernerae UHCC 0503
CAGGCTTCTCCGTCAGCGGTGCAGGTGACATTAATGGTGACGGCATCGATGACCTGATTATCGGCGCACCCTTTGCCCAACGCAACGGAGAGAATAATTGGGGGGAGAGCTACGTGGTCTTTGGCAGCAGTGGTACCTTTGGAGCCAGCCTCAACCTCTCAACCCTGAACGGTAGCAATGGTTTTGTGATTAAAGGCATTAATAGGGTTGGCACATCAGGCTTCTCCGTCAGCGGTGCAGGTGACATTAATGGTGACGGCATCGATGACCTAATTATTGGAGCACCAGGAACTGACTCCAACGGACAGTTTGGTACCGGGTCAAGCTACGTGGTCTTTGGTCGCAGTAGTGATTTTGGTGCCAGCTTTGACCTTTCATCTCTTGATGGCAGCAACGGCTTCGTGATTAACGGCATTGATACATTTGACTTCTCAGGCGGCTCTGTTAGTAGTGCGGGAGACATCAACGGTGACGGTTTTGACGACCTGATTATCGGGGCAGCAGTTGGCGACCCCAACGGTCAGGATAATGCAGGGGAGAGCTACGTGGTCTTTGGCAGTAGCAGTGGTTTTGGAGCCAGTCTCAACCTCTCAACCCTGAACGGTAGCAATGGCTTTGTGATTCACGGCATTGATGCAGGTGACTACTCAGGTCGCTCCGTCAGCAGTGCGGGGGATATCAACGGTGACGGCTTCGATGACCTGATTATCGGGGCAATTTCCAGGGTAGGATATGGTTTTTCCAGCAGTCAGTCTTTGGCAGGGAAGAGCTACGTGGTTTTTGGCTTTGCGACTGCGGCTACCACTAACGAAGATACCGCCGTTAACATCCTTGCCAGTAATATTTTGCGTAGATATACAGATATTGATGGTGATACCTTAACCATCGATGACTTCACTAACCCCACTAACGGTAAACTGACCTTTAACGACAACGGCACATCAGACAACCCCAGCGACGACTTCTTCACCTACACCCCAAATGCCAACTTCAACGGCACTGATAGCTTCAACTTCACTGTTAGCGATCGCAATGGTGGTAGCATTACCAGTACTTTTAACCTCAACGTCAAGCCAGTCAACGATGCACCTGTGGCAGTCAATGATCGTTTTACTACTAGTTTCAATACTGCGGTGAGTATTCAAGCTAGTACTCTACTAGCTAATGATACTGACATCGATAGTAGTAACCTCAGTATTACTGGCGTTAGTGGTGCAACCAAGGGTCTTGCTGTGCTGAATGATAACGGCACTCAGGACAACTCGGCAGATGATTTCATTGTGTTTACCCCAACTAATGAGTTTAGTGGCAATGCCAAGTTTAACTACACCATCAGCGATGGTAGCTTAACTAGTACTGCTAGCGTTGTGATCGCTGTTGGTGCTAACATCACTGGCACCAACGGCAAAGATACTATCTCTGGTACTCCAGGGGATGACAAGATCTGTGGTGGCAATGGCAACGACACTATCTGTGGCGGTAAGGGCAACGATACTATCTCCGGTGGCAATGGCAAAGATATTATCTATGGTGGTAAAGGTAAGGACATGCTTACAGGTGGCAATGGCAACGATACCATCTTTGGTGGGAAGGGTAACGACATCCTTACAGGTGGCAATGGTAAAGATAAATTTATCTTTGCTTCAAAAGAAGGTGCTGATACTATTACCGACTTCCGCAAGGGTACTGACTTGATTGGATTGTCTGGTGGCTTAACTTTCGGTCAACTGAGTTTTCGTGGTAACAATATTCTAGTGACTTCTACCCCTGAAATATTGGCAACGCTAACGGGAATTAAGACTACTACCCTAACTATTTGTGATTTTATTATCGTCTAATCAATTTGATTGAATTAATAATTTTGAATTAGAGCGAAGCGACTTGACTCGTCCGATTATTTATCAAAGTGTGTGAGTGTTAAGCAGCATTTGTTTAAGTGAGTTCGCAAACCCCGACCGAGCAAGAGAGTTGCGAAGCCGAGGCTCTCAAAACCCTTACCAATAAAGCATCTTAGTAAGTTAATCAAAAACTTTCTTACTTTTTTTTCTTACTTCTACTCAAAACTATAAGTAAACTTCTCAACAATAGTTTTTACCATTGATTTTAATCTATACATCTGATTGCCACATCTGCTGATGCTGATCGATGCAGTTGCTAATTAAGAGTCCCAACGTGTATGCTATTACACAAACAGTCTGCCAGTCAGACCGCCGACTATGACCAAACTCGACCGAGTGCCAGTTGCCCAACTTCCTGATAAGTACGGGATTGTTAAATCTGTCCTTTACGATCGCATTAATCGGTTAGGCATCAAGCCAACCAAAATTGGCAATAAGTCTTATGTCAGTGGAGAGCAGTTAGAGTTGCTTGACCTGCTAGATGCCCACATGAAAGCGGGTGGTAGCATGGCGGACTTTGCCGACCAATACGCCAGTCAGTCCGGTGGTCAGTCTGAGCATTTTGATTCTGCCAGTCAGTCTGACGGTCAGTTAACAGTGACCGGACTGACCGCCAGTCAGGTCGGTCAGCTCCCGCAACTGATTGAAGGGTTGATAACACGGTTAATTCCTGCCATCGTCCGCCAGCTTCCAGCATTGGCTCCTGACCCAGTTGCCCATTTGCGGGCATTGGAAGAAGCTTACAAAAATGGTTGGCTACTCAGCACTCGTGAACTGGCAACTTTGCTCAAATTGGCTCCCTCTACTGTTCGCGGGTACGGTACAAAGTTTGAAGATGCTGGTTTTGTGTTTACCAGGGCAGGACAAAGGAAGGGGGGAGAAGTAGCATGGTCAGTAGGAAAAGCCAGAAAATCTAAATAAGCGTAGAACTGTACTTAAGAAAGAAGTCATGGCGAGTCGCTAAATGCCTTAAGTCTTTGTGTGTTAAGCCTTTGTAGCGATGTCGCTTAACTACCATTAACCGACTTCAGGGCGAGTCACATTCAATCGCAAACTAACTTGTTAAATAAAGACACAGAAATAATCGTTGTATTTAGCAAAGTTTGCGCCTGATTAAAATCCGAATCCCCCGTAATCAAAAAATCAGCTTCGCCTGCTACAGCACAAGCTAAAAACTTTGCATCTTTTCTGTCTCTTGGAAAATCAATTGACACATTGACATCAATTAGCGTCAAAAATGTATCAATAATTTCAAACCATGACGCTTTCACTTCATCTGTCAGTTTAAACTTCGGGCGACTTAATACCTCCTTATATTCAGCTACAATTTCAGATGAAACAATCCATTCCCAGTCAGGATTATCAAAAATAAACTGAATAACTGCTCTTGGTACTCTACCCTTAAGAACAGCAGAAACTAAAACATTCGTGTCAATAACAACTTTCATGCTCCGCGTCGGTAAGCTTCAATCTCTGCTGCTATTTCTGCTTCGCTAATATCTTGTACACCTGGTAGTGACTGTGTTTTATCAAATAAATCTCTCAGCTTTTTACTAATAGATGCTCTGGGGTTCTCCTCAGCTAAGATAATTATTTCTACTCGCTGTCCTGCTTGAAAAGGTAAATCAGATAATATTACTTGCTTTGGATCTGTAATGGTGATGTATTTTTTGTAAGCGTTCATAATTCCTTACTGACTTAAAAAACTAAAGTGGAGATGGCATTTTCTTTTTGCTGCTCAGTCACACCCAAATATCGCTCCAGGGCAGCCAGACTGCGATGACCACTAATAGATTGAATGTGGCGCAGGGGTACTCCTGAATCACTCATCCACGTTAACGCCGTCCGCCGAAAGCTGTGAGAAGACATCCCGCGCTCGTCCAAATCCACCCGTCGCAGTGCCTCACGTAATATTCGGTCAGCACTGGCCTTATGGATATGCCCCAGCCCGTGACGACCGGGGAACAAATGAGGATTTCTTCCTTTTAACTCAATGCTATATTCTTCTAAAAATTCCTTGAGCTTGGGATGTACTTGAATTTCTCTGGTATCCTGCCCTCCCTTGGTGTTGTAGGCTCTGATAATCAACTTGGGTCTAATGCCCCTTGTGCCAATGATATCGCCGCGCTGCAAAGTGCAGCTCTCATTGATTCGGGCAGCCGCGTAGAGGCACACGCCAAACAAAGCGCGATCGCGGGGCTTAACAAGTCCCTCGCTAAAGAGTAAGGTTATCTCTTGAGGGTTTAGGATTTCGGCCTTGCCGAAGCGATTGATCTTCATAGGGAATATCTTACGCTCACTAAGATTACTTTGTTCGCCTAAACCCCGAAAACCTTAATCTCTCGTCGCCTAACCCAGAAATTACAAGCTATTGCAAAGAATTATCATCTGTCTGACCCAGAGAGTTAACACACGCACGACAGAGCAATTGCAGTTCACCCGTTGAGTGACGCGAGGTAAAAACAGTTCCGTTTTCTCGTGTCCATTCAACTTTGTAATCACTGAAAAACTTCTCTAGAACCAAACCAGTGCAGATATTTTGCTCTTTATACTGGTCGCCAACAAACTTAACCGCATCACCGAGGAGAAGTTGTTGTTCAGCATCATCGAGATTTTGATCTCCTTTCAATGATTCTTCATCATTGGACTCAAGCACAACTGGTTGGGACACAGGGATAGGACAGGGTTCTAACTCTTTTGGGGCATCAGTTTCAGGGTTTGCTAGTTCTGGTCTGTCCCATTCTGTCCCATACTTAATCAAACTTTCTAAATTTGATGGGTGTTGTGTTGTTTCACCAGTGCTATCTAAATTTGAAAAAGTTTTCTCTAAAAGAATAGGACAGGATGGGACAATTGGCTGTAACTCTTGCTGTATCTCACTTTGAACCTGTCCTATTCCTGTCCCATCCCCTAGATGTGTTTCGCTGTGGTGAATTGACTCAATAATAGGCTGTATCTGGGTTTGAGCGCTGTCCCATTCTAGTGTCCCATCAAGCGGTTTAATCCACAGATAAACACGTTTCCCGTTAACGCGCTTGCGTTCGCCCTTTACCCAATTATTCGCGCGAAGGATGGCGCTGACACGATACTCTTCTGGTCTGCCTTGTTTGGCTAGGTCAAGTTTTAAAACCTCAGTGAGGATTTCTGAGATGGACACCTCTGAGCGTTGATTTGCCCAAGCCATGATGGTTGCTTCCCAAGGGTCAGTGCTTTGGAATTGTTTGTTGGCAGCATCAAGCCAAGCGTCTTCAGTCTCAGTCAGATGCCATTGCTCACCATTACGGTATGCAGCCACCGCTGCCGCCCATAGTAAATCTCGCTCTTTCTTGAGCAGTTTAATATTTATTTTGTCAAGTAGGACTTTGATTACCCAATAACGACGCTCTCCAGTGTTGTCATAGAGAAATTCACTTTGATTGGTGGAGCCGACCATAATTGATGGGCGTGGGAAATCCTCAATGTCTGTACCGTAGGGACGACGCATTGAATCTTTACGCCGGGAAAGGAATGCTTTGAGTTGTGAAACGTCTTTTTTCTTATAGGCATTTTCAAACTCGGCATACTCCAGCAACCAGTACTGGCTAATTTTGAGGATTTCATCTTTCTCTGTGCCGTTGAGGTCATCTGTGAAAAACTCCTCACCTGCTAGCACTTCCCAGAATGTTGACTTGAGTGCTTTTTGCTTACCTTGCAAGATGGTAATTTCATCGTGTTTACATCCCGGTTCAAATGCCCGTGCCACAGCTGCAATCAGAGTCCGTTTCATCAGCGCGGCGTGTAATGGGTCCGGAGTGCCAAAGTAACGAAGAGCCATTGAAGAGAGTATGCTGACATCCACATTTTGATGCTTATGGGACACCCGTTCGAGATACTCAACCACTGGGCTGTAGGGATTTTGTTGAGCTAGGTCGAGAACAATGCCCTTACCTTGTTCCTTGCTAATATCAATATGAATTTGTCTAGCAATCTTCAAGTCGATGCGGTCAAGTGGTAGTCGTACTCCATCGAGTTCTACTTGCTTTTTAAGGGTGTTCCAGCGCAGACGTTCACCCCAGACGGCACGAATCTGATTAAATTTTTGCTCATACTTGCTTAGAGTTGGGCGAGAACGTTCGGCATCTGCTTCTAGAGACTTATTGAGCGCATCAACAACGATGCGTCTATCCTCAATTGCCTGGAGGATGTCGTCAGGTGTTGCCCCATCTTGTACCCAGTCTTTAATATCCAGTCCCCCATTTTTAGGTAGGTGTGTCCAGTAAAAATCATTGGGCGGAGCATATAGCCACTTAGCATCTGGGAAATCTTTATTAATATCTTCCATGTGCTTTAACCCAGGTTCGTCACGGTCGGGACAAAGAACTAGATTAGCACCTTCTAAATCTCCTTGGTAATTGCCGTAGGCGCGATACTTGAGAGCGCCGCCGATTGTGGTAGTGGCAGGTATGCCCATCTCCCAGAGAATATCGGCTATGCCTTCACCCTCAACTATGAATATGGTTTTACCAAGGGCGATCGCTTCAGTGACTTGGGCATAACGATAAATGGGAATCCTGGATTTTACCTCATCAGTTAATCCTTTAACCCAGTTGATACCGTTCCAATGTGACTGGAATATTCGCTTTTTGCCGTTGCCGTCATCAATGCGAGTCACCTTGACCAATGGTTGTCCATTGCGGTCGTAGTAAACATACTCTTTCTTGCCTTGAGGACGTGGCAATTTTTGAGGTTTTACTGGTGCGTAGTATAGCTTGCCGTTGCGATCTGTCTTTGATGTTTGCTCCCATCCAGAAGCTGGTTCAGCGTCCCTGTTGCAGACTGTCAAATCACCTATTGAGTAGCACCAGTCTGGTTTTCCGCAGTGGGGGCAAGGATTAGTTTTGGTAACTTCTGTTGGTTTGTCCGTGGTCGGGCGAGATGCTATCTCGTACTGCCCTTGAAGTTCAATTGGTTGAAGTGTGTAGTTGGTAGTAATCACAGATTTTTCCCCTAATACTTGATGTTTAAGTATTGGAGGGGGGATATCGCGCTGCTACACCTTATATCTCCAGAATTCGCTATTTTGCTTGATTTAGCAAAATTTTGGCTCTTAAAATAACAATTTGATGACTTTTTTTGCCAAAATCCGCCAGCAGAAGCATATTGAAATTGCCACAGCTACAGATATAATAAAATGCAGGCAGCACGAACTAAACCTCATTTCGCCAGTCAGTGGTTTCTAAGCGCCAACTTTTCCGCCACTGCTTTGGTTTGTTTGAGATCCCCTCTCCGGCTCCAGTAATTGGAATATGAGTTTTAATCTCGGATGAAGCGTCACTACTTACTAGCTAGTGGCGCTTTTGTCCATCTATCTTTTGATACTTTTGTATATTTACCTCCGTTGTACGCTTCATTTCAGTACTTGCCTGATCTTACAGAACAATCGAACGCTTGACATCAAACTCTAATACGAATTTTCATCCCCTAAAGTACGGTTTTTAGATCCAACTTTTAGACTGGTTTACCGTAACATCACTTAATAAAAGCTGTACTTTTGAAGAGAGAACGTAAGAGTTTGTGATTATCTCTAAGTTCCGGTTGGTGTTTTGGTCATAGGGTGTGATCACTCTATTCTGATGATTTTGACTTCTTAGTTTTACTAGCTTTGTATTTTTCTAGCCATAACTTGACAGCCTCTTCCATCGCGTCAACTTGGGCAATTTCTAAGTCAGTACAAGCCATCTTGAATTCCTTGATCACCTCCTTGCTGATGTATCCACTCAGCTGTGCATAGCTTGGGTCGTTTCTTCGTGCCACAACATCATCTATCATTCATTACTTCCTAAATGATACGAGCGTGTTTACGTTTTTAGTTGTTTTACTGCAAACTAGTTTGTAGTAAAACTAGTTGACGTGCTGACTAGTTAGGTTGTAGTATAGCATCAACATCCGAAAAGCGGATATGTTCAACCCCAAACATGACAACGAGAAATTAATTATTTTTGAACAACTTGCTTCTGCAAGCGTGAGTGATGCTCTAGCAAATCCAGGTGTAAAGAATTAGGAGATAAAAGCACAACCGACTTAACTACCCTCAAAGGTTAGCAACAGCCGCATCTATATATGCAGTGCGGTTGCTACTAGCTTTAAAGGAGAATTTGAAGTGATCAACATTTACTGTGCAGACATTGGTAACTACTCCTCCATCACTGCCCTCAAAGGTGAAAAGCCTCGTGTGATGCGGTCTGTATTCCTGGATGTCACCTACACCAGCGCTAGAGACCTCGACACCGAGGATTCACCCTCAGTAAAGCTCGATGACAAAGTTCTAGTGTTGGGAGAGAGGGCCACCAAGCAGAAAAATCCACAGACAGCAGCAGAAAGAGGTAAGCAGTTACCAGAGTTTGTCAAACCCTTTACCCTGGCAGGATTGCGCCAAGACTTTGAAGGGACTGTGCGCTTTCTAGTTCCAGAACGTTCTCAATGGGACGAAGACTGTATCAGAAAAACCCTCGTCTGTGATGTTCATCAGGTCGTGGTTAATGGCAGGTCTTACCGCCACAAGATTAAATCTGTGGAGTTTTACCCAGAGACAGATTTAGCAGTTAACTACAGTTACAAAACTGGAAAACTTGATAACGAAGGAGACACACTTTGCATTGATATCGGTGGCGGTACAACTAACTATGTGGTGATGTCGCCTGATGGTAACGTCTTAACTCGTCGCTCTATCCCCAAAGTTGGCGGTGTTTCTTTGGCTAACGACATCATCAACAGTGATTTGATGCAAGGTTACGCCAAGCGCGAAAGTGTTGCCTTCAAAGTTCCTAAAATCATGGACGCGATCGCTGATGGCACACTCACTTATGGACGCAAGTATAACTTTAGCCCAGTATTCCCGACACTACTAGAAAACTGGTTCAACAACTTGATGGATTCAATTACTACTGCTGCTAATGACTACTTGTCCGATGTCACCAACATCATGCTGATTGGTGGAAATGCCAACTTAGTCAGACAGAAGTTGAGCAGTAAGCCAGGGTTTTATATCCCTGAAAATCCACAGTTATCAAACATCAAAGCACTGTTGGCAATGTGAGATGCAAATCAGGCTAGCGGCTCAAGTGGCCAGCAAAGTTGAAGGAGTTAGACTTTCACTCAATTATTCCAAGTTGAGCGATACCGTCAATCTGCTATTGGATGCAATCAGACATGAATGGGACTTGAAAATTGTTAATTTGTCTTTTTTTGAGACAGAAGAAACAAGAGTGAGATTAGATCAGCGCCATTATGAGTGGTTGTCACAATACGGAGAATCAAGAGGGATAAATATTGTTTGTGTCACCAACTTGTTGATTAGTGAGTATTTGTTAGGCAATCAAATGAAAGAGTTGCCACAAAAGCAAGAAGTTGTGGTGAATGAACCCGATTTAATTCCACAAGCACAAAAAACAAAAACACCAGACAGTAAACCGAAAGGACAGCAACTGATAAGAGGTTTGAAATTGTGAAACAGAAACGTGTGGTTTTGGATGAGAAATATATTCCCAAAGCCGAACAAATTATTGGTGAAACAGGGATATCAACATTCTCACAACTGTTCACCATTCTGCTGGTCAATTATGGCGATGTATTAGTGAAGTCTTTGAAAGGCGAACAGCAATGAATCAACAATCACTGCCCGAACTAATTAGCCAATGCCAGGAATTATTGAGCGAAATTTGCCAACATCCAGAGTACAAAGCGCTTGACTATCACCCCGATGTCACTCTTGGGGATGCCACCCAGGCACTTAATGAATTGAACTGGTCAGTTGACAGTGCAAATGAAAGCAGAGCGAACGCACCGAGTGCGAATCACTGCGATCGCCCCGTTGGGATTTAAGCATCATATACACAATCAGATATTAGCAGCAATGAGTAAACCCATCGGCTTTTATACCAATGCCATGCCCAATGATGGCTCTTACTTGGATGAGCTTC
>JAYGHB010000064.1:0-12276 GCA_034931985.1 Halotia wernerae UHCC 0503
AATCAAGGAATTGTCAATTTCTCGGACACCCATAAAGGGTGTACCTCGCAATTGTACGCTATTCATCCCCACCGTGTAGACGGATGGGGAATTCCGCGAAAAAGGTTAAAAAATATCCCAGGCTAGAAAGTCTTTGGCGATCGCGCTTCGGGAAAAACTTTTTGGTTTGCTAATTAAGGATTTATACTCAAGATGTAGTATAAAAATATGATATTATGCTAGCATTTTGGATTGATAACTACGCCATTTGGTCGTTTAATACCAATTATCCAAAACAAGGCAACAGACTTAAACTGGAAACTTGCAAAATCGCAAATCAGGATGGATGCTTCCGAGCTATTAGAAACAATAACACTTCTCATTGACCAAGCAGAGCGAGGGGAAATAGATCCTTGGGATGTCCAAGTAATTGAAGTGATTGACCGTTATTTAGAATTAATGGCACCAGAGGCAACAACTAGAGGCTATGAAGCCGATTTGTCTCAATCTGGACAGGCTTTTTTATCAGCATCCATGCTAGTGCTATTCAAAGCTAACACCTTGATGCAATTATCAACGGTAGAAAGTTTAGAGGATGTAGCAGATGATGCACTGCTAGAAACTGAAGACGGGGCATTATATCAAGCCCAGCGTTTACAATTAGAGAGACACTTGCGTCGCCGCCCGGCAGCAATGCCACCACCTAAACGCCGCGTCACCCTGCAAGAGTTAGTTAAACAATTGCAGATTATGGCGAACCAGCTGAAACTTGTCCAGAAGACCAGCAAGCCTGTTCGCCCCAAGCGTCAGCCTAGTGCCCAAAGTATGCGGGAGGCATTAGAATTAGCTCACCAAGAAAATCTCACGGAAGTAGCTAGAGAATTAGAGCAAGTGCTGCATATTTCGGCAAGAGAACTACTTCTAAAACAAAATTGTTTAAATTTAGAGCAACTTGTACAATTGTGGACTCAGACAAAGCAACCACAGCACAATGGGTCTGCCCACGCCTCAGAACACAGCCACCTAGTTAGTGTATTTTGGGCGCTACTACTACTTTCGGCTCAATCGAAGGTAGAGCTATTTCAAGAAGAATTTTACCAAGAGATTAAAATTCGTTTACTTACAGATTCAGCTAGTACCAACAAACCTTTAGAGCAATCCCAGAACTGAGCTAGTCTAAACTATTACTATGGATATCTTACAGGCGATCGCTTTAGTAAAATCCTAAATCCAAGTAAATTGAAAATATGACTAATCGCTGATCATCTGCCCATACTATTGGTTGCAACAACTAGCAAATTCCTGTTATCCCTGTTGTTAAGGGTTACTTAGAGCAGAAATAAAAACTGATGATTAAGTATCACTCAAAGAAAGTAAACTGGCTTGTGGTTGAGGAATAAAATTTTATGAAAGCGATGATTCTCGCAGCTGGTAAGGGTACTCGCGTTCGTCCGATTACCTATACAATTCCCAAACCAATGATTCCCATCCTGCAAAAGCCAGTGATGGAATTTCTCCTAGAACTTTTACGCCAACATGGATTTGACCAAATTATGGTCAACGTTAGTCATTTGGCTGAGGAGATAGAAAATTATTTCCGTGATGGTCAGCGGTTTGGTGTACAAATTGCCTATTCTTTTGAAGGAAAAATTGATGACGACGGTAAACTTGTAGGGGAAGCAATTGGCTCTGCTGGTGGGATGAAGCGTATCCAAGACTTCTCACCCTTCTTTGACGATACCTTTGTGGTGTTGTGCGGTGATGCTTTGATTGATCTGGATTTGACAGCAGCCGTGAAGTGGCACAAGTCCAAAGGCTCAATTGCTACCATCATTACAAAATCTGTTCCAAAAGAAGAAGTTTCTAGTTACGGTGTAGTTGTCACCGATGAAGATGGTCGCATCAAAGCTTTCCAAGAAAAACCCTCAACAGAAGAAGCGCTAAGCACCAACATCAACACAGGTATTTACATTTTTGAGCCAGAGGTGTTTCAATACATACCTTCTGGAGTGGAATATGACATTGGTAGTCAGCTATTTCCCAAACTTGTGGAAATTGATGCCCCCTTCCACGCTATTGCAATGGATTTTGAATGGGTGGATATCGGTAAAGTACCAGACTACTGGCGGGCAATTCATGGTGTGCTGGAAGGCGAAATCAAAAATGTGCAAATTCCAGGTCATGAAGTTGCCCCTGGTATCTACACTGGCTTAAATGTGGCCGTGAATTGGGACAAAGTAGATATTACAGGCCCAGTTTACATTGGTGGCATGACCAGGATAGAAGACGGAGCCAAAATCGTCGGACCGGCGATGATTGGCCCGAATTGCTGGATATGTAGTGGAGCGACTGTAGAGAAAAGCGTCATTTTTGAATGGTCGCGATTAGGTCCGGGAATACGGCTAGTTGACAAGCTGGTATTTGGACGCTATTGCGTAGATAAAACTGGTTCAGCAATAGATGTCCAAGCTGCTGCTTTAGACTGGCTGATTACCGATGCTCGCCAGACACCACCAGACCATACACCTCTTGAGCGACAAGCAATTGAGGAGTTACTAGGGACAACAAACGCCATTTAGGGAATAGGGCATAGGGAATGGGAAAAATGCCCAATGACGGCAGTTGCTCCACTTGGAGAGAACTTGCATGCGGGGGTTCCCCCCGTTGAGCAAAGTTCGGGAGCGAAGCGTTAGCGAGTCAGACGCTCGTCTCCCCTTCTCCCTTTGGGAGAGGCTAACGCCTGCCGTAGGATGCCCGTACCCCTGCGCTTAAGCAAGCTACGCGTAGCGTCTCCTAAAGGAGAAGGGCTGTAGGGAGAAGACCGCACTGCCTCCCCAATGCCCAATGCCCAATCCTAGCTATTTAAGTACGTATATCTTCTGAGACTCTGCTCATAAGTTTGTAGCAGTCGTTGAGACTCTGCTAGAGTGATGTGTTTTTCTTCTAAAGCTTTTTCACAACGCTGGCGGATGTTTTCTACCATATCTTCAGAGTCATACTGTACGTAGCTCACTACTTCGCTCATAGTGTCGCCTTTGACGACATGTTGAATCTGGTAGCCTTTAGGGGTCAACTGGATATGAACTGCATTGGTATCACCAAATAAGTTATGCAAGTTGCCCATAATTTCTTGGTAAGCTCCATTGAGGAACATACCTAGATAGTAGGGTTCCCCAGATTTGAAGGGATGCATTTCTAAAACTGACTTGACATCCCGTAAATCAATAAAGCGGTCGATTTTACCATCACTATCGCAGGTGAGATCCGCTAAGATGCCTCGCCGCGTCGGTTCTTCATCTAGGCGGTGTATGGGCATAATGGGAAATAGCTGATCGATCGCCCAACAATCTGGTGCTGATTGAAACACCGAAAGATTGATGTAGTAAATGGAAGCCATAATTTTTTCTAGGTCTTCCAATTCGTCGGGTACGTATTCCTGCTGCCTAGTGATGTTAAGAATTTTTTGACAACAAGCCCAGTAGAGCCGTTCTGCTTTAGCTCGTTCTCTGAGGCGTAAAATGCCCAAGTTGAAGCGGCTAATAGCTTCTTCTTTGAATTGAGCAGCGTCGTGGTAAAACTCTTGGTAATTTTCTTGGTTGATGGATTGGTATGTTTCCCAAAGATAATTAATAATTGGGGATTCTCCCTCTTGAGGAGGTTCTGGTGGATCGAGGGGGACATCACTGGTGCTGAGAATGTCAAAAATTAGCACCGATTGATGGGAGGCGATCGCTCGTCCACTTTCACTAATTAGCGTCGGTACAGGAATTTGCCTCTCTGTACAAGTATCTTTTAACTCTGCCACAATATCGTTAGCATAGTTCTGCATATTGTAGTTTTTCGAGGCGTAGAAGTTGGTTTGGGAGCCATCGTAATCTACACCCAAGCCGCCGCCAACATCGAGATATTTCATATCTGCCCCCAGCATGGCTAATTCCACATAAATGCGGCTGGCTTCTTGGATGGCATCTTTAATGATGTTAATGGCGGAGATTTGCGAACCAATATGAAAGTGCAACAACTGCAACGAATCCAGCAAGTCAGCTGCTCGCAACTTGTCAACCGCCTGGATAATTTCCGGCATTGTTAGACCAAATTTAGCGCGATCGCCACTGGAAGTTCCCCAGCGTCCCATGCCTTGGGTGCTTAATTTAGCTCGGACTCCCAAAATAGGCTTAATCCCCAACTGGCGATTCGCATCAATTACCAGATCCACCTCTTCAATCTGTTCTAAGACGATAATTGGCGTTTGCCCTAGTCTTTGGGCTAGCATCGCCGTTTCAATATATTCTCGATCTTTATAGCCATTGCACGTTAATAATGCTCCCGGTGTATCTAGGATAGCCAGAGCAATCATTAATTCCGGCTTGGAACCCGCTTCTAAACCAAATTGATGGGGTTTACCAAAACGCACCAAATCTTCAATTAAATGCCGTTGCTGATTGCACTTGACAGGAAACACCCCCCGATAAACGCCAGGGTAGTTGTAACGGGCGATCGCTTTGGCGAAACAAGAGTTCAATCGCTCAATCCGGTCTTCCAAAATATCGGAAAAGCGAATCAAGATGGGAAGCCCCAAATTCCGCTGCTTCAAAGCGTTGACCAGTTCAAACAAGTCTAGAGAACCCCCGCGTTCACCTTTGGGGGAAACAGTCACATGACCAGCAGCATTAATCGAAAAATAAGGTTGTCCCCAACCTTCAATGCGGTATAAAGCTTCGCTGTCCTCAATTTTCCAGGAGCGAGGTAAATCTCCTTTAGTAGTGCTAGGTGGTAACAGCTTTTTTTGCTTATGATGTTTCACTTCAGAATTATGTCCATTGGACGGTACTTTTACCACCTCTTCAGATGTAGCAGTTGACTCAACACCCATTGATTCTTGACCTCTGTATTTCGCCCACGAAAAACAATTTAACTTATTAATCTGGTAATCGATATGTACCTAGAGATAATTTCTGAGATAAACTCTGATTGGTCATTAGTCAGTAGTGAGCCAGCGCAGCCTTGGGGATTCCCCCCATGAGCGACTGGCGAACCCCGAAGGGGTCAATAGTCAATGCTGAGACAGCGCTGCTGACTAAATAAAAAATTAATTAAGTTTTGGGAGACAGCAATGGAGCGCACATTCTTAGCAATTAAGCCCGATGGCGTACAGCGCGGACTAGTAGGTGAAATTATCCGTCGCTTTGAAACCAAAGGTTTTACCCTAGTTGGTTTAAAGTTTCTCAAACCTAGTCGGGAGTTGGCTGAACAACACTATGCTGTTCATCGACAACGACCATTTTTCGCTGGTTTAGTCGAATTTATCACTTCTGGGCCAGTAGTGGCGATGGTGTGGGAAGGTGATGGTGTGATTGCCGCTGCTAGAAAAATGATTGGTGCGACAAACCCCTTAACAGCAGAACCAGGAACAATTCGTGGCGATTTAGGTATTAACATTGGTCGCAATATCATCCACGGTTCTGATGCTCCAGAAACTGCTAAAAACGAAATAGGTTTGTGGTTTAAAGAAGAAGAATTAGTCAGTTGGCAACCACACTTAATGCCTTGGTTGCACGAGTAAATTAAAAAATAGGGCATAGGGGAGGCAGTGCGGTCTTCTCCCTACAGCCCTTCTCCTTTAGGAGACGCTACGCGAACGGGCATCCTACGGCAGGCGTTAGCCTCTCCCAAAAGGAGAAGGGGAGACGCTGCGCGATAGCGTAGCGAAGCGCGAGTCAGACGCTCCTGCATCGCTAACGCTTCGCTATCGAGCGTCTGGGGTCTCCCCCAACTTTGCTCAACGGGGGGAACCCCCGCACGCAAGTTCTCTCCAAGTGGAGCAACTACCGTCATAGGGCATAGGTGTTTTCTTGATCTCCCCCTGCCTTCCCTGCCTCCCCTGCCTTTCTTCTACTCCCTAGTCCCTACTTCACTCTTTTTCGTTTCTAATTGGGGTAACTCGATTAAAGTACGTTTGGAAAATCCCCAAGCTAAGATCAGACCGATCGCAGAAATCATGATCCATTCTGGCGGTACTAAATCATCGTTTACCACTTTTAGTAATAGGCGCAAGCCCACCAACGCCACAGTCATATAGCCTGCGTCTTCAAGGTTTTCAAATTCATCTAGCCAACGGATAAACAATCCCGCCATAAATCGTAGGGTAATAATCCCGATTGTTGCCCCCGTCAAAACTAGCCATTTTTCTTGAGAAACAGCGATCGCAGTGGTCACACTATCTAAAGAAAATGCTAAATCTGTACATGCAATCACCGGGATCGCTTGCAATAAGGAGTTAAAACGCGGCCCGTGATGATGCTCGTCATTGGTTTCTTGCGAGGTAAAGTGTTGGAATACCAACCACAGTAGGTAAGCCGCACCTAATAGCTCAAATTGCCAGAATTTTTGCACCCAAGTAGCAGTCAGAATTAGACTAATTCGTAGCACATAGGCAATAACCAAACCAAAATTGAGAGCCCGACGCTCAAGTTCTTTGTCTTCTAGTCCTTGGGCGATCGCAGCGAGGGCGATCGCATTATCTGCTGATAGCACCGCCTCTAAAAAAATCAGGATCAACAAGACTATAGGGGCTTCAACGGGTAAATTAAAGTGAAGATAATCAAAAATACGGTCTAGCATTCCAGGTTTCTCAAGCAGGGAAAATTAAAAATTAACAGGATTAGCTGATTTGATATAACAAAATACAAGAAATTGCTACTTTCATCCAGCTTAACGCGTGGCTAGTGCATTCTGAGGAGTTTGGCATCTATGCGATCGCCAAATCAGTTGGATGATGTCTAAATACTGCTTTTATTCAATCTGGTGATTGTAACGGCTTAACAACTACCCGACCATTTTCAACCACAGTACAATTTTTCACCAAATTTTTGCTGTTGGCGACTGGGATAGCTTGACACTGGTTTTGATAAAAAATATTTTGCTCCTGTTGTTGGTTAAGAACAGCAACACAACAGGCACAAGAAGCAAGGGACATATCAGATAATTTGCTCTACAATTTCTATTATCGCACTGCTGATTTGTTTGAAATAAAAATTTGTTACCTGCGCTGTGATTGAAGACAGTTAGCCTTCTGGGAATGTGTATCCAAGAGATTAGGACTAGAAAAGATAGTTTTTCATGCTTATTTGGCGGATTGTCCCATGAGTGGCTATCTTAAAAATATTTAGTAAATCTGTGCGTTAACGGTAAAAATAACTACTTAAATTTTAAAAAACACTAGTCTAAAATTTTTAGGTTGAATACAGATATTAGTAGGGGCGCAAAGCGTTCTCTATCGTGTAATATACACAACCGGGAATCTTTAGATTTCAGCATAGGTTATTACGTATATACAAAACTGTGAGTACAAGTACTTGCTCTAATTTTGTCATAGCCTATTTTGATGCATCTAAATTAATTAAAGAGGAAAGCGGTACAAATTCTGCCCCAATTTCCTTACTGCTTAAACAAGTTTGATAAGCGTAGACAGTGGGTTTTGTCAATGAAAAAATTGTTAAGATACCTGAGTTTAGGTCTGCTATCTACGTTGCTGACGGCTACTCCTGGAATAGCTGCCGATCGCATTAGTTTTTTCTATGCCCCTTTTGGGGAATTTTCCTTATCTGCTGATTCCTTGGAAACCTTTGCTAAAAAAGGTAAAATCACTGATGAGTTAGCAATGTACGCCAACCGAGCTACTCCCCAACAGCTGGCTCAACTGCGGGAATTACTTCAGCAGCGATTTAATGTCACTCCTACTTTGGTATCTCAGTTTACCTACTCCCCGATAGGTGAACAGTTGGTGCGACGTTTAGGTGAATTGCTTTTAAATGACTCTCGTCAGAATGGCTTTTACGCTTTGCGGAGTGCTTTGATTATAGCGGCTGCCGATCCACAAGGCTTGACTGTTATTAATGTACTGCGTAAGTTTCCCTCCTCTAGTGTGCGGCTTAATTTTTCTGAGGGAATACAAATAGTTAATGATTTATCAGAATTGCTGAAAACTAGGGATGCGGTTGTAGGTTTTATTCAAAGAGAGGCGATTAAAGAGACGATCGCACAGGCTGCCAATTCTAACGTTAATTTCTCCTTCAAGCCGGATTTGCGCCAGCCAGGGCCCTTTGGTTTCCAGAAAATCAGCTTTCCTCTCAATGATATTAAACGCGATCGCCGTTTACCCGTAGATCTTTATTTACCTGAGGTTAAATCACAAACCACAAAAGACTTACCCTCACCGCCTTTTCCGTTGATTGTCATTTCTCATGGTCTAGCCTCAGACCGCACTGCTTTTATCTACCTAGCTGAACATTTGGCATCTTACGGTTTTGCCGTCACCGTGTTGGAACACCCTGGTAGTAATGCCGAACGTTTTGAACTATACTTCGCGGGCTTGGCAGGGCCACCAGAACCCTTAGAATTTATTAACCGACCCTTGGATGTTAAGTATGTACTTGATTCTCTCCAGCGTTTAGAAAAGACTGATCCTGCTGTTCGAGGTAAATTAGATTTCCAAAAAGTTGGAGCAATTGGTCAGTCTTTTGGTGGTTATACTGTTTTGACTTTAGCAGGAGGACAGATTAACTTTCCTCAATTGCGCGAAGACTGTAATCCCAACAGATCCTTGAATCTGTCTTTATTTTTACAGTGTCGTGCCGATGAGTTACCACCAATAAACTATCCGCTACAAGACGATCGCATTAAGGCAGTCATTGCGATTAATCCGATTGACAGTTCTGTGTTGGGACAAACGGGAATCAGTCAAATTAAAGTTCCTGCAATGCTGGTGACAGGTAGTCAAGATATTTTTGCCCCAGCAGTACCGGAACAAGTTCGCCCTTTTACTTGGCTTCCTAACCCTAATAAGTACTTAGTCTTAATTGAAAATGCTACCCACTTTACTACTATCGACGAGCTAGATGCTGAGAGTGATGTATTACCAGTGCCATCGGCTTTACTTGGCCCAGACCGCACTCCAGCTTATGGTTATATCAAGGCTTTGAGTGTGGCTTTTTTAGAAAGCCATCTTCTCAACAAACCCGAATACCGTTCTTATTTACAGCCATCTTATGCCCAATATCTAAGTCAAGCTCCTCTCAATCTCAGTTTATTACAGTCGCTAACGTCAGAGCATTTAACACAAATAGTGAATGGCTCAACTTTCCGGTCTCAAAAACCAGCAAAACCTCAACTAACTCCGACATTGCCTTAATAGGGCATGGGGTAGGAAGTGAGAATACTACTGTTACTGACATTCACGCTTTTAATGTCTCTCAATCCGTGATGCTTTTTGCTGTAACTGTTAAGAGACGTTTCCCTATTTTTGCATTTTCATTTGATTTAGTTATGTTACTGCTGTGGCAATTTTGGGTGTTTAGTTGAGTACTTTGCTACTATTCCAGAAATCTCCGGGTTGTAAAGTCTCAGATAATTCCAATAGTTCCCAAATACTTGCCGCACATAATTTCTGGTTTCCTCAAAGGGGATTACTTCCACAAACTCATCTGGATCTTGTGTAGGTATAGTTTTTAGCCATTTGGCAACATTACCCGGCCCAGCATTGTAACTAGCGATCGCTAACAGGGAGTTATTGTTATATTGCTGGTGAGTATGATCCAAATACCAAGTACCCAACATGATGTTTTCATTGGGATTTTCGAGGTTAAGGGTTTTGCTATCTGCCTTAATTTGCGGAGCTATCCATTGAGCTGTACTTGGCAAAACCTGCATTAAGCCAGTAGCATTAGCCACAGATTTGATTTTAGGCTCAAACCGCGACTCTTGACGAATCAAGGCTGTCACTAACAAAGGATTAAGTTGACGTTCGGTAGACCACTTTTCAATCTGCTGGAGATAGGGAAAGGGATAACGAGCTTGCCAGTAGGTGATTTGTTTGCTCAAAGCTGCATATTCAGCTTTTCCTTCTGGTGTTTCTTGATCTTCGACTTTAGAAATAATGTCAATTCCTGAGATATTTTCTCCTTTAGCTAGCCGCATCAAACCTTCGGTAAATTGCTCTGCTACCGTAGGCTGCTCTTGATTTTGAAATTCTGTTTCCCATTGCAACCAAGCATCACGATCTTGTCCTAACAGATACAATTCTTTAAAGGTTTCTGAACCTGCGGTAGGTACTGGACGCTGACGCGAGACTATTTCTGGTGTCATTTGACGCACAGTATTAAAGTTGCCGACATTTAACCCTAGGGTTGTTGCCGATCGCCATGCGTAGTAAGAATAAGGAAACTGGCTGATTACATACTCATAAGCCGCTTTAGCATCCTGTTGTTTTCCTAGGCTAGTAGCCCACTTGCCTACCCAAAAACCTGCTCTCGGAGCCAAAATGCTGTTAGGGTTATTGGTAGTAATTGGCCCTGCCCATTTCCAAGCTGCTTCATAATCCTTGGCTTTGGCTTTTTCTTGGGCAATTTTCCAGCGATACTCTGCCGCTTCATTAGAATTTTTGTACTTAGTAATTAGTAATTCCCAAGCTTTTTGAGCTGAATTTTGATCGTTAAGACCTTGCAGAATTTGGGCTTTTGCTACTAATGCCTTACTAGCTTGTTCGGGGAATTTGGTAATTACCTGGTCAAGATAAGGTATGGCATCTTTACGGTTTTTTGCCATTTCTGCTAGACGTAACAAAGCAGTTCCAGTTTCGCTAGCATCGGGAAACTTCTGCACTAGTAGATTGTAAGTGGCGATCGCCTGTTCTCGATCTTGGCCTCCTACTTGCAAACCCCGTCCAACACGGTAGAGGTTGCGGGGTGTTTGAGGTGCTTTAGCGTAAGCAGTTGCAGCTTTGGTAAATTGATTGTTTACCCAGTAAGCTGTACCAATAATTTCCCAGTCTTGGGGTTTTAGATTTGGCTGCTTGACTAACTGATCTAATACACCGACTGTTCCTGGTTGGCTGTAGGCATATTTTGCCAAAATTAACTGCAATCGCGGCTGATTGGGATTTTCTTCTAATCGCTTGCGGATAATTTCCCAGGTTAAGGGATGGGAAGGAAATTGAGCGATCGCCATTTCCTGCTGCTTAGGTTGGGCGATCAGATACATTGCTTTCACAGCAGCTGGTTCTTTGGCATATTGTTTTAGCACCTTTTGCCGCAGATCTGAAGCTTTGCCCTCCTCGCCTAACATGTCCTCTGCTTGAGCCTGTTTCAGCAAAATGTAAGGCGCTAAGACAGGATAGTCTTTTTCAAGTCCTTCCAATAGAACCAGCGCTTTTTTGCCTTGGGTTCTTTCAATGTAATCGCTTGCTAACAGATAACGTGCCCTGGCTCGATCTAGGGAGCGAGAATTTTGGACTATCTGTGCTAGTTTTTCTGCCCGTTCTACTGGTGATTGCGATATCAGAGGAAAGACGGCTGATTTAGCTTTGGCTGTCTCTGATAGTTGCTCAGGCTGATTTTTACCAAGCCATTGTTCTAGGGATTTTCCAATTTCAGGCGCAGACACCATTGCTCCTGCTGAAAAGGCAAATAGCGCCGCACCAGCAATCAGAGGAATTTGTTTGTTTTGTAATTTCTTCAGCATGAATACCCGCTGAAAAGCTGCAATGAATTTCTTGAAACTCTAGCATTCCTGAACATAAGTGTA
Organism: Halotia wernerae UHCC 0503; assembly: GCA_034931985.1. Classification (GTDB taxonomy): domain Bacteria; phylum Cyanobacteriota; class Cyanobacteriia; order Cyanobacteriales; family Nostocaceae; genus Halotia; species Halotia wernerae. Next base: position 11,560 of record JAYGHB010000064.1, read on the forward strand.
ATCAGTTTTTGAGTTGAAATTTTTATTTTCTGAGGAATAATGCCAGTACTTAATTTTTAGCCCTGCGGATTAATGTATTTTTGAGACTTTGCGGCTTTTAATAAAGGGGAAAGTGTCCACTGTGAACATAACATACAGAAAATTCAAGATGCCAATTTTACTTTTGACTGTGATTGGTCTTTTAAATTAAGAAGTACCCATTTTTGCATAATTGTCTGCGAAAACTAGTAGCGGTTCAATCAAGTTATTGGTATCTAATGATTGCAACAAATTTTTGCTAGAGACACGTCATGGCGCGTCTCTACAATGGTCTATCTGTCACATTCTTTTTTCAAATTGGTATATGATAGCCCACTTCTTTGCGCCCTCTAGTAGTCTTTCAAGACGACTTTGCTGGGTTAATGGTAAAAAAATCCAGTTTTTTCTCTCTCTGCTTCCCCTTGCTTCCCATACCTCCCCTACTCCTCTGGTTTACCTACCTGCCTTCACCCGTCATCTTTGGGTTGACAGACCACTAAGTAGCCAAAATGTAAAATGTGTGGTAGCAGTATTTTTGCTGTATCCTAATTTTTGGTTACAAAACGAGATAATAGATATTTAAGAAACTTATACTTAAATTATTTATGTATCATTCTTAGTCATGGGAGGTAACTACAGAGATAACACTTGAGTATGGGCTTGATAGTAGAACTCTAGATGGACGCTACAAAATCCTTA
>JAYGHB010000065.1:0-12155 GCA_034931985.1 Halotia wernerae UHCC 0503
GCTTAACTGTCCCCAAGCGATCGCCTATAAGATTAACTAGCAACTTGGGTTATTAGAGTGAAGGCGAGAGCAGACGAACTGGGAGTTAAGCCTCCTTCCCACATGACGGTTTACCGAATTTTGCAACCGTTAATAGATAAAATTGAGCAAGCTAAAAGTATTCGCAGTCCGGGTTGGCGTGGTTCGCGGCTATCAGTTAAAACCCGTGATGGAAAAGATTTACAAATAGAACACAGTAACCAAGTTTGGCAGTGCGACTACACCCTTGTTGATGTTTTATTAGTAGACCAGCATGGCAAAATTCTTAGTCGTCCTTGGTTAACAACGGTTATTGATAGTTATTCGCGCTGCATTATGGGGATTAACTTGGGCTACGATCCACCAAGTTCTCAGGTTGTAGCTTTGGCGTTACGTCATGCAATTTTGCCCAAGCAATATGGTTCAGAATATGGACTTCATGAAGAATGGGGTACTTTTGGTTCACCGCAACACTTTTATACGGATGGGGGTAAAGATTTTCGTTCCAACCATTTACAGCAAATAGGAGTGCAGTTAGGGTTTGTTTCTCACTTACGCGATCACCCATCTGAAGGTGGTAGTGTTGAGCGTCCGTTTAAAACTCTAAATACAGAATTATTCTCAACTTTACAAGGATATACAGGTTCAAACGTTCAAGAGCGACCAGAAGAAGCGGAGAAAGAAGCTTGCTTAACGTTGCGGCAATTAGAGCAAATGTTGGTGCGTTACATCGTTGATAACTATAACCAGCGACTTGATGCTCGAATGGGCGACCAGACAAGATTTCAACGCTGGGATTCTGGTTTAATTGCAGCACCCGATTTACTTTCCGAAAGGGATTTGGATATTTGCTTAATGAAGCAAACACGGCGACAAATTCAACGTGGGGGATATCTGCAATTTGAAAACTTGATGTATCGAGGTGAACTTTTAGCGGGTTATGCGGGGGAAAGTGTTGTGTTGCGATATGACCCCAGAGACATCACAACGATGTTGGTTTATCGCATAGAAGGGGATAAAGAGGTATTTATTGCTCGTGCTTATGCTCAAGATTTGGAGACAGAAGAACTATCTCTAGATGAGGCAAAAGCTAGCAGCCGTAAGGTCAGAGAAGCGGGTAAGGCTGTGAGCAATCGCTCAATTTTGGCTGAAGTTAGGGAACGCGAAACATTCCCAACTCAAAAGAAACTGAGATTGCCTGTTGCTTCCAACCTTTCAAGTAAGACGATGTTAAAAACGTTAGGGGAAGCAACTGGAGGTTATATCGGTTTGATGGATATGATTCTGCGAGAGACTGCAATCCGGGCTTTAAAAAAAGGACTGCAAAAAATTGACTTGGAAACTTTGAAGGAAGTAGCTACTGAGTACAAGTGATGGAAGTGGAAAATATTAAGCCTTGGCTGTTTAGAGTTCAACCATATCAAGGAGAAAGCCTGAGTCATTTTTTGGGACGCTTTCGACAGGCAAATGATTTAACCCCTACTGGGTTAGGTAAAGCCGCAGGACTTGGGGGTGCGATCGCACGTTGGGAAAAGTTTCGGTTTAATCCCCCTCCTTCTCGGCAGCAGTTGAAAGCATTGGCTGTTGTAGTGGGGGTTGATGTTGATAGGTTAGTGCAGATGTTACCACCTGCTGGGGTGGGAATGAAAATGGAGCCTATTCGGTTATGTGCTGCTTGTTATACCGAGTCGCCTTGTCACAAAATTGAGTGGCAGTTTAAAGTGACTCAAGGGTGCGATTGCCACAAGTTAAGCTTGCTTTCAGAATGTCCCAACTGTGGAGCAAGATTTAAGGTTCCAGCGTTATGGGTGGATGGTTGGTGTCAGCGTTGTTTTCTGACATTTAAGGAAATGCGTATATTTCAAAAATTTATTTCTAAATATGAAAAATAACTTAGTTTCTTGAAAATAAGATAGCTTTTAAGCTTTAAAAATTATATTTTCTTCCGATATAGACTTATACTAAACAACACATTGCTTTTCTGTAATGGTGCTACTTTTCACTAACTAAAAGGTCAATAAATTGTATAGCAATTGAGTGCCAGCATAATTGTACAATCTTTCTAATTAACAATGGAGCAAAATATGAAATATCAAACTTTTGAAGAGCAAACTATGAATGGGCGTTATGGCAACCAAGTTTGGCAATGTGACCATACCAAGTTAGATATCCTACTAGTTAGCCAGCATGGTGAACTTTTGGAACGTCCTTACCTGACTAAGATTACAGACAGTTACTCTCTCTGTATTATGGGCATTCATTTAAGCTTTGATGCACCTAGTTCTCAAGTCGTTGCCCTAGCATTACGTCATGCTATTTTGCCAAAGCATTATGGAGCAGAGTACCAACTTCATTGCGAATAAGGAACATACGGTGTTCCTGAAAACCTTGTTACCGATGGTGGCAAACATTTTCGCTCTAAAAATTTAAATCAGATTGCTCTTCAACTAGGGTTTAAATGCCATGTAAATAATTTATTTAGTATAAGTAATATTGGGGAACGTATTTCCAGGATAATTAACAGTGAATTTTTGTCTAATTTACCTGGATATTTAAATTTCAACATTCAAGAACATCTAAGTACACCAGAGGAAAAAGCTAACCTGACTTTACAGGAACTACAGTTACTACTAGTTCGCTATATTGTTGATATTTACAATCAACAGTATGATGCTCGAACACAAGACCAGACAAGGTTCCAAAAATGGGAAGCAGGGCTATCTGCTATACCAGTTATGCTTAATGAACAAGACTTAGATATCTGCTTGATAGATTAGACTTCAATAATAATGATTAAGTAGGGAAATTTGACATTGCTGAATTTGATTAAGAACTCATTCCTACTCATGTATAAAAAATGTGAAAACTCAATTTTTTCCTTTGCGGCTGTTTAAGACTTTCAAGGTTTACTCATTCAGCTATGACTTTTGCTAAAATGGCAGATTGTCAGAAGTGTTATTGACGGACATATTAGTGTAATCCAATACCACTTTTGTCAATGTTATTAACCTAAAATTCCCTCTTGTTAACCTTTATTATTCAAGAAGGTAAGAGGGGATATGTTTTGAAGTTTATCCTAGTAGAGGAAAGGACGAAATTAAGGATTAAAAACATCCTTGAGATGATCGTTTTTTGTCTGCGAACAATATATGGTTGAAATGCGTTAGCGTTAGCGAAGTGGTAGCGACATTCAGAGTTCCTCTGAAATAAGCTCACTACAAATTCAATTGATTCCCCAACTGACTGAACTGTGGGAGAATCTGCTCTGACAGTTCTACTGTTGGATTAAAAATTATTGTAAAAGTCGCGTTAGGAAGTCGCGTTAGGAATGAGCCGGCGTAGTGCTTGTGAGTGAAACTCTGCTTCGCTGCGACGGCGAAAACGTCCAACAATTTGATGCTGCATATTCGGAAAATGGCGAACTACACACCAAGGGCTTAATTTCTCAATGTAGGTTATAATAGTTCCCTCAAAATACTTGTGTTAGAAATAAAAGCCACTCTACTGTGAGAGTGGCTGGTAAAAAATGTTAGGAGCATATTGCAATTAATTGACTTTTCAATTCCTACTTCCTTGGGTTCGGAAAACAAAGCATCTTCAGAAAATCTTCGGGAATTTCCTCGAAGTGTTCTAGCAGGAAGTCCATCAAAGCAAGGTGGTGTAAATCGCAGAGTATGGGACGGCGGTAGTTGCGCCCTTTGGAGAACCAGCGCCGGACAGTTAAAAGTGAGTGATCGCAAATCCAAGCGTAGACTCGAAGAGGCTTGTCGCTAGACATCGCTTCATGATTCACATCCCATTTGGTATAAAAACTCTGGGGCGACATCCCTAGTTGACAATTGCTGTAGTCAATCAAATTTTGCTCTCGTGCTTGTAAAATGCGGGGATTATTTATAGCACTAGTTCTCCTTCCAAGGGTTCTAAATCTTCTTCCCAAGCAATATCTGTCAGGTGTAATATTTCAGTGCTACTATGTATAGCCTTTTGCATTTTTAATTTTTATTTAATAGTACAAATTTACTACAATAAATTAGGGTAGATAAAATATCCAATTCCGGTTCTAAAGTATGGCACGTGGCGAAATTATTAGAAAACTCTTCAGAAGCTTCTCTCGCAATGAGAGAGAAGAGTTTTTAGCTGCCGCCAAAGAACTGATTGAAGAAGAAAGAAATAAAAATCATATATTGCTTGCTAGGGATCTGGAAAAGCTGCTTGAAAATGGGAATGGATACACTAAAACCTTAGCTGCTAACCCTACCCCCTGGAACCAGTTTCCTGAACCACCTAAAGATAAGGATACTGGACTTGCCTTACTTGAGGTAAAACAATTCGATCTGACATGGGATCACATCGTCCTCAGTGAAAAAATTTTTGATACCCTCCAAGAAATCGTCCTCGAAAACCGTAAGCAAGATATACTCGCAGCTTATAATCTCAAGCCCAAAAATAAATTGCTATTCTGTGGCCCACCAGGCTGTGGCAAAACTCAAACCGCAAAAGTTCTCTCCAGCGCACTGGGTCTGCCGCTCGTTTACGTGAACCTAACAGCAGTATTCTCTTCTTACTTAGGTGAAACTGCAACCAATCTTCAGAAAATTTTTACCTACATCGAAAAGGGAGAATGGCTTGTTTTGTTTGATGAGTTTGATGCGATCGCCCGTGATCGCGACAACTTAAATGAACATGGTGAAGTTAAACGTTTAGTGAATAGTTTGCTACAACTTATCGATAATGCAACCAATCAAAGCATATTTGTCGCGGCCACCAATCACGAGAAACTGCTGGACAGTGCGGTTTGGCGACGATTTGATGAAGTTATTTTCTTTGATAACCCATCAGTTGAACTGCGGACAGCTCTTTTGAGTCGTTACTTATCTGCTATCCGTTATACTGCTATTAATCTGTCTACCTTTGCTGATCGACTTGAGAATGCTACTGGAGCAGATATAGAGCGTATATGCTCTGATGCGATTAAAGCCGTGATTCTACGGGGCGAACGTACCTTGACTGCTGATGATTTAGAGGTTGCGATAGGACGTTTTTTAGAAAGACAAAGTATAATAGCAAACTCAAGATAATTATTTACGTCGAACCACAATGGGGAGTCAGTTTGAACACCTGAAATTACCGAGAATAATAAACATTGAATTACCTCGACGACCTGGTAGACCCCCTCATAGTATAAAACGTGATGTAAGCGCACACGGTAAGCAGCTATTAGGTCAAATTTCTAGCCTAACTGAGCCTGTTAAGGAAAAAACTAGCCCTTTCCATCTTGACCCAAAATTAATTTTTAAAATCAAAATTGCTAAAGAAGGCTATCTTTCAGAAGACGATTTGACTAAAACAGGACTAAATCTCTTAGCACGTGAACCCGATAAAGCTATTGTTGTCTTTGCATCTGATAAGAAGCTAACTGAATTCAAGAAGCGGTTAGAGAATTACAGCCAAATTAAAGACGGGCCCAAATATGAATACTTAGGGGCAATCGATGAGCTAGTTCCTCTCGAACCTGAAGATCGTATTGGTCATCTGTTAGATATGAAGCGTGTAGAAGCTGGTGAAGTTGCCGCTTTAGATTTAGAACTTTGGCACACAGGCGATCGAAAAGAAATGCGGAAGTATTTAGATGATATTGCCGATGTTCTAGAAAGTTTAACCAGCGATACTGCTCCGATGAGAATGAGTGATAGCTACATAGGTGACTATCTCTGTATTGCTCGGATTAAAGCGACTAATGAAGTTTTAAATCTTCTGCTGCTAGAGGAAATTGTTAAAGAAATTGATCGCCCTCCCCAACCTGCTTTTGAAACAGCGGCTGACTATAATCTGCCAATTTCCGATTTTCCTGAAGTTGTTCCCCCACCTGAAGATAATTGCGGCGTTCTTGTTATTGACTCTGGTGTACAGCGTGGTCATCCTTTAATTTCTAAGGTACTGGGTGAGGCTGAAGTATTCCCAGATGCAAAACGGCAATTCATAAAAGGTGGAGCTGATGATGTACATGGGCATGGTACAAATGTCGCTGGCATTGCTATCTATGGAAATGTTGAGAACTGCATTCAACAGCGTTCCTTTGATCCAACAGCTTGGTTATTTTCTGCTCGTGTAACAGATGAGAATAACAGATATGATGAGGATCTTCTCATAGAAACTCAATTTGATGAAGTTATTCGTGCTTTTGTTGAACAGTATCCTAATTGCAAAGTCATCAATATTTCGCTAGGTAATGCCGATCAAATTTATCGAGATGGTCTGAAACAGTTTCGGCTAGCCGCCAAAATAGATGAAATTGCTTATCAATACCAACATAAAAATATTCTGTTTGTAATTTCAGCCGGTAATGCTTTCTATGAAGAGGCAGAGTCAAATGAGCAGCTACGGACTGATTACCCAAATTATCTGCTGAACAAGAGCGCTCGAATTATTGACCCAGCAACTTCAGCAATTGCATTGACCGTAGGTTCTTTATCATTTGGTCGCGGTAGTGTCGCAGAACCTTCTGATGTTCGTCGTCAGGCGATCGCAAATTTATCAGGATACCCTTCTCCATTTACCAGAACTGGCTTTGGGGTAGATGGAATGATTAAGCCTGATGTTGTGGACTTTGGTGGAGATTTAGTGTTAGACCTCAGTTATCGAGAAAGTCTAGGTCTACCTAAAGTCAATGTATTGCCAGATAGTGTAGCTGGTGTTTCTGTTCTAACCCTATCCAAAGATTTCAACAGTTCTTTATTTCACATCTGTAGTGGTACAAGCTTTGCTGCCCCTCGTGTTGCTAACCTTGCTGCTCAACTTTTCACACAATACCCAGATGCCAGTTCTAATCTAATTCGGGCACTTATTGTCAACTCTGCGGTTCTTCCCAAGGAAATTCCAGCAGAATTTAAATGTAATGGGAAGAAGTCTCAAAGTAAACAAATTAGAAAGCAGTTAGCTATCTATGGCAATGGACAGCCTGATTTGCAACGTGCAATGTATTCGGCGGAGAACTATGTTGTTCTATCCGAAGACAATATTTTGATAAAAGTAGGCTATTTTCATATTTACGAAATTCCCCAGTTGCCACCTGATTTTATTAAGGTAAAAGGCACCCGGATATTGTCAATTAGTTTGGCATTTGACCCGCCAACTCGCCCAACTCGCGGAGACTCATATCTAGGAGTCACAATGGAATTCGACCTTTTTAAAGGGATTGATCGCAAAATTCTTATGAATGCTTATGAAGCTGCCAGCAAGACAAGTTTCCCTGATGAATCTACAGAAAATACAAAAAAAAAGTTAACAAAAAAATATGGCGCTGGTATTGTTGTCAAATTATCTCCAGGTTCCACTGTTCGGAAAAAAGGAACACTGCAAAGGGGGCAAGTGGAAATAACGCCTAGAGCAACAAAATATAATGACGGGCCCATGACCCTAATTGTGAGTTGTAACCGTAAATGGGCAAATCCAGATGAAATCGAAATGCAACGTTATGCCTTAGTCGCTTGCATTAGCCATTCTGATTCTCAAGTTGACTTATACAATCGTATGAGGCTCCAGATTAACCAGAGAAGTGATAGAGAGCAAGAGCGATTACGAGGAAGAGTTTAATTGATAATCCGGCAATGGGAGTCAGCGGGCTATAACTTTCTAAGACACAGGAATTACAGCTTGACTCGTTTATTTTATAAGGATGCGATCGCACCTCCCAAGTCAAACTCCACAGCATCAAGCGATCGCTTGATCAATTTGTCTTCCTAGTACCTGCTTCACCAATAAAGTTACGGTAGTATATGGTCTTGACTTTTGCGGAGATGGTAGAATGTCAAAAGCCGATTTAGAGGATTGAGGTGGTCACACTTCTATCTAACCAGAAGTTTGCTTTGAGTTTTCGCTGCTGTGATCGCACCACTATTTGCAGTAAAAACTTTAATACCTGGGACAGTCACATAATCACCATCATCGGTAATTATCTCAGGGCAAACGCATCTAAAGTATAAGAATCCTTTAATAGCAAGGGTTTTGGCGTTTTTAAATTTAGCCTATCTTTTCGTCAATATCCTTATCCAGCAAGGGTTTCAGAAATACCGTGCGTTTGCCCTGGTAATTATCTGTGTGACTCCTGCTTTGTCCATTGCTTCCAGTATCAGCAAGTCGTAACCATCAAGTAATTGAGTTTGGAATCTGGTAAGCGCTGCATTGCTTGTTTCTTCGCTAACCAAAACATCTGTGCATACAGCACTAGATATCACCTGACTCCAAGCGGCTTGAACCTCAGCTACAACTTTTGCTCTCTCGGTTGGGAAGTTATGACGGTATTCTTTAGATTTTAATGTAGAAGAAAATATTTCTCTTTCTGTTTGCTCAATGTTGTGTGCTAGTTCTGCCAATGAAAGACCGCAGTATAAAAGCAATGAGTTAGCAGAAATGGCTTTGGCAATGTAGGAAGGATACTCTGTAATCTGATAAAAACGAGATGAAATACTGGCATTAGTATAGGTATACCAATACCAGGCGTTTGTATCTACTAAGAAAATATCATCATTTTTCGGAGCGTCAGACCGGATATCAACCACTTCAGCCTGAACTGTGTAGTTGACTGGCATTACTGTGTATTTGCTTGTTCGCTGATAACTTGGTCTACTCTACTACGGAAATCAGGGTCGGAGTAATACCGTTTTGAATTTTCGATTACCAGTTTGAGTATTTGCTTACCAACCGTATTTAGATTGGAGAATTTGAGCAGACGGTTTAGGGTTTCTGGCTGAATATCCCGAAGTAATTGTCCAATAGCAAAGTTAAAGAACGGGGAAGCAAAAATTTCTACTCCTGCAAAGTCTAGCTCAACTTCATTAAAAGCTAATAATTCTGGATGAACCAAATCGTACACTTTCTGACCATCGCCAGGTGTAATACAGTTTTTGCCTATTAGGGTTAGGATTTGGTGTTTCATAGCCGCATTTCATCTTAATAGGAGCGATATCTAAAATTTTTGTTCTGTGGCTGAAAACCTTTAATAGACGTGTTTCTGCCCCTTCGATGGATGGCATAGCATAAAAAGTCTGTTTAAGATGTATTTAAAGTTCTTTGCTTTTTCTGATAAAAAGGTACATTTTTAGGATGATATAGATATATAGCATTGCAAAGTGGCTGGAAAGCAACTCGCTAGTCGTGTAGTTATATTACAGTTGTATGAGGAGGTTGTTTTACTCAGTCTTGTGTAATCTTAGCCGTTGGTGAGGGTTAATTGTCTAATGCTAAGTAAAAATGTGGAAGTTAGAGATTTTTCGATTGTGGTGGTGGCGGATAACCAAAATCCATCAATCTTGAATCCTGACTTTTTGAAGTACAACCAAATTGTACCGCCTGACTGGGAGTTGGCAATGCCGCCGATTTGTACCCCTGCTCTATCTCAAGTTGTCTTCAAAAATGGGGTTAATGTAGTAGCTCAGTCTGATAGAGTCACTTTCTGGGAAGCATTAGATAATGATAATCTAGTGTTCCAAATCCCAGAAATTTCATGTAAGTATATTGATATCGTTCCTGCTTCCGATTATAGAGCTGTGGGAATTAATATAAATGCTCATCTTCTTATAGCAAATAAAGAAGATAATCAAGATACTGTTTTAACTAAATTAATTAGTCAAGGAAAATGGGAAAATTTTCAAGGTAAGTCACCAAATGCTGTTGTTCAATTCACATATCAATTAGATAGTGCTAGCTTAATGATTGCTATACAAGAAGCAATTATTCAACAAAATCCTAATAACGAATTAGTAAATGTACTTAACTTTTCAGCCAATTTTCATAGAGAATTAATTAACGGTACTTACCCGGAAAAAATATCTTATATAAAAAATGTTATACAATATTGTAAGAGTGACTTTGAGATTTTTATTTCTTTTGTAGAAGAAGCTTTTTTAGAGTGATAGCAAGGGTAACAACATGAACAAAATTGCTTGGGGAGATACCAGTCTCAATGGTATTAAAGGGAAGGATACCACTTCAATTTATAAAACAGCAGATCAAATTTACCCTGTTTCTACAACCTACACGAAATGTGTTGTTTCTGTGCCATCTGCTTCAAAAGCTGCTATTTTAAGGTATTTAACTTTTAACCGTGTTTACGATATAAGAGATTCTTCCTTGTTTATCGATACGCGTAAGCAACAAGTTTTTGACTGGCAGAAAAATACTAATGCTTATCAAAGAATTATTCACTTGTCAGATTTGGAAGATAAGTGGGATGGTTATGATGCTCCTAAGTTTTCTAAAGAACAGATTGATTTAGCTCTCAACCTCTACTCTAATTTCCGTACTTACTGTATTAATAGAGGGCTTGATTTTTCAAAGGTTGAACCGTTTATCGCCCCATGCTCTGATGGTATGATTTTGTTTGAATGGGCTGGTAAACGTTTCCATTTCAGACAGTTAGAAATTTATATTCCCGTGTCAGCAGAGGATAAACTTGAATATTTGAAGACTGAAGGCAATTTAGACATCGAAGGAGAATTCCATCTAGAGGAGTTGTATCCTATACTAGATTGGCTATTTAAATTCGATTGTTAATAAATGGCTGAACCCTATCAAGTAAAGCCCTCTGATAAGTTAATGAGGTGGCTGCATCCAGGTCAATTTAACTGGGAGGAAAACAGACCTACCTCAGCAGCTTTTAGAGATTCTGAGATGTCTGTTGATATATTTTCTCTAACAACAATAGAAGAAAGCTATAACAGAGCTAAAAAAATAGGTAAAAATGCTGTTGTATCTATAAAAGCTCAATTGATCATAGAAAAAGGGTTAGAAATTTGCCATGAGCCAGTTGAGGGTAATGATGCTCATGCTGTTGTTTTAGGTAAAAAAACTAACTCAATTGCTAGGTTTTTGGCTAATAACTGCGAAATAGAAATTTATCCACCAAATCAGTAGTGAGTTAATTGCGGGTTCTCTCCTCAAAGTTCTCCTTTAAAAGCTTTATCTAAAATAGAAGGTAGTAGCCCACCAAGTTCTGTCATCGCCTGTTCTCTTAGGCGTTTCATTGTGTCTATTTTGGTTTGGAGTTCTTCAAGGTAGGCGACTATCCGGCGTTGTTCGGAGAGGGGTGGAAGTGGGATTTTGAAATTTAAAAGCTTTGGCGTTTCTAACTTTCGTGTATCGTGTGTAGACTTTTCTACTAATTCTAATAGTGAATCATTGAGTGTCCAGAAAACACAGCATAAAAACTCAGGAGTAATTTTTTCATTGGGGAATAGTGCCTTCATATCCTGATTAATGGCTGTTGATCTTCGCAAAATTGCTGAGGGAACTGTATGAGCGAGAATCATACCTCTGACAACAATTAAAACTGAACCAGCTTCTAGTAGCTTTGCTGATGACTTAAGAGTTGCTTCCTCTGATATGTGATCTATGGAATTATTTATTTCTCGACTCTTCATATCTTTTGGGGATATCCAAGGTATTAAACCATCCCAAAAAAAAGGATTTTGCTTAGATGGAGTACCACCACCTTGAACAGTTACCAACTCTCGCAAAGGTTGTGTACTGGCTTGAGCTAATTCATGAAAAATGGCTTTTGCGCTTGATACCCGAAGTGCCTCTGCTTCTTCAAGTGCTTTTTGGCGTAGCGATCGCACTTCCTCAACCTTCCCCAGCAGTTCCTCAACCCGCACCACAATCCGAGGAATATGTTTGAGATAATCAGGCAGGCTACTAGAGTAATTATCCCATCTTTCTTGCTTGCGAATAGCCTCTAAAAACTTAGCAATAATATCCTGCTCTGAGCGCGAAGGAACAGGAATTTTAATTTCTTTTATCTTTCCAAGGCTCAAGTTAGAAATTGCACTAGTAACTGTTAATCCTGATATTTGTTCCTGTACTGCATGAGACTGAATCATGTGATAAAGGTAGTATGGATTTATATATTCATTACAGCGAACTAATGCAACAGCTTGATTCATGTTTAGTTCTGGGGCTGATTTTGGAACTACTGCGGCTCGTCCAATTGAACCAGCGATTGTAATAAGCACATCACCAGAGTCAGTCCGTGAACGTCCCATGAAATCATTGGTTTTTTCATCTATGTAAAAAGGAGTATTTTTATATAGGGCTTGCTGAATAGAAGTGTAATATATACTAGATAAGGGTTTTAAGCCTTT
>JAYGHB010000066.1:0-12109 GCA_034931985.1 Halotia wernerae UHCC 0503
AGTTATCACTTAAAAATCATGAGTTGCAGATATCAGAGATGGACAAGGCGATCGCTGACAATAAGCTACAAGTTGCTGAAACTAACAAGAAGTTGAGTAAGCTATCTGGCAATATCCAAGACTCACACCAAGCCCAATCATCGCCAGATGAACAGCTAAAAGATACCCTCATAAATGCCCTTAAAAGTCATGAAGATGGGTATCTGTGGAAGATAATCAATTCACTTAAACCATTGTGGCTTATTGGTAATCAAGGTAGTGGTAAGACTTATACAGCAGGTGCAATCGCACTTATCAGAAAGTACTGCCTAGATGCCCCAATTCCCCAACTGATTGATAGACACGCCACTGGTGACAATGCTGACGTGTGGAAACTTTTAGAAGCCACCAGTAAGGCAGAATCAGAAGATGAAATCAGTACCGCTTTTGAGGATTGCTGTGATAGGTGGCTGCAACGCATTAAGGAGAAACCTACTAAAAAGCAGCAGGTGATTTGTGATGAATTCACCAATTTAAAGTCATTGTGCGGTGACACGGCGATCGCCTTCTTCAAAATGTCCCTCACTGACACCCGCAAAGCCAAGGAATACTTGTTAGGAATTACCCATAATGCCACCAATGAATCATTCCCAGAAGGAACGGCAGCCGCACGGAAATCAGGCACAATTCTATTAGAGAAATTCTCGGCTAATGGTGAAACACCACTATCTAGGGTAGTTGTTCGTTATGGTCTAGTTGATGAGAACGGCAATAACTTAGAGGATGAGGAAAGGACTTTACCTAGCTGGATGCACCCTGAGCGCATTTACCAGCACTTCAACGGTAAGCCAATCAATTTTGAAGATTAGCTTTCATTGCAATATCGGTTTGATTTCAATGTTTGAACGCTGAGGCGTTAAAAAACTTTACAACGCAGGTAATTTTGCACGTATTTTATCACACCCTCATTTAGTGCTAAAAATTATACATTTAAAAGTAGAATGCTCTCATAGTTAAACTTCTTCTTATCTAGGGAATCTTAAGTTAACAACCCCAAAGCAACAGTCTAATAGTGCGTTGGCTCAAATGCCACACTTGTGGTGGAGCGTGGCAGTAAATTAATATTAGTAAATAAAAAATCAGGGGTATCTATCATGCAAACACAATGGTATTTATGTGAGATTTGCGACTCTCCAGGCGATGAAGAAAACAGGCTAAAAAAGACTGATAATTTATCGGTCAAACACCCTGATATATTTTTTGGGGGTGTTGGAGCTATGCTGGGGACTGATACAGTTGAGGATAATAAAAACGGTGAAGGAGGTTGGTATGTTTGGTTGCCAATAATCCCTCGTGTAGGTGATACATTGCAGTTTGCAGGCTGGCAAGTACAAGTCTCAAAAGTTGTTTTGGTGACTGATTGGAAAAATAAAACAGGTATTAAAGAAGGTATTTTTACGTCAGCTAGAATAAGTATCCGTGACGATGTAGTACCAACCTTAATGGATTCTCATTTTGCTGTAGAAGGTAATGGTAAATCATATAGGTGGGAAGATTATGCGCGGCGTGGAAATGATTTGCAGTATTTTGCTTGGGAATTAAGGCATGAATTTTACATCATAGAAAAATATAAGGAAGATAAAGAGACACAGTATTACCGTTGGCATACTCGCATTCGTCCCGCATCTGGCGATTTTATCAAAATAAAAGATAAACGATGGAAGGTAACAGGTGTTGAATTGGCTAGTGCAAATAATTCTGTAGATGGATATTTGACTCTTGAGGCAGCTGTTGATTTTTATTAAATTTTTTTATCATGCCATCATTCTCCCTGACTGGGAGAATCAATGTTTATATCTGGGTACAAATTTTTATATGCCTGCTGGTTTTTAGCGACATAATCTTTCCCTGCCTCAGTAATTACCAATTTATGTTCTTACTTGCTGTTCTTCCAGTAACCCAATTCCTTAATCAATTTGTCTCAATCTGGAATAATTTATCAATTGAGTATAGGAATAATTCATTTATTTTGAACTAAAAGAATATTTAAATGAGATTTAAGTTGTCAAAGCTAATTCTCATTAATATTCAAATATCATATGGATATGGTGTTATTTTAACGATAAAATAAATCATAAATAATCTGCTAATACCTGTGTTTTAGTGAAACGTGACTCCATTTATTACCAAATTTTTAAGCGATTTCCTGCGTTAATTTTTGAACTCGTTGATGACCGTCCCGAAGAGGCGCAGAATTATCGATTTGAGTCAGTTGAGGTAAAAGAAACCTCTTTTCGCATTGATGGTGTCTTTTTACCTCCAGAGGGTGCAACGCCCAGGATTATCTACTTTGCAGAAGTTCAATTTCAGAGCGATGAAGGTTTGTACCATCGGTTTTTTACCGAATCAATGATGTATTTGAACCGGAATCGGTCTGAATACGATGACTGGTACTGTGTGGTAATTTTCCCATCACGCAGTTTGGAACCAAGTGATACAAGAACTCATCGAATATTTTTAAACAGCGACCAAGTGCAGCGCATTTATTTGGATGAGTTAGGTAATCCCGATACTCTGCCAATAGGCATCAATTTAATGCAGTTGACTCTAGCATCGGAGAAAGCGATGGCAGAGCAAGCCAAGCAATTAATTGAGCGAGTACAATTAGAGTCAACTGGCATACTGCCGAAAAACGAAATCATAGATATTATTACTACGATTGCCGTTTACAAGTTTTCTTCGTTGAGTAGAGAGGAAGTGGAAGCCATGCTGGGACTGAGTTTAGAGGAAACGAGGGTTTATCGAGAAGCGAAAGCTGAGGGTCGGGAAGAACAGAAAGCTGAAATATTGAAAGCAGCTGTGCCACTGTTACTAAAAACAGGGATGAGTATAGAACAAATTGCTCAACAACTCAACGTTGATGTAGAAGCTGTCCGGCTTGCTGCACAGGAGAACACGGAGGAGTAAGCACACGGGAGATTGGCGTTTACAAGTTTTTGTAAGTTTGAGGTTAAAGACGTGGAAGCTATGCTGGGACTGAACATTGAAGAAACACGAATCTACCGAGACTTGGAACGCCAAACCAAATTAAAAGCAGCAGCACGCCTTTTGAGCATGGGCTACAGCATCGCCGAAGTGGCAAAGGCAGTTGATTTATCGGTTGAGGAAATCACAACAGAGGTAGTAAATTATCAAACCCCCACAGAACAAGCAGAGTAAACTACCCACTCAAAGCTTACTTGTTCAAGCAGTCGTTTAAGTAAACCCAAACTTACCAACTTCTATCAGTACCAATCTCATGGGCATCTATTTCGATAAAGCAGTAATCCATGTCAGCATGAGAGTCCATTTCTTGTATTAAATCCCAAACTTGCTTATCCAAATCCTTATCGTTTTCATAGGGGATGGTGAGAATGTACTCATGGCTATTAGGAGTAGTTTTTTGAGCATTGTAGAAAGATAGGCAGAAACGCTCAATATGTTCTCGAACTTTCTTTTTACGCCGAATAAATTTATTATTATTTTCCACTCGCAACCACAGCCGAATCTGTGCTGATTGCTTGACTACTTCTTCCTCAAGTCTTGCCTCATCTACAGATACTTTGTTATGTAACTTCTCCTTTTGCTCAAGGAGCAACTTGTTCTTTCTCTCTTGCCTAACAGCTGACAATTCCGCCGTTAGGCTATCAACTTTCCCAATGCTTGTGCTAACAATTCCGACTTTCTCTGTAACTCACTCTGTAAAGAGACTACTTCTGCTGTTAATTTCTCCACATCCTCTGGCTTGGTTACAGACTTTATCTGTGTAACTTTCTTTTTAGGAGTAGGATTGCTCAGTTGGTAGGCGATTTCGTCTAACTTGGTTAGAGATACATCTTCACCTCGCCCTATGTAGCATTTTCTGAGAACACCGCCAACTTTTCTGTAACCGTACCAGTAACTAGCTTGTCCTTTGCTTCCTTTCTCTTTACGAGCAGTGTAAGGTGGTTCATTGTTATTGGGAACATAGCGAAAAGATTGTGCAGTCTCTAACCACTTCTGCCACTTGTGCCAGTGCTTATTGATTTCAATAATGTTCGTGCTGTTATGAGGTGAAAGTAATCCCTCTCCTACTACTGAAAGTTTACTCATCCTAGTTACCGATAATTTATCTGTAACTACTGTATCTTTAACTCAAATCCTTTGTAGCGATTGCCCTTCTATCCTCCCCTATAGCGATATCACAGTTTCAGCAGATTGCCCTGGCGCGTGACGAGAGCGAAGATGTAAGGTAATTTCCGTATCAAGTCGCTTGAGGAAAATGAGGAGTTTGCCCCCCGCACCACTAGAGAGGTAAATTTTATTTACAGTTGTTTTCCGTCTAGACTGCCGTGTAGACGCTGGTGGAGAGAAAAATGATATCGGTTTTGATAGCAACGATTGATCTATTGGGGGTACAGAAGCGAGTATAGACAACTCATGTCAGCCGTAATCCGAGCAGATACTATTAATGCGGATTATACCTGCAAGTGGTCATCGCGCTGCTCTCCATAAGCAAGTTTAATCAGCCAACGTGAGAATGCGGCTTGTAGCATTCGTGAGAGGTTAAGGTCGAATACTATTTGTCAATAAGCAATAATACTGAAAATATTGCTGAAATCGGGGTCGGAAACACAATTTTTGAGCAGGCGATCGCTTAATCTTGATACGCATGATTCATTCTTGCCCCATAAGTTCAGTACAAGAGTTAACTTAATACCTGTGTTTTTCCTAAATTTTCAGCATAATTTCTAGTTGACAAAAGTAAAATTATCTTAACCTCTCACCGATGGGCTTGTAGCGGTCGTGCTTTCGGGCTGATTGATAAGTCTGGGTTAATTGCCTGGATTCGCTCACGAAACATTAGGCTTTTCAGCCGTTTACATTGTGTTATTGCGCTTAGACAATGTAGGATTGGAGAGGGGAGATTGCCGATTGCAGATTGGGGGAGAAATGGACAAGGAGCAGTTTAAGGAGAGAACCCAATACGAGTGCTTTACGGGTGATTAATTTAGTTGAAGCCTTACCAAAAGACCAAACAACTTCACAAGTCATAGGCAAACAATTACTCCGTTCAGGAACATCGGTAGGAGCCAATTATCGGGCAGCTTGTCGTGCCAAATCAACGGCTGAACTCATCACCAAGCTCAATATTACATTAGAGGAAGCCGATGAATCGCTTTACTGGATGGAACTGATTGTAAAGGCGAAATTAGTGGACTCTAATAAGCTTCAGAACTTGATGCAGGAAGCTAACGAAATTGTATCAATGCTGGTGTCCTCCCTCAAAACCTTACGCTCAAAACCGAAAGATTCCCGAATTTATAACCCCAATTAATCAATATCTTGCTTCAATATGACTTCTACAATCTCCAAAAACAATCTAAAATCTGCAATCTGCAATCTTCAATGAAAATAAACCGTTTCGGTAGGGCAGAAATCCTCACCCCTGACCAAATTAATCTCCTATTTACTGAGGGGTTTGTCAACCCACGCGATCGCGCTCTATTTGGCGTGTGCCTTTATGCTGCTTGCCGCATCAACGAAGCTTGCACGTTGGCAGTAAATGACGTGTTTGGCAGCAATGGTGTTAGAAGCGTGTTGGTGTTACGTAGCGTTAACACTAAAGGGAAGCGGGACACCAGAGAAATTCAAGTTCATCCCAAGCTTAAGCAGTATTTAGAAGAGTACAACCCCAACCGCCGCAAGGAGTTCTTGTTTCCGGGACGGCATGGGTTGGGACATATCCACAAGGTTAGTGCTGACAAAATCCTTAGAGACACCTGTGTGCGGTTGGGCATTGAGGGGGTTAGTACTCACAGTTTCAGGAGGACTGCGTTAACCAGGATGAGCGATGCCGGGATACCGTTGCGCCACATACAGGAGATATCGGGGCATCGGACTTTGACAGCTTTAGAGCGTTATTTGGGGGTAACTGAGAAGCAGAAGCAAAACGCGATCTCTGCTTTGGATTTTTGAACCCAGTCCCTGACTGTCTAATCAGTATATATAAGCTTATCCATTAACGATTTTAGTAGGATTCGGGACTTCCAAATTAGTGGTTATATACCAATAAGACAGTCAGGGGCAATAGTCTAAAATTTAGCGATCGCTCTCGTGGTGGTAAAGGCATCTATAACGACATTTAGGAATGTGACCGCCTTGCTCAACACCTTATGACTTTAGAACCCATCTATCCCTAAAACACTGTACTTGCACTCCATCGCTACCTTTAATAACTGAACCTTCACTGTATCGCTTGCCTGCATAGTAACAGTCTTTTACAACTCTAGGCTTGGTCGTTAATTTGGTGGGAGCGTTGGCTGTTGTTTGACCAGCAAATGCTGCTGTCTGTGTCATTGTTACTCCAATAGCCAGGAATATCATTGGTAAAATCTGCTTGCGATTCAACATTCTATTGACTCCTTAAAAAGGTGTATGTTTTGGGTTTTAATTCCCTCATTCACTAGATATGTCAGTCAAAATAAATGTTTTTATGCACTATCCGCAAGCCTCGTAACGGTATGATAATTTTGTGGAAATTCTTCTGTATTACTGTGTCCAATTCTCCAGCACCAAATTGGGAATTTGAGCAAAATCCTTTTGGTTACGAGTAACCATCACAGCATTCGTTGAAAGAGCAATCGCAGCTATTCGCAAATCTTTCTGTAGTCTTTTTTTATTTAATTGCTCGTTTTCTCTGAGTAAACCCTGGTAGCAAGTGTAGGCAGCAGTATCAAAGTTAAGTATTCTCACTCCTTTGAAATATTCTTGAGTAGTCCACAGCTTAGTATAAAGGTTTACTAAATTGGCAGATTCAGTCCGGTCATTAATTTTGACTACCCACCCGTTAAAAATTTCTTGAACTGTGACAATGGTGATAGCCAAATTGGGATAAACTTTAGCAATTTTAGATATAACAGCTTGGTTTCCTTGAAGTAAAAGCGAAACATGGTCTGTGTCGAGTATATAAAGACTCATCCTGCATTTCTCAATCTGGATCGAACCCTCAGCCTTTTAATCTTCATCTACTGCGTTACGTTCTGCTCTGAGATGATCAGCAATTTCAGCAAAATCTGCATCGTCTTTAAACACACCCGCAAATTTCAGAAAGGGATTTTCTGCTTCGCTTTGAGGCAATTGAATTTCTACTGTCATAATTTCTATATTCTCAAGACGAGTTGACAAAAGTTTTTTCAATTCAAGTAATGCTTGTTCAGTAGTAGGTGCTTCAACTTGAGTTTGGGGAAATTCCAGGACAGAAGCTATTACATTTCCTTCATTATTACGTTCCAATAGGATATGTAACTTCAAGTTTTCAGACTGAGGTAACGTTACGGAGGAGAAATTGATAACCATATATTTA
Source organism: Halotia wernerae UHCC 0503 (assembly GCA_034931985.1). GTDB lineage: Bacteria > Cyanobacteriota > Cyanobacteriia > Cyanobacteriales > Nostocaceae > Halotia > Halotia wernerae. The sequence goes on from JAYGHB010000066.1 coordinate 7,364, forward strand.
ATTATTAGCAAGCCTTGAACAATAATGTACTCTTCTACATCTAGCATACAGGGCAGGAGTGTAACTTTCTAACTTGCCAACAAGTTAGCTGGTTGACAACCCAACTTCTCAGCTTTTTAGCTGGTCATAAACCTAACTTGCTATATTAATGACTTGCCAGTAAGCTCGTAAGCAAAATGCTTGGTTAAAATTCAATGATTATTGCGTTGGCAAATCAGAAAGGAGGGGTAGCTAAAACTACCTCCACTATCTCTTTAGGGGGACTACTGGCTCTTAAGGATACTGTCCTCGCTGTTGACCTTGACCCTCAAGGCAATCTCACTACAGGGCTGGGGGTGGAGGTGGCTGATGACCAGATTAGCTGCTACGACGTAATTACAGAAAAAGCAGAAGTCATTGATGGAGTAGTTTCTACTAAATTTGGACTCAGTTTACTGCCTGCTGACATCAACTTAGCTAAGGGAGAAACGGAGATGCTCATGAAAGTAGGTAACTTTTATATCCTCAAAGAGCGACTGGCTCCCGTACTCAAACAATTCCATTACGTCTTAATTGATTGTCCACCTTCTTTGGGGTTGTTAACAGTCAATGCCTTGGCAGCAGCTGATGTAGTTTTAATTCCAGTGCAATGTCAATTTTTTGCTCTCAAAGGACTAGCTGCACTGTTAGAAACAGTTGCCAGCGTACAAAAGCGCCTCAATCCTCAATTAAGGATACTGGGAGTGCTGCCAACGATGGCTGAAAACACGGTCATGACTCAAGATGTCTTAGCCTCTCTAAATAAAAGACTACAAGACATTCGCATATTTGAACCCGTTCCGAAATCAATCAAATTCTCTGAGTCAAATCTGGCAGGCGAACCCATTCACATCTATGCTAAAGACCCCAAACTGGTGCAGCCTTACCAGGTAATTGCCAATTTAATTGCTGAATCTAATTAAGGTGAAAAGACAGATGACAAAACGACGCGCCAGATTAAATGACGATAATGATCCGTTGTCCTCCACCGATAAAGTTTTAGCTGGGTTTGAGCAAATTGGCAAGTCAACAAGTCAAGAAGTTCTATTGCCGACCAGTCGAGAATCTGATAAGTTAACAAGTCAGCAAGATGAAGTGTCAACCAGTCAAGAAGTTGGCAAGTTAACCAGTCAGCCAGCTAAATTACCAACCACTCGAAAATCGGACAAGTCAACAAGTCAGCAAGATGAAGTGTCAACTAGTCAATCAAACAGCAATTCAACCAGCCAGAAAGCTAACTTGATAACAAGTCAACAAGTCAACGTAGAAAAAGTTTCATTGCGTAAATCTACATTTCAAATCAGTGAAGAGGTACTACATCAGCTAGACAAACTGCACCTTACACTCCAGTTAGAGCTAGGAAAAGCAAATGCTCCTTATAAAGAAGTGATTGTAGAAGAAGCTTTAGTACAACTTTTAGAGTCGTTTAACTCTGAGCGTACAGCTTTGATAGAGATATTGATGTCAAGACAGAAAAGCCGGGACAAAGTTTGAAAGAAGAGAAGTGTGCGATCACGGGGTTGAGTTAGGTCGAGCGGGACGTTGCCAAAGGCATCACCGCCTAGCAAGAGAGGGGAAAATGCTTTCAAAAACCCAAAAGTAAGAAACTCTAGGATTTAATTTCTTACTTTAATTGACGCAAATAAGCAATGATAAGGGTTTTGGTCGCCAGTGCTGTTAACTGTTCTTGCTCGGTCGAGCCAAACAGGGGCGATCGCCTTAATGAGCGCTATTCGTCACATCAATATATATAGTCGCGTTACACATTTGGGCTAATTCGTGTAATGAAGGGCGAAAATTATTGATTCTACGTTGTTAAGATTTCGTGGAATATAGGGCTGAAACTACTCCAACAAGAGCCATGAGGTATTGACTCAAGTTGAAATTTTCTCGTCAGCCCTTTCTACGCGTTTATGAACTTGCGCCAGCTTCTACAGCAGCACTTGATTCTGGTTTGGACTCCTTGGGCTTCTTCTGGAAAATTTGAACTCCTGCGTCAATCACTTCAAAACCGTTAGGAGTCTTTTGACCAAGCTTGCCTGATACAGCCCCAGCCCAGTCTGCGAACTCGTTCGCATTAGTTTCAGCCTTACGCCAGCTTTTTGCATTAACTTGAGCAGTGAAGACTATACCGTTCTGGTCAGTGAACTCGATTTCAACTTTCTTATTCGCTACTGGTGTTGCTGTTGGTAGTTCGCCACTAAATTTTATTGTGACCTCGCTTTTGGCTGACATCGCTTACCCCTGGTACATCAAAGACTCAAATTTTTCACTCTTGATATTATCAAGCAGTCAGGTTGACTACTTACTACAAAGCGATTCTATATTTATTAAACCGTTATTGCCCTCTTCTGGGGTTTGGTGATCATTAGTGAACACTAGCTACACATTCATAATCACCACTAAATCTATGTAATTAGTGGTCTTTAAATCACTAAATAGCATACCATTCTTGAGAAATCATGCCAACAGAAACCTTAAAACGAGTTTTCAAGAGTTTCAGCACAGGCATCATCTTTTTTGTGGCTAATCACTTGGAGAAAAAGCGGCGCTCACCAATAAATACCAACTCTCACCAATCTCACCTTAACAATCCCAATATTTCCCCATTAATCCCAACAGTCCCCAGTTTCTGCCAAAGTTTTAAATCTTTGGCGCTGTTTATTGACTAGATTCTCATTAAGTTCAAATCTCCCAATATTTCCCAGATAATCCCAGTGATTCCCCGCTGCTCCCAAACATTCCCAACTCCTCCCAGTTTCTACCAAACTCCCAAACGGCTGAAATCCACAAAAATTTGACGCACAGTACGCCATATTTGGCAGAAAGTTTTTTTGACTCAACAGCAAGGTCATTTAAAATCGCGTTCACAGCAACTCTTTTTACTACTACTGCACTATATAAAAAATACGCCCTTTCGTAGCAATGGAACAGGAATGTACGTTAAGCCCAAGATGCCTACTGTAACTGAGTTTGAGCCGTCGCTCTCAAATCTGTCTATTCCTGTGATAAAGATTATTATCACAGGAAAAATACGCTCAAAGCCTGAAATATCGATGGGAATGAGGCATTAAAGAAGGTAAAAATTTTATCGTTATCACAGGAATCAGTCGTTAGCGTACATTTTGGTTCCAATGCTACTCGCACGCGAAATACAAAGACGATTTTCGGTTCAGGCACTTGCACTTGCGTCTACCACTATCGCCATAAAAATACCCCCAGAATATGGGGGCAAATAATGTTTTTCACGTTCCAAAAAGGACACAAGAGATTGATTGTCGTTCAGTATAAGGATTTCTGTATATATGCCCATATTACAATGAGCAAATCTTGATGCCTTCAGTGATCACTGATTCTTCAAAATCGCTTCATAACAACTGCTCAATCTACTCAAAAGCTTTCATCATTAATGTAGAGAGTTCGCCGATACAATGCCTTTATCATCGGCTCAATCTAACAGAGGGCTGCCGATACTGCTCTTCCAACTCCTCAATCTCTGACTCCAATTGCTCAATCTGCCGCTGTTCAACAAGCATCTCATTCCAACTCAATCCGGGCGGGTCAATTATCTTCGCCTGGGGCAGCACTTCCATGACGGCGCTTGAAAGTTCTTCCCCAGTCGCGTCATTGCCAAATGTCACCCCAATCCTTGGCACTTTCTTGAGAAATTCCACGGGCAGACTTTTGACACTATCTACTGCTATATATAATGTTCTAGCTTTAATGTCATTTTCGCTATCTATTTGAGCCATGCTTATAGCCTCAATCGGGGAATCACAAAGGAATACCCGCTGTACAACTTCTTCTTTATTCCCTTTCAGCCCCAAGTAAAACCAGCTTTCATCTTGCCGTGTGCCTTTGGCATACTCCATGAAGGTATTATCTTGTTCCTTAGTGCCTATCCTCAAAGCGCCTTTGATTTCATTGTCATCAAATCCAAGCGAACGCATTCCAAATACAGCGTTATGCTGGTCATCGGCATAAAGTAGTCCTCGCTGTTTGAGAGCGGATACTAAGTTTGATGGTAGCCCACGTTGTTGGGTAAGATATTCATGCACCGCATCCCATTTCTCTTCATCCGCAGCTGGTAGTACAAATTGAGCTAGTGTTTCTGCCTGTACAATATCCTGGGTTAGCTTTTGTACTTGGTCAATTTGTACAGATTTAACTCGATTCAATAGCAGCTGTTGAATACGCCCGTCATCACGTTGTGGTTGATAGTCAATTCCCTTGTGTTTTTGCAGTCCGGGGAAGGTGTAGGCTGCACCTAAAGAAGTACCGCTAAATTTATGGTCATTCCACGAGTAGGAGATACCTTTACTTTTACCGTTACGTGTTAAACCGTGGCGAACTTCTACACCTTGTAGTTGCAATCGCTCAACTAGTTGGGGCATAGTCGGCTTATCTGCGGTGGCGCGGTCGATTAGTTCAATTAATTGGGTTTTGATTGGCTGCTGTGGGGCTGTATCTCTTAAGCCCTGTTCATACTCTAGTTGTTCCCTTTCAAGTCGTCGCTGTTGCCCTATGCTGGGTGCGCGGTGAAGTTTCTCTTTACTACTATTCGTTTGCTGTAAACCATATTCCAGTTCTAGCTGGCGAATAATTTTTTCTGAGCGCACATATTCCCAGCTATCGCTGGTAATCTTACCGTCATCCAGACTGATTCTGCTGGTGCAAATATGTATATGGTCGTGGTCGCGGTCATTGTGGCGGTAGATTGCATATTGG
>JAYGHB010000067.1:0-11489 GCA_034931985.1 Halotia wernerae UHCC 0503
TATTTTCTCAAATTATTGCTACGTCTCATCTTGACCTGCCTTGTCACCCGTTAAGTTTGGCTTGACTATTTCGTAAGACATTTCCAGGTAAAAAGCACCATTTTTTGGCAGAATCGTAAACTCTTTTACCTTTGTGTAGTCAATGTTTGATGGCATTGGTAGGAAAAATTCAGATACACCAAACCAGCGCCTAACTGTTAGCCCTAGAGAAAATCTGAGTTTACCATTAATAAGTGTTGGTTTTTGTCCTCCTGAATTAGGATACGCAACTTTAAATAACTTAGAACCCTTGAGATATCCCGGTGCTTTGGGTTTGAAATGTAATTCACCTTTTAAATAAATCGCTCTCAATTCTTTGAAAGACTTGAACGCCTCCGTCACTGACATCAAGGTTTGTTGCATTGGCGTAGAAGGCAAAGATTGAGCAAGCATTGACTTAGCAATTGATGGCTCAAATGCTAAGTCAAATTTACCTGTTAGAAGCTTATTTGTTTTAAAAAACGTTTGACGAGCAAAGTAAATCCCCGTATTGTAAATCTTGCCTGATTGTTCACAAAGATATTGCAGTAGTGCTTTTGTTTCTTTGTCTGCATCAATTAAGCATTGCTGCACACCCATACTTTTACTGGGTTTTATCACTATTTGCACCTACAAATTTAGTTGCTTTAAACATAGTAATTAACCATAGTAGATAAGTCAATACATATCTACTAACCAAGGATGCTCACTCAGCAAGATTATAATAACCACAATCATGTTAAGTACTTAATTAACTATCATTTTGTTTTTATCCCTAAGCGGCGAAAGAGAGTTTTAATAGGTGAGGTAGCAACTAGGATTAGACAGATATTTGCTGAATTAGCTATAGAGAAGAATTGGGATATTCTCGCTTTAGAAGTAGCACCTGACCACGTTCACCTATTTGTTAGCGTCAGACCTACAGATACGCCGCACTTAGTAATTAAGGCTTTTAAAGGACGAAGCAGTTACCTCCTAAGAAAAGAATTTCCTGTCCTCTTAAAACTCCCTTCACTATGGACAAGCAGCTATTTTGTGAGTACTGCGGGTAATATAAGTAGTGAGGCAGTTAGAAAGTATATTGAAGATATATAAATTTAAAATTGGTAAAACTTTGACAACTCAACTAAAACACCCCACAGCTAAAAAATACGCTTTAGCACTACATACCACTACTCCCGAATTGGGTTTAGCAATTAGTAATTTTGCTGGCGAAACTCGCACAGATGTTTGGAATTTGGGGCGTGAAGTATCTAGTTATATACATCAATATCTGATTGAATTTATCAAACCCCAAACTTGGGCAGACTTGGCGTTGATTGCAGTTGCTAAAGGGCCTGGAGGATTTACAGGAACTCGCATTGGTGTTGTTGTTGCCCGCACTTTAGGACAACAATTAGATATTCCTGTGTTTGCTATTTCCACTTTAGCCGCAGTAGCTTGGTCAAAATATATCTCGGAGATTTACTCAACTTCTGTTGTTAATCAAGCTAACAAAAATCAAGCGATCGCTGTAGAAATGCCAGCACAACGAGGTAAAGTTTTTGCTGCTATTTATCAGCCTACGCCAGATACTCGTGGACTCACAGCCTTATTGCCAGATACAGTGTTTACACCAGAAGCATGGCAAGAAACGTTAGCTAACTGGAATACTGATTATCAGCTAATTGAAGCTAAATCTGGGTTAGCAGCAACAGTGACAAGTATTTTAGAATTGGCTGATCTAGAATGGCAACAAGGCCAGTGTCCTAATTGGTCAGAAGCTTTGCCGTATTATGGCCAGCATCCGGTAGAACTTTAATGGCAAAGGGAGGCAGGTAAATGATTCAGCCGAACAGATTTTTCAAGCTGGGAATTTGCCAACGTAGCCACGACTACATAATGAATCACAACAGCATTGGCTTTCACAACTCTTTTTAAAACTCGAATTGTAGGCTGGGTTAAGCACAGCCCAACCCAACAAAACAACGCAAGTATTGGGTTTGCTTATGTCAAACGCCACTTGCTAGCTTTTCCCTTTACCCTTTTCCCAAGATTGTTTATTTAACCTCTTCATGCCAAATACCTACTGTCTCAAAAGCAGCGTAAGCAAGTTTAAGAAAATTCACAACTCGCTGTTTACCAAGAACCCCAAACTCCTTATATTCTCGTGCTTCAGCAAAGGTTAAACGATGTTGGTCAATAATATTTCTTTCTTTATATGACAGCTTTGGAAAATCTACAACCTGAACTTTATATTTGCTGACTAAATTTTGAATGGTAACGTCAGACTCAACATGCTCCCAATCGTCGCATAACCCTAGATTTCTGACCAAAACATGAGGGATTTTGATGCCATAGCTATTCACTGACTGCACAAACAGGTTCAGGCTGTCATATCCTCCGGTAGACACAAACCACTTGCAAAAAGTCACTCCTTCAGAACTTCCTAGTTCAACTAAGTGATTTCTCTCAATCCAGCCTTTTACAGCTCTATGGGATTGAGCAGCTAAATTTACAATTGCTGGCTTAGACATTGCCATTTCAAAGATTCTATCTGCTTTATCGGCTTGCCGTTCATCTTCAGTAAACACAGCGTACTGACATATTCCCTTATAGACACCAGCCACATCAGGATTAGACCTATCAGTTTCCACTGGTATAAACGGTATTTTTTTATCCAGACAATACTGAATCATCGTCCTGGTTAGCAGAGACTTCCCTACCCCACCTTTTTCCCCATCCACCAAATGAATCGTCGGCATAAAAACTAACCCTAATACTGATTGATGTCATCTGATAATATCTGCATCTAGCTTAAAAGTTTTTGGAGTTTGAGGCCTAGCAGTTTTAGTAACTTTCTCAGATGGCTTGATATTGTATGTAGTATAAAGGTAGAGCATAGCTGACTAAGTATTTTGATATCAGCTTTGCAGCCAGTACGATCGCATTGTACAAATTTTTAATTGCTTATGCGTGCGATGATTTTGGAAGCACCGCGTCAACCCCTACGCTTAGTTGAGTTGCCGATGCCAAAACCCAACTCTGGGCAAGTATTAATTCGCGTTCATGCTTGCGCTGTTTGCCGCACAGACTTACATATAGTTGATGGAGAATTGACACACCCAAAACTACCTCTAGTACTTGGACATCAAATTGTAGGTACAATAGAGGCGATCGCAGATGGTGTTAATAAGTTTAGTGTAGGACAAAGGGTAGGTGTACCTTGGCTAGGTCATACTTGCAATCATTGCCGTTATTGTCTCTCTAGTCGGGAAAATCTTTGTGATTACGCTGAGTTCACAGGTTATAACCTGGATGGTGGCTATGCTGAGTATACTGTTGCTGACCATCGCTTTTGCTTTCCCCTAGATCCTAGTTATTCTGATTTACAAGCTGCACCTTTACTGTGTGGTGGTTTAATTGGCTATCGCGCTTACAGCATGACTGGTGATGCCGAAAAATTGGGTTTTTATGGCTTTGGTTCATCTGCTCATATATTGATTCAACTAGCTCGCCATCAAAAGCGTCAAGTTTTTGCTTTTACCCGTCCTGGTGATGTTGAGGGACAAGAGTTTGCTCGTCAATTGGGTACAACTTGGGCTGGTGGCTCAGATAAATTACCCCCAGAACCTTTAGATGCAGCAATTATTTTTGCTCCTGTAGGAAAACTAGTACCGGCTGCTTTACGTGCAGTCGCTAAAGGTGGTGTGGTAGTTTGTGCAGGTATTCACATGAGCGATATTCCCTCTTTTCCATATAAAATTCTTTGGGAAGAAAGAATGTTGCGGTCTGTTGCCAATCTAACTCGTCAAGATGGAGAAGAGTTTCTGGCCTTAGCTCCCCAAATTCCTATTTATACAGAAGTTAATGCTTTTCCTTTAACTCAAGCAAATGAAGCTTTAGATGCGTTACGTAGTGGCAAAATTGAAGGCTCAGCCGTGTTAGTTGTGGAATAATAATTAAAAGTTTGTAGTAAGGACTTTAGTCCTCTCTTCTCTACGCAAACAAAAAGGGCTAAAGCCCTGACTACGAATTTAGAAATTACGCCTGAATTGTATGAAAGAGGCAACTTTCTCTGTGTCCATCGTGAGAGACATCGTTCAATATGCAGCCACCAAGGTTCATAGTATTTATGAGAATTATTTAACTGTTTATCAGAAATATCAGTTTACGAAAGTTTCATTTTTTATTACGCATTAATACCCTGAAAGATATTAGCGATCGCTCAATAAAATGTACGTGAGAAGTGAAATCCAGAATTAACACTTTCGTACTTAGACATGAATATTTTTTCTAACAAACAACAACTGATACCAAGATGGCTTGGTGTTAGTGCGATCGCTCTGATCGGAATGCTAAATCCTACGGTTGCTAATGCCGCAGGATTTGTCACCGAGATTAAAGAATTCGATTTGAACTTTGACTTTGATCCCAATGGTAAAAAGATTACTAGCCCCAACGCCGGGAATGCCTTAGGCATTGGTAATCAGTGGCAAGAGTGGGGTGTTAACATTAGTGCCAATGTCAAAAATAACCCTAATCAGTCCGAACCATTGCTGTTGTTTAATAGTAACCCCAATACCTACACAGGTGGCGACAACGACCTGATGACAGGAAAAAGCCAGTGGGGAACTACAACCCAAAACAACGTTTTGATTATTCAGGAGGACGGTTGGCAAAAAACAAATGCACAAGTGGTAGGCGTGAAAAACGCCAACGATCCTGATGATGAAGCTAATGGTGGTTGGATTACCTTTGACTTTTTTGATAGTCCTGTCAACTTTAAGGAGTTTTCCCTTTTGGATATGGATGATGACCAAGATAGTCGGGGAAATTACTTAGAAGTTTTCCTTTGGGATAAAGACGGTAATCAATTTATGATTGATGCCCTATCTCTAGTCGAAGGACATTACAATCAATATGTTGGTCTAACAAGTGACGCGGTTAACGGCTACCAAAAAAGCTATACATCAAATAATGTGACGATCACCCAAGATAGCAAAGTTAGGGGTGATAACTCTATGTATACCTTCCGCACAAGTTACGTAGATATTACTAAGGTACAATATCGCTATCCTGGCAGTGGTGCGATCGCTGGTCTCAAGTGGGAGAAAGAGATTCGGAAACAGGTTCCAGAACCAGGCGCTGGCTTAAGTGTTTTACTCGTTGGTTCTGTGTTTATTCGCTCTGTCCGCAAACGTCAACAGCACCTCTGTTAATCATGTACGCTCACTACCCTTATGCATCACAACTTGTAAAACCTACTCAATCCGCTTAACTTCAAATCCCCGTAATCCTTCCGGTTTTTCATACTCAATCACAACATCTTTGACTACAGCCGCAGGTGGACCAGAGTGACACCAGCGAATCATCTCTTCCACAACCTCTCGCGCCCCTTCAAAAACTGCTTCTACACGATTATCAAGGAGGTTCCGCACCCAACCTGTTAATCCCAACTGGCTGGCTGTATCGACAGTAGCATAGCGATAGCCTACACCTTGGACTCGACCGGAAATGAATACATGGGCGCGAATTATTTTTGGCAGTGGAGTGGAATTCTGCATTGACTGCTCTACCTTTACGATTTCCAGTCTACCTGCTTTGTGGATACACAACCGACTTTTTTTAAGTCAAGCACTTTTTGTTTTGAGGATAACTCTTCTAGCAGGCGTAGATAGGGATAAATTCATTCCTATCTTTAGGAGTTATTAAGATAGTGGTAAATTGTTTTTCACTACCTAAGTTGATATACAGCTAAATTGTATGTATAACACGAAAACGTAAAATTATTATAGTGTGGGCATCTTGCCTGCGTTCCATATACTTATCAGTTGAGGCATATATCTCTAACTCTCGATTCTTAATTACCAACTTGATCACACGCAAATTGTGAGTTTTTAATTGCTTATGTCTAATTTACCACCACTCAACACAGAAACAATTTGGGCAATTCTCAACGATCAAATTGATGATGCCACAGTTAATCAATTGGTATGGCATTATCTAGGCTATCGTTATGATACCTCCACTGAGAAATGGGACATTAGTGCAGTTGTACAAGAATGGCGAGATGAATACCCCCAGCCACCAGATTTTATTGATAGTCGTCCTGCAACAGTCAAACTAACTCGTTCTATTCCTCAAGAAAACAAACAAATAGCTAAAGAAAAGCTAGGGTTCAAAGGTTATAAAATCGGTGAATTTGGGCCTCGACAAACTCGTAGAGCAACAGCAGCAAATTGGTTACTGAGTTATTTACAGCAAAACGGCAATTAATTGGAGTAATTCATTCTGGCAAATATTCGGTAATCAACCCATGATTTCCCTGAATATTTGCTTTTTTAAGGTTAAAATAGAAATTAATTAATTATTTTGTTATCTATACCTTATGGTAGTATAAATTTAAATATAAGCTGCTAGAGGACAATCTCAACAGTTATTACTCAATAAATAGTCTATTTGTAGATTAAAAGTTACTCCTCCAGATAGAGGAAGTCTTTATATAATTATTTCTAGAGACTGATTGGCAAATCGATTAATAATTTAGAAAATAATCAATATCAACATTATCTCTTACAAATAATTTCATGGCAAAGCCAATTGAATTTAACTTATTTGCGCCTTATAACAAAGGAGTTGCATTAATTGGGTCTTTCTCCGATTGGCAAGAAATTCCAATGGAAAAAGGCGAGGATGGTTATTTTCGGACAAGTGTTGAACTAGAAGATGGCACTTACAAATATAAATTTCGTGTGCAGTCCAACTCATGGTTTTTTGAACCAGAGCAATGGGTTGATGTCACAGATCCTTACGCTACGGACATTGATGAATTAAGTGGCAAAGATGATAGTGTTCTACGGGTAAAAGATGGTCAAAGAATTGTTGATACTTATGTTTGGAAACATGATGATAAACCTTTACCAGCTGACCATGAATTAGTAATTTATGAATTACATGTCAAAGACTTTTCTGGTGGTGAAGATGATCCTTATGCACGAGGTAAGTATAAACATGTCATTGAAAAGTTAGATTATTTATGTGAATTGGGAATCAACGCTATCGAGTTGATGCCCTTAAAAGAATATCCTGGTGATTATAGCTGGGGTTACAACCCCCGCCATTTTTTTGCTCCTGAGTCTAGTTATGGTTCTACAGAAGGGTTAAAGAAGCTAATTGATGAGTGCCACAATCGAGGCATCCGCGTTATTATTGATGGTATTTATAACCACTCAGAAGCATCCGCCCCGTTAACCCAAATTGACCATGATTATTGGTATCACCACTCTCCCCGTGACCCTGATAATAACTGGGGGCCTGAGTTTAATTATGAACATTATGACGAAAAATTAGATACTTATCCGGCACGAAAATTTATTGGTGAAACGATCCGTTTTTGGATTGAAGAATATCATATAGATGGTATTCGCTATGATGCAGCAAGGCAAATTGCCAACTACGATTTCATGCACTGGATTGTTCAGGAAGCTAAAAAAACTGCTGGTACTAAGCCTTTTTACAATGTTGCAGAACACATTCCTGAAACTACCAGCATTACTAATGTAGATGGTCCAATGGATGGATGTTGGCATGATAGTTTCTATCACTGTATCTTAGAACATATCTGCGGAGATACCTTTGATTTAGAACGCCTTAAAGATGTCATTGACTGCAAGCGCCAAGGCTTCTTGGGTGCTACGAATGTGGTAAATTACCTCACTAACCACGACCATAACCATCTTATGGTAGAGTTAGGCGATCGCGAGATTTTTGACGAAGAAGCATTTAAGCGGGCTAAATTGGGTGCAGCTATTCTCATGACAGCCGTCGGTGTACCTTTAATTTGGATGGGTGAAGAATTTGGTGAATACAAACCCAAACAACAAGAATCAGCTAAAATCGATTGGACACTGCTAGGTCATGACCTCAATCGTGGCTTGTCTGAATACTACACAGGTTTAATTAATCTGCGTAAAGATAATCATGCCCTCTACACAGAAAAGATTGATTTTATTCACGAAAATCCTGAAGCCAAGGTGTTAGCATATAGCCGTTGGAATGATGAAGGTTCTCGTGTAGTTGTGGTAGCAAATTTTTCAGAAAACTTCCTAGCTGGTTATCACGTTCCCAACTTCCCTAGTAGTGGTACATGGCATGAATGGACAGGCAATTATGATGTCGAGTCTGGTGATGATGGTATTATAACTGACATAGGGTCTTACGAAGCAAAAGTCTTTGTATGGCAGTAATATAACCGTTTTCGCTGCGCTAAATTATCAACACAGATTTTTTATAAGGCGCGATGCGTAAAGCCCCCAACTCAAGTACAGGGGCTTTACGCATCATACCTCGTAATATCGTTTTACTTTGTAGTTGCCATAGAAACTGCCTCAGCATTAGCCATAATCAGTAATAATACTAAATATAATTTAAAATCTATACATATTATTAAGTATTAATTGTGCCATAAATAACTAACACTATGGCATAATCAAACCAGTATCAAGTTATTGACCATGCTTATAAGTTTATAGAGGTAAAAAATATTGCCTTTTAACCCTGAGTTGTGTCGCAACGAAAGCGAAGTTGAAAGTAAACTCATAGTGCAATATTTGCTGCCACAGCTAGGGTATACTCCCGAAACGTGGCATCAGGAAGTTGCCGTTGGTAGCATCCGTTTAGACTTCTTAGCATTTGCGGCACAAGTAATTCCCTTTGTCTTAGATGCCAACTCACCCTTGAGTGTCGTCATGGAGGCAAAAAGCCCGAAGCAAAACTTAAATAATCATATTCCCAAACTCAGGCATTATTTAACAAGCTTGAATGTCAGGTATGGGTTGCTCACTAATGGTAAGGAAATCAGAATTTATGAAAAATTTACAAATGATATTCAGCTAGTATTTCAATGTTCTGGTAAAGATGTTGAGGAAAAGATAGACAAAATTAAAGGTTTAATTGGCAGAGAGAATCTGAAAGAATGGCAAGTGACAGATGACTTAGATATTCAAGTATCTGATGATAATTTAAATTTGGAAACAAAGAGGCAACATTCAATGAAAATAATCGCAGTTTATCACAATAAAGGTGGAGTCGGTAAGACAACTACTGTAGTTAATCTAGCTGCTGCTCTCAGAAAAAAGGGTAAAAGAATTTTAGTTATTGACCTTGATAGCCAAGCTAACACTACATTTGCCACAGGTTTAGTTAAATTTGATGATGAAGAATTTGATGATATAAACAATACCTTCGCCAATTTACGAGGGTGAGATGATGATGCTTTAACCATTAACTCCCATTTCTTTGAGGGTTGGCAAAAACAATCAGTCCTAAAAATTCCTTTAAGGTTTCCTACAAGGGTTTTTTAACGTATTGACAGCAGGATAAGGGTTTCAGATGAAAAACCACCTTTTCATCGAAACGCTTATGTATGCTTAATTTTGCCACTTTTGCCAAAATTTATCTAGGCTCTTATTTTGGCAAAGGTATTGATAAAAGACTCTAATATTTTTCATGTATTACAATCAGAGGACTTTTATCCTATCTCCGAGGTAGCCAAAAAATCTAATTTTAGTGATCCAGAAATTAATGTTGTCCCTGCACATATTGATTTAATGAAAAATGAAACTGATTTAAATTCCCTTGATTATAGCAGACTAATATTGATTGATAAATTAGAAGAAGTAAGTGATAAATATGATGTAGTACTTATCGATACTCCACCTTCTTTAAATCTTTATGCAAGAATTGCGTTAATAACAGCAGATTATTTGATTATTCCTTCTGATTTAAAACCCTTTGCTAATCAAGGACTAACAAATGTAAAAGAGTTTGTCAAAGCTGTTAATGGCTTTAGAAAACAAATTAAAAAACCACCTATTGAAATAGTAGGTGTCCTTGCTTGTAAAATATCTACAAACGCTAGATTCATACAATCAACTCTAAAAAATAGAATAGAAAAAATTGCTCAACGTTATGATATTAACGTTATGGATACTGTGATTTATGAAAGAGAAGATTTAGCAAAATGTGCAGAAAAAACTCTAATGATTGGAGATATTGAAGTAGCTGATCCTGTTTCTGTACTTGATTTTAAACCAGATTCAACTGCTGCACAAGAATTTGAACTACTAGCAATGGAAGTTTTACGAAAAATAGGATTAATATAATGAAATTATCTACATCGCTTGTTGCTATCAAAAAAATTATCTCCAGCAAGCCTCGTTCACTTTTTGCAGAAGAGGAATTAGAACAGGCTGCTAAGTTAATTTTAGAATCTGAAGGAGTTATTAACCCTATAGTTGTTCGCAGAACAAGTCTACAATCTTATGAGGTAGCAGATGGAGACTTTGAATATTATGCTGCTGCTAGAGCTAGAGAAATGGATCCTCGTAAAGGTGAAATGATTGGAGTATTTATTATTGAGCCTGAGAATGAAGAGACCTTAACAAAGCAAGTTGCAGTATTCAGAAAACCAAAGAATAGTAATATTTCCAGCAATGTATCTCCTGGCTCAGATGTCATTGAATTGCGCTTTATAAATATGGAATCACGTACTACAAATACAGAATCTCGTATAACAAATCTTGAATCACGTTTTGAAAGCCGTACTAATGAATTACAGGAAGAGCTAAGGCGTGAAATTAAAAGTTTTACTAACAAACTAAATGCAATTGAAAATAGACTTCCAAAGCCGATTGAACCACTAGAAGCACTTAATAGCTTGTCTTTACCTGAACTTACTTCTAAATTGAAACGGATCAATGTAAAAACTCAAATAATTGCAAATATAGTCAATGAGCGTGAGAATGGTAAATTCAAATCCTTTAATAATGCAGTTGAGCGTGTTAAAGGCTTAGGCGACAAAACAATGCTAAAGATTATTGATAGTTTTTCTGATGGTATTAGTTAATTGAAAATAGTCTAGTCAGTTAGAATTGATTGGTAGCTATGGATAACTTAGAATCCAAAATCCTTGAAATATTGAACCGTGGGATTCCTCTAAGAGCAGTAAAAATAGCTGAAATGCTAGGAGTTGAAAGACGGGAAGTCAATCACTACTTATACTCTTCATTAAAAAATAGAGTTGTTCAAAATGATGAAAAAATAAAAATTATAGAAAACGCTTTTAGACAAGATAAATTTGCACAACTAGAAGATGAGCAAATAAACGCTCTCCAATCAATTTTGGAAGAAGCCAAACGTGAAGTAAATATAACCAATACTGCCTATACACAAGGAAAACTCAGCTTTTGGAAGAATAATACCGTAGCGATCGCAGTTGTGTCTATTGCCTTAGCTCTTGGTACATTCTTCATGATTAGTCAACTGAGATTTAACTCAACTTACCAACCTACCCCAAATATTCCACAAAATCGTTAGCGCTACTACCATTTGCGGTCTTCCTTCGCGCCTTCGCGTGAGACATTTCCTTCTTAGTTACCTTGCGGGGCTACAAAAAGGGCTAGGATGCAGATAGGATAAGCCTCATAGCC
>JAYGHB010000068.1:0-10924 GCA_034931985.1 Halotia wernerae UHCC 0503
CAACCATTTAGGATTCTAAAAATTGAGATTTTTGGTTAACCGAACCGTATTGCTTGTACTCCGCCCCAGCAGAAGCGTCCTAAAATGACGGGGCAACTCTTGGAGACGCTCCGCGAACAAACCCATGTTCCGCTACGCTCCACGCAGAGGAGAAGGGCTTGCTCCCCCTGCTAAGAGCCCCCTTCCCCTCTGCCTCTTCGGTGAGGGGACTACAAAGAGGTAGAATTAAGCGCATCTTTACATAGAATTTGGTATAAGATTTTTCATCACAAGTGCTGCAAAATTTATTTTTTGGATCAATTATTGGAGTTTTTTGAATAATGAAAAAGTTGTTTGCTGGTTTACATAAATTTCAAACCAATTATTTCAAAGAACATCGAGACTTATTTGAGCATCTTGGGCATGAACAACACCCTAGAGCGTTATTCATTACCTGCTCTGACTCTCGGATTGACCCAAATTTGCTAACTCAAACTGAACCCGGCGAACTTTTTATTATTCGTAATGCGGGTAATATCATTCCGCCTTATGGTGCGACTAATGGTGGTGAAGGAGCAGCAGTTGAATATGCAGTTCAGGCTTTAGGGATTAAGCAGATTATTGTCTGCGGTCATTCTAACTGTGGAGCAATGAAGGGGTTATTGCAATTGGGGAAATTAGCTGATGAGATGCCATTAGTTTATGACTGGTTAAAACATGCAGAAGCAACTCGTCGGCTCATTAAAGACAATTATCAGGGGTATGAAGGAGAAGAATTATTGAATGCCACAATTGAAGAGAATGTAATGACCCAATTAGAAAATTTGCGAACCTATCCAGTAATTCACTCTAAACTTCATAAAGGGGAAATTAGCCTCCACGGCTGGGTTTACAAAATTGAGACTGGAGGGGTTTTTGTTTATGGTATGGATCGTTGCAATATCCAGGCTGAGCATGAAGCAGAGCCAGTGCAAATGTGGTAAGTAGTTGAACAAAAATATTTACAGTCATTGCGAGCAAAGCGTAAAGCATTTGGCATAGCAACTCTACCAGACGCTACGCGAACGCTTAACGCGGTAGCGTCTGGTAGAGAAGTAATCCCAGCCGCAAGCGAATTGCTACCCTGCGGGAAGGCTTACGCCAACGCAACGACTTTGTGTAATGATTTCTTCATAAAACCTCGCGGAATGCGGGAAACTCAGTCACTTTGGTGCTGAGAGGGAAGCGACACGAGGGATTTTAATCCCCGTTGTTTTTTCTATTGGCTGTCAACACTTGCAAGCGCTCCCAGAGTACTCCTAGAATAACTAATTTTGATCAGATTCTTGTTCACCAGACTCGCTGTTCACTATTACTTCTTCCTCAAGTATTTCTGTAACAGCCGAGCCAATTTTTTCGCCCATATCTCTACCAATTACACCACCCTCTTCTCCCAATAAAACCTCACCGACAATTTCTCCTACAGTCTCACCAATTTTTCCTCCTATTGTTTCACCCGCCGAAACTTCTATTTCTTCTTGCGTTTCTGGCTCAGGGTGCTTTTCAGCCTCTGGGTGATTGACGTTTTCGGCTTGTTTACCTAAATCTTCTCCCAAGATTGCACCAACAACCATTCCTAGCGGCCCTGCAAGTACACCGCCTACAGTTTCGCCGACAATTCCTCCCACTACTCCACCTCGCACTTCACTTCCAACTTCTTCTACTTCCGTCTGCATCCTCTGTTCCTGAGGATTAGACTGATCAGTACTTACAGTTAGCTCCGTTGGGCAAAAGATTTTTGAGACACTATCATAAGTCCAAGCAATGCTGTTTGGGTCTTTTTTCTGGCTCCACTGGCTAAAGTCCGGTTTTGACTTATATCGGCTTAAAGCTTTAGGATGTACGTCTAAACGCCTTGCTAACGCTGATGTTTGCAACGGTGTTACATCAGAATTTGCCTGCTCTGGAACAGTATCTCCTAACTCATCCTTGGCTTGGTCGTCTTCAATCGTCGATATCTCCGGCGTAGATAAATCTGCTTGGGCTTCATCGCTCGGTGGCTCAATTGCTGGAGTCGTCTCCTCTTCCCAAGGGTCTTTATCTGGGTTAACCTGTTCCACGCTATAAGCAAACGACTCTTGTACAACTCCTGTTGAAGTCCCAGGGGATTTCTTTTCTACTACTACTGGTTCTGGTGTAGTAGGTGGAGATGGAGATGGAGATGGAGATGGAGATGGAGACTGTGGAGAAGCCACTTGTGCGATCGCTTCTTGAAGATGAGTCTGCATCATGGCACATGAAATCGACTTGTATCTGTAAGTGACAATTATTGACTCAGCTAGAGGGTTAATCCGAACATTGGTAACAAAGTTCAGGGACTCAATCCGCTTTTGCAATTTACTGGCATACTCTACTTCCTCAGCTAATAGGGGAATCCGGATGCGAATCCGTCCTTCAACAGCATGAACAATTTGATAATCCATAGCGGATTTGTCTAATATCAACAATTTTAAGCTGCGGAGAAAAGTTCTGTTACAAGAATGGAATTAAATCCGCATATATATTTTTTGGGGATTTGTTTAACCTTGTTTTGTCAGTCTGGGAAGACCAAATTGCTCAAAGCCTTTCGGAGCTTTACTTTTGAGTTTTTGGCTACAAATTTTAGTTATTGTTAGAAAATAAAATCTCAAAGCTTGATTAAATCAAAGTTTTAGAATTTGGCTTCGATATTGTTTTCCGAAAGTGACAGAACAGGGTTAAAGTAGGGGCGCAAGGTTTTGCGCCCCTACTTATCCTCAATTCGGTAGACTTACTCTAGATCATAATAAACAAAAAAGGAATTACTGGAATCCCTATGGCAGTATTTAGCCAGTAGGTTAATCCAGTCAGTACAATCGAACCGACAATAGAGAGACCCAAGGATAAAACTAAATTGGGTATTAAAATCCTCAGGTTATTCAGTGCCCCAGACACAAAGGAAGACTGGGGGGCATAGCTTGGAGAATAAGACATAAGCGCCTCAAATGTGATAGTAAATGAAAATTCATGCAGCTTGTTTTATATACTGCTCATAATTGCATGATTACCTGATACGCTAAATTAAACAAGCAATTTTAACAACTTGTAGGATAACTCCTATGCTCAAGCCAATCAGAAACGCCGGAAGAATTGTTGTTGGTTCCGTTTGCATTGTTTTAGGTGTAATTGGGCTACTCCTTCCCCTAGTTCCTGGCACTCCATTTCTTCTCGTTGCTGCTTTCTGTTTCAGTACTTTGGAATCTTAAAAATCAGTTGAATGTTGACTGTTAACTACCTCACTCTCGCTAACCTGTAAACTTCAGTCCTTGAAACAGACATAAGGACTATGCCTTGATGAGCAGAATTATTACATTTTTAGGTAAGGCGGATACGAGACACACCATACTGGCGATCGCCACTGCTAAGTGGTTTGCTCAGTATTCTCAACGGGTGCTACTAGTAACCCATAATCCCAATCCCAGCGCAGAACTGCTGTTAGAAACTTCCCTCAAAGCAACTCCCCAAGAGATTGTGCCTAATCTAAGTGTAGTACAGTTGCAAGCAACAGTACTATTAGAACAAGTTTGGGAAGAAGTCAAAAAGTGCTTGGCTCTCTATCTCCCATCCTCTGTAAAAATGGAGGTCTATTCGGGAGAGGTGATTATCCTACCAGGGTTTGATAGCCTTCTGGCCTTCAACGCTCTGCGAAAATACTATCAAAGCGAAGACTATGATGTCATCATCTATGATGGGCGGGGAGATTTAGAATCATTGAGAATGCTGGGAATTCCCAACATCACAGATTGGTATTTTCGCCGATTTCGTGAAGTGTTAGAATCCCTAGACTTGAGTAAAATCGCCGACTCAATTGGGGGCCCTCTCGCCAGTGCCTTGTTGAGTGCAAATATGGACACCCGAAAAGTGCAAGATGCTATTGTGCAAATTCAAGATTGGATTGCTAAAAGCGTTGCAGTTGTCGGAGATGCCAAAAGGTTAAGTGCTTATTTAGTGACTACAGATGAACCAGCAGCGATCGCTGAGGCTCGTTGGCTTTGGGGTAGTGCACAGCAGGTTGATTTGCGAGTAAGTGGGGTTCTGGCTTATCAAAGTTATGAAGCAGCTAACAAAACTGAACTAGAGCAAGCTTTCACTCCACTGAAAGTAAACCTAATTCCAGTGTTGCAAAAACACAATTGGGAACCCCTACTAGATGCACTACCAGATTTTAAAACTATTCCTCAGGTTCCTCAACCTTTAACAGTTGACTTGGCGCAACGTCAGGTACAAGTATTCTTGCCAGGATTCAGCAAACCGCAAGTCAAGCTTACCCAGTTGGGTACAGAACTCACGGTTGAAGCAGGTGATCAACGGCGAAATATTGTTTTACCAGACGAATTACGAGGTCAGCCAGTTACCGGAGGCAAATTTGAAGCACCTTATTTGGTTATTTCATTTTAGGTTGTGATCCGGTATTTGTAGAGACGTTGCATTGCAACGTCTCTACAGATTTATGGATGAAAATAGAATGCTGCTCCTAAAACTGCGTAGGTGATCAGCAGTAAGGCTCCCTCTAGCCAGTTAGAGTTCCCATCTGTGCTGATGGAGTTGGTAATTAAAACAGCGATCGCTACTGCTAATACTTCAAACGGGTTAAAATCTAGATTCATCGGTTGCCCCATCAACTGGCCCATTAACACCAAAATTGGAGCAACAAACATCGCAATTTGCAGGCTGGAACCCATCGCCACTGCTACTGCTAAATCCATTTTATTTTTCATGGCAAAGGTAGCAGCAGTAATATACTCTACAGCACCTCCAAAAAGTGGAATCAGAATTACCCCTGTAAATAAACTAGTAAAGCCTAAAGTCGTAATCGCTTTTTGTAGACTGGCAACTAAGACATCAGAAACAAATACCAACGCAATGGTACAAATTAGCAAGATAGCAACATTCTTCCACAAAGATGTTTCATGTTGATGAGACTTAATTTCTGCCTGTTCTGATTCATCAAGCTCAGTAGCTCTGAGTTCATACATATCCCTGTGAGTTTTCATAGAAAACAGCAGCATCAACAGGTAGAACACTAACAGCAAAATCGCAGCAACCGCAGAAAAACTATTGATAGTTGTAGGCTGTAATCCTTTAGATGTGAAGTCGATAGCAGTAGGCGTAAGTAGCACTACCAACGCCAGATTTAGTGAAGAAGCATTAATTCGGGCCACCTTAGGCTGAAAACTTTGCTCTTTAAAACGTAACCCTCCCAAGAAAATTGCTGCTCCTAGAGCCAGGAGTAGGTTAGCAACGATAGTACCTGTAATGCTGGCTTTTACTACCTCCACTAAACCTGCATGAAGGGCAACAATAGAGATAATCATCTCAGTTGCGTTGCCAAAAGTAGCATTGAGCAACCCGCCGAGAGATGGCCCGACAACAGTAGCAATTTCCTCCGTAGCATTGGCAATCCACGCTGCTAAGGGGATAATTGCTAAACCAGAAGTAACGAAAACAATAACAGGATGTAAATGCAGCCATTCCGTTATAAAGGAAATGGGTACAAACACTAACATACGAAGCAGAATTTTATCTTTTGTTGTCATTTGGCTTAGTCCTTTAGAAAAACTATAAATAATTTTTATAAAACCCAAGTTGTCAGTTTTTACCCAAACATATCCAATGGTATCTCCCCAAAGTAAATGACACTCATCTAGTAGCAAGACCCTCAATAATCCTGCTTCTATTTCTTCTCGGCGGCTTGTCAACAGTGAAGAAATATCTTTGATTTCTGGCTCAATGGATATTGTAAATACCACCGCACACATAGCAAAATGATCTCGGATTGGAAATGACCGAAAATAATGGGATACAAGCCCTGTCCTTCTAGGACGGCTTTTGTTATAGTTAGAAAAGTCGCCATAGGGCATTGGGAGACTTTAAACGAACATGGAGAGAAGGTAAGACTACTTCGGTAGCACATCTCAGTGAAGTGTTAAGGAATCCTCTATCCTTCAGGAAGAGGAGGTATGTCAATTATTATATTGATCACAATGGAAGTCCAATATCTTCCTAACAGCAATCGAGAAATATGTTTTATCAAGTCGTTCATAGCACCCTGGGGCGATGCCGTATTCGTGTACCCAGACTGGCAGATGACTTAGAGTTTGCTGAAAACCTCAATCGCTTGGTTGAGTCGTTACAGTTTGTCACTGAGGTTCGCATCAATCCCGCAGCTAGCTCGCTGATTGTTAACTACAAAGTCAGCGTGGTTAATTTTGAAGATGCCCAAAAATATCTGTCAACCTGTATTGAAAAGGCGAGTTGTATTCAACAAGCGAATCTGATTGAAACTTCTGAGGAAGAAATTATAGAAGAATCTGACCTGATTCCAGAAGTTAACCAATGGAGAGATTTAGGTCTACCTCTGCTCAGTCTGAGTCTGGCAATATTTGCAGTTCCGTTAGAATTACCACCTCTGTTGATCATAATAGCGATCGCTGGTGCTGCAATGCCTTGGTTCAATCGAGTGGCTGACAGCCTTGTTAATCAGCATCATCCTAATATTTATATTGATCTTTTAGACTCGGCGTGGATGACTCTACAAGTCGTCCAAGGTCAATATATTGCCCCGGCTTTGAAAACCAGTTTAGTAGAAATCCGCAGAAGCTTGCGCGGTACAGTTGTTGAAGCCAGAGAACAAAAAGCTCTAGATTTTTTAAATTATTTGCATCAAGATATTTGGGTGCAGCGTGATCAATTACAGCCATCAGTAAGAGCAATAGAGTTGCAAGCGGGCGATCACATCACGATTCATGCTGGCGAAATAATTCCTGTAGATGGTAGGATTCTATCTGGTAGTGGTTTGGTAGATTGCTCCTACCTCACAAGCATAGCTACACCTATGCATTATTCTCTAGGGCAAGAGGTCTACGCCTCTTCTCGGTTATTGGAGGGAGAGTTATCTATCTTAGTGGAACGGACGGGTGAAAATACTCGCCTGGGATTGATTGTTCATCTTATGCAAACTACTCCGGTGCATGATACGCACATTGGCTCACAACAAGCAGAATTTGTGAAAAATGCCATCGTGCCAACCTTAGTTTTAGGCGGCACTATTTTTGCTACAACAGGTAATTTAGGAGCAGCTATTTCTCCCTTCCAGTTTGACTTTGGTAGTGGTATCCCTATTTCTATCTCAACAACCATCCTCTCTGCCTTGACTCACGCTGTCCAAAACGGCATTTATATCCGCAGTGGTCGTGTTGTGGAGTTGTTGACCCAGTTAAATACCCTTGTCATCCATGACTCTGCACTATTGTATCTAAATACAACTGCATCAGACTGTATTAAGGCGATCGCTACCCTGCAAGAACTGGGCATTACTGTCTACCTCGTCAGTGACGATAGTTTGGCAAAGACTACCATTCTCGCGAAAAAATTTGGCATTCATGCTAACCATATCCTTGCAGAATCTTATCCCCAACAACAAGCACACTTAGTTGATGGACTCCGCAGCCAAGGAGGGTGCGTAGCAGTGCTGGGAATAAATGGTGATTGTCATGCAGATATTTCTGTCTCACTTGCCTTCAGGGGGAATGTTTGTACAGAAACAGCAGATGTAGTGCTGCTTGATCAGCAATTGCAAGGATTAATTTATGCTATTGCGATCGCTAAACGAGCAATGGAGGTGGTTTACCAAAATACGGCAACTATTGTTGTTCCCAACCTGATTATGCAAATTGGTGGCGGTATGTTTTGGGGTGTCAATCCAGTTTGGAATGTCATTGTTAATAATGGCTCGGCATTCATTGCTGAATTCTTAAATGGTTCGCGCCCCATTTTTGATTCGATTGTGCCATCACAACAGAAAAACAATCACCAAACAAACGTTGTAATGATTCCTCTTACTTCAACCGATCTACCTTTCCCTATTTTGAATGGTAAAAAATTGAATCAACAACCTTTAACTTAATGATAGTTCCAAGGTAGCTTCACCTGAAAATTTTCATAACAAAAGCAGATTAATTCTGAGAAGATTTTCTATATTTTCTAGCAATTTGTCTACTTTCCTCCATGTAAACTTGAACCACACAAAAGGCCATACAAAATAAAACAACGTAGACAACCAAAGCAACTACAACCATGCTATCCATTTTTATTCTCCCTAGCTTGACTTTATTTGAATAAATTGTCTCTTTTCTTTACCCACAGACCATTTTAAGGTTAATCAGGTCTGCTGTAACATAATTTTGCAAATCTCTTGCAAATCTCTATTTTTGTTGATTGTCAGAAATAGTTGTTGAGATTTTACTAAATAACAGAGTATTTTTCACGATATACACGATATATATATCGTTTGGAGATTTCTTGAGTCTCATGCTTACAGGCTTCAATTATCTGAAAAGCCATAAGCGACATAACTAAATAAGCAGTAACAGAAAGTATAACAATGTAATTCATTTTGTCTCATCAAAATTGCTTACTGATTACATTTAAATATTAAAAAATTAAATTTTGTTTGCCTTCTACTGAAATATGCAAATACTCTCTGCCCAAAGTAAGAGAATAAGCAAGCATACAAATACTACTTAATCTAACGTCAGTAAATCGCAAAGTTTTCCCAAGGAGTGATCGCTAACTTTGACCTGCGTACACTTAAGTAAGAAAAGCTACTGTTTTTATAATTAAAACTTATATGAAATAGAAGGCGGTAAAAAAATGGTAATCGACCACGGGGAGATCGCAAACTAAAAAACAATACATCTCAATAGATGAAGCAGTTACAGTGATAAATCCCAGAAGTTCCAGTAGATTAAATAAAGGTAAATAACCGAATTTCAGGAAGAAGATTAAGCAGCATTTATTACTTGGTCAGAAGAATCAGCAACTTGAGGAAGCAAAGAAGGGGCTGGTGAATTAGAGCGTGCAGCACTCACTGCTAATGTCATAAAATCCAAGACATTTCGACGCTGAGATTTTAAAGTAGTCACGACGGTCAACATCCTTTGCACAAAACGACTACCTGCTTGGGTTTGAGAGCCAAAACTGGTACGTCGCCATATCACCGCAGGACGTATGGCTCTTTCAGCAGCATTATTTGTGGGTTCAACATCTTCAACCGTCACAAATAACCATAAAGCAGGTTCAACTTTCAGTATTTGGCGGCAAGTGCGAACGGTTTTAGCCAGTGGAGTCTTTTCTAACGAACCAATCTCACAATCGGCAGCCTCTTGTAGAGAGGATTTGAGTGAGTGGCGAATTTCTGGCACTAAAAGTTGAAACTCGCAACGCTTCAAAGTTCCATCTCTGACTCGATGCCACAGTTCAAATAATTTTTCTTGTTGCTTGAGCAGAGCATTTCCGATTTCGCGGGAAACTCCAGGACGCTCGGATATTTTGACAAATTCTCGTTTCAAGTGCGCCCAGCACAATTGGCGCTGCTCTAAACCAACCCAGTTGTACGCTGCATATTGCACTCTGTACCATTCTTTGACTGTGGCGATACACTCCGCTCAACACGGTTACAAGAGCTACTACTCTGACACCATAACCACTTGGATGTACCTCTTGTGGTAATTTTGCACGGGTTAAAGTTCCACACTGCTGGCATACCAGTTGATGTAGGCGATGTTCTACGACGATTGGGTTAATCGGGGGAATTTCTACAATCTGGTGGCGGTAAGGGTTGACATCTTCTCCCAATAATATTTCTCCGCAACAGCTACAGATCTTTGGGTGGTGTTCTAAAACACTTGAACATTCGGACACATCGTACAAAAAGCGACTATGACCAGTTTTAATTAAGAATTAAAAATTAAAGATTAAAAATTGAAAGAAATAATAATTTTTAATTAATTAATCCTTCGCGTCAAAGCCCCCACTAAATCAAAGATTTAGTGGTCTACAATCAGTGGCGCTTCCTTGCCTCTACTGATAGCGTAGCGAAGCGCGAGTCCGCGAGCGTCTTGCAATTTTTAATTTTACATTATTAATTTTTAATTGAGTTGACCCTTGTGTCCTGGTTGTCCCCCTCGCTTTTTACCACTTTTATTTTTTTCTCTTGCTTTCTCGGCATTGAGTGGATCTGACGATGGGGGAACGCTGGAGTTTTTTGATGTTCGATTGATTTTTTCTAAAAGTTCCTGCTGCTTAGTTTCTAAATCTGCAAGTCTTTTTTCTGATTCTTTTATGTGCTGCCCCATTTTCTCCACCAGTTGTTTGACCCTGGCTGGAGTTTTTTCCCAATCTGACTCGGAAATCTCAATTCCGTAAGCGAGGCAGTTTTCATCCATGCCTCTTAATCTACCACCTCAGTAACTCATTTTTGACTGTAGCGTTTTAGATCCTGTGAACGGTTACATTTTTTCTAATCTCTGGCGATATTTCAAGCTGAGTATAATTTCTTGATAAGAAGATAATGATTTCTGTTCTAATAGCATAAGTTCTTAGGCGAAATTAATTTTATAATCTAGATACAACTGCACCTTAGAAAACACACTAACTATATATATAGCTCTGAATTCATGTATAGCGGTTATCAGTCTTCTGAAGTACAGTAGTAGCAGCAGTGAGTAAACCAACCGAGTAAATTCTCTATCGTCACTTCTGCGAATGCCGCATCTAATGCCTTGAGTAAATCAGGATAGGTCCTTGCACCGATGCGACGGAGAATGTTCTTAATCTTAGACCAACAGTTCTCAATAGGTGAAAAATCAGGTGAGTAGGGGGGGAGATAAATCAGGCTACCAAAGTTTTTAGCTAGTTTTCGTTGGGAAATGTCACCGCAGGCATAAGCATCAACAATTTTCTGACGCAAGTCGAGAGAGTATGCTTTCATCGCCACCAATAATCAGTAGAATTGCTCTCTCCTAGTGTACTGAACTGGACTGATAACCGCTGTATCCCTCTTCTGTCACTTTCCGAGAGGGCGAGCGCTAGAAGGCTCATCAGGTAA
>JAYGHB010000069.1:0-10704 GCA_034931985.1 Halotia wernerae UHCC 0503
GTCCCCTATCCCCTGCCTCTACGAGTGATTCACCAAATCAAACCGGATTACTATATAAAAAGTAAGGTGGGCATTACCCACTTACTTTTTCGAGGTTAAGCTATGGTTACATCTGGCGACAAATAGACATCCTGAATAGCGTGAAACAGTTTCACTCCTTCTTCAAACGGACGCTGGAAAGTCTTGCGTCCAGAAATTAATCCTGTACCACCAGCCCGCTTGTTAATTACTGCTGTACGAACTGCTTCAGCAAAATCATTTTTACCAGTCGCCCCACCAGAATTAATTAGTCCTGCACGCCCAGAATAGCAATTCAGCACTTGGTAACGAGTCAAATCAATTTGATGATCGGTTGTTAATTCTGTATAAACTCGCTCATCGGTTTTACCGTAACTTTTACCAGTGGCTTTAGCGACTGCACCATAACCATTATTGCATTCAGGTAACTTTTGTTTAATGATATCGGCTTCAATTGTCACACCTAAATGATTTGCCTGCCCAGTCAGGTCAGCGGCAACATGGTAGTCTTTATCTTGTTTAAAAGCGTTATTACGCAGATAACACCAGAGAATAGTTACCATCCCTAATTCATGGGCGCGTTTAAAAGCCCGACTGATTTCCGGAATTTGCCTAGTAGAATTCTCTGAGCCAAAGTATATTGTTGCACCTATCGCCACTGCACCTAAATTCCAAGCTTGCTCTACGTCAGCAAACAATACTTGGTCATATTGATTGGGGAAAGTTAACAGTTCGTTATGGTTGATTTTGGCAATAAAAGGAATTTTGTGAGCATATTTGCGCGAAACACTACCTAATGCTCCCAAGGTCGTAGCAACAGCATTGCAGCCTGCTTCTATTGCCAGCCTGAGAATATTCTCTGGATCAAAGTAAATCGGATTGGGTGCAAAAGATGCACCTGCTGAGTGTTCAATGCCTTGGTCTACTGGTAAAATAGACAGATAGCCAGTATTTGCCAGACGACCAGTAGAGTAAAGTTGCTGAAGATTTCGTAATACTTGGGGGTTGCGATCGCTGTTTAACCAAACTCGATCAATAAAGTCTGGTCCTGGTAAATGTAGTAAATCTTGAGAAATTTTGGCTTTGTAGGTAAGCAGAGATTCTGTCTCTTTACCTAGCAAGGATTCGATAGAATTAGGCACAGATAGCGTTGTAGTCATAGCGCTTCCCTTAAAACTTGAGCAAATGACCTTGCCTTTAAGGTAGCATTTAGATGATGATATAGTAATTCGGTTTGATTTGGTGAATCACTCGTAGAGGTAGGGAACAGAGAACAGCAAAGAAGGAATAAAGCGGAGAGCTTTTCAAGAAACTGTACTGAGTTTTGTTCAAAAATCAAATAGGAGTCCTATAACAGTCTTAAGTGATTTTCTTATTTAAATGCGATCGCCTGATCGAAAGACTTAAATTCCCGAATTTTCTAAAAAGTTGGGAATTTTGTTGTTAACTATCAAAAGTTAGATTTTATTTAACTCAGACCATTGTTTTATCCTAACTTTAAATTTTGACCATTCCTTATAAACTTCTCCAAATAATCTATCTTTTCCTGCATAAAATTTTAACAAGGCATCTGTTTCTTTTTTAGCTGCTTGCAGTATTTCATGATTAAAAAGTCTTATTTGAATGCCTTTTGATATTAGTTCTTGCAGTTTATCACTATTTTTTTGATCGTATTCAGCTAATATTTTTATATGAGTTTCAAGACAAACAGCTTTAAATATTTCCTGATATTTTTTCGGTAGGTTTTGCCAGACATTTGTATTGACTTGTGCGTCATATGTAGTACCTGGTTCCCACCAACCTGGATGGTAGTAATATTTTAATACAATATGTAGTCCCAATTGAAAATCATCATACGGCCCAATCCACTCAGCAGCATTAAGTGTTCCATCTTTGACTTTACCTGCAATTTCATCAATTGGAATTTGTAAACCTAACTGTTTATCAGGTATGACACCAAATCTTTGTAAGACCTCTGCGCCTAATCCAGGAATACGCATGGTTACGCCATTAAAGTCTTTTGTTGAGTTAATTTCCTTGTTAAACCATCCTCCCATTTGTGCCCCTGTAGCTCCTGCTGGAAAGGGAATCACGTTTAAGCCTAATCTTGGATAGATTTTTTGCATGAAAGTCAATTCATCGTCAGGCTCATCTTTGTAATCAAGCCAAGCATTTTGTTCTTGAGGATTTAGACCAAAAGGAATAGCACAACCAAAAAAGAGAACTCTAAATCTTTCACTGTTGTAGTAGACACCACTGTAGCCACACTCTATCTTTCCATCGCTAACGTCTCTTAAGATTTCTTCTGTATTTCCAGTTCTATCTAGCTCAATGATAAATTGGCCATCTGTCATTTCTTTGACGCGATCGCAGATTATTTGTGGAGCTTTGTAAAGGATCAGGTTTTTGGTATTTTCACCTAAAACACTAACCATTTTCCAAGTAATACGTGACTGATTTTTACTAGCAAACCAACCAGCAGTTAGTCCCACCGATGTACCAATAGCTGTAGGGATAAAAGCTCTGCGAGACATCCGCAACGGTGGTAATCTATTTTGATTTGGTGTTTTTATATGAGGATTTAAACCAAGGTGAACATTGACAACGTTGCCACTTGAACTGCTATGTGTTTGATTCTGATTGTTATCATTGCCAACAGCAGCCTGCATTCCGCCCTCTATTGCTGAATCTTCGGCATTTTGCTGGATACTAGGCTCAGATTTTGGTGGTGAATTATTAGAGTCAGGTGATGGTAATTGGTTCACAGCTTCACTCTGCTAAAGTCCAAAGAAGGATTTTGCAACATTTAGCCAACCCAGTAGTTGCACTAGGATAGGTTGAACTTTTTCTACAAGTCCTTGACCTGCATTTAAAGTTTTACTGGCATCTTCCAGGGTTTCCGCCATCCGTTTCAGATTCCCTGCGGCCAATTTTTTGTCAGGCTCTTTCTGCTGAACCTCGTCAACTGCTGCTCCTAAACGAGTACTGGCTTTTTGCTTAATATCTTCAGGTAAAATAGACTCTTGAAGAAGTTGTTGAATTTCACCTAGCAGTCTGAGTACGTCTTCTTGGGTGAGTGCTTTTTGTGCAGGTGCAGTCTGAGCCTGCATATTCTGCTGATTATTGTTGCCAATAGCTGCTTGCATTCCACCAGACATTTGACCCGTGTTGGATTGTGAAATACCACCTGGATTGCTGGACATCTTAAACCTTCCTAGTGCTAGGCATTATGCGAATAACTCTATGAAGTTACCCTTGGTATACTTGACTTGACATACTCTCCCGGCTGTTCGCGCAGCGTCTCCCCTTTTCCCAAAGGGAGAGGCTAATGCTAAGGGAGAAGCACGGGGGATTCTAGGCTCAAACAGCAATTGCAGGCATAGCCCGTCTGAACATCGCCTAACCCAACAGTCGATGCCCCGACTGCTTGAATATGCGGACTGCGGTCTAATTGCTTATTGTACTGAAAATGTCAGTATAATATTTCTATACAGAGGCATGGTATTAGTCTTAATTGACTGACAAATCTTTTTTATTGGCGGTTAGAAGCCCCTGTGCATCTACGCACCTCTACTCATAAATTAGCTCATCTTGGTCTAAAAGTAACCTAGTATTAACTGCCCATACTTTTACTATATTCTTTTTTTACCTTGTACCATAGATGAATGCTAGAATCCTCTGGTAGACAGTTAGGATACCTCGATGCCAGTTGTAGCTAACTCTATTAAATTTGGTACAGATGGCTGGCGGGGCGTTATTGGTGGCGAGTTCACCTTTGAACGCCTAGCCTTAGTAGCATCAGCCGCTGCACAAGTATTATATAATACATATTTTTCTACGGTGGGTAGCCGGACAATTGTTGTTGGTTATGATCGCCGATTTATGGCAGAAGACTTTGCTCGTGCTGTCGCTGATAGTGTCACCGCCATCGGATTTGATGTTTTACTCAGTGAAACCTATGCCCCAACTCCTGCTTTTAGCTGGGCAGCAAAACAACTTAATGCTTTAGGGGCGCTAGTAATTACAGCCAGTCATAATCCTGGTACATATCTGGGACTAAAAGTCAAAGGGTATTTTGGTGGCTCGGTATCGCCAGAAGTGACAAAAGAGATCGAAACGCTGTTGCTAGACGGAGTACCACCAGCAAGCACTCCTGGCAAAGTAGAGAACTTTAATCCCTGGCCTAGTTATACAGAAGCACTAAAAAAGAAAGTTGATATTGCCAAAATTCGCTCAGCGATCGCTTCTGGTAAACTAACGATATTTGCTGATGTCATGCACGGTGCAGCAGCTGGTGGATTAGAGAAACTACTAGGCGATCGCGTCCATGAAATCAATAGCAATCGCGATCCTTTGTTTGGTGGCGGTGCGCCGGAACCTCTACCTAAGTATCTGTCGCGTCTATTTGAAGTCATCAAAACTCACCGAGAGGCAGATAAATTCGGTTTAGCGGTGGGGTTAGTATTTGATGGCGACTGCGATCGCATTGCCGCAGTTGATGGCGAAGCCAATTTCTTGAGTTCGCAAGTGTTAATTCCAGTATTAATTGACCATTTGACCTTAAGACGTGGCTTTAGTGGTGAAATAGTCAAAACTGTCAGCGGTTCTGACTTAATGCCTCGTGTGGCAGCATTATATAACTTATCGATTTTTGAAACACCAGTTGGCTATAAATACATCGCTGACAGAATGTTAGCCGCAGAGGTATTGCTAGGTGGTGAAGAGTCGGGAGGAATTGGCTATGGTAGCCATATTCCAGAACGCGATGCTTTGTTGTCAGCATTGTATGTGCTAGAAGCGATCGTCGATTCAGGGCTGGATTTAGGTGATTATTATCGCCTGCTGCAAGAAAAAACAAACTTTATATCAGCATACGATCGCATTGATCTACCCTTAGCAAGTATGGAAGTGCGATCGCGTCTTTTGCAACAACTGCAAACTCAACCATTAACAGAAATTGCTAGTAAAGCAGTAATTGATTGTCAAACAATTGATGGTTACAAATTCCGTCTAGCCGATCAAAGCTGGTTAATGATTCGGTTTAGCGGTACTGAACCAGTCTTACGCCTCTACTGCGAAGCCTCTACACTTGAGCAGGTGCATGAAACTCTTGCTTGGGCAAAACACTGGGCAGAGTAAAATTAATCCAATGCCCCATGCCCAATGCCCAATGCCCCACCATGACAAAACCACTCGTAGTAGCAACAAGCAATCCAGGTAAGTTGCGGGAAATGCAAGCTTATCTGGAAGATTCTGATTGGGAATTAACCCTTAAGCCTGAAGAATTAGAAGTTGAGGAAACAGGCGATACCTTTGCTGCTAATGCTTGTCTCAAAGCCTCTCAAATTGCTCAAGCAACGGGAAAATGGGCAATTGCCGATGATTCTGGCTTAGAAGTTGATGCCCTAAATGGTGTACCAGGAGTATATTCTGCACGTTACGGCAACAACGACTCAGAACGTATTGCTAGGTTGCTAAGGGAATTAGGCAACGAAGTCAATCGTCAAGCACAATTTGTCTGTGCAGTAGCGATCGCTAGTCCTGATGGTGCGATCGCTTTACAATCTGAAGGTATTTGTCGTGGTGAAATTCTTCATGCACCCCGTGGTAATGGTGGTTTCGGTTATGATCCAATTTTTTATGTTCCAGAGAAGCAATTGACCTTTGCTGAAATGGCGCGGGAGTTGAAGGGGTCAATTAGTCATCGAGGTCAGGCTTTAAAAGCTTTAATTCCTCAACTAAAAACAGTGCTGAGTACTGAATAAGACATTAGATTCTTCTAATTCCTTGTGTTAAGCCTGATTGAAATGCTCTTACCCTGGCTAAAATAACGTGAGCTTCCAACAAACGGCATTCGTTATGCTTTAGAAGAAACAATCTAGTTTCCTAGGAGTTCGACGGATTTAAAAAACCCCGCTTCCATTCCTCTCTCCTGCAAGGAGAGAGGCTTTAAAGGCTTAATTTTTCGTTGGTAATTGACACACCTCTGCCTCAAGGCTAGAGGATTTTTTAAAAGGAGGTATCCATTGTTGGACATTGCTCGTACCACAACTCCCAATATCGTATTTACTAGAATCCCAGTGTTGTGCGATGCGCGATGCCAATTGCGCTTCCTCTCTTTGGATTCACCATTGAGTCTACTTTATTTGTTAATGAATTAGGGTTTGCTAGATCAAGTAAGTCGAAGAGGAAAACACTTTGTAGGTGTTATCTGAAGCGAGAACGGTTTCTACGACTTTGTTTGTGCCTAGCAACTGCTTTACGCTTCTCTTTTTCTAATGGTGTTTCAAAGTGACGCTTTTTTCTCATATCTTGGAAAATTCCGGCTTTAGAAACTTCCCGCTTAAATCTTCGTAAAGCTGACTCAATACCTTCATTCTCCCCCAAAACTACTTGTGTCATTCTTATTTTTCTCCATATTGGTGAACACTTGCAAACTAGAGATAAAAAAATATCCCAGCAGAACCGAGCCTTTGGCTTTACCTGCTGGAGACTCTAGATGTTAAATCATTTCGGTTAAAAACTTAGTAGCGATTACCGCCGCCACGACGGGCATTATTTCCGCCCCAGCTATCACGAGGGGAAGAACTTCTTTCCTCGCGAGGCTTAGCCTTATTCACTTTTAAATCACGCCCCATCCACTCAGCCCCATCAAGTGCTTCAATAGCAGCTGTTTCTTGAGCGTCTGTTTCCATTTCTACAAAAGCGAATCCACGAGGACGTCCAGTTTCCCGGTCGGTAGGTAGCTGAACCCGATTAACTGTTCCATACTCAGCGAAAGCCCTCTTCAGGTCTTCTTCTGTGACCTGATAGGATAAATTCCCGACATAAATTGACATAAAAAAAATGTCTCCGAATTCAGAGAGTGTAGAGAGTTAAATTCGGAGAGACGGTTTTTAGAAATCAAAACGAGTTACTCAACCGAAAATAATCTTTATATGCAAGAGTATAGCACAGCCTAGCAATATCTTCTCATACGGAGCAGTTTTCAAAGATAAAACTTTTGTGGCAGGTTACAAAATCTGCCATTAATAAGGCTTATACCATCTATCTTAAAAATTACAAACTTTAAGATAGATAGCGATCGCCCAAGAGTTTTTACTTTGAAAATTAGGCCGGCTGAAGGACTTATAACTTAGTCAGCGTTATTATTATTGATAATAATACCACAATAATCTACCGTGAAATCACATTTACCAAATTTCCCTGACTTTAGCTATTAACCAACTGTGCTAATATCTCCTGCGCTTGCTGACATAGTGTCTCATGATACTGACTACTACTAGCAAGCAAACCACCCCACTGATTGATATCGTCAGTGTTGTACTGTAATGGTGTGCCGTCAAAGTGAGTGAATTTACCACCAGCTTCTGTTAAAATTAATTCAGGAGCAGCGATATCCCAGTCTTTGGGTGCAGATTTGCTAGAAAGAGAAATATAAATATCCGCCTGTTGTTCCAGAATAGTGGCAATTTTGCAGCCTACACTACCAACTGCTTTTTGATTTTGACAAGGGAGGTTTTGTAGTAAATAATTTAACCGTTCATTGCGGTGAGAGCGACTAACAACTAAAGTTAAATCCTCAATGCGTTTACCTGATGAAACTTGTAAGGGGATAGAGCCATTACGAGTTTCCATAAATGTACCACCGCCCTTGGTAGCGTAATACAGCTTTTCGGCTTCAGGTACTACTACCACAGCTAATACTGGTCGTGTTTCCTTGACTAAAGCGATGTGAATTGCATAGTCGCCAGTTTTTTCAATAAAGTCTCGCGTACCATCTAAAGGGTCAATGATCCACACCCAGTTAGAGATTAACTTAGTTTGTAACTTGTAGGTTTCTTCACTGATATAGGCAAAGTCTTCATTGCCCAAAGCTGCTTGTAACTTCTCTAAAATGTATTGACTGACAGCAACATCGGCAATAGTAACAGGCTCATTTTGTTTATATTGTACATTTAAATTAGAGTCTTTAATAGTTCCGTAGTAATACGATCGCAGTATATCTGCTGCACCCCAACCCACTTCACGAGCGATCGCTAATATTTCTTGTAGGTCTTTCATTAATTCAGCCTTGCTTAACTTAACTAACTTAGAACTTACGCACTCGTGAAGAAAAACTAAGCCTTTGCGATTACTTCTCTACCAGACGCTACGCGTTAAGCGAAGCTATGCCAAAAGCTTTACGCTTTGCTCGTAATGACGTGAAATCGTCATCTGTGCGTAAGTACTGTAACTCTGAAACTCAGTACTGAGCATCCAGCCAGCGGCGCGTGCCAAAAAATTGACAAGAATCGGCGGCGATATCAGCTGATTGTGCCAGCGCCTCAATAAAACTTCCCTGTAAGATGTAATAACAAAAAGCACCGTGTAAAATATCTCCAGCCCCAAGTGTATCAATTGCCCGAATGATTGGTACATCCACAAAGCCAGTTTTACCGCCACTCAGATATTCAATTGGTTTTTCTCCGTGCGTAATCGCAATGTGGGGAATGTTGAATGTTTGAAGATATGCAAAAACCTCTTTACCAGTATGACAGTTGGGGGGATAAAAATTAGCAGAACAAATGGCGTAATCAACAAAAGGTAAGACTTGCTCAAATCCTGGTTTCCAGCTCCCCCCATCAATAACTACTGGGATATTTTTGGCTCTAGCCATTTGGGCTATATCATAACTAACTGTCATCTGATGTCCATCAATTAGTATAATATCAAAATCTTGTAAAATTTCTGGCGGGATAGATGTACTGCTGGCTTGAGTTTTGACAGCGTTAATCGAAATCACAGCCCGTTCGCCCGTAATTTGGGTAACAATTATAGAAGAGACAGGCGGTGGTAAGCTGGTACTAGGTTCAAGGTCTGCGATCGCAACTTTGTATTTATTCAAATCGCCTCGAATTAACCGCGTCATCGGGTGAGAACCCATCACACCCAAGATTTGAGCTTGATTTCCTAAATAACTAAAACTTACAGATGCATTTGTCGCTGGGCCACCTGCGGCTACAGTATAGTCAGTAGCGACAATCTTTTGATTATTTTTAGGGATAGAATCAGCAAGATAAATTAAATCTAAGGTTACTAGACCTACAAATAATCCACGAAAAGATTTAGGATTTGTCATCTTTATATTCCCCATTTTCCACTCATGCAGACCGATCCCAAACCAGGAACACTTTACGTTGTCGGCACACCAATTGGCAACCTGGAAGATATGACCTTTCGGGCGGTGCGAATTTTGCAAACAGTGGATATGATTGCTGCGGAAGACACCCGCCATACAGGGAAGTTGCTACAGCATTTTCAAGTTAAAACGCCCCAGGTAAGTTACCACGAACACAATAGTAGCAGTCGTATCCCAGAATTATTAGAACATTTAGTTAACGATAAAGCGATCGCCTTAGTTAGCGATGCAGGGATTCCTAGCATTTCTGATCCTGGTTATGAACTAGTGAAAGCTTGCATTGAAGCGGGGATAACGGTAGTTCCGATTCCTGGCGCTAGTGCAGCTATTACGGCTTTGAGTGCTGCTGGATTACCAACGGATCGATTTGTCTTTGAAGGTTTTCTATCAGCGAAAAATCAACAGCGGTGCGAACATTTAGAATCTCTGCAAGCAGAATCCCGCACATTGATTTTTTATGAGTCGCCGCACCGCTTACGAGAAACTTTGCAAGATTTGGCAGAAGTTTGGGGAAGCGATCGCCAAATTGTGTTAGCAAGAGAATTAACTAAATTGTACGAGGAATTTTGGCGGGGAACAATTGCCGAGGCGATCGCCCATTATAGCCAACGCGATCCTCAAGGTGAATATACGCTTCTAGTAGCGGGAACTCCACCCAGCCAACCTCAACTTACAGAAGCACAACTCAAAGCCGAACTGCAACAGATAATGAGTCAGGGAATATCGCGATCGCAAGCTAGCCGTCAATTAGCAAAATTAACTTCCCTTCCCCGTCGTCAACTTTATCAATTAGCCCTTTCTATCGTCCTCAATCCTCAATCATAGCGCTTTCTTTTTGTTTGTGTGCAATACACTCTGTAAAAGAGGCTAGGGACTAGGGTCTAGAGTGAAACCTGCTCCAATACGGTTCAGTTAAGAAAATTGTAGGTTGCGCTTTGCTTAGCCCAACCCAACAATCCCTCGGAAACGTTGGGTTTCCTAAGGTCAACCCAACCTACGTAGACATATATTGTAAGCCTTAACTGAATTGTATTGAAACCTGCTCTCTAATTGATAGTGCATTATGGAAATAGCATAAATCAGAAGTACATATAGCAGTTCTAAATCATTCGTAAACAATAAGATCCCTTACTTGATCTGAGCCTCTCGATTTTCACAAATCAAATAGGATTACTATAGCAGTATGCATTTGGGTAAAATACACTCTCTAACCCCTAGTCCCTTTTCTTCAGGAGACACAAACACCTCTGAACCTGGCTTGTATATAGGGTATCTTGGCTCAGTTTGAGGCTAATATTACAATGGAAACTATTGATTTTGAGGACAACGGCAGAATGACCCAAGTGGTTTTAGGAGAAAATGAAGGTATAGATTCAGCTTTGCGTCGGTTTAAGCGCCAGGTCTCTAAAGCTGGTATATTAGCTGACGTTAAGTCTCGTCGTCACTTTGAAACGGGAGCATCCCAGTTTTTTGCAAAGAGGGCGAAAATCAGTCAGGATAAGTAG
>JAYGHB010000070.1:0-10547 GCA_034931985.1 Halotia wernerae UHCC 0503
CACCGCCTCCACCGTATCCCCCCCGATTACCACCAGACGAACCTCTGTCTTCTCTAGGCTTGGCTTTGTTAACTTTGAGGTCACGACCCATCCATTCAGCACCATCAAGAGCTTCGATGGCAGCGGCTTCTTCAGCTTCAGTTCCCATTTCCACAAATCCGAAACCGCGTAGTTGTCCTGTTTCGCGGTCAGTAGGTAGTTGAACACGTCTTACAGTGCCGTATTCTGCAAAAATACCGCTCAAGGTGTCTTGGGTAACTTCATAAGAGAGGTTGCCTACATAAATTGACATCAATTATCTCCAAAATTATTACACTCGTTGAGATTTAAATTTCGGAGAAAAATCTGTAAATACTAAACACAAATACTATCACCGAATTAACTCTCTTTTTATAGGATGACATAGAAGCCAATTCTCTGTATCCATTAAAGGTTAATAGATGGTTAGCCAGTGATGTCAGACTAGGTGCGTAGGCGTAGCCCCTCGTAGACATCGCCTATGCAGTCATGAAACTTAGGTAAAGGACCTGCCACATTTTGGAATTGGCGAAAATACGTATTGTTATCAATTTGTTTTGTTGCCAATATAAGCAAATAAACTCACACAGACGTTACTAACCAGTAGTTCGGTCTCTAGAGGTAAAGCGTGTTGGCGCAGCCTAACGCAGGTATGAGTGGTTTATAACTGGAAACTGTAACTCAGAACTGACAACTGAAGCAAAGTAACTAGCGATCAGTTCATTACTGAGTAGTTCAATTCACCTTACCTGTAATAGTGAATGCTGCCCAGTAATAAGGATGATCATAAAGCTTTTTATCTGGTATCATTTTACTACTTCTATATAGATATGTAGCTAAATAAGTCCTAACTCTTAACTCTTCAGATTGCAGATTATTAAGTAAGTCTTCATACCATTTTGTTAATTCTCCAGCAGTTAACTCTTTTAGCCATGTCGTTGCTTCAGCTAATGCAGTGGTTGCTGATTTATCTTGCTGTAGCTTGCGATAAAACTCTATCATCACCAAGGCACTCGCAGATGATTCTACAGTCCAAAGAGTACTGACTACATGGGGAACTTTTCTATAGAGAAAACCATTGACTAAACCCACATATTCGGTATTAATATTATATTTGTTAATTCTGGCAGTTTCACAAGCAGAAAGAGTTACCAAATTGTAGCTAGCTAGATTTCCTCGACAGATTTCTTCTAAAATCAGTTTCTCTTCACCTGCTAAAGCTAATTCTGATTTTTTCGGATCACTGTTATTAGTAGTAGCATATCCAGTAAAATGCAATATATTATTACTGTTAAATAAGGCGGTTTCAACAACATTTTTAGTAGCTTTTGATCCTTGGATACGTTGAGGGTTACTAAACATCTGACTAACAATTTCAGATTCAATTTGGGCAAATTTTAGTGTGGCATAACCTGTACTATTAGGATGTTCAATACTGAGCAATTTTTGATTTGATGACTGCTGTAAATTTTTGGTTTTTAAATTTAAACCTATTTGGATACTAGGCAAGTAAGTAATAGTAAAATTAGATGCCGTACTCAGCAAATCTGCTTGATCGGGATAAAACAGTGCATGGAGAGGCAATCTGTGCAAGTTACGGTGGGGAATGAGAATTAATTGGGTGATACCTTCAAGTTCTTGTTCAATTGTGGAAATTTGGAGGATATTTTTTAGTTGTAAAAGCCTCGCTTCCATTTGCGATCGCCACGAATGATTACTTTTGCTTTGTTGAGATGGAACTTGGCTGCAATATTCTCGGTGTGTATGATTCCAATCTTCCAGCCAATTTTCAAATTCAATTAAGCGTCTTGCTGCTTCTGTTAAAGGCAATTCATCGCCAGATGTAGCAGTTTCTCCTAAAGATATTTTCCCTATCTCTTGTATGGGTGTAAAGACTAGGATAGGTGATGGTGCTGCGTCTTTAATAATGAAGGTGTGTAGAGTTACTGGGCTAATATGCCAGTAAATAATTGCTGTGTTGGGATTGAGTAGCTGTTGAACTGATTCGTAACTGGGTGAGTAAATTTCTTCATTCCAATCGAACAACAGCCAGTTTAAGCAAGAATTTTTGATTTGTTCTGCCATTTCCCAGGCTTCTACCAAGTCACCGTAATCCACATGTACATCAACTGCTAATTGCCAAAGTCCGGTAAATTTGAGAGCTAGCTGTTTTTTACTTTCCTCAGGGCGAGTAGGTTCACTGAGCAATTGTTGTAGTAGATTTATACTGTGTTGCTGTAATTCTTGTGCTTGTGCTGTTTCTCCTACACCCAAAAGTGCTTTGATTAGGGATTGTAAAACTTCCAGATGTAACTGGGGAAAATCTTCACTCGTAAGAGTTAATAGCGCCTGATTATATTCAGTTACAGCATTGTGCCAATAATTACGGGATATAGGATGTTTCTTGCCTAAATCGTAATGGGTATTACCGATCGCCAGATGCAATCTCCCCCAACCTTCAGGATAAGTATCTGGGCGGACATGTTTCAACCCTTCCTCGTAACTGGCTAGTTTACCTTCATAGCCACCATATTTGAGGGCGGGATTTGTCGCCGCTATGCTAGTTGACAAACTCGACAGCGTGTCACTATTGACTAAATGACCAACTGCTGTTCCTCGACCAATCCAAGCTTCCCAGTAGTCAAGTTTGATTTGTAAGGCGTTGTCGTAAGAGACGATCGCCTCAGTAAATTGTTCTAAATAAAACAGTGCTACGGCTTGATTGTACCAGGCTAAGTGAAAGTCGGGTTTAATCGCTATGGCTTGGCGATAGGAATCAATTGCTTCCTCGCGGCGTACTAGGTTATCTAAGGCCACACCCCGGTTATACCAAGCTAAGTAAAAATTAGGCTGACTTACGAGGGCTTTGTCCCAAGAGGCGATCGCATCTGACCACCGTTTTAAATTAAACAGGACTACACCTCGATCAATCCAGACTTCATGAAAGTCCGGTTCAAGTTCTAAAGCTTCATCATAAGACGCGATCGCTTCTTGGTGTTGCTCGCTGACAGCCAGGGCGATCCCTCGAAAATACCAGTTTTCTGGATCTTGGGGTTCTAAACGCACAGCTTCATCATAAGATGCGATCGCTTCCCACAGTTGCCCCAACTTCAGTAGCGCTAAACCCTTGCTAGACCAAGCATCTGGGTAATCGGGCTGGATTTCTATGGCTTGTTCAAAAGAGGCGATCGCTTCCTCGAATTGTCCTAATTCACCTAAGGTTCCACCCCGGTTATGCCAAGCTTTGTAGTAGTCGGGTTTCAATTCTATGGCTTGGTTATAGGAAGCGATCGCCTCTGCAAAATGTTTTAAATGAAATAAAGTTAAACCTCTGTTAAACCAATACTCATGAGAGTCGGGCTGGATTTCTATAGCTTGGTTATAAGAAGCGATCGCCCCTAATAAATCACCAGTTTTGGCTTGCTGAAGACCTTGGTAAAACCATGCTTGGGCATTTGACAGGTTGGTGTTAATTGCTGGAGTTTGGCTTGTGGGAATTGCCAGATTGGAAGCTAGCTGTTGGACTAAATTAGTACTTTGATCTAACCTGACTAATAATTCATCCAGGGTATCAGCTACTTGTGGTTCTAAATTCGTGAGAGACTGATCCCAAACCTTTTCTTTTGAGACGATGGGGGCTGGGGTTTTGACTACATAGTCTAATGAAAGTTCGCTTAAGTTACCAATTACGTCTTCCTCAGCAGGAATAAGCAGAGGTTGTACTTTTGTAGCTTCGGCTTCTTCAATCAGATTTTCGGAGTTTTGCTGCGGTAATAATGTGGCTGCGGCTTCTTCCTGTTGATATTCCCCAATCAGCGAGCCTATTTGCTCATGGGTTACTGCTGCTGCGGTTTCAACTTCTTTTGTTTCATACTCCAATATCAACGAGCCTATTTGCTCATTTGCATTTTTATCACCAGCAATTTGGGATACTGGCGTAGTTTCGATTTCTAGCTCGTCAGATTCCCATAACAGTTCGCCTAAATTACGTATCAACTCCTGTCCTGGAGAGTTTGTGAGGCTGTCGGACGTTTCGGAAGTTGCAGTTTCGGCTTCTGGCTCCTGATTATCCTCGTACCATTCGCTCAAGTTCCGTGTCAATAGCTGTATGCCAATGTCATAAGAAAGTTCTCCAATTGTACCGACACCAAGTTCACCTAGCTGCACCATCCGCCTTGCTAACTGATGATTTGGTGCGGGTGATGTGAGCAATTTTTCGCCAAAAATCAGCAGCCAATCTATCCAACGCTCAACATTAATGCGTTCTTCCATTCGTTCTAGATACTTTATTGCCCACTGTTGTTCTCGTCCTTGATAGACACCTTCCAACAGTTCATTAAACAAAAGTTCCAGATCCGCATTCGTGAGTTGAGGTGGTGATTCTCCAACCTTTTGTCCCCTCGCAGTCTTGATAACACGAGTCTGCTGACTACCAACGGGGCTGTTTAAAAACGTTTTGAGCCACTGCAATAGCTGCGTGAGATCTGCCATACTCTTGGATTTTATTTCTCCTAGATTGTAGCGATCGTTATGTTAAAAAAATCTGTAATTACGTAAAAAAAACTGAGGTTAGCCGGATTTTTAGTCATAGGGTTATAAAAAATATACAAAACTTGTTAGTTGTCATGCTCTGGAATGTAAGAGGAGCAGAGGAAAATATAGCTGTAGCCAGGTATTTTAGGACATAAACTGATCATAAAACTCTGGCACTAAGAGACTTTCAAGCTTGTTCCTGTCCCCTGTCCCATTCCCAATAACTTACCCTTGATCTGTAGTCGATTCATTTGCGGCATATTGATTAATCAACTCCTGAACAATAACTTGTGGATCGTCAGTCTCAATTGCTAGCTGTTGAGCAACTTGCTGGCGTAAGCTCTCGTCTTGCTGCAACATTACAAACAATTGTTCTAGGCTGACAGTTTGGTATTCTCCTTCTGCTGGGATGGATTCTTCCAGGGCTGGGATATTGTCTTCCTGGTCTACTTCATTTTGCAATAGGTAGTTCTCTTGGGGTAGGAAGGTTTCACTAACAGCATTTGGCCCTTCATATTCCCATACTGGTTCGCTTTGATTGCGTCTCAACACCTGCATACCAATATCGTAGGCAGTATTTCCAATCTCTCCGATGTCTAACTCGCCCAGTTGTACTAATCGAGCAGCTAGTTCATTATTGGGTGTAGGTGATGCTATTAATCTTTCACCAAAGCGTCGTAACCATTCTATCCAGCGTTCAGTAGAAACGCGATGTTCAATGTTATGCAGCCACTTTTGCGCCCAAGCTTGTCCTCGCGCCTGATGTACTCCCTCTAGAAGTTCGGTAAACAGAAATTCCAGATCCGTGTCG
Source organism: Halotia wernerae UHCC 0503 (assembly GCA_034931985.1). Classification (GTDB taxonomy): domain Bacteria; phylum Cyanobacteriota; class Cyanobacteriia; order Cyanobacteriales; family Nostocaceae; genus Halotia; species Halotia wernerae. Next base: position 5,363 of record JAYGHB010000070.1, read on the forward strand.
GTTAGGGGTGGTGCTGGTTCCTTTGGCACATTATTCACTGTTTTGGAGGAAGTCTGTTGCCCACCAAACAAGCGTTGAAACAATCTCTTAAACCACTGAACTAACCGCCTGAGCATTTGCTGCACCATTGAGTATTGCTTATCTTAAGATTGTAGCGATCGCACTGTACCATCGTTTCACTCTAGTCAATAAAATGTACATTATTCAATGGGCATTGGGAATTGATTTTCTTTATCTCCCCACACTTCACACACTCCCCTGCTCCCTAGTACAGGATGGCGTAAATAAACCACCCATTTTAAATCAATGAAAAGCTGACGCTGTATTCATTTTTAATTTTGCGGAAAGTGGGCGGTGTCGGTTTCCGTTCCGCCCAACTTTCCAAGACGAGTTTTTAATTCCGCCTTGCGGTACTAGCCCCTACTTTTCAAAATGGTTCAAATGTACTATAATGAAAAAGTGCTGAAATTATTTAATTTTCTCCAAGGGATATTCCTGCGTTTAGAATGATTGAATGTCAAATTGCGTACTTGTGTTACTAAATCAATTTATAAAAGGCATTGACATTTTCCATCTATGTCTTACGAACCCCTACACCACAAGTATCGCCCAAAGAGTTTTGCTGAACTGGTGGGTCAAGAAGCGATCGCGACTACCCTCACTAACGCGATTTGTACAGCTAAGATTGCCCCTGCCTATTTGTTTACTGGCCCGCGAGGTACAGGCAAGACTTCTAGCGCCCGCATTCTCGCTAAATCTCTAAATTGTCTCAAAAGTGACAAACCCACAGCTGAACCCTGTGGTGTATGTGATGTTTGTCAGGGAATCACTAAGGGATATTCCCTTGATGTCATTGAAATTGATGCTGCTAGTAATACTGGTGTTGATAATATCCGTGAGCTGATTGAAAAAGCCCAGTTTGCTCCTGTGCAGTGCCGCTATAAAGTTTATGTAGTGGATGAATGCTTAACTGGAGATTCTTTGGTCTTAACTGATGATGGACTTAACAGAATTGACGATCCCAAAATCAAAGACAAGAGGGTTCTGAGTTACAACGATTCATCAGGCAAGTGGGAATTCAAAAAAGTTGTCAGATGGTTAGACCAAGGAGAACGCCAAACTTTGGTTATCAGGACAACTCATCGAGAAATTAAATGTACAGGTAATCATTTAATTAGGACAGATCAGGGATGGCTACCAGCAAAGGACGTAAAAGAAGGAGTGAAGATACTATCACCTGTGAATGTGGATGTGGATGTGGCATCCTCATTTACAAATTTGGTATCGATGGACGCACCCGGAGATTTGTTAGCGGACACCAATTTAAAGGCAATACATCTGGACAAAAATCATACGACCTGGAATCTGTCCTCAAACAAGCCGAATTACTCCGGCCTTTCTGTGGCTGCGGGTGTGGAGAAAAACTGGATATACCAACCTTTTTACAAAAACTTACAGCAATGGGATATTCAGTCGCAACAAAGTTTTACACCAGAAGTAGTACAAGAAAGACATACTACTATATACAGATGGGCGCAAGCACCAGTAGAAAATGGTTTGCAGACCTTAAACAATATTCCATCCCCTCAATGGATTACAAGTTTGGAGACAGTCAAATCTGTTCACCTCGCTGGGGTTGAGCGAGTCTATGACATTGAAGTAGCAGATAATCATAACTTTGTAGCAAATGGGCTTTTGGTGCATAATTGCCACATGCTTAGTACCCAAGCATTCAATGCGCTACTTAAAACCTTAGAAGAACCACCCAAGTATGTAGTCTTTGTTTTGGCAACAACAGACCCGCAACGAGTATTACCAACAATTATTTCGCGCTGCCAAAGGTTTGATTTTAGAAGAATTCATTTAGCAGCGATGGTAAAGCATTTAAGTGCGATCGCCTCTAAAGAAAACATTCAGATTGCCCCTGATGCTGTAACTTTGGTAGCCCAAATTGCTCAGGGAGGCTTGCGAGACGCGGAAAGTTTGCTTGACCAATTAGCGCTATTGTCTGGTGAGGTGACACCGGACAAAGTTTGGGATTTAGTGGGTTCGGTAAGTGAACAAGACTTGCTAGCGCTGTTAAATGCGATCGCTCAAGATCATCCAGAAGCAGTTTTGGATTGTAGCCGTAATATCCTAGATCGCGGTCGAGAACCATTAATTATTCTGCAAAATTTCGCCGCCTGCTACCGCGATTTACTGATTGCCAAAACAGCACCCAATCGCCATGATTTGGTTGCTTGTACCAGTCAAACCTGGACAGCGTTAGTCGAGTTTGCCCAGCAATTCGATATGAGTACAATTTTGGCAGGACAGCAACACCTGCGAACCGCAGAAGTACAAATTAAGCACACTACCCAACCGCGTTTGTGGCTGGAGGTGACATTACTGGGATTGTTACCAAGTGCAAATATTCAACCCGCAGCTACAGGAGTTTCGCTTAGAGTCACTGCACCGTCAAGCAATCATCGCCCATCTTCACCTCCACAGTATCCAACTTCTCTATCACAACCCAACCATACCGAAAGCCGCCGGGAGAGTATTTCGTCTCCTCCAGTATCCCCAGTAAATCACACCTCTTCTCATAACTCGGTGTCACCGCCACCGCCAGAAAATGGATTTACCCCTCAGCCACCTGTTGAGGAAAAGCCATTCGTTGCGGCTGCACAACCTGTATCTTCAGAATTACCCCCAGAAGAAGTTAGTGAGGTAATGCAGTCTGACTTGACCCAGGATTGGCAAAAAGTACTTGCTAACCTCCAGCCAATCTCAAGGCGAGAACTGCTGCGCCAAATGTGCTATCTCATGGAGTTTGATGGTAGTGTTGCTTGTGTTGGTGTTAAATCTGTATGGTATGACAAAGTTAAATCAGATTTACCTATGATTACGGCTGCCTTTGAGAAGACTTTTGGTCGTGAAGTCAAGGTCAGCCTAGAGAAAGGAACGTTGTCAAACTCAGCTGTAGCTAGAAAAGATCCACCAAAAAACGGCTTTTCTAAGATTCAGCAGCCACCTCCTTCTAGCCATAACAACCAAAATCAGCAGTCAACGCCAATACCACAGCCAGATCCAATACCCGCACCCGCGCCACCACCTGCAAAAACCGAGCCAACAGCTAGAAATGGAACTAGAGTACAAACTTTACCTACCCCACCAACTCGAACACTTCCCAACGATTGGGAAACTGATGAAGTGGCGATCGCAGCTCAACGTCTAGCACAATTTTTTGATGGACAAATTATCCGTCTCACAGAGGATGCAACAGAATCGTCTGAATCCATATCTATATCTGAATGGACAGATGAATCAGAAACAGATGACGAATAAAGTCCAAGTTATGCGGCGATCGCTTGGGCTTGCTTTGTCTGTAAGCTGATGTGCAGCTAAATTGTATAAGACAAAAACGTAAAATTATTGTAGTGTGGGCATTCTGCCCGCGTCCCATACACAAATTAAATACGCAACAGCTTATAACTCCTAATTGTCTTATGGATTCCAACCCCGCGCTGTGTGCAGCCATAACCAGTCGCATTGCTACCAGTCCTCAAAGGCGAATTACTTTTGCTGAATACATGGACATGGCGCTATATCACCCTGAACACGGCTACTATTCCAGCAATGCAGTCAAAATTGGGTTTAAGGGCGGTGATTTTTTCACTTCTTCTCATCTCGGCGCTGACTTTGGCGAATTACTAGCGGCACAATTTGTGCAAATGTGGGAAATTTTAGGGCAACCTGTACCCTTTTCTTTGATAGAAATGGGAGCAGGACAAGGATTGCTGGCGTTGCATATTCTCGAATATCTGAAGCTGCACTACCCAGATTTTTTAGCAGCGCTGGAGTATTTGATTGTGGAGAAATCCCCAGCATTAAGGCAAGAACAGCAACAGCGCCTGCATGATTATCCTGTGCGTTGGTGCAATCTAGAGGAAATACCAACTCATGCAATTACTGGCTGCTTTTTTTCTAATGAATTGGTGGATGCTTTGCCAGTACATCAATTTATCTTGGAGGAGGGGAAACTACGAGAAATTTATGTGACAACGCCGGAAGTTAAGGAAGTATTTTCTTCTCCTGCTTTTGTTCCAAGTTTTGTGGAAGTGACAGGGGAACCCTCTACACTGCAATTAACACAATATTTTGATTTAGTGGGTATTGATTTATCCCCAGGTATTTATGCAGATGGCTATCGTAGTGAAATTAATTTAGCTGCTGTTGATTGGTTGAGTATAGTAGCAGACCGCTTGCAAAGAGGGTATGTGGTCACAATTGACTATGGCTACCCTGCCAGCCGTTATTATAATCCCAGGCGATCGCAAGGAACGTTACAGTGCTACTATCAGCATCGTTACCATAACAATCCCTATATCAACATCGGTCAGCAAGACATCACCGCCCATGTTGATTTTACAGCTTTAGAGCGATCGGGTGAAGGGTACGGTTTAGAGAAAGTCGGGTTTACGCAACAGGGTTTATTTTTGATGGCTTTGGGTTTGGGCGAACGCATTGGGAACATCTCGCATCAAAAACTCCCCATCTCCCAGTTGCTGCGGCGGCGGGAATCACTACACCAGCTGCTAGACCCTATGAGACTGGGTGGTTTTGGAGTCTTAGTTCAAAGCAAAGGACTTGATGAAAAAGAAAATTCTCAATTGCTGAAAGGATTAACTGTGCCAGAGTAAAGGTAAGGTAACAATACTATCTTTGGCAACTTCGTATAACCCTATTCTGTCACTCTCAGAAAACAATAATCGAAGCAATATTCTGAAACTTTAATTGAGCCAAGCTTTGAGCCCTTATTTTCTAACAGTAACTAAAATTTATAGCCAAAAATTAGAAATTAAAGCCTCGAAAGGCTTTCAGCGATTGGGTTCTCCCACTTTGACAAAAGCGTCCGAGGAAAGCGATCGCATTCCCAATGGATGTTAAGAAACATTTCTGTTTCTTGAAAGAGGGATAAGTAGTGGTTATGACGCTTATGGGGTGAGATTTTCAACTACTCCAAACGATACCACAGCCAATTGTCAAGTGATACTTGACAACAAACAGACAAACTGATGAAAAACCGACTGAAAGAACTTCGACAACTGCACCAATGGTCACAATCTGACCTCGCCAGAGAATTAGGAGTTAGAGAACTCCACAAAAAGAATGATCCGATAGCTATGCCGATTTAGCAAAAATT
>JAYGHB010000071.1:0-10022 GCA_034931985.1 Halotia wernerae UHCC 0503
TAATCAGTAGAATTGCTCTCTCCTAGTGTACTGAACTGGACTGATAACCGCTATAGTCTTGTCCATTACTGCCTATTTATTAGCATATTGGACATATCTTTCATCCTGTTTTCCTCATTCTTTGGACTGGAGTCAAGCTGCTTTTATTGCTCTATCCACTTTTTTGCCTCATTTGGTCTTGTCTTTATTGCTACTGGATATTGAACGGCTTCGACCTTTAGCACTTAGTCATGGAATTGACATTCATATTTCCAGGTGCAAGATCTGAGTAACGCGATCGCCTACACGCTAGCGGGGGACAAACGCTACTATAAGAACTACACGGGCACAGGCAACACCATCAACGCCAACCATCCCGTGGTGCGAGACCACATCTTGGCCGCGCTTCGTTATTGGATGGTCGAGATGCATGTGGATGGATTCCGGTTTGACTTGGCATCGGTTCTCGGACGGGACGGTACCGGCAAGTTATTAGCTAATGCCCCGTTGCTCGAACGGATCGCCGAAGACCCGATCTTAAGAGACGTGAAAATCATTGCCGAGGCGTGGGATGCCGGTGGTGCATATCAAGTGGGTAGCTTTTCAGAGCGGCGCTGGGCAGAGTGGAACGGGCGGTACCGAGACGATGTTCGGCGTTTCTGGCGTGGCGATGAGGGGATGCTCGGTTTGTTTGCCAGTCGGATCTGTGGCAGTGCCGACATCTATACCAATTCTGGCAAAGGACCTGAAGGCAGCATCAATTTCGTCACCTGCCACGACGGTTTCACTCTCAACGACCTGGTGAGCTATCGCCATAAGCATAATGAAGCGAACGGAGAGAATAACCAGGATGGGACTGATGCCAACTTTAGCGATCACTACGGAGTTGAAGGCGAGACGACAGATGCCGCGATCGCGTCCATCAGAAAACGCCAGATCAAGAATTTTCTGCTGACCCTGCTGATATCACGCGGTGTGCCGATGCTGCTCGGCGGGGACGAATTTCGTCGCACACAAGGTGGCAATAACAACGCCTACTGCCAGGACAACGCCACGAGTTGGCATGACTGGAGTTGTCTGGAACAACACCAGGAGATTTTTCGTTTCACCTGTGGCATGATTGCCTTTCGGTATGCCCATCCCATTCTGAGTCAGGAGCAATTCTATACGGATGCTGAGATCCAGTGGTTTGGCCCGCAAGGAAGCTTGCCCAATTGGACTGACCCGCAAGCAAAGCAGTTTGCCTGTCTGATCCATGAAGATGAGCAGCACGCACTTTGCCTGCTGTTCAATGCCAGTGTCGATGCGATCGATTTCAGATTGCCCCCTCTACTGCCAGAGGCTCGGTGGCATCTAGCCATCGATACTGCATGCGTTGCGCCACAAGACCTGTTCGCTGCGGGTGAGGAACCGCATTGGGAAAATCCAGACAATTACTCTTTGAAACCGCGATCAAGCGTCATTCTTCTGGCTCGATGCACGCACGATCAAGGGTTACAGACAGCGTTCACGGAGGCCAAATGAAACCAGCTAACCCGCACATCCTGACGATTAATGGCGGCTCGTCGAGCATCAAGTTTGCGCTGTTCGAGTCCGGCGACTCCCTCCAACGGATTCTGGAGGGCGGAATTGAGCGGATTGGGCTGCCAGCAGCCAGTTTGCGGGTAAAAGGCTTAAACCCGGCGGACAACTTTTCGCGGTTAGTGTCGGCACCGGATCACACGGTGGCAGTAGACACTCTGATGGATTGGATTGAGGAACATAGTGGGCGTGATGCTTTGAGCGCCGTAGGGCATCGCGTGGTGCATGGGGGTCCGAAGTATAGCCAGCCGCAGCGAATTACTGCGGAAATGATTGAGGAACTGCATCGGCTCAGTCCATTCGACCCTGAGCATCTGCCGGAAGAGATATTGTTGACCGAGGCGTTTCATCAGCGATTTCCAGATCTGCCCCAAGTAGCCTGTTTCGACACGGCTTTTCACCATGATCTGCCGCGCGTGGCTAGGCTGTTGCCAATCCCGCGTCGCTATGAGGCGCAGGGTGTACGACGGTACGGGTTTCACGGGTTGTCCTATGGGTTCCTGATGGGAGAACTGGCCCGCCTGGACGGAACGGCAGCGGCACAAGGTCGGGTTATCCTCGCTCACCTCGGTACTCGGCACGCAGGCGCTAGCGACATTAATTGCCGTTTATGGACTGCTGATGACACCGCTCGGTTGGCGGTGGGCGCTGTTTGTCTGGGGCTATGCGGTGATCTGGTTTCTGGTGACTGACCGCGTGAAACTTCTCGCTTATCGGCTTTTGCTCCCACTACGGTCAAAACAAAAGAGTCCTCTAAAAATGACTTGAGCATACTGTAACCACAACAATGGAGTCAAAATATGCCGCGAACACAGCGATTTTGGTGAGTTGCGGCATTTCTGATTCCTGTTTGACTGGGCGCGACGCTGGGCTATTGGGAATTGCGCGGACAAACTGATTACAACAGGCACTTTGATGGTAGCGATCGTTGAAGAAATTCTTCCCCAAGCCCATCAAACTCAAGATACAAACTTATCTACCTTGACGTTTATCGGGAGTTTTGCACTTTCAATGCTGTTCTCGTCTTATCTTGAATAACTCACCAACTCTGTATTGTTCACAAAACTATAGTTTCTATGAACGTAAATAATATGTCTACTGATAAAGTTATCAAACTTTATATTTTAGATAAAAAGAATTTAAATTTGGTTCCTTCAAGTAAAGCCAAGCTGATTATTGTCAACCCGGCTGTGACAAAACTAGATTTGAAAAGACCGGAAGGAGCCATTACACCTGATAAAGCATTGTTTTTCATTCCCTTCTGCTCGATGATATTTTCGGCATTTCTCATTTTGAAATTGCTACGTGTTTGGAAAGTCGCAAGAGCAAAAATTACAACGCTCAACTGCTTCCATCAACTTCCCTGTCGGAACTGTCGCTTCTTTACAAACAACCATTATTTATACTGTACAGTACACCCTTCTATTGTCCTCACAGAACAAGCACTTGATTGCTCTGACTACTGTCTGAAAAAACCGTGAATCTGGAATCAGCAATCGATCGCTTTCTCACATCAATTCCAAGTAGGTAAGGTAAGGGGGCTGGGGGGTTAGGTTTTTGATTACTGAATCGATGCTCTACCCATTGAGCAACGCCTGATACAAACTTGAGCAAAAAATTTACTGAGAGGTACATCATGAACTTATTCACTATTGATGAATTAACCACTTTAACCACAGCGTCAAACTCGACGTGTATCTCGATCTATGCGCCAATGGAGCGTTTAGGAATCGAAACCAAGCAAAATCCGATTCGGTTAAAGAATTTGGTTCGACAAGCTGAAGAAAAATTGCTGGCGCTAGGACTGCGTGGACAGGATGCCAAAGAGTTGCTGCAACCCATCCACGAACTAAATATAAATGATGACTTCTGGCAACATCAAAGCGATGGACTGGCAATTTTTCTATCTCCCAATCAGTTCCGCTACTACTGTTTACCGATCGCTTTCCCTGAATTAACGGTAGTTGGCGATCGCTTCCACATCAAACCACTACTGCAATTAATGTCCGGGGATGGGACATTTTATGTTCTAGCCTTGAGCCAAAACCAAGTTCGGTTATTTCAAGGAACCCGTTATCACCTGGATGAAGTTGAGTTAACGGATGTACCGACCAACATCGCAGCAGCCTTACAGTATGATGATCCTGAAAAAAGCCTTCAATTACATACAGGCTCATCAAAAGGCAATAGTGCGATTTTTCATGGACAAGGAGCCGGAAACGAAGATCACAAAAATGATTTATTGCGTTACTTTCGCCAAGTTAACAACGGTTTAGAGTCTTTCTTGAAAAATCAGCAAGCACCGCTAATTTTGGCAGGAGTTGATTATCTATTGCCGATTTACCACGAGGCAAATACTTATGCCCACTTGCTACTTGATGGTATCACTGGTAATCCAGAAACTTTGACTCTGGAAGAACTGCATACCCAGGCTTGGCAGATTGCACAACCCTATTTTGATCTCGCAAAAGTATCAACAATTTCCCATTACGAGGAACTACAAGGTAGCGAAAAAACGGCTAATACTATCGAAAAAGTCGTAACTGCCGCTTATTTCCAGCGTGTTGAAACCTTGTTTGTGCCTATTGATAAAACTGTTTGGGGAGTATTCAATCCAGAAGGGAATTCCATTCAGATTCATGCTCAACAGGAAACAGGTGACGAAGATTTGCTCGATCTAGCGGCGCTACATACGCTGACCAATGGGGGAACGGTTTACGCCGTAGAACAGGGAGATGTACCTGAACATAAAGCGATCGCTGCTATCCTGCGCTATTAAATAATTCGTAATTCGTAACTCGTAACTCGTAATTAAGTTTTGCAATGGGGATTTGAACCCCCAAACTTTGTTAAAAGCCGTTTTGCTCATAAAGGCGTGATCTTATGACTGTATCTACCGATCAAGAAACGCTTTCGCATCTATCGTTAGAAGCACTACAAAAGCAACTGACTACTTCCAATCAGGGATTGAGCAAAAAAGAAGCTCTGCAACGACAATCAAAAGGTGGCTACAACGAGTTACCCGAAACGACCGTCAGCCCAATAATGCAATTCCTATCGCACTTTTGGGGGCCGATCGCCTGGATGATTGAGGCGGCGGTCATTCTCTCAGCAATAGTTGGAGACTGGGTTAATTTTGGCATCATTTTGCTACTCCTACAGGACTTACGCAACTGGCACAGGGCGATCGCAATTTTATAGTATTTACGTACTATGTAAAAGTCGCGTACCCAGAGGGCATGGCTGAAATTAGTAACAGTAATTGGCTGTGTTAAGTATTCTTCAAATCATGAGAAAATTAGTTGAGGAAGGATAAAATAAATCTTGTAGTTTATGAGATTTACTAAACTTAATTATTGCCAGTACTTGTTAAGTAGTCAGATTAATTATACTCTGACAAATTTGGCAGAGCATTTAGAGCAGATTAGTCATGATAAAATTAACCGTTATCTTTGGGTTTATGGATGCTCCTAATGCCTGCTATGGCTTCTGCAAAGGTGTTGGCGAATGTACCCAATAGCCTTTCGGGATAACTAATGTAAGCGCTGTACCATTTGTTGCGAATTGTGGATTCTACCCAATGCCGCACTCTAGCTTCGATTTCGTGTTGGTGTCGGCAATATTGGCTATAGCCGGGGGCATTAATTGCGGTAGTAAGGCAAAATTCGACTAATTTATCACTCTCTAAGTCTAAAAAGACGATTCCGTAGCCTACAAAGATTTGTAGGAGGGTGTTTGTTTGTCCTTTTCCTGTCCAGCCTGTGGTGATGATTTCTTCCCAGTTGGCACGCCACTGGGCAACGTCAGCAGATTCTTGCTTGCGATATCTCTCTTGTGCAATTTGTTTTTTGGCTTTGTTCGCTATCCGTTTTAATTTGTTTAAATCTTGCCGACTGGCCGCGCGATCGCAATAATCGAGGAAGATGGAAACTGAGTCACTAATTGGTTGTAGGTCATCATTAAGTAAAAATGATCCACTACCCGGTTGCATGGGGCAACGGATGGCTTTGTAGTTGGTTATTTGTTTTTCACCATAGGGTTTGGTGTTAGGGAAGATTTCTAGGTGTCCTTGGCGCAAGATAAAACTTGCATTTGAAGAAGGGGCAACTATCGCCCCAAATGGATGCCAAAAACGCTCTACGTAGCGTTTGCCCACAGATTCTGCCAGGTCTATAACTTGGTCACAGATATCTTGATTGCAAACAAACTTGTATGCTGCATCAATACTCCGATTAAATTCCATCTCCAGTGCAACAACTGCCTTAAGTTTTTGAAGTTCTCGTAATTGAGAAATAAACTCAAATACTTTCTTATTTCACAGAGGAAATCCCTAACTGGCGAGCTATTTGCAAGCGACACTTACCTGCCAGGACGATATTTACACCAGTACATGCAGATACCTTTAATGATTCAAGAATCCCTTTTTCAGAGATACTTTTTTCTAAAGTTGTAAGAAATTAGGTTTACCTGCACGCAAGCGTTCCCTGTCAAATAGCAATCCTAAAGCTTGGAATTGTTCTTCAGCAGTGGTTTTTCCTTGCTGTTCTGAAATGTAAGATTTTAAGGTTTCAGATGTAACAGTGAGGTTGGCTTTGACAATGGCCTGTTCTGGTGTTAGCCATTTTGTAGTCATAGCTTTTTTGGCCTTGTTAACTGGTGTGCAAGCGGTTGTGGCGATAGCCAGAAGTAGAAACTGTTTTTGAGAGCGGGTACTGCTAGACTAAAACATATCCCCTTTGCTTTTCTTCAGCAGCCATGTCCACGGTAATTGCCCAATCCCTGACTCTGGAGGAGTTTCTCAAGCTACCAGAAACAAAGCCTGCAAGCCTTTACATTAATGGTGAGATTATTCAGAAGCCAATGCCAAAAGGGAAGCATAGCCGATTACAGTTAAGGTTGTGCAATAGTATCAACGATGTTGCCGAAAGCCTTCATGTTGCTTATGCCTTTCCAGAACTGCGCTGTAGTTTTGGTATCCGTTCAATAGTACCTGATGTAGCGGTTTTCAACTGGTCGCGTATTCCCTTTGCTGCTGATGGGGAGGCACCTAATGATTTCCTACTTTCTCCAGACTGGACAATTGAAATTCTTTCTCCCGAACAAAGTTCAAATCGAGTCACAGGCAATATTCTCTATTGCTTAGATCATGGTTGCCAATTAGGTTGGTTAATAGACCCAGAAGATCGTTCCATTTTGGTCTTCCGTCCAAATCAGCAACCAGAACTTTTGCAGGGTGATGAGCGTTTGCCAGTGTTAGCCGGGATAAACTTGGAGTTAACTGTTGCTCAGGTGTTTGGTTGGCTAAAAATGAGCAGTTAGAGAAACAGCTAAAACAAGTTCTCCACAAATTTTTGATAACGTAAAAACAGGAATGGCACTAAGAAAAGCCGAAACACTTATGGTTTAAGCCGTTTGTAATCGCTTGCGTAATTCATGCCGTGGTTTCGTCATCAAGGGGTAAATTTTGGGGCGACGTTTACGGACTCGTGGTTCATTTCTAGCCGGGCGGTCAGGAACAGCCTTGTGAGCAATAACTTTTAGCAAAGTGCGATAAATTCGGAGACGTTTTGTTGAAGTTGCTGCTAATAATTTGGGAATAAAGTTAATTAAATGGTGGCGAGTACCTTGCAACGATAGGCGTAATGGAGGAGTGGTGTAAGTAGTTCCGGCATCCCACATCAAACTACGAAGTAGATTATAAGCAAGCATTTAAACGTAAATTTCTTTGCGTACCGGCGTAAGCACAAAAAGCTCTATCCCCTTTCAGGCTGGCCTTTCCTACGGCCGAGGTGTTCGCGGTTTCTAGTGGCCAGTGGGGGCGTGGCCGTGGTGCATTTGCGGCGCGGTCTGTGGCGTGTGTCCGTGCCGTCGCCAGTGGCGGCGGTTTGTGGGTGTCTTTTCCATCTAGCCCGTGTCCGGTTGGCCTCTTGCCGTCTAGTTCTCAGTCAAAGTGTTTTTCTGGCTTCGGCTCCGGGTCGTGGGCTTCCCTTGCTTTTGCCCTTGGGTTTGGCCTGCCTTGCGTTGTTTTTTTAGGCCAGCTTCCTGTTCCGGGTGGCTGGGGTCTGTTTCCTCTTCCTGGTCTTCCTGGATGGTTTGGTTGTGCAGCTGTGGTTGGTCAGTCTGCTCCTGTTCAGTTGTCACTGTTTTAGTTTCTGCGGCTTCGTGCCGTTCTATCTTTTCTGCGATCGCCTCTCGCACAAATTCAGGGTAATTTTTCCCCAAACTTTCCAAATATTGTTTAACTGATGCGGTTAATCTAACGCTGATTGCCTCGCTTAGAGGCTCATCACCTTTAGCTTGAAATTTATACTTTGTCCCAAATTCTGGGTTTCCCCCTGGCCTACCACTGTCTAACGTTCCCGGCATTGTCTTAAGCTCCCATTATGCCGCTAAATTATAGCCTGTCTACAAATTAAAATTACTGTAAAGATTGGTATTTATGATTTATTATAGTATGTCTACAAGCTATAATATCAGAGTAGAGATAAAAAGCGATCGCCCTTTCAAATAGCCAAATAATTAATATTATCTCTCTATTTTTTATGGCGTGTAACTCACGCTATTTTTTATTGAAATTTACATAATCTTTACAATTATAGCGTGTATACATACTATAATAAAAATATAAATCCTTAGAAAAAGGTATCCGACCAAATGACACGTTTTTCTGCTAAGGCTCATACTCGCACTGACTATAATTATTCTGCTTTTCATCAATCTTTGCTGCATGAAAATAACAGTGAAGACTATGCATTGAGACATATTTACAGCTTAGAAAATACTAAGTGTTTGCTTCAAAAATGGGGATGGACACCGGAGCAAATTAAAGCCGGGATTGATTACTCAACAATCGATATTTACAAAAATCAAGTTTATTTGCACATCCCGAACAAAATTATTAAAGAATACAAAACACCCGTTACTCACAACACAATAAAAAAAATAAAAGGCATATCTCGTTTTATCTCAAAAGCTGATTATGTGGAAGTTTTAATTAATCGTTGTTGGTTAAAAGCTGACCCATATAAATTAGAACCTGGATCGGATTGGGATGAATTAATCGCTCGTGGTAATACTGGCGACTTCTACGAGGTCAAGCTATATCAATATGAAATCACCTGCACTTGTCACGCCTACTCTGGGATAGAAAAAGCTTTTGAGCAGGATGCAGTTGCAACTAAATATTTAATGCTGCACGAGACTGTAAAGGGACAGATACCCGATAAACACATCTTCGCAACGTGGAAATATTTAGGGGCTGAAACTCAGCGCCAATATGAATACTGCTGGATAGAGCGTAAAGAAGCGGCTATGAAAGACCGGGATAAGCGCTTATGGAAATTTGACCCAGAGCTAGAGCCAGAGTTTACAGACTGGTAGTTAAACTGGCCGCCAGCCTACAGCCTAGCGAAAAGTACGGTCTTGAGGGTCTCCCCCAAGAGTAACTTTTCAAGACAGAGAGGGTAGAAGCCCAGAAGCGACGGTATCCGACCAAGGTTCCTATCTCTATCCGGGCAAATTTATTTTAACTTATCCTCTAAGAAACTATGACACCTACACCACAACTTAATACAGCGTTGGCCAAAGCTAAGGCCGAAATCCCGGCTATTTTGGCTAATAGGAATGTCAAAATCCCAACTAAATCAGGTAGGGAAATTAGCTTTACTTATGCCGAATTAGAAGAGATTCAGCCAAAAATCACGCCTGCACTTTCAGCTTGTGGGCTAGCGATCGCTCATCAAATGATATTCGTAGAAAGTAGATACTGCTTGCTTTCTAGCCTACGACACGAAAGCGGCGAACAGATAGACTCTGTTTTTCCTTTACCAAATGACTTTAATGATCCAAAGGAGATAGGGACACAAATATCTTATGGACGCAGATATAATACTTTGTGCCTGCTCGATATCACTGTAGTAGAACCCAATAGCCAAGATTGGCAAGAAACTAAACGCAAAATTGCCAAGGAAATTAAAACCGAAGCTGGGCTAATTCAAAAGCCTAGTAATGGAAATAACAACGGCTCAATATTGCATCCCACATTCCGCAGATATGACTCAGATTATTGATATTTTTGAAAAATCCCAGCCAGAAAAATTTTATCTACCTGTTTTTTCTGGTTGAGTTTAACTTTATCTGCCAAAAAATAGAGAAGATCAAGTAAATTAATTTCACGAGTTTTTAAAATAGATTCTCTCTCTCAATTAAAGTAGTCATTTCGGGTAAAATCAGCATGACAATTACAGCAAATAATAGTTATATCTTCGCTAAAAATTTATATTTATGACTTTTATCTCTAACTATCTACATCTTGTTTAGTTAAATAAACTCTCATCAAATAATCAGATAATATTTACTACAACTCTTTCCTAAATACCTGACAATCTTTTCACGCTCCTCTGTTAAGTTACCAAAGAAGGAAGGAGTTAGAAGGAAGGAGGAAGAAGGATGAACATAATCAA
>JAYGHB010000072.1:0-8541 GCA_034931985.1 Halotia wernerae UHCC 0503
AAGCTCTAGATTTCAGAAATAGCAAAAGTTTTCGGAGACTGACAGAAGAGGGATAGGGAGGCAGTGCTTTGTGCGTTGGTGAGGCAGTCCGGTCTTCTCCCAAAGTACAGTGTACACACAAGTTCTATTCGCCCTCAAGCTAAAGCTTGGGGCTACACGAACAAAGCCCATCTTCATGGGCTAAATATAGAAAAAACCAATTCTAGCCTGCAGAGGCAGGCTTAGTTTGTATAGCCCCAAGCTTTAGCTTGAGGGGCTTTTGCTTTGCCGACTTGTAGTAACTGCCGTCATTGGTCATGGAAAATAGTTACAGGTCGCTACACTTACACATCATTTTCAACAATTGCCCCAAGTAGAGATGCGATCGCCCTTTCAATACGTTGCCATCCGGTCGGTGAACTAAAATCAATTCCTAAAAATGTGTCGTTGACTTTGGTTCGTAGAACTAGATAAACAATTCCAGCAATCAAAACCGCACTAATGGCAGGAATATCTTTATCTGGGGGGAAAGGATACTTCTGCTTGAGAAATTCCAAACTTTCAATCGCCACTTGATCGCGCACCGTTGCCAACTCATGCGTTAACTCATTACCTTCGAGTAATTCCCAGCGCACAATCTCTTGTGTAATGGGTCGTTCTTGCAAGTCATGCATAAAGCGTGTCAGTAACAATATCATCCAGTCAGTCAGCGATTCGGCATCGACGACGGTTTCATCCCCAATTAATTCTTCAACTGTAATCCAGCAGTTACCCTCCTTGCCAAAAGTTTGCAACAGCGAGGGAAGATTCTCAAAATATCGATAAATCAAAACTTTATCAACTCCGGCTTCACGGGCGATCGCATTTACCCCCAGTTGCTTAAAACCTGATTCTGCCAAGAGTTTACCAACTGCTGCCAAAATTCGTGCCTTCGTTTCTTCTTTGTTTGCACCGTATGTGCATTTCTAGGTAGATACTCAACCCGATAACCCATTAATTAGTACACCGTAAAATAAACCACTAGTGCAATATTGTGGCTTAATTGTGGCTTGACAAACTAACTTTTAATCGCTTAAACATTGCTTCCCGCGCTTGTACAGCTAGGCTATCATTTAAAGGCTGCAAAGTAATAGCCTGTTGATACTTGAGCCGCAACGCTGTTTGAATTAACCAATCTGCGACAAAGGGATTTTTGGGTAACAATGGCCCGTGGGAATAAGTAGCGATCGCATTTTGATAAAATGCTCCTTCTGTCCCATCTTCACCGTTATTGCCTAAGCCATACACCACGCGCCCCAGTGCTTCTACCTTACCTAGTTTGGTGCGTCCGCCATGATTTTCAAAACCTACTAAATAGGGTTTGCTACCTATCATCTCTGTTAAATCCTGCGCTAGGCGTGAAGCCGTGACTTCTATTACCAAGTTGCCAATACAGCGTTTAGTGTTTTCACCAGGATGAATGGAAACTAAATCGAGTATTCCTAAGCCTTCAATTCGCTGTCCTAATCCTGGTTCATAATAATGTCCTAATAATTGGGGAGAACCACAGGTAAATACTCCTGGTGTCCCATTTTCAATTTTCTCGCGCATGGCATCGGCTTTTGCACCTTGCAAATCACGCATGACAATTTCTTGCTGGCGATCTTGTGCGCCACCACCAACGATCACATCTACGGTTTTAATATCTGCGGCTGTGGCGTTTTGATCTAAGGGTAAAATTTTGACAGTGTATCCCCGCCACTGAGCGCGACGTTCTATAGTAATTACATTACCGCGATCGCCGTAGGTACTCATCAACGTGGGATATAGCCAACCTATTGTTAATTCTAAATTTTGAGAACTCATAAGTTATGGGGAACAAGGCTAAGGCGTGTTTTCAAACTCGTTTGTGCAGCTAAATTGTATAACACGAAAACGTAAAATTATTGTAGTGCAGACATCTTGCCCGCGCCCGATATACACAGTAAAAAAGGAGAGACGCATTGATGAAAAACTCTATCCCTTATGGGTGAACTTTCCCACCGACTTTTAATAAATTGTCCACATTAAGGTAAAATTTTGCTCGTATATTACTTATATATATTGGGTGAATTTGCTGATGTTTGACTCACAAGCTCTTTCTGCACAGCCCAACCTAGGGAAAAATTCGGACTTAGCTTTTGTTGATGCTACTTTACCTGACTATCAAAGTTTAATAACTGGCTTCAAGTCTGACACAAAAATATACATCCTTGACCCTACTGGCAATGAACTTGACCAAATGAGTCAAATATTAGAACAACAAAGCGGTGTAGCGGGAGTACATATTTTCTCTCACGGCAGTGAGGGAAGTTTGCAATTTGGGGAAACTAGCCTAAACTCAGTTGATTTAAGTAAGTATGCCGAAGATTTGCAGCGCTGGAAACAAACGCTGACACCGGGGGCAGACATTCTGTTTTATGGCTGCAATGTCGCACAAGGAGAGCAAGGCAAGGCTTTTGTAGAGCAAATCCACCAGCTCACCGGGGCAGATGTGGCAGTATCTGATGACCTGACAGGCAATGCAACCCAGGGAGGCAACTGGGATTTAGAGTTTAGCACTGGTACGATTGAAACACTAATTCCCTTTAATTTGCCAGCAGTGGAGGCGTATGAGTATGTGCTGGCTACCCCACTCTCTAATAACATCAACTACGAAGACTTTTCTAGCCTCAATGGACTGACAGTAAATGGCACAGCAGGTCAAACAAATAACGTTTTGAACTTAACTCCTGCTACCAAAAATCAAGTAGGGAGTGCTTTTTACAATACGCCGATAGGTTTGGATACTAACACTTCTTTCAACACTCACTTTCAGTTTCAATTGAGTGGTGGCAATGGCAATAATGGAGCAGATGGGTTTACCTTCCTGTTGCAAAATAGTACAGCAGGTGTCAAAGCTTTAGGTGAGTTAGGCGGTAGTCTCGGTTATGGCAATCAGGAATTTAATGGCACGAATCAGATTCTTAAAAGTTTAGCAATTGAGTTTGATACTTACAAGAATAGTTGGGATTCAAATAATAACCATGTGGCAGTACTGCTCAATGGTGATGTGACATCGCCAAAGGCAATTAGTACTCCTAGTTTCCAACTCAACAGTGGAGCTGTGCTGGATGCTTGGGTAGATTACGATGGATCAACCAATAACTTGAATGTGTATGTTGGTAACAATACAGTTAAGCCGTTAACTGCCTTACTCAACTACAACCTCGATTTGACTGCGGTTGTTGGTTCTCAGGCGTATGTAGGCTTCAGTGCTGGCACAGGCGCTCTTACTAATAGCCAAAATATTGATAATTGGACTTTCTCTTTTTCTAATCAAACGCTGACACCAGGTGTTTTTTCCTTCAGTCAACCAGGTTACAGCGTCAATGAAAACGGCAAAACAATTAGTGTGAGCGTGACTCGCACAGATGGCAGTACCGGAGCAGCTTCAGTGAACTATGCTACCAGCGATCGCACTGCCAAAGCTGGGGTCGATTACATCTTAACTAGTGGTGTCTTGAATTTTATAGATGGTCAAACTATTGCCACTATTACCATTCCAGTTTTAGACGACAGCCAGCTAGATCCAAATCTTGCTTTTCTGTTGACTTTAAGTAATCCTACTGGTGGTGCTGAACTAGGATTGCAGAAAACTTCAGTTATTACTCTTTTAGATGACGATGCTAGCGCCGTAGCTAATGTCACTACTCAGCACAATGATAACAATCGGACAGGTGCCGATTTAAATGAACCTTTGCTTAACACCACAAATGTTAATGCCAATCAGTTTGGAAAATTATTTTCTCGCCCCGTTGATGGTTCAATTTATGCTCAACCACTCTACCTAGCTAACGTCAACATTCCTAATCAGGGTACTCATAATGTAGTGTATGTGGCCACCATGCATAATACGGTCTATGCTTTTGATGCTGATGACCCAAATGCCTCTACGCCACTGTGGTCAACTTCGCTAGGCCCTTCAGTAACCTTGCCCGATCCTAACATTGGCCCTTACCCTAACTATAGAGACATTTCAACTGAGGTCGGTATTCTCAGTACACCTGTCATATCAACTACCAATAATGCCCTTTACGTAGTAGCTTTTACTAAAGAAGCTGGAAAGTATATCTATCGGCTACATGCATTAGACCTGACTACGGGAGCAGAAAAGTTTGGTGGGCCAGTGGTCATTAGTGGTAACGTACCGGGAACTGGCGATGGAAGTGTAGATGGTGTGATTGCTTTTACCCCCAATCGGCAAAACCAGCGTCCTGGTCTGCTACTATCCAATGGCAAGATTTACATTGCCTTTGCATCTTTTGGTGACAAGCGACCCTATCACGGTTGGGTATTTGGTTACGATGCCACAACCCTCAACCAGACCAGTATTTATAACGCCACACCCAATGGTGGACTAGGGGGAATCTGGCAATCTGGTAACGGGTTATCTGCGGATAATAGTGGCAAAATCTATTTGTCCACTGGTAATGGCACTTTTAGGGAAAGTGGCTCTAACTTGGGTAATAGCATTATTAAGTTCAATCCCGATTTGACAGTGACTGACTGGTTCACTCCTTATAACTATGCACGGTTAAATGCAGTTGATGATGACTTAGGTTCTGGAGGGCCGTTACTCATACCCAATAGCAACTATTTGATTGCAGGCGGTAAGGAAGGGAAAATTTATGTTCTTGACCGGAACAATTTAGGCAAATTTAAAGCCGGTGGTGATACACAAATCATTCAAAGCTTCCAGGCAGTCGGGACAGCTGTGAATGGAGTCAAACCACCCACAGGAACAGGAACTTCTAACATTCATGGTACTCCCATTTATTGGAACGGCCCGAATGGGCCACAAATTTATCTTTGGGGTGAAAACGATTGGGCAAGAATTTATAGCTTTAATGGTAGTACCTTGAACCAAAATCCTATCGCCATTAGTACTATGACGGTTCCACCGGGGATGCCTGGTGCTATGCTGTCGCTGTCTGCCAACGACAGTACAGATGGGACAGGAATTCTTTGGACTTCTTCCCCGTTCGATAAAAATGCCAATCAACAGGTAGTGACGGGTATTTTACGTGCCTTTGATGCTACAACCATGACAGAGTTATGGAATAGTAAACAAAATATCACTAGGGATGATTTGGGTAACTTTGCTAAATTTAGCCCACCCACGATCGCCAATGGTAAGGTCTATACAAGTACGTTTTCTGGCTACTTGCAAGTATACGGCTTACTGACTTAACCGAAAACAGAGTCTAGGGCATGGGGCATGGAAAATTCCTAACTCCCCATTCCTTAAATTAACGCAGGGCTGTTTCATCCCCTAAAAAGCCCTGATTTACAAGCGTATCAGCCAAAAAAATCATAGGCTGGTAAACGGTTTTAGAGTTTAAAGTTCATCGAACTCCTAGGAAACTAGATTGTTTCTTCTAAAGCATAACGAATGCCGTTCGTTGGAAGCTCACGCTAACTTAGAGAATTTTCCGACCAGTCAAAACTTCTCGCACTTCTAGCATGGCTGAATAGGTGGGTAGAATATGCAAAGTTTCGTTATTTGGTGTATGTTCTAATGCAGTAGCGATCGCTTGTTTTAAGTCTGCTTCGACAATTAAATTTAATGTACTCTCAGGAGACTTTTCACTATAACGCAGACGCAGCGCCAGATCATAGAGGCGATCGCCACTCACTACTAAGGTTCCTCCCCGTTCGACTAATTTTTCTGTATCGACATCCCAAATCCACGATACATCAGTGCCATCGGGTGTGCGATCATTCAATATTAGTAATGTGGTTTTATCGGTGCTTTGAGTGACTACACGAATTGTTTCGTTCGTTCCTACAGGATTTTTTGATAACAAAATCCGCACCTTTTTATCGTTAATTACTAAATCTTCTGCACGACCAAAAGCAGCTTGAAAATTATTAATAGTATCTTGGATTGTTGCTTGATCTACTCCCAATTCTTGAGCAGCAGTCACAGCAGCTAAAGTATTATATTTGTTGTACAAACCAACGAGAATTTGTGACCATTCACCACTTTCTAGAGTTGGTTGACTTTTACTAAAACCACATTGGGGACAAGTGAAATCTCCTAAATGGGATAAGTAAACACCTTGATAATCTAGAGAATGCCCACATTTAGGACAATAAATAGAATCGACGGCGTGAGGAATTGCTTCTAAATATTGTGCTGGTTCATTCAAACCAAAGAACAATACCCGTTGGGGTAACTGTTGACCGAGATAAGATAAAGTTGGGTCATCAGCGTTGGGAATAACCACTGTTTCTGGTGGGAGAGTAGAAATTACCTTTGTCCAGCGCTTACTAATTGTGTCTACTTCTCCGTACCTGTCGAGTTGGTCACGGAACAAGTTTAAACAGAGAATAATTCGCGGCTGTAGTGGTTGCAGTACTTTGGGTACGATATTTTCATCGACTTCTAAAATTGCATAATCAACATCCAGCGTTCCCACTAAGTTGGTGTTTTCTAGCAAGGCTGTCATCAAGCCATTTTCTAGATTTGCACCTGTAGCATTATGGGCAACGCGGTAGCCTTTGCGTTCTAATATCGTTTTTAACAGCAGCGATGTAGTCGTTTTGCCATTAGTCCCAGCAATGATAATTACCCCATTTTTCACTTGCTGACTCAATAATTGTAAAAGTCTGGGTTCGACACGACGGGCAATTGAGCCTGGTAATACACTAGCAGCACCTAGGCGCAGCGATCGCACTATAAACGTGACGCTTTTTGCCGCTGATACTGCGAAACCGAGTCGTAGTCTATCTATAAGTTTTATTTTGTTTCCCACATCCGTAGCCTAAATTTAATCTAGTAAGTGTAGCGAGTAGCGATCGCACTTGCAATAACGTTGGACAACAAGACTTCTCGCTTTCGAGAGATAATCCCAGTAGGCGTTATCTTAAAAAATAGTGCGTGGGCTTAATTATATGTTCAGCTCAGTTTGCTAAATTCAGCACAACCTCACGACCAGTAGTAGCTTGCAAGGTTCCTTTCGATGAATACCATAAAGTCTGATTTTTTACATAAACAAATTACTAACTGGCGAAAGTTGGTATTTAAGTGCCTATTACTGCTTGCTTTTTTGTTGATTACAAGTACGCAGCCTGCCTTTGCTGGTATTGATGATGATGTGTACAATGGCAACATTTTCGTGGTTTATGCTGGCAATGGTTCATTAGTTCCTCCCAGAGAGACGCTAGCACAGTCTTTAGCGGAACATAAACCTATATTTTTAGCATTCTATGTGGATGACAGCAGCGATTGCAAAAAATATGCGATTTCCATCTCACAGGTGCAAGAATTTTACGGTCGCGCAGCAGAGATTATCCCTATCAATGTTGACACTATCCCCCCTAAACAGACCTATGAGCCTACAGAACCAGGATATTATTATTCTGGGGCTGTTCCTCAAGTAGTGGTATTTAATCAATCAGGCCAGGTAGTTTTAAATAAGAAGGGTCAAGTGCCTTATGAGGAGATAGACGATAAATTTAGGGAAGTATTTGACTTGTTACCACGCACAGAATCAGTGCAGTTAAAACGGCGTGCCTTTAATGAGTTCAGCAGTGAGTTAGCTAAATAACTCTTGGGGTAGACCAATTAGGTCTACCTGATTTTTTCGTGCTACCTGCTACTGCATTCGCCACGAAGCCAAGAGATAATATTTAAATATCTGCCTTATTTAAGTGAGTCAGTTAATTCATAGTCAAAAATCTATAGTTCCTAATAAATGACTATTAATGATTGACTATTGACCAATGACTAATTAGAGTGTGTTCTGATGTCAAAGGTTTACACTACTGAGGAATTAATCGAAATTTTAGCAGCCGAACGCCAAGCTTGTCTCAAGGGAAAGCGGCTGAAATTAGAGATCACAGTTTCTGGCAATCCTGTAATTGACCAGTTTCTCAAAACTGATGGGCTACAACAGTTTACCGCCTATCAAGATTTTAAAGCTGCTATTCACGACTACCAAAGGGACAATCAAGTTTCAGGCATTGTTTGGCGGGACGTAAGTGTCAAAGGTGAAAACTTGCGTTATCCCGAAGTAGATGCAGAATTAATTGCTTTAACTAGTGACTTAGAAATATTAAAACTTACCAAAAATTCTATCCTAGATTTTTGGTATGAAGTGACGGCGGATATGGACTTATACTTGAGTTTTAATAATAGCAAACAATACCAACAAATTATCAAATCTGATGTCGAAAGAATTGCCCAAAGAACAGAATGGGCAAGTTTATGGAAGTGGGAAAATGCTAACTTTTTGGAAATGATTTTGCAGCTAGGATGGGGTCAACCAGAAGAAGCATTTTATAAAAGAGGAAGACCGCGATCGGGTAGTGAGTATATTCATGCGGTGAATCCTGGTAATCGTCCTATTGGGTGACTGGTATATCTAGTAATGGCAACTTGTATATAAGTAATCATGTGAAGGTGCAATTTAAAGTAAGATTGTACTTGGATTAACGACAGTAATTTCGGTTCTTGCGTTGGTTTTATGGTGGAGCATTAAAATCGCAGTTTTATAG
>JAYGHB010000073.1:0-8242 GCA_034931985.1 Halotia wernerae UHCC 0503
TCTGTTGTTCAATTTTCCTGTATTCTCAGCTACAAAATTATATGCGCTTACCCTGGTTAATTAGGGAGTTTTTACTTGCTGAATAGAGGAAGCGATCGCTAGTATAAAAAATGACTATTTAATCAATATGTGTTTCCGATAAAATCGTGTAAGCTTCATTAATTAAGTGCATTCTTTCTTGTGCTTGTTTTTGTTGTTGTGACTTACTAACAAATAAATCTGGATGCCATTTTTTGACTAAAGTTCGATAAGCCTGTTTCACTTCAGTCAAAGAAGCATTAGTTGATAATCCTAAAATGTTATAAGCGCGAGTAACTTTATCTTTTTCTATCTGGGTTTTGGGTTGTTTAGGCGCTGTTTTAGTTTGATTTTTTTGCTGCTGTTTGCTAGAACCAGGAGAACGCATTTCAGCTTTCATTCGTGCTATTTCTTCATCAAGTTCCCAATTGCGAAATTTAGCCTCAACTTCTTTTGGACGTGGAGGAGGTGAAGCTTTTCGATTCTGCGGAGATGGAGGTTCTACTTTTGTGTTGTTATTCTTTGCAGAATTTTCTTGTCGTTGCTGTTCACAATGATTTTTAGTAGAATAAGCTGAAACTTTTTCTGGCCGAGGAAAGTATTCTCGTTTAGTGTTGCTGTGTTTGAGTATTTCTGGATAAAGTTGATAATCTAAGTAAATTTTGGCTGTTTTTAATTCACGCTGCAACTGATTAAAACTATTTATTAATCTCTGTAATTCTTCACGTTTTTGACTAACTTCTAATGGCTCTTGGCTAACTTCAAAACGAATAACTTTTACAGCTTTTTGCTCATAAGCTGCTAAGGCTGATAACCCTTGATCACTAAAGCGAGAAAAATAATCCTCAATTACTGCTATACAAACTTGAGCAACTTGCTGATGATAAGATTCATTTGCTATTTTTTCATCTTTTTGTTGGATATTCTTGTTTAATAAATAAGAGATGCTACCCACAACAGCGGCTCCTACAGGGCCACCTAATAACCAACCAATACCACCACCAACAGCGATGGAACCAGGTTCACTCAAATCATCGCTATTGTTGGGTCTGGGAGGTAACGTTACCTGGGGTTCACTAGGAAAAGAAATTGATAAATCTTCTGGTCGTTCTACTTGGAAAAAGTTGTAAGCTTGATAAAGCCATTTCACTACAGCTATTTGTAACTCTGTTAAGTCTTTTTTAAGAGTGTTTGTTTGCCAATATTTAAAGTTATTTTCTGCCAATGCAACTGCGGCTTCAGATTGATATTTTGTCATTAAATTGGGAAGAGATAACCAATCACGTAATTCTCTACTACTAGTAATAAAGCCTTGATTAATTAAATTGACAGCTTTTTGTTTAATTTCAATTTTATTATTTTGTTTATCATCAAAAGATTTAATTTCAATTAATATCGGCTCAATTTTAGCTTTTAATAATTGTTGAATTTGATCTGCGATCGCCTGGACTCTAGGCAACCGCACATCGCCACGATTTTGTTGTAAAATGCCTACAGTATTTTGCAAAGCTGCTTCAAAAGCAACTAAACCACTACTAGTTGCAGCAGCGACATCACCTTTTAATCTGGCTCTCAATGCAGGTAAAGCATCAACACGATATAAGTTACTAAAACCCGGAGGTAATTCTGCTCGAAAACTTTCTGCAACAAATAATAAACGATTTTGAACTTGCTTTTGCTCGTCAGGTTCGAGTAAATTAATAAAATTAGCGACAAAAATAACTGTTTTAATCCCACGATCTAATAGCCAATCTCGCAAGTTTTCTCGTTCACCCAAAGTCATCAACTTGCGTGCATCTAGCAACTGAATTACTAAATCTACGCCTAAAAGTTGTTCTTTTACTAAATTATCTTGTTCTTCTCTATCATTAGTTCCTGGTAAATCTAGGAATTCTACGCCAGTTTCTAAAAAAGGATGGGGACAAAAAACTTCCACAGATGCTACATCTTTTCGCATCTGTCTATTACCATCAAGAGTAGCAAATTGCTGTAAAACTTCTGTTCCACTGCGGTAGATTTCTGTTCCATCTACCAACATGATCCGAGTCCGCACATCAAAGCCATATTTAACAGTAATCACCGCACCTGTTGTGGGAATTAAATCAATTGGTAATGTGCGATTTCCCAGCATGGCATTCAGCAAGGTAGACTTACCATAATTAAAGGGGCCAAAAACCCCAATCCGAAAGTTGGGATTAGCTAGATGATTACAGATGGTAAGTATATTTTGATGTATTTGTGATGTGCTATTTAAATTTAGTAAATTAGACGCAGATTTGAGAGATGCTACTAAATTTTTATAATTTTCAACTTGTGGCATATTTTCATATTATATTTAACACCATAGATAAACGCAGATTGTTTATCTGTGGTGTGGTTATTTAATTTAGCTATAGTAAGCTAATAAGTTGCTATACGCCGCCTCAATTTTTTGTAATTGAGCTATGACATCTTCCTGTAAGCTTTTCAACCGCTTGAACTCGCTCTCACGATTAATTTCTCTGGTTTCTTTTTGCTTGACTAGATTATCTAATTCAGATTTACGAGATACAATATCATCGTTAATCCGCTTATTCACTTCTCTTTTGTAAGATTCAAAACACTCTTTCACTGCATCATATACAGTCTGTGATTGCTCATGTGCTACTTGCGGTAGATATTTTACTAGCTCTTTTTTAGCAGTTTTAACTAACTCTTTACGAGCTTGATCTGCTTGCAAAAATCCTACTCCTAAGCCTAAAAGAGCAAACCCAATAGGCCCAAGAAAAACACCAGTTACTGCTGTAATTATCCCGCCAATACCAATGACTGTGAAGTAATTTAATAAAATATTTTTCCAATCAAATCCAGCACCGGCTAATGCTACACCAGCTAGATTTCCTTTTGACAAAGATAACAAACCCATTGCCCATTTTGCCCATCCAGGAGAGTTACTATCTTCTGTAGCAGCAGTGGCGTTGACTTGGACTTTTTGTCCTGTGAGTTTTTCTGTGATTTTATCTGTTATTTGACTATAAGATGCACCATATTCTAAAGCACTGCGAGAAAGTTGTTTAAAAGCTGAGTTTATCTCTTTTTCAGCAGTTAAAGTCCAAGCAGCAAATTTATCACTGATGTATTGCTCAAAGGCTTTTTGCAGTGCAGCGTTAAATGCATCTCGTTTACCACTACTAAGAAAGTCAAACAGATTTAATTCTGGCTGATAGCGTAAGAAATCAGTTTCAAAGGTATTCCCTAAATTTAAAACATAGCTTCGAAATGACTCAGAAACAGTTCTAGATTGAGTATCTCTTGTATTGATAATTTCTGTTTGAAATTGATCTCGAATCCCTGTCAGTTTGTTAAATTCTGGTTCTACTGAATCAATCCGTTTTTTTAATTCATTTACATCTTGGTCGAGTAATGGTATGCGTCTTGCAACTGCTTCACTAATATGATTAACAGCTTGTCTAGCTAAGGTTCTGACTTGGCGGAGTTCTGCGATCGCCCGTTCTCTGGTCAGAAAAGTATTCAGCGCTCCCATAAACCCAGGAAAGCCGGTTCCAGCTAAGTCAGCTTGGGGATTTTTCAACCGCCGTCTGAGTGCTTGAATTGACGAAAGTTCAAACACGCGTTCGTCATAAATATTCTGACCGTCTACATAACAATATTCTGCTAAATTAGCGCTGAATACTTGTCTTAGTCTATCTTCCGCTGCTGTCAATTCCTCCATATCGTCAGGATCAATCAATGATTCTCGCACTTGATCCCAAGCATTAATTAAGAAGAAAACTGTCAGTCCCCGACCTTTAATATAATTTTCTAGATAGCGACGCTCACCCAAAGTACATGGTTGCGAAGCTCTCATCACAAATAAAATAGCATGACAATTATTCACATAACCTAACGATAATTCGTTACGAGCTTCTGTATCATTCAATCCTGGACTATCGACAATTTCAATACCCTTTTCTAGCAGTGGTAAGGGATACTCAACTACTGCATACTCCACATCAGGAAAAGCTTGTTTTTTCTCTTGTTCTAATTTTTTGGCTTCAGTTGGGTCAATCGTATATTTATATTTAAAGGTTTGAAAATCTAGTTGTTGTGGACTTTTGCCATCATTAAAATGAATGGTGACTGTTTTTTCCGCACCATAACGCAAAACTGTTAATACTGCTGTACAGGGATTAACATCGCTTGGTAATAAGTTTTCTCCAATTAAGGCATTAAGAAACGTACTTTTTCCTCGTTTCATATCGCCTAAAACTAAAAGTCTAAATACACCTTTTTTGAGGTTTTTACTAGCTATAACGATATCTTCAATATCTCGCTCTAAACTGAGTTTACCCGATGAAGAATCTCCAGCTAATTCAGCTTGCTTGATTGTCTCTGCAAGTTGATTTAAACATTCAGCAATATCTAAACGTACTTGAGAAACACGTTCTAAGTCTTGCAGAAATCTATCAGATGTTACTTGATCAGTCATAGTAATTACACCCTAATTAAGGATTTTAGTTTTTGGATTCAAAAAATAGTTTGTAAGATACTCCTACCAAAACTGCGACAATCAGAATCCCAGCTAAAGCTGAGGCTATTCTAACCGCAACCAGCGCCGCAACACCTAAAGCAAATAACTTTCCACCAAGGATAACTTTTTTCATCCACGGTTTGGAGGAATTTTCTGGCTGATGCTTAATAGTTTTATGAACAGGCGCATTGGGAGTATGGATATCAGCTTCCATTTCCCGCAGTCGCAATTCAACTTCTCGTTCTCGTAGTATGCGTTCCTGTTGTTCTAGTTCTTTATGGCGATCGTCTTGAGATGTCATCGGTGTCCACCCTAATATAGGACAATGAAATGATGTCAACACTCCTTCAGCAGTCTGATGTATATTAACTTACGTAAATATTAGCTAACCACAGTAAAATCACTATTGTAGCTTGCATTACTTGATAAATATAGGCTGAAAGTTGGATTCCACTCAGTACATTCGCTTTCCGGAAAATTAGAGCAAAAAGAACTGTTGTTTATAATTATTTTATAGTGTCAACAGTGACATACTGCCTAGAAAAGGGCGGTAATCATGAGAAGCTACTCATTCCAACTGCTGCTCGATTACGCCGAAATTTGCTCTATCACTGCTGATTTGATGCTGAGGACTTTTGGTTACATATTCGCACTTACAATGTTTGTGCTGAATTATGTCAACTTTATTTAGAGAACTGCGATTTGCTACACTCCACCGGAGGCGATCGCATGGACGACAATACGCAAATGAAATTAGTTCTAGAACAAAAAATAGGTTTTCACCTTATTTTCAGAATGAAACAGTTACTTTTAAGTAAAAAAGGTGATTGACTAAATAATCAAGAAGTTTAAGATTTTGGGGGAGTATTTGATTACAAGAATGCTATTAAGACTTAGATAAATAAAACATACCAACTGAAATGGTGCTTATATCAGCTAGCACTTTAAAAAACTAGTACACTAAGCTGCCAGTACCACGTAACTGTCGCAAAGAGTTGATGCAAAACGGACAGTCGCACTTAAATAACCTGATTGCAGCCTCGCTTTCTTCATCCGTAAAATCAAGTTCTGCAACAGTGCTATCAGATGCTTGGGCTGTGACTACCGACGATTTGGGAACAGGGGCAGCCTTGGGATCTCTCTCAGAATCTCGAATACACACGAAATTCTTAAAACCGTGAGGATTACTGATACAGGTACGACCATCATTGGTGTGTATTAATCGCTGGGTCAGGTTAACACTCGCATGGGCTGGATTGATTACTCCCAGCGTAGACATTAAAGATGTAAAAATTGAGGAACTGGCAAACAAATTAAGTATGAGCTTTTTGTTCATAAACTTCCTAAAAAAAGGTATCTGACCGTCTAGGTTATTCGATTCATTATCAAAGATCAAGTAAATTTTGGGAATAATTCGACCCAGTTATGAATAATGTGACATACTCCCCGCGCCGCCACTTCGTGGACGGCGGGGGCTTCTAGGTGACTCCCCCCAACGGGTTGGACATTTCCCTAGCTTTTAAAAGGACGGGATGCCCCGCCGCCCTGTGTTTTATATTTCGCGCCGCGTTGTGGTCACGGTCGTAACTAGCACCACATAAACAGTTGTGCCATCTATCGGACAATGTTTTTGGGACTGTCGCGCCACAATCAGAACATTCTTGACTTGTGCCTCGTGGATTAACTGCTACTACCAAACACCCAGCACTTACAGCCTTGGTGTTAAGTATTTGTAGAAATTGACCCCATCCGGCATCGTGAAAGGACTTGGCTAGCATTGATTTTGCCAGCCCCTTAATATTTAAGTTTTCATGGGCAATGACACTTCGGCTTCGCTCAGTGCTTGCCTGGGATTGATTGATTAACCATATTGCAGTTTTATAGTGAAAATCTTTACGTTGATTAGCAACTTTTAAATGTGATTTGGCAACACGCTTGATTGCCTTGGCGCGTCGTTTTGACCCCTTCTTTTTCCGAGATAACTGACGCTGTAGCCGCTTCAATCGCTTATAGGCTTTACGGTAATGTTGTGGGATTTGTACTTCTTGATTCTCGCTTGTGACCAAAAATGATTTCAACCCCATGTCAATACCCACAGTGTTATCTATCGCGGGGATGACATCAGTTTTAAGGTTAGGTACGGTTACATCTTCTAGACTAAGACTGATATACCATCCGTCAACTTTGTGGGTGATAGTGGCGGTTTTGATTTTGAATCCGTCAGGAATAGGACGGTGCAAAATCATTTTGACCTTGCCAATTTTGGGTAGCTGAATGAATTTACCCTGTATATGTTCTGGTTTGATGGGGTCAGGGAACAACAACGAACGGTAACGCCCTTTGCTTTTGAATCTGGGACAACCAGATTTAAAATCTCCCTTCAACCATCTGTCAAAAGTCTTTTCAACCCGTGCAATCACGTCTTGTAGTGTGTGAGATGGCAGTTCTTTATAGTCAGCAAACAAGGCTTTAGTGTTGGTTAAATCACGTTTCTGACTATAGTAATCAGGCTTGTCCTTTAGTGGCGCAATACCACAAGAAATGATAGAGCAACGGTCAATATCACATCGATTTTGCTCCCACCAGTTAAACCGTTCCGCCAACCTGTAGTTATATTGACGGCGACACAGTTCTAGCCAGTGTTCAAATGTGGCTATCTGTTGCTTTGTTGGTCGTAGGCGGTACTGGTAGGCTAGGCGCATTTTTATCTAATCTTTTTCTGGTTCAAATAAATCAGCCAAATTTTCAACCGTGGATCTTGTGATTGTGCAAAGTTTGATGGTTTGCCTTAAGGTCAGTCGCGGAGCATGAACTCCGCGCTCCCAGTTGGAAACAGTTTGATCAGTAACGCCTACTGCCTCTGCTATTTGTCTTTGAGTGAGTCCTAGAGACTCTCTTAGCGTCATAAAGCTTTCACCTGAAGTCATCTATACAAAATACTACTACAAGTTATTACTACAAGTCAACTTGACAACTACAAGCCAACTTGATTTAATATTAATAGAGAAAGCGGCTTGCCTCGAAAACTAACCGCTTCTCTATCCAAAACTTGGTAATAGTATTATGTCAAAATTTAAGGTCGGGGTACAACCGAGTATTGCTGTTGCAATATCAATCGCGTTGTCTTGTTCAGGTTTTTCACACCCGGTTAATGCAGATCCGGCGATACTTGCACCTGTTGCTTTTTGTGCAGGTACAGCAGGTATTGGATGTGTGCTAGTTGGAGTTGCTGTCGTAGGTGGCACTGCTTACTACATTTGGCGTGCCAGCAACGGCAAGCATTATGTAGCAGACGCGTCTGGCAATATCAGCAATTCTGAAAGGTTAGTTGGAACTAAAAAACCTTTCCCCTTGCAAAGCCGAGCCATTTCTGGAATAGACGCGGCAAAGCTTGGTGATGCACATTGGGCAGATAAAATTACCGATTGCTACAGGATTGGTAAAAGAATCAACAAAAAGCTAAAACGCTCCGCGCCAGCAATCGGCGGTGGATTCTGGTGTATCTTTCCTGGTCAACAAACAGACTTTACTAACTAACATGAATCAATCAAAAGAATTGAAGGAGTTGTTTGACAAGTCCCAAGCTTGTATTTATATGTCGCTTGAAGGCATTAATATTTCGTCTGACGATCTGATTGTAGGCGAACTTGCAACTACATTAACCCAAGTTGCTAGTTAATCTTATAGGCGATCGCTTGGGGACAGTTAAGCAAT
>JAYGHB010000074.1:0-8086 GCA_034931985.1 Halotia wernerae UHCC 0503
ATCCTATAAGCTAGCCACAGTAAAGCTTTGATAGTTTTCGGATATGTCTAATAGTGAAAAGAAGTCAGCACAACCAACCATCCAAATCCAACATCTCCATCACAGCTTTGGAAAAGGGAGCCTGCAGATCCCTGTCCTCAACGACATTAATCTCAAAATACCTGCGGGCGAGATTACGATTCTTACGGGGCCTTCAGGTAGTGGTAAAACTACTCTGCTGACACTGATTGGCGCATTGCGATCGATGCAAACAGGCAGTCTCAAAGTACTCGAGCGTGAACTCCTCGGTGCCAATCAATCGCAACTAGTTCAAACCCGGAATAAAGTCGGCTATATCTTCCAAGCTCATAATCTCCTCAAAAGCCTCACCGCCTGGGAAAATGTGACGATGCCGTTGAAACTCCATCCCCACATTAAAGATCGTCAGAATCATGCCATAAATATCCTTACAGCCGTCGGTTTAGCCGATCGCGTTCATTATTACCCAGATAGTCTCTCTGGCGGTCAAAAGCAGCGCGTCGCGATCGCTCGTGCCCTCGTCAGTCAACCCCAGCTCATCCTTGCTGACGAACCGACAGCCGCGCTAGATAGTAAATCTGGGCGTGAAGTTGTTACCCTAATGCAGAAACTTGCCAAGGAGCAAAATTGTACGATTTTAATGGTGACCCATGACAACCGCATTCTGGACGTTGCCGATCGCATTATCCAGATGGAAGATGGCTATTTAATTAGTGATGAAGCTACCTGAATGATACGCTCAGTAGACCCAAAACTTCTGTGATCGCTAAAAAATGGAGAGCGATTTTTTTCGGGGGAGATGGGACTGGCAATGCGGTAAGATGACCCAATGAGCGATTCTGAGCAACTTGTCATCTACCAGCTTCATATTTTCATCCTGGGCATCAGTCCAATGATTTGGCGTAGGGTCAAAACCAAGAGCGACAGCACAATCGCCGATTTGCACTACATTATCCAGATAGCAATGGGATGGACGGATTCCCACTTACATCGTTTCATAATCCACGGTAAGCATTACGGAATTGCTCAAATTGGGGGAATGTGGTTTTCTGACGACCCTAAAGTTGTCAAATTATCAGATTTGGGCTGGCGAAGTAGAGAGCGTTTTTTATACGAATATGATTTCGGTGATAACTGGCAGCATCAAATTCGGGTTGAAGCAATTCTCGCTCCAGAATCAAATTGCTTTTATCGGCAGGACTGTGGTCGGGTAGCAGGACTATATCGCTATAATCCCGCCCCCTCAGAGCCGGACTTGCGCTTTGCAACGCATCCGGCTCAAGCAAGTCATAAACTACAAATTGTTCCAGAATGTAATTGCTGATGGCAGTACAGATGTACGAGTTGCAGGTTGCCGTAATTGTCACCACCACCCAGAGATTTTGGCTTTTTATGATGAAGATGTAACTCCTCATCATTTAATAGAGATTCCCCGCATACAGGACAGACATATTGTTGCCTTTGGGCTATCTTCTGCCTACTTTTGATTAATTCGGTATTGAGCCGAGATACGTGTAAAAACCTGCAAGATGGTCTGGAAAGCCTTGTTGTATATAGGCTTTAGCGATTTTGACTCCCATCTTTATAAGGCTTTCCACATAGTGGACAAAATTTATACCTCAACGACACCACCAACTCACCACAATTCCGACAACTAGCCTGCAACTGCGTACCGCACAGATAACAAAACTTAGCTCTAACATTCCCCCACATCGGGTCAGCAGCACCCCCAGGATTCCAACATTGGGGGCAAAACTTAATCGTTGGCATTGCCACAACCTCTTCACCCCTGACAACAGCCTGCAAATACTCAATCGGCACTGACAAAGCTAACGCCAGCCCACTGAGAGTTTTATGGCTGAGTTTCATCGTCAGTCCCCGTTCAATTTTCCCCACAGACCGAGAATGAATACCAGCTGCATCGGCTAACTCAAACTGAGTTAAATTGAGTCCTTTCCTGATTCGCAAAACGTAGTCAGCTAGGGATTCACCATGTTTTGGGGTTTTAAAAGTATCCATAAATTGCTGTCAATACTCTTACCTAAAGATATATAATTTATGAATAAATTACCTTGCTAAAAACACACTTTTTTCAGTGAAGCAAGCTGTCACATTAGCCACCGTTGCCGTTAAATTTTTAGAACGGACTGGGCTAGCACCCAGTACCATCAAAACCTACGAAATAACTCTCTTGAGCTTACTAGCAGAGTATGGAAGTTGGTCAATCGAAATTATCAGTAAGCAAACATTAGTTGAGTATCTAGATACACTCTCACATTTAAAATACACAACCCACCACAAGCATCAAGCAATACTGCAAAGCCTGTTTAACTTTGCAGTCGAGCAAGGGTATATAAAATCCAACCCAATTCGAGGATTAAAACAGCGTCTCCCACAACGAGAAAAAGGCGAACATAAAAGCGACGATACAATAAAATACCTAACATCTGAACAGCTAAATATACTCTACAAAGTAACCAAAAATGACCTACGGATGTCTGCAATAATTCATTTATTGCATCGTACAGGATGCAGAATTGGAGAGCTTTTAGCCCTGAATGTATCAGATCTAGATATCAAAAATCAGAAATTTCAGGTATTGGGAAAAGGAAACAAACAACGGTGGTGCTTTTATAGTGATGATGCAGCCAAATCCATAGATAAATATTTCCAGCACTCACGCCATAAAAATATCGACGCACTGTTTACAGCACAACATCCAGTTACGCTGAAAGTCAGTAGAATAAGCTACTACACATTGCACGACTATTGGCGAAAAATCACCAGCACATATCCTGAATTAAACGGTGTTCGTATCCATGATTTACGTCACACTTATGCTACTGAACGGGTAGGATTAATCAGTATAGAAGAACTACGCTCACTCATGGGACATGAAAGTATTCAAACCACTTTACGTTATCAGAAAGTTACTTCACAAAAATCAGAATCAGCTGCACGTCATGCTTTAAATATTCTTATAAACCCAGACAGCTAGAGTCAACCTTTATTGCCTATGCATCATTTCCAAAAACAGCATTTTTAATCAAAAAAGTGCTGAGATTAATTCAATTAACTATCTGTATCCAAAAGAATATAAAATACTATGGGGTTGAACAGTGAGGGATCAACCACCATCTAGTTGTTTTTGGCCTTTTTTATGTTTTAAATATCACTTGAATGACCTTAATTGACCGGACTGCATATCCTAAATTCAAACAATTTCCCAACCCGAAAGAGCTTGCAGAGCTTTATACACCACAAAGCGAAGAAATCAAGTTTGCAAAGTCCAAAACTAAGAGCCACGAAGGATTTCTTAGTTTTATGGTCATGCTAAAATCCTTCCAACGGCTTGGTTATTTTCCCCACCCCGAACTAGTACCAATTGCGGTTATCAAACATTTACGGTCGTGTTTAAAGTTACAAGATTGGGTAAAAGCCATTCCATCCGAACGCCAACGCTACACTTATCTTCAAGCGATTCGGGATTACCTGAAAGTCAAACAGTATGATAAGGCAGGTCAAAGATTAATAGCCGCATTAGTTGCAGAAGCTGCTCAGGTAAAAGACCACCCTGCTGATTTAATCAATGTAGCCATTGAAGAATTAGTTAAAGAACGATACGAGTTACCAGCATTTAGTACGCTTGACCGATTAATTCGCCACATTCGTTCAATGGTCAATAATCGCTTGTTTGCACTTTGTTCTGAGGGGCTTTCCATCAACGAGCAGATTTATTTAGACCAATTGCTAGTAGTTACTGATAATGAGGTAGATGAAAATGCCACTCTTAATTTACTCAAATCGCCACCTAAAAGTGCCAAACTTAGTGGGATAAAACTCCTACAAAGTAAGTTTGATGTTCTCATGACCTTTGGTGATGCCAAGCGACTGCTACAAAGTATTGCCATCACCAAAGTTAGACATTTTGCGGCACAGGCTAGGGCTTTGGATATCTCGGAATTTCAAGATATTAATTTACCCAAACGTCGGACGTTGCTGTTATGTCTATTGTACGAGGCACAGGTTAACACCCGTGATTATCTTGTTGATATGTTTATTAAACGTATCCTCAAGATTCAAAATAATGCTAAACAGCGATTGCAGGAATTACGCGACAAACATTTAACTGAAACATCAGAGTTATTGGCTACCTTTGGGCAAGTATTAAAAGCATCTACAAAAGCCAAAGAAACTCAGGATAATGCTGTTTTTGGAGAACAGGTGCAATC
The DNA here is from genome assembly GCA_034931985.1 of Halotia wernerae UHCC 0503. Lineage (GTDB taxonomy): Bacteria > Cyanobacteriota > Cyanobacteriia > Cyanobacteriales > Nostocaceae > Halotia > Halotia wernerae. The sequence goes on from JAYGHB010000074.1 coordinate 4,251, forward strand.
AATTTTGGATGAACATGGTGGTACAGAATTGCTGTTGCAAAAGTTGGATGAGATTGCAGCGTACAACACCAATAACCATTTACCGTTGATGTGGCGGTTTTATTCTGCCAATCGGAAAGCACTTTTTAGTTTGGTACGTTCTTTAGATATTCTCTCTACTTCTGCTGATGAGTCAGTAATTGAAGCATTAAAGTTCGTGTTAGACCATGAACACAAACGTGCTAAGTATTTGCCGTTTGAGATTGATTTAGATTTTATTAGTAGTAACTGGCGTGCGCTAGTTGTAGAAGAAATTGATGGAACTGAGGTTTTGGTTCGTCAGCAGTTAGAAATTTGCATCTTTTCAAATCTAGCAACTGAATTTAAAACAGGAGATGCGTGTGTTGTGGGTTCGTCAAGTTATGCCGATTTCCGCGAACAATTATTGAGTCATACTGAATGCGAACCTTTGATAGAAGAATACTGTCGCTTACTTGAATTTCCTGCTAAAGAGGATGACTTTGTTAAACACCTTCAAGATAAATTAGCGCAGGTAGCTTTCGTTGTAGATGAGATTTGTGCAGTTGATAAACAATTCACTATCAATAAAGACGGAGAACCTGTACTTAAAAGAATCCCATCCCTAGCTCAAACGAATGAAGTGGAAGAATTAGAATCAAAAATTCGGGCTTTGATGCCGGAGCGCAGTATCTTAGAAATCCTTTGCAATGTTGAGCATTGGTTGAACTGGACAAGGCATTTTGGTCTATTTTCAGGAAGCGAACCAAAAATATCTGATCCTGCTGAACGTTATATTTTTACCACCTTTAGCTATGGCTGTAATCTTGGCCCCAATCAGATGGCTCGTCATTCCCAAGGTGCAGTGACTTCTCACATGATTTCTTATACAAACCGTCGCCATATTAGTGCTGCCAAAATTGAAGCTGCAATTCGGGATATTATCAATACGTACAACCGTTTTAGTTTACCGTCTTGTTGGGGTACAGGGAAAAAGGCTGCTGCTGACGGAAGCAAGTTTGAGATATACGAGAATAATTTACATAGCGAGTATCACATCCGCTACGGTGGTTATGGTGGTATTGCTTATCACCATGTCTCTGACAAATATATTGCTTTATTTACTCACTTTATCACCTGTGGTGTGTGGGAAGCTGTCTATATTTTGGATGGGTTGTTGAAAAATCTCTCAGATATTCAACCGGATACTTTGCACGCAGATACTCAAGGTCAATCTGGGCCTGTGTTTGCTATTTCCTATCTTCTTGGTATTAAATTGATGCCGCGTATCCGTAACTGGAAGGATTTAACTTTTGTTCGCCCCAGCGCAGATGTTACCTACAAGCATATCGAACCGTTGTTTAAGGGCGTGGTCAATTGGAATTTAATCAAGACTCATTGGTATGACATGATACGTGTAGTACTGTCAATTAAGGCTGGTAAGGTGATGCCTTCGACGCTTCTACGTAAATTGGGTAGATATAGTAAGAAAAATCGACTTTATCAAGCTTTTCTTGAGTTGGGCAAGGTAGTACGAACAATGTTTTTGCTCGACTATGTTTCTAATGTGGCTCTCCGCCATGAGATTACAGCGATAACGAATATTGTGGAGATGTACAATGCTTTTCTCGACTGGGTGTTTTTCGGTAAGCTGGGAGCGATTACTGAAAATGATCCTATTGAGCAGGAAAAGCGGCTGAAGTACCTTGATTTGGTAGCAAGCGCAGTTATTTTGCAGAATACGGTCGATATGTCGTTGGCTATCCAAACGTTAATGTCACAGGGCGAATTGATTCCTATGCGACACCTTGCTGCTTTGAGTCCATACATAACAAGACATATCAAAAGATACGGTGATTATGTGGTGAATTTACATAATATTCCCCAACCATTGGAGGCTGCTATTAATCTTCCACCAGAAATCTTTGAAATGTAGATATAGCAACGCTTTCCAGACCATCTTGCAGGTTTTTACACGTATCTCGGCTCAATACCAACGTCAAATCGCTTGTCAGCTAGCAGCAACATGAAACTACAGCAGTTTTCGACCAAACCCGCTACAAAATAAATCGCAGAATGAATTAATTACTGGCTTTGATTATTTCCGTCTGTGGCACGATTGATTGCAATTTGCTGTAGGTCGAAACCGAATAGCAATTCGTCCTGTATAACTACCTGCATATTTCCCAGAAGGAATGTCTGCTTTTACTATGTCCCCAGTGGTAAACCCCATAAAGAATTTAGCTTTTGGGGCATGAGCTTTTGGAAATCCGTATTTATCAGTGCGGCATCGTTGACCACAAACAGGGTATGGGGTGCGGGGTGTGGGGTGTAGGGGAAAGATGAAATGTCCCATACCCGAATGGCACTAAGTTAAGCACAAACCTCTGATATAACTGGCTTTTGGGTGTGGGGTGTGGGGTGTAGGGTGTGGGGAATCAAGAAAATGCTGAACTCTTTGACGCAACTAAAGTTCAATTTTGCTAAACACTACACCCTACCCCCTACACCCTACACCCTGCCCTGACGAGGTTTCACCTTTTCTTAGTGCCATTCTCCCATACCCTACAGGTACAAGCCCCTACTTTTAAGTATGGAAAAAAAGAAAAAATGTATTTTGAGATACGGTAGTACAAAAAATACAGCGTCCTTACTTGAAACCCCTGCTTTTAAGTATGGGGTTCCCTACACCCTACACCCTATCCCCTACACCCTTTTCATTTTTTTGGTGGTTCATTCTCAGCCAGTATTCTCCCAAAATCGTAAATCGTTACTGTTGGCTCTGGCTCTGGTTTTACCTCTGGCTCTGGTTGCAGTTGAGGACTGCCCAAACCGAGTGCTTGCTTAATTTCTTGCTCCACTTAAAACATCCCCTTGTTCTATATCATCAATCGCCCCAATTACCTCAAACAGCACATTCAAAGCATCGTTAAGCACAACCTCATTTGAAGTTGAAAAATACTCTGAACGTTCAATCCGCCGATACTCTGTAGTACTTTGAACGAGCCGCAAAGTCTGCTGACAGCCCTTGAGAATCTGTCGTATCTCTGCTGTGGTTAATATCATTTCCGTTCCCGCTTTTCTTTCTGGCTAAACTTCTCGAAATCTGGACAAGTATTACCCTCTACACCACTTGGATGTATCGCGCAAATTAGCATCACTCCCCCATGTTTTATCCCGTGAAAGTTACTGCATCCCCTGCAAGTTTTTGGCACAGATTTGCGCTTTTCTTCTAAAACTATTTCGATGTCTGACTCGATTTCTTTCTCGATCTGAGCTTGACGCACACGGGATATAGTTAACAGACTTCCTCCCCCAATCAAGAATGAGCCAGCAATCAAACTTTTCGCACTCGCTCCTTTGAATAAAATTGTGCCTCCGATGATTGCTGCTGTTACTCCCAGCCCTCCAGCACAAAGATTAAGATATTTGAGGTTTGACATTATTCATCACCACTTAAGATTGCTCCTAACATTCCGCTGGCTAGAAACGCTGATAACCCTACTACCATTGCCCCAAAACAAACATTCTTCTGAGCTTGCCAATTAATTCGACTAATTATTGTAGGGTTAGAGTTAGTGTCGATTATCTCAAGACCCAAACATCCTAGCGCTCCTACTCCCAAAAAACTGGTAGCAAGTAAGAAACTAACTATCATTTTTTGCAGAGTAAGATCGATAAAACTGCGTGTTTTTAGCCGTTTCATAGGACGACGACGAGTGATTATTTCAACTCTCTGAATGTACTCCAAATGATGAATTTTGGTCGTTCGATGCGTGATTTGATCAAACAGAATTCAGGAGTCAGGAGCCAGAATTCAGAATTGAATTCTATGTGAC
>JAYGHB010000075.1:0-8052 GCA_034931985.1 Halotia wernerae UHCC 0503
ATAATCCTTGATTTACAAGGTTTATAGCCCATAAAATCCGTCGAACTCACGTTAAAACCAAGATAGACCATGTGAAAGACATGCTGCAAAACCTTGTATATCATAAGCTTTTACCATTTGATACTGTTTTGATGGACACATGGTATGCCGTACATAGTTTAATGCTTTATATTGATAGTTTAGAAAAAATTTATTATTGCCCTTTAAAAAATAATCGCTTAGTTGATGATACATTTGCCAAAGAAAAATATAAACGGATTGAATTATTAGAATGGAGTCCTGAAGAGTTAGAATGTGGTAAAATCATAAAAATTAAAGGGTTTCCCGCTCAGAACAAAGTGAAACTATTCCGGGTTACTGTTTCTACCAACAGAACGGATTATATCGCCACTAACGATCTATCTCAAAGCTCCACGGATGTTGTACAAGAGGTGTGCAAAATTCGTTGGAAAATCGAGGAGTTTCACCGAGAGATTAAACAACTAACAGGCATTGAATCTTGTCAATGTCGTAAAGCTAGGCTTCAAAGAAATCATATTGCTTGTGCAATGTTGGTTTGGGTTAGATTAAAGAATTTAGCCTATCAAACTGGTATAACTGTTTATCAAATCAAGCATAATTTGCTTTCTAATTATTTAATTCAGCAACTAAAACGCCCAAGTATTCCTATGTGTTTGTTTTGATTTAAATTGTCGTGTGGCACGGCTACGCCCCGCCCACTATTTGTGCCAGTTGCGTAAGTCCTGCTGAGAGTGTCAATTAAGTTAAGACTGAAGTATTCAAAAAATTCTAACCTTTAGTTTTAAATTTGAGATTCCCAGGTTCTGCTTGGGAATCCTTGTTTTAAGGTGAACCTTAAATTGTAAATTTACAGCTATTTGGTTACAGAACCACACCCGATAGCTATTTAGGGCTTGCTGAATAGAAGTGTAATATATACCAGATAAGGGTTTTAAGCCTTTTTCCAACAAACGAGTGCAAGGTTATAACATCTAGAGTCTCAAAACCCTTGCACAATCGTTAGCGATCGCTGGGTAAATTTGTCAACTGAGCGATGAAACAACTATTTCGTATGCTGTGTGGCTTCTAGATTTGCTTAAGAGACTTATTCAGCAACCCCTATTTATCTCACAGATGAGCATGTCATAACCCCGTTTGTACCTTAATTCCAATGAGAACTGCTATCAAAACTCCAACCAAGACTGATAAATTTAGTCATCAAGAGAACAGTGAAAATCAACAGCACAGTAGTAATACAGCTGCAATGGTGCATTTGCGCTCTGTGACAAAAACCTATACCAATGGCTATGACGCTCTATTGGATGTGAACTTAGAGGTTAAACAAAAAGAATTTTTATTTATCACTGGGCCAAGTGGTTCTGGCAAATCAACACTTTTAAAACTGTTGTATGGTCAGGAGTTACCAACACAGGGAGAGGTGATTGTTGATGATTATAATGTAGCGGCTTTGCGGGGCGATCGCTTGTCATTATTGCGGCGACGTATCGGCATTGTGTTTCAAGACTACAAATTGATTCCCCAGAGGACAGTGGCAGAAAATGTGATGTTTGTATTGCAAGCTCAAGGCTACACCCGCAAAGAAATTCATAGGCGCTTAGAACCAACTTTAAAACTGGTGGGTTTGCTTTCTAAAGCCGATTGTTTTCCCGATCAGCTTTCTGGGGGAGAGCAGCAGCGAGTGAGTATTGCACGGGCGATCGTAGGAACACCACCGCTGCTATTGGCAGATGAACCAACAGGAAACCTTGATCCTGATAATTCCTGGCAAGTGATGCAGATTCTCCAAAAGTTAAATGCTTTTGGGGCAACAGTAATTGTTACCACCCATGATGAACAATTGGTGCGTCGGTGTAATCATCCAGTAGTGCAAGTCCGTGATGGACAACTGTATAGAAAATAGTCAACGGTTAGACTTTGGAATATTGACTCTTAACTTTTAACCTAGGGTAGCAAAGTGGACTAGCAGCACTAGCACTGGATGCTAGCATTTGCAAGCTATCCAAGGCTTGTAAACTCTCAAAAGCTGCCTCTCTAATTATTGGCTCCTCCTCTTGAGTTAGTAGAAGTTGTAAGCATTGGACAACATTTTGCTGCACCGCAGCCTCAGTTTTTCTACGGGTGATGAATTGAGTTAGTTGACGTATGGCAATCAAACGCTTTAAGGGGTCTTGTGCCGTTAAATTCAGTAATAAACGCTCAAAATTGTCTTCCTCTCGATTTCCGTAAAAATTGATGATTTGCCACACCAACAAAATTAAAGTTATCAGCGTTCCTAAACCTTGGACGATAGCACCAGCCGCAATCCAAGGACTGTTGGAGTCAACCCAGATAGCAGCTGCCATATAAGTGCTGATGGTGGCAATACCCCCACTACCAACAGCTAAAGCTAATCGACGGTTTGGGCTATTTAAAAACCTTTGAGTCTCTGACCAGCGCAGCTGCCAGTCCCATTTTTGCATTGAGTAGACTAATAACATGACGCTAACGCCTACCACAAGTGCCAATAGCAGTTTCCAGTTCCACAACAACATTGCAACGACAATCGTCAGGAAGCCTAGAATGCCTCCTGAACCAGAGAAAGGCTTGAAGACTCGTTGTTTTGGACTTCCTCCCATCTTGAAGTCTAAAAGCGGCCAGTTGGGGTACTGGTTAATTAATTGCTGCCAAAAAGCCGAAGCCTTTGCCACAGTGTTGACCTACTTGATTACAAAATTGTCTAATGTAGTAAGAATACCTGGGCTAGGGTGAGTCAGAGCAATTTTGTTACTGATTTTTTAGAGTTTTAAATTAAACACAAAAACGAAAATTATCAAGAGTGAATTGACCATCAAAAGCACAAAAGCTCACGGAGTAGATGTCATGCGCTTTTATGGATAATAAGGTGTTGGGGGGTACAGTCGAGTCGGAATTGGCGAGATTAGCTCCTGGGAGTATTGTTTGAGCTAGCAATTGACGATCGCGATCGTAGGCAGACAACACTAACCGTTGTGAACTTGTGATGAAGGCACTAACACAATTAACAGGTTGTAAAAAATTAGCTTCTAAAAATCCGTCATTGGATGAACTCATTAATACTGTTAACCCCGAAAGGGTTGGAAATGCTGGATTTGATGGTTGTATCGCTAGGGTATTGTGAAAGATAACACCCCAGTGTTCATACTGACGATCTACAGATTCAAAACACTTTAAATCTTCCACATTTAAACAAATACACCCAGGTCTAACAAATTCAGCGTTGTCAACTATTTCCTCAAACTTAACCCACAAGGCTGAAGCCTTAATTAGGTTGTGGTTTTGTATATCACAGTTTTCAAGCTCAAATTTAGCATCTTCAAACGCTGGTACTTGATTCGATTGAAGAGTAGCTTGTTCCACCATGACACCTCGCCCTAATATTACTTAGAAAATTATCAAATAATTAATTAGATTAAAAACTATTGCTTCTAAAATGTAAAACTAGAATTAGCAGCTTTTTTGGATGAGCATTTCGACTGTTCTCTACGCTCCAAATTATCCGTAAGTTTTCTGATAGACTACCATAAAAAATTGCCTCGTAATTATCATCTCAGTGATACTATTTACCAAGCTAAATCCTTGCTGGCTAGGAATTTCAGCCAAATGATGATTTTTAAATTTTAAAAAAATCACTAAATCTTTACAAGTAATCCAGTGATTTTACATCTACTTAATCTGACAAAGGTGAGAGGTGTAGGAGTAATTGATTCGCTGATAATAGCAATCGAGAGTACAAATTAAATACACATCAGCTTACCTATGTTTCAGCCACAAGGATTTGAGCAAAAGTCTATAATTACCTCACTAGGTAAAATGGCTTACTATACTGCCACTGGCTCACCTTGGCAGGACGAGGCGATCGCCAAATCTGATCAGGAAACTTTGGTGTTCCTACACGGCTTTGGTGGTGGATCTTCTGCTTATGAATGGTCGAAAGTGTATCCTGCTTTCGCTGCTGAATACCGTATTTTGGCACCAGATTTAATCGGCTGGGGTAGATCCGAGCATCCAGACCGCAATTACAAATTGGAAGATTATTTAACAACGATTCGGGAATTTTTTGAGCAGACCTGTACAGGCCCAGTCACAGCAATCGCTTCTTCTTTAACTGCGGCATTGACAATTCGAGTTGCGATTGCCCATCCTGATCTATTTAAGTCTTTAATCTTGACTACACCTGCGGGACTTTCTGACTTTGGCGAAGACTACTCCCGCAGCTTTTTTGCCCAGTTAGTTAATCTTCCCATTGTTGACCGCTTGCTGTACAGCACTGGAATTGCCACTAGTAACGGTATTCGCAGTTTTTTAGAGCAACGGCAATTTGCCCAGCCTAATCGAATCTACGAAGAAATTGTAGAAGCTTATCTGCAATCTGCCCAGCAACCTAATGCCGAGTACGCGGCACTGTCTTTTGTCCGGGGTGACTTGTGCTTTGATTTGTCTCTTTACATTCAACAGTTGACAACTCCCACCGCCATTATTTGGGGACAAAAGTCACAATTTACTGGCCCAGAAATTGGTCGTCGCCTCGCCGACAAGAATCCCCAAGCGATTCGGGTGTTTCAACAACTGGAAGATGTCGGGTTAACACCGCAGTTAGAACTACCAGCAGTGACAATTGGATTAATTCGACGGTTTTTGCCTTTGCTCAATTAGTCACCACTGGCTAGTGACAAATGTTAGTGATCGCAATTCCCTAGCTAAGTTTTTTGGGTGACTTTGCGATCGCTATTAAATATATCGCTTCTCAATTGCATCAAATACAGACCTAACCCCCAGCCCCTTCCCTACAAGGGAAGGGGAGTAACACTCAAAGCCTCTCTCCTTGCAGGAGAGAGGTTTGGAGAGAGGTCAAAACTGTTTTTATCACCAATTTTATTATCGCTAATTGCGATCGCCTTTAGGTTATCAAATCACTGCTGTGGGATTCAACCCTATTGCCGCCTGTTATGCCCGAATTTCCGCTGAGCGTAGAGCGTACCCATTATGCTAGTGATGGCTTTAGCTGGGTTAGTAGGTGCAACTGAAGTGATGGGGTTGAAATAATTCGTAATTCGTAATTCATAAATAATAAAAACTATGCTCAAACACACAAGGACTTGGGCATAGTTAATAATAAATTTGGGCAGTCACAAGTTACTAACAAATTACAAATAATAGCAATTGGCTAATAAGCACCGCTATTTTTATTAAACAAAACGGCTATAGTTTTGAAAATTAACTGCAAATCATATAGCAAACTCCAGTTTTTTTGATATAGCAAATCCAGGCGAATCACATCTTCAAAACTGCGTACTTTAGACCGTCCATTCACTTGCCATTCTCCAGTCATACCGGGTTTAACATCCAAACGTTGCCATTCTGGTACTTCGTAGCGCTCTACTTCATCAGGTGTGGGTGGTCTAGTACCAACTAAACTCATATCTCCTTTTAAAACGTTCCAAAATTGGGGCAATTCATCTAGGCTGGTACGCCGGAGAAAGCGTCCTACTCGCGTAATTCTAGGGTCGTTCTCATTCTTGAAAAATGCACCTTGTACTTGATTTTTGACTTGGGCTTTTTTAGCTTCCGCATCTACACACATAGAACGGAATTTCCAAATCTTAAACTGCTTACCCATCCAACCACAACGAATTTGTTTAAAGAAAATGGGGCCGGGATCGTTAATTTGAATCGCAATCACTATGGGAATAGACAAAACTCCTGTAATCACCAAACCCACCAATGCACCAACAATATCTATGAAGCGTTTCATCCAAGATACTACAGAGGGATGAGTGGTTGGTAGCTGCTCTATCTTACGGGAAACATTTTTGGGGGTGTCTGCTTCTATTGATGGTATTTCACTAGTAGATTCTATAGGAAAAACTTGATCTAAACCTGTGAGGTTGAGTACTGCCGTGACTTGAGGTGTAACATTCCCCAAAATCAAGACAATCCCTTTTTCTTGAGCAGTTTTGAAATTACTTACCAGGGCACCTAAACCACTACTATCCATAAAAGTGGTTTGCTGAAAATCAATGATGATTCGCTTGGGATGCGAATCTGCTTGGGTTAAGTCTTGGAAAGTTTGCTTAAAGCCTACTGCCTCAAGCACGCTTAACCGCGCTGGCATCTGCAATATTGCCGTTTCACTTAGGGAAGTAAGAGGAAATTCTGCTTCTGTGGGTTGGCTAGTCATGAAGCTTTGCACTTTCGTTGCCATGTAAATTTAATCTGTCAAAAGTTAGTTTGTCCTAGAAAATTACGTAACCTCATATTAACTGGATAGTTAGATACGTAGGAATTAAGAGTTAATAGTTTTGCTGTTAAGGGTGAAAGCGGAGATTGCCAGGGACGATTCACAATAGAACAAGAAGTTAAAAAAACATACCTGCTTTTGTGCCGACACTGCGCGATCACATTGCTAATATCCCATGAGTGCTAAAACTACAGTTCAACCTACTGCACGCCTGATTGAGGTCTTTTCTGCTATTCAAGGGGAAGGACTGAATGTCGGGACACGTCAGATTTTTATTCGTTTCGCTTATTGTGACTTGCGCTGTCACTTTTGCGATAGTGCCCACACTTGGAATGCGCCCCTTACCTGTCGGATAGAGCGATCGCCTGGATTACGTGATTTTGAAATCCACTCGAATCCTGTCCCACTGCCCATCTTAGTCGAATGGGTTGAAAGCCAAAATTTACCTTGTCTACACGATAGCATTAGCTTAACCGGAGGCGAACCACTTCTTCATGCAGCTTTCTTAAAGGAATTTTTGCCCCAAGTGCGATCGCTTACAGGTCTACCTGTATATTTAGAGACTGGTGGGCATCGCCCAGAGCAATTAGCTATAATTTTGCCTTATCTTGATTCTGTAGGTATGGATTTAAAGCTGCCCAGTGTCAGCGGCGAAAGTCATTGGCAAGAACATACAAAGTTTTTGCAATTATGCCAATTTTCACATTTAGAGACTTTTGTCAAGATTATTGTTTCTAATCATACAGACCCAGCCGAGTTGGAACATGCAGCTTCCTTAGTAGCAGCTATCAGTTCTGATATCCCAGTCTTTTTGCAACCTGTCACACCTCTAGCAGCCTCTGAACAATTGACTTTAGAGCCTGTACTTGCCCCTGCTCCAGAACAAGTTTTGATGTGGCAAGCTTTAATGAAAAAGTTTGTACCCCATGTCCGTGTTGTACCCCAGACTCATAAAATGTTAAATCAGCTGTAAATTATCTCCAGCCTTAGTGGTATGTCTCATTAATCTTGATGGTGATACGTGTTGGTAGTAAGAAGTGACACACTCCACACACTGACCTGGGTACAGGTACAGTGTGGGCTTCTCAACCAATCCGGCTATTGCTTAGGAGGCGTTGAGCTCTAAGAACCGCGTGACCGTCGGCTCTATTCTTTATATTCACGGCTGCATTATGATCACGTCAAGACTGCATTTACAATTAGGGCAATCATGCCATCTCTCATGCAGATTTTTAGGAACTTTCACCCCGCAACTGGAACAATCTTGTGACGTACCTGATGGATTCACTGCAATTACCAACAAGCCAGCATTTTCGGCTTTGGTTGTTAGAATTGACAGGAAGCTTGACCATCCAGCATCATGCACAGATTTTGCTAGTATAGACCGAGAAAGACCTTTGACGTTTAAATCTTCGTGAACTACAACATCATATTTTTTTAGTAGATTAAAAGCTATTTTAAAGTGAAAGTCTTTGCGTTTATCAGCTACTTTTTTATGCTGCTTGGCGACTTGCTTGATAGCTTTTTTACGCCGATTACTTCCTTTTTTACGACGCGAAACACGCTTTTGAATGACGCGCAATCGCGTAATGCTGAGGGATTGGGACAACATCACCCTCGGAAGTTGTCAAAAAGTCTTTTAAACCGAGGTCAATACCTGTAATTGAATCTGGATTAAAATCAGGCTGAACAGATGGGATTGTTGTATCTTCAAGGCTTAAAGTTAAATAATAACCATCAGCTTTTTTTGTTACTGATGCGGTTTTAATTTTAAA
>JAYGHB010000076.1:0-7886 GCA_034931985.1 Halotia wernerae UHCC 0503
AGCAATGCAGACTTCCATGCCTTGGCTGGCAAATTATCGGCATTGCAAGGAGAATTTCGAGAAGCGATCTCATCTTGGCAACAAGCGCTCAAGTTTGACCCACAAAATGCCATTGCTTTTAATTGTCTGCAAATGATTGAGCTAATGACAAAAAATTATTAATAAATGCAGTGAAAGAAAATGTTACGACATATTGAAAGCCAGTCTGCTTGATGAAGCAATCAACGATCCAAGGCGCACTATGTGCGACAACATATATTGTCGCACTATCTCGCAGTGGGGCAGGGAGTGGGGTTTGGGAAGTATTTGTCAGCTGATTGACATTTGAGGAGGGCAATGAAGAGAGATTTTCGGCGATGAAAGTGTCAGGGTTGACGATTTGACTAAGTAATAATGCTTTTGTTGTCTGGATATTGTTGTTTTGCCCTAAGCGTCAACTAGCATGGGGTAGTGTTACGGAAGCTGTCACCAGGGGCAAAGTAGCCTGTAAGTACTACGAGACAAAGATTTCAGCCTTTATGATGATTTGGGATAGCGATTGCTCATCATTGCTAAAAAGTTCCGACTTTGATTGGAGTCGGAACTATGGAGCGAAAATTATGTGTCTTTCAAGCTTTTTTATTCACTAAAACTAAATCAAACTGGATAAAGTTCCAACTCCGCAATAAGATTCGGTACTTTCTTCATTACTTTGCCTCTGGTGACACTTTCCGTAACACTACCCCGAAAACTTGAAAAAGATGGATTTGGCAGGGTGGCTCTAATTTCAATAAAGATCTAAAAAAAAGATAAAATGCGATCGCAATTTTCAAGCCGCAACCGAGCAAGAACAGTGCGAGGTCGAGCCTCGCAAGCTGGGGGAGCAGGGGAAGCTGGGGAGGCTGGGGGAGAAAGATGTTTTCAAATATACCGTATATGTAATTATTTATACTTCTATAGTAGCAATGTTATATCAATCTTTAAGTCTGAGTCATAGTTAATAAAAAATGAATTTAGGAGAGAATAAAGTATTAGTCAAGCGTTGTGGCTTTACACTTTGGGTGCGAAGCGATCGCGCTTTGGATAAAACCGTACAATTTATTTAAGATGAGCCGAGAAAAATTTAGAAGTCATGAGGATTTAGAGGTATACAAAAAAGCGTTTGACGCTGCGATGCGACTTTTTGAATTGTCAAAAAAATTTCCAGTAGAAGAACGTTATTCATTAACTGACCAGATCCGCCGTTCGTCTCGGTCTGTGTGTGCAAACTTTGCAGAAGCTTGGAGAAAGCGACGATATGAAGCGGCATTTGTAGCCAAACTTAACGACTGTGAAGCTGAGGCAGCAGAAACTCAGACCTGGATTAAATTTGCAGTTAAATGTGAATACCTTGATCTTGAGATAGGTAGAGAAATTTATGGAACTTATAATCAAGTTTTGGCTGGGCTTGTAAGCATGATAAATAATCCATCACCTTGGTTGATGCAACATTAAGTTGACCATTTGTTATCTCTAAAACTTCCCTTTTGTCGCATAATTATGGGAGAAACATGGTCAAGATCTTAAGTATATTTGAAAACATCTTTCTCCCCCAGCCTCCCCAGCTTCCCCTGCTCCCCCAGCTTCGACTACGCAAGAACAGTACGCAGCATTGGCGACTAAAAGCATTGATATACCTTAATTGCTGAAATCAAAGTAAGAAATTAAGTCCTAGAGTTTCTTACTTTAGGGTTTTTATGAGCATTTTTACCATCTGCGGCTGCATAGGCGGTCGTCAAAGTTTGTTTCGCTCATTTCGTTCATTGCGTTCATTTTGAATAAGAGCTATTATGAGGTGAATGATAATTGCAGTCCATATTTTCGTATGGATAAGTGGAGTGCAATTCGATATTAAGCGTAGAGAGGCTGATATCTTATGACACTCAGTACATATCAAGCTAGCAAACCTACTGTACCTACAGAAGAGGATGCTACCCTAGCTAAAATTAGTAGTCAAACTTTGGCATCCTATGTACGGAACAATGATGCCTACCATACTATCAAAGTTGTGCAAGATAACGCTATAAGCGAAACGATTACCATACCAGCAGCGGCTTTTCATCTGCTTGTTGACATTTTGACACACATGGCTAAAGGTAATGCTGTTACTCTTATACCCGTACACGCAGAACTCACGACACAAGAAGCAGCTGATATCTTAAATGTTTCTCGTCCTTATTTAGTAGGGTTATTGGAATCTGGAGAGATGCCATACCGTAAAGTAGGCACACGACGACGGGTGCGTTATCAGGATGTACTCAATTACAAAAATCAAATTGATACTTTACGAATGCAAGCTCTTGATGAGCTTACTGCTCAAGCTCAAGAACTAAATATGGGGTACGAATAAGAATTGCTCCCCATAACAGTTTCGCAGATTAGCCAGATGCTTTGCTAAATAAACTTTGGGAATAGGGGTACATCTAACAATCAAGTTAAACTAAGTCAGGGATCTATCTAGTACCCAATTGACTTAGTTTTAACTTTAATGACACTGAAATTATTAAGTGAGGCTCAAACAATTTACTGAGCATAAAGGGCATTTAGAAAGAAAATTTGTTACCACTATTAATCGTAATGATTCAAAACTAATAAAGCAATTGTAGTGTCTAATTTTACAGCTATTTATGATGCATGTGTCTTATATCCAGCTCCATTGAGAGATTTTCTTATGCGGCTTGCAGTCACCGACCTATTTAGGGCACGGTGGACGGACGCAATTCATTCAGAGTGGATTAGAAACGTTTTAAAGGATCGTCCTGATCTCACGCTTGAGAAGCTTACCAGAACTAAAAATCTGATGAATAGTCATGTCCGAGATTGTCTCGTTACAGATTATGAAGCACTTATCGTAGGTTTACAACTTCCAGATCCAAACGATCGCCATGTTCTCGCAGCAGCGATTCGTTGTAATGCAAGTATTATAGTCACTTTTAACCTTAGAGATTTTCCTGCTCAAGCTCTTTCACCATACGGTATTGAGTCCCAGCATCCAGATGACTTCATTTTGCATTTGATTGACCTTAACCCAGCAGAAATTTGCAAAGTGGTAAAGAGGCACAGAAGTAGTCTTAAAAATCCCCCCAAAACATCTGAAGAGTACTTAGAATCGCTTCTAAGGCAGGGGCTACCACAATCAGTTACTGCTCTACAATATTTTTGCTATGACATCTAGTAAAATATACAGCCTTTATCTTTTAATCTTTCTGGTATTTCTAGATTCTAACTTCTCTATATCAGTTTCCTTAGAGAATAAAAATCGGAAAAAAGATTTATTCTGGTAACGACAAGTTTGGCGTATACCAAGTAAGACTAAATAATTTCGAGTTGGTTGTGGATATCTCCATCGAACTAGAGCAGAGGAGTCTGTTAATGTAATGTGATACTCACACCCCTATCTTCTATGCTTAGTGTTTATCTAATGTGTTCTGCAATACTTCTCAAGACTTTTCTCACCTGATTTTAAAAAATCTAAAAAACTGATACCTCTATATTTACAAGTTTGATAAATGCTTAGTAGTACAAGATAATCTTTTAGGCCATTTTCAGTAGCCATTCCACTTGAAGCCATTCTATACTTTGCAAACGGTTTAATAGCACTCTCCGCATTATTGTGTAATTTCTTGTTCATATATTTTATCTAATTTTACATTTATTCTCTTTAAAGCTCGAATTTCATAATTGCCATAGTGGTAAATTATGTACTCATTGAAGCCTGATAGTGTATTAATAAATTTTTTGAAAATATCTTCTTCCTCTTCTAATGAATTAGCCCAAAAATAAAACCAGTTTTCATTTCCACAATCTTTAACTAACATTCCTATTAAATAGATAAAGTTTTCCTCTGGAAGTCCCTCAAAATCTAGATAAATTTCTGTTTTAATATCTTTTATTACTGGGACTTCTCGAACATAAGTTCGTTTTTCTCTTAATGCCAGAGCTTTTAGTTCCCATAAAAATTGTTGGCTCTTCTGGATAGCTCCCTTTTTATTTTTTTCTTTTCTTGGTCTAAATGTGTAGGAAAGTTGATAAATAGAAAAGATTCCTCGATTATTCCTTTTAATAATTTCTTTTTTGCTGATTCTTCCTAGTAAGCTTAAGTCATCAGTCTCGACTAATTTTGCTTTACAAGGAACTTGAAACTCACAAACTCTGCAATAATTATTTTGATAAAAACGAGGCGCTTTTGAATTTGTAATCGTTTGTATTAATTCATTTAATTTATTTTTTGCTTCTTGTAAATAAGTTTTTATAGCAACCTTGGTTGACTTTAAGTGACATCCATAAACTATTTTACCAAATTCCGGTAAAATGCCTTGTAACTCTTTTAAAATCAAGCACCTTATGACTAGGGATAGTTTTTCAATTTGAGATATTTTTTCGTTTTGAGAAATTATTATAGGAGTGTAGGAAAGTTCGCCTGAAGATATTTTGTTAGGTATGATCTCAAGAGCTTCAAAGCTGATATTAAACTGCTCTGATTTAAAAAGTGGCTCAATTATAAAAGTCAGATATTTAATCTCGATTTTCTCTTGCAAATTAAATACAGAAAGTATTTGATTACCCGTCTCTGCTTGAAGTTTTTCATGAAATTTGTTTTTGTATAAATTTAAAATATCTTTTTCTAAAAGTTCATATTCTGTTTCAGAGCCAGTTTCATTATTAAATTTTAGATAAGCCTTATAATCACATCTTAAAAAGGATTCAATGATCTCATTTGTTATCATTAAAGCACCTCACTGAATTTAGTTTAGTCAGTAATTTAGCAGAAACATGAAAAGTTTGTATTTTTAAGAATAGCCTCTGAAAAATTGCAACCAAACGGAAAACTCAGCGGCTCATCTCTGACTCTTAGCTGCAACTTTTGCCTCATTGATACTATTCTTTACACTTTTTAGAAAAGTGGGAATAGCTTTAGATAAAGACTGCTCTGCACGCGTAGGTTGATCCGACTCTAATAGCACTACCAACTCTTGCGTAGCAGCCTCAATTCTCTTAAGTAGCTTGAGCTTCTGAAAAATAGGAACTGAGTTCCTATTTTCTTCGCCAGCTTCTTGTCGCTGCTCTTTCAGTATTTTGCGTACATAGCGAGTAGAGACACCAATTGCCACTGCTAAAGCCGGCCCTAATGCTTTCTCTCCTTCTCGCGGACGACCTCGAATATCCCTGTAATTCAAAGCTCGTAGGCGTTCAGCAAGTCGTTCAATCTGGTCACGGGTATAGTTAACCCGCTTCTCGTTTTCTGCCAGTTCCACCTGTAGCGCCCGTTCAGGTTCGTTTTCAGCATCAAATGTCATCATGTGAACCATTACCAGATCATCAGGAAACTGTTGGGCATAGGCTTCTTCCTTAGCTTCCTTAAGTAACTGAATTGCTGCTAGTCGATGCGCTCCGGCCAGCAATACTCCCTTACAATCAACCACAAGGGGTTCAATCAGCCCCAATGCTGCAATAGAATTTGCCAAATCAGCAACATGCTCAGGTCGAATTGGCCTGGTATCTGCCTCTCTGGGATGAATTTGAGCGAGAAGAATTTTGGTTCTTTGGGCACGCTCCTGTTCGACTTTAGCTGCCGCAGCCTGATCAAGCTCATGAATCGCGTCAGCTGTCGCGGTGGCTTCTGCAAATAAAGCGTCGCTGTTTGTACGTCGTTTAGCCATTTAACACCCACTCCGCGATCGCCTGTAAATCTTTTGCCCCCTTGCAGTTTGCATCGTACTGCATCAGGGGAACTCGTTCAGCAGCAGCCCATGCTAAAGATGAATCTTGATGCACAATTAAACGCTTAATAGATGGGTAAGCATGAGAGAGTTGTTTGTCAAGCGCCTGATCCATTGACCGCCGCAGGTCAATCCGGCTTAGTGCCACCGCCCAGCGTTTTGCCCCTCTGCGTCCTTTTTGCTGTCGCAGCTTCAACTCATTGAGGACTCGTCCGGCTCCCATGACTGCCAGAGGGTGAGCATCAGTGCAGACTAATACAACATCAGCAGCAACTAACCCCAGTCGCTCTAAAGATTCAACACCTGGGGGGCAGTCGAAGATAAAAACATCGTAAGCCATTGATGCGACGATATCTGCCAAATCTTCAGGATCTAGCAACTGAATATTATGTCCTGCCAAATCCGGCCCGCCCGGTAAGACATAAAGTCCAGAAGCAGCCTCTAAAGGCTCAGGCGAACCACCAACAAGAAGTTCAGCAGTTCCGGCTGCTGTGGGATTTGTGCCTAACACGTAGGCTGCATTTGACTGTGGGTCAAGGTCGATAACTAAAACTTTTCGTCCCTGACTGGCTAGAACAGAAGCAAGTCCACAGGCAATTGTGGTTTTGCCTACGCCTCCTTTACGAGCTGCAACTGCAATGCATGTGTGAGTCATAGCCAAAATCGTATCACGCTCCAATTAAGGCGAATCAGAATTGCGTTGAAGCCTGGTCGCTACGGTAGCACCATAAAATTAAAGAATAGAAATTATAGCTTTTCGTGTGGCTCTCGATGAATGTATAAGTAAAAATCATCTTCATCGCCCGAAACCCTGATTACTGCGTGGAATTTTTTTTCCCATTGATAAGCGGGAATTATCTAAAATTTTTCGCCTCTTGCACCTGACGCTAGAATCAGCCTTTTGGCCTTTACGTCGGAATCGTTCTCTTTGTCGGTGTAAGATTATCTTATGAAAATTGACCGACATGACCAGGCGAAAATCTTAACACCGGATGAAATTAACCGATTGTTTAGCATAGGGTTAAAAACTCCACGCGATCGGGCATTGTTTGGCGTTTGCTTGTACACAGGGACTCGGATTGCCGAAGCCTGTTCCTTACATACTAAAGATGTATACAGCATCGATGGCAGTGTACGCCCCCGTGTAACAATTCGCAAGGGGACGACAAAGGGCAAGATTGAAACTCGCTCTGTGCCAGTCAATTCGGAGTTAAAGGAACTACTAGAAGCTTACCATTCACCGAAGGTGTATCTGTTCCCCGGTCGCCACGGTAGGGGACACATTCACCCAGATTCGGCAGATAAGATTTTGCGGGCGGCGTTAATGGAACTGCTTATTGAAGGGGCCAGTACTCACAGCTTCCGCCGCACTTGCTTGACGCAGATGCACAGGTCTGGAGTACCACTGAAGGTGATCCAGAAAATATCTGGTCACAGAACTTTGTCGGCGCTGCAAAAATACTTAGAGGTGCTGGATGAAGATTTGGAATCGGCTGTCTCAACGCTTAGATTTTAGTTAAAGGGGCAAAGCCAGAGAAAGCTTAGTCCAACTTAAAAGTTTTAATATTACTTACTGCCAGAGGAAATAAGAAAAGGGGTTTAATTATTTCAACCTATTAACCCCTTTTCCTATCCAATTAAGTTTTAGTAATTGTAAATATTTTTACAAAAGTATTATCTTTGATATCAAGTGTGATACTAAAATTGCTTAAACCTCATCAGCTCGTGATGCCCCGACGAACTGGGGACACTGCGTTTAGACCGGGTGGTGTGGGGGACGGGCAAAAATTTACTCGTGGAGTGACCAAAACTCGGTAGCCCGCCCCCCACACTCCGCTGCGCCACCCGCTCTACCCCAGTTCTGACCTTACTTACAAAAAATAAACCCCACGGGTAAAGTGAGGTTCAGATCAGCTACGGAGGTACATTTTAACAGTACTAATGTACTATTTAAGGCATATTCAGTCAAGTGGGGTGCATAGCGGATATAAATCATTCAAGGTAAGAATTCACTTGTTTACCCTGAGATGACCATTTTTCATCTAGCAGTCTGCAAGCGACGTAAACAACATTTTGAGGGTTGCGCTTACGTCTTCTGTCCCGATTCCAGGAACGGACAGTGTAATCACCTTGATAACCGTGCAACAA
>JAYGHB010000077.1:0-7729 GCA_034931985.1 Halotia wernerae UHCC 0503
CATCAGTTACAGATAATCGGTTGGTTGCTTTGGCTTTGAGATAGTCAACTGCTTGGCTCAATTGGTCTTTGCTTGGATTGTCAAGATCATCGCACTCTACAGCAAGTGCGGCTGTTGTGTAATCGTCCTTGGTAAATCCTTGATAACCCTGTTTGTACAAGCGAGCGCGGACATTGTTAGTAAATTTGTCAGACATGATGATTATCCTTATTTGACTAGTGTTAAAACGTCGATGGTTGCGGATTTCGTGGACTGCCGCCGCTTATTGATTGCCCATTTAGCAGCGACGAATGCAACAAGCGCTAAATCTTTGCTGTGGTAAGTATTAAGGGCGTTAAAAGATAGTCCCGCTTGGCTAAACCAGTAGTAACGGGTGCTTGACGGTACGTCATCAAGATTGATTTTTAAATAGTGGGCTATTGCTGATAGTGCTTCAATACCGCTGTAACCACCTTCGGAGTCATAAAAATGCTTGAATGCTTGCCAACGCTCCTCAAATCCCTCCCTGGTTGGACTTAGCGCACCGTAGCGCCGTTTCAGTCCCGCAAATGTCTCAACTATGGTTTCTGCATTCTCTGATTCCACCCTCAAGTTAAAACGCTGTTTGAGAAAAGACACCACCCGATACCAAGTCTCGTCTGAGATGGTCTTGCCTAGCGCTCGCTCATAAGTCTGTCTGAGCAAACGATACTTAGCTAAATACTTCTTTGTTGCCACATTGCCTCTGTAATCTTGTTTAAGTGTGTATAAAATCAACTGACTGTCCGGACATTCTCAGGTATCTGACTAGCCCCCAAGATTGATTCAGAGTTATGGATATGCCCCTGTTATTAGAGGCTGTCAATAACCTTAGAAAATAACTTTTTACAAGCTCTGACTTCGTTGCACCAAATGGCTATAACCACGCGATAATAATACTTTTGGAGTTTTGGTACTTCCTGACACTTTTTCGTTTACCCCCACAAATACGCCCCCTTGAGCCTAGTTAAAGCGGTCATGGCGCTTGGCTTTTCTTTCTTGGGTGGTCGCATTGAACACATCAGAACAAGCTTTGTTGTATTCCTTGTCCTATTACTTCAGATTTACGGTTGGCGACCATGCCTGGGACTTCGTAAATGCCATACCTGACCTTGTTCTGATTTAGCTTGATGTCAGCTTTTCGCCTTTGCCCAGCTAGCGGGGTGAAACACCATTGCGGGTGGTCAATTCTTGCCCAAGGGCATTTACCTGTAAAGCGATACAGCGTACCCTTGATTTGATACACCTTGCACTGTGACAGGGTAGAAGGTTCATAGACAGGAATTAAGTTATGCATCTTTGTTGTCTCCAGCAAGACACGCAGCCGTCAAACTTGCACCCAGGAAGACCGCGATAGACGCAATGGCGCTTCCTTCAACAACAAGAGCGTTGTTTGCCCAAGTTGGTTGATATTCCTCACCTCTGCTTTGCTCAATGCGGTCAACGCCGTGACAAAAGATACTACCAACAACCATAAAACTAGTTGTTAGTAAGCTCAAAATTGCGATTTCTGACGCTGCATCTTCGATGAGTGAGCTAATCTTTTCACGCCAAGTCTTCACGCGGCGAATGTGCATTACTGGCTTTTGTTCTAGATATGAATGCCACTCAGATTTAGTAAAATTCGTGGGCTTGTAATCAGATGGTTCGTGTTCATCAAGTAGTTCACCCACTGCTTGTATTGCATCTCCTAGTGTCAAATCTGGATAGTAATCCAGTTGTCTAAATTCCTCTGAGTCTAGGATTTCTCTGAGCCAGCGATCTATTGCTTCTAACTTTCTCTTTTGATTAGGATTAAGCATTACTTTCTCAAGAGGTAATTCGTTAATTGCTTCTAAGTTGCGTAAATTGATATCCATTGTTTAAGCTTCCTTTACTGCTTTGACAAAGCGCTCGCCGTAATTCTTGAGCAAAAGCACAAATAGCTGACTGTGTGTTGAAACGCCTGTTTCCTTGCAAATTTGGTCAGCAAGGGGTATCAAGTTTTGAGGTAATACAATTCGTTTCTGATTCATGGCTTTTCTACTAGCTAATTACTGCCAGCTACGGCAGTAGAAAACCAAGAAAATATGACCCTACTACTCTCGCCGTCTCCATCACGGTGCAGAAGTCTATCACGAACGCAGATATAAGCCGCGACCGCAGATTCAGCTTGAATTTATAGGATGTTTATTTTGTGAACGTTTCAGAGTTTTAAACAACCTCGTCTTGAGGAGTCCGCAGTGTTTTACGTCTAGCCCTTACTGTTTTTCGTTCTTCTGTGTGCTAATATAGCACAATAAAGCACGATAATGTCAAGGAGTAGCGTGATAAATTGTGTGAGGATGGCACAAAAGAGCTAAAACTCACACATGGAGAAAAAAAGAGTAAATGTTTATTTCAGTGAAGATGACGAGATAGAGCTTTACGCAACAATCGAAGCGCTCGCCAAAGAGGAAAAGCGCTCAGTCAATCAGCAGATAAAAATCATGCTGGCTGAGGCAGCAAACGCGCGCAGCGAACGCTCACAACAAAAATAAGGAGATAATTTGACCGAATAAAATCAACCAAACTACCGTATAGAGCGCGTTGATAGTAAATTTGGCTCTCATGCCCATCTACGGGGTTGATTATGCGAACCTGCGGATGTGGAGACTGAGACAGGAAAGCAACGAAGCGCAAAGGCGCAAACGGATCTCACAGAGCAAGGACAGTCAAATAATGTTTTTGCCCCTGGTTCAACGACAGAACCCGCTCGGACGGGAATCTAAGCGGGTTCTGTAATTTGACTAAACATAGCGGTAACTCCTAAAGATGTGGAAGTCTTGAGTTGACCGCGATCGCAATACTATAATAACCAGTTCTGCGGTCGCGTTGCAACAGTTGGAGTTATCCGAAATTACTACAAATAGTTCGGATGCTACAAAATGAAATCTCAAAGCGTAGAACAAGCGGCCGCAGCAACTGCGGCTACGGCTTATCGACTTACTCACGGCTATGAGCCTGCATACACTAAGCTCTATTGGAGCGTTGCGAACACAGTAGGCACTAATCAGGCTTTGTTAATTCAAGTGATTGAAAGCTGGTGCTTAAGTAATGCCAGACTCAACAAGCGTGGTTACTTTCATCATGGGGAATGGTGGACTAGCGCTACTTATAAAGAGTGGGAAGAAAAGTATCCAGCGCTCGGTAAGGCGCGAGGTATTCAAAATCTATTGCTAGGACTAGAAAAACAAGGATATGTTTTTTCCTGTCAACCCGGCATTACCAAGGGTAATGCAGCTAAGTTTTATCGTGTTGACCCTGTAAAAGTCGGAGAACTTTTATTAAAAGATTTTTCCGTGGTGCAAAATTTGCACGATCCAAATAATACAAGCCCACCGATAGTGCAAAAAATGAATGGGGTGGTGCAAAAAATGAATGGGGTGGTGCAAAAAATGAATGATGGTCAGCCTGAAACCACTTCACAGCAAAGCTTTCAGCCCTCTAATAAGATTAAAGAAATAACATTAACTCAATCGATCACTGGAGGGACGGAAAAAAAAGCGGAAGAGGAGAGCAAAGAAACTGACCAAGACAAAGCACTTCCAGATAATCGCTACGTTGTTAACAAAGAGATAGTCTCTACAACTAACGAACAATCCACTCATGAAGATCATTCTCCCGGCGCGGCGCGTGAGAACGATTCTCAAAGCTTAATTTTCAACTCAGACCCAATTAAAGAAGTCGATTTCCTGCTTTACTATCAGACCTACCAGCGTAAGCAAGGCAAAGACATTAACAGTGTTGCCCCATACGTGAATACAGTGCTTTCTAAGCAAGATGAAGGTAGTACAGAGGTACTTTGCTTATTCGAGCAATGGAAGGCAGCTTGCAGGACATTACAACGCAAAATTAATAACTTCGCTGATGACCCCGCAGAAGTAGAGAAACACCGTAAGCGCTACGATTTTCTCAACTGGGAGGCGTGGCGGCATGATCACTACTACAATATGCTCCTCTCAGAAGGACTATCTAGGTTTTGCAAGCATAAAGTAGCTGCCAAATGGTACGAATGGGCGAGCGCTAGATATCCTGAAAGATTTGTAGATATTCCCGATTGATGAAGCCCCGAAGGGGCAGGGTGTGGGGTATAGGGTGTAGGGTGTGGGGAAGAATTAGCCCCTTCACGAGCGCGGCGACCTAATTGTGAAGAAAAAGGATATAAGCCCCTCAATTTTTTGATGGTGTTCTCTATCTCTACCCCTTACACCCTACACCCTACCCCCTACACCCTTCTTGTTGATGGAACGACAATCACACCACCGTTCGTATTTGCTTTTGTGAAACTTGTAAAAATTTAGACCTAATTGAAATTAAAGATTAATTATGTACGCCAGTGACGACAACGTAATTCCTTTTGCCACCACAGCCCATAAGCTACCACCACAGAGCATTGAATCTGAAGAAGCGATACTTGGGGGTATCTTGCTTGACCCCGTAGCCATAGAACGTGTGCGCGACATTTTGAAACCGCATCACTTCTATGTCAGCGCTCATGGTCGGATTTACAACGCAGCCTGGAAACTCAACGCCCTTGAATTGCCCACAGATTTGTTGATGGTCACGAACTATCTAGCTGATAATGGCACTTTAGAAATTATCGGCGGACGAAACAAGCTAGCATCGCTGGTTGATAGAACTGTATCAGCAGTTAACATTGATGCCCTCGCAGCTCTGGTTGTGTCCAAGTGGAAGCGCCGGGAACTGGGTAAACTGGGAAGCCTAGCCATTGAGTTGCAGCATAAATCAGATGAAGAAACGTCCTTAGAGCAAGCCTTTGAACAATTACAGTCCTTGATCTATGATTTACAGCGTTCGGATGATACTGCGGGGGCCAGCCATATCAGCGATGTGGTGATTAATCTGTTTGAGGATATTGAAGACCGCAGTCAAGGTAAAGTTTTACCTGGGATTTCCACGGGCTTCTATGACCTTGATGCAATGACTACTGGATTTAATCGTAATGATTTAGTTATTGTTGCGGGTCGTCCAGCAATGGGTAAGTCTGCCTTTGCGGCTCAGATAGCTTTTAATCTAGCGAAGGCTCATCAATTTCCGGTTATCGTGTTCAGTCTGGAGATGTCTAAGTTGCAGATTGCCATGCGAGCGCTTTCAGCTGAGGCAAAGATAGAAAGTGGCTACTTGAAAACAGGGCGCATCTCTAACACACAATGGCAGCCACTATCACAGGGCATTAGTGCATTATCAGAATTACCTGTTTATTTAGACGATCGTCCAGACCCATCACTGAGCTATATAGAATCTGAGTGCCGTAAAGTGATGGCAAAAGAGCGCCGTGATTTGGGGTTAATCGTCGTGGATTATCTGCAACTGATGGATGGCAACGGTGGGGGCAACAGAAATAATGAGATCGAAAAGCTCACACGCGGACTGAAGCGTTTAGCGATGAAGTTACAAACCCCTGTAGTGTGTCTGTCGCAACTATCAAGGGCAGTAGAAAGCCGTAATAACAAACGCCCTCTGCTCAGTGATTTACGTGACAGCGGCGGAATTGAGCAGGACGCGGATAAAGTCATTATGTTGTATCGTGACGAATATTACGAGTCAGATACGCAAGAAAAAGGAGTTGCAGAGATTATTCTTGCTAAAAACCGCGACGGGGCCACAGGCACAATCCAACTACTGTTTGATGCACACTTGACAAAATTTAAGAACATGGTGCGACCGCAGTCAGCGCCAAGTGTCTGGCCTTAAAAAGCATGGTTAAACAAAACTCATGAAGGAATTTCTTACTTGAGATATGAAAGTCGGACTCTCAAAGTGTTTTGGGAGCTTCGGCTGCCTATCGCTGTTGCCCGGTCGCTGCTTATACAGTAGACATTACACGTTTTGGCTCTTGTGTAATCCACGACCTGTTAAGAGGCAGTACTTCCCAGTGTCTTGCGGAAAATGATTTTGTCGTCTCCCGCCTTATAAAATTCTCGAATCCTCGCTTCCTCTTCATAACCGCTCTTTCGATAAAATGCACGAACGTATTCAAAGTCTTCCAGCCCGGACGTTTCCACTAGTAGCACACGCTCACCTCTGTGAGCTAGCATTTGCTCTACGTGGCGCAACAAAGCGGCTCCACGCCCCTGTCTTTGACGAACGGGATGAATAGCGATTAGATAAAGATTCCATGTCCCCTCGGTCATTCGTTCTGGCGCAACGTAGGCAACGCCCACTGGCTGATTGTCGTAGTCAGTAAACCATACACCTTGGTTATCTGTTTCGTTACTGAAATGCTGATTTAGCATTTGGGCGAGTTCTTCAATTTGGTTTGACTCGAAAAGTCCTGTCGCTTCTGCCAAAGCGAGTAATGCATTTGTGTCATCGGGTGCAGCCAGTCGAATCATAGCGAGTTTCAGTTAAGGCTTGTATGTTTGCTCCCATTATTCAAGCACCAACATTACAATTTTCCACAGCGATTTTTTACCGCCGCCGTCTCTGATTAGGATCAGTTCCCAAACGTTTTTCAACCCGTTGCAACTTGGTATTAGTCCAACCAGTCTGCTCCAAAATCCTCTCCAAAGACCTAGTAGCTTCATAAGGAAGGCTTGGAGGAGAAAGGTGTGAATAAAACCAAAATAGAATAAAAAATGTGAACGGAGAAATAAGCCAAATGATAAAAGTTCTAGCCCAACTTTTAACGACTGAATCCACGTCTTTTTGGTTCAATAGAGAAATCATCGTCTTGATTTGGCTCAATTCTTCTCGCAACGGTTGGCTCAATTTCTCTGGTTGTTTTTGGGAGAGATTGCTGAAGTTGGCTGAGAGTTTGGTTAAGCTCGTCAATTGCTCCAGTTGTTGCTGCGACGTTAGATTTAATGCGCTCAAGGCTGTCCCTAGCTGATTGCAACTCGTCGCTAGGTTTTTGATATTCTCCGTGTGGTCGGCTTGAGTCTTCAGTTGCTCCGCTGTCAGTTGAGTCCATTGGTTTAGTTCATCTTGCAAATTTTCAAATAATAACTTCCAATCTTGGGGTGCAGTTTCCGTCAGCTGTGCCAGATAGCCGATGTACTGCACTAACCTAAAAGCTGGGTCATCTTGCTTCATCCCAGAATCCAGCGCAAACCGCAACACCTTGGCTTGAAACTCCGGCGGCTTTTCTGACAGCAACCGATCTAAATGAGATACCGCACCATTCCCCTTCCCGTTTGCGATCGCCATTATTTTAACCCCAGCTGTATAGCCGCCTTAGAAAACTCAGTCTCAACCGCATCAATCCAGCCAAAAACTCTCGACTGATTACTCAAACTAAAATCCTCATGCTCTAATGCCTCCCGAAAGGTAAGATCCTTCGAGTCAATTAGGTCAAAAATATCGTCATACAACTCAGGCAATAAAAGTTCAGTTGCCCCTAATGCTTCTACAGTCTGCTTCACCTTAGAATTGTTGTAACGAGTGAACTTTTCTTCATCACCCCAGTAGAGATTTTTCACAACAACATAATCAACCTTATCGCCGCAGAAATCCACCAAACGTTTTAACTGCAAGACACTATCTTTAACTCGACCTAAAACCGAAACCATAGTGATGGGATAACCCAAACGCTGGGCATTTTGAAACAGAAAAATATCCTTCGCCACCGACTCAAAATATTCAGCAGCCCCAGCAGGCAGATCCACCAGCGAAACTTGAGGAGATAAACGCTTTAAATCATCCTGTAAAGCATCAGCACCACCGCGCT
>JAYGHB010000078.1:0-7531 GCA_034931985.1 Halotia wernerae UHCC 0503
TTCTCACCGTTACCACCACTGAAAAAGGCAAAGGGCAACAAGGGACACTAGTAGTCAATAATGCAGGAATACAAAAACTTTCCAGCCATGAATTGAAGCAAGCAAGGGCAGATTTAGAGGCATTGTTTGAAAGTGATGAAACAATTGAAATTTCCTCAGAAAATATAAGCGATGCAGTAGAAATCGCTCCAGAATTAGCAGCACTTTTAGACCGCGCTCAACAAGCACTTCTGACCGTAGACTCTCAACAAGCAGAGGAATTACAAGATTTATTAGGCCAGATTGAAAATGCGGTTGCTAACAATAGTGCAGAATTACCCCAGTTACAAGAAGAACTGGAAGATTTTCTTTACTACGCCAGTACCAATGAGTCAGAGTGAGAAATCATGAAATGTCCTGTCTGTGGTACAGTTTATCGTCCAAAAAAGGGAAGCAGAGGATCTCTTGAGCAGCAAAATAATAATTATCAGGAAGAAACTGCTACCATATCTGCCTCATCTCTTTTACTCAGCACTACTTCTTCCTCCCCAACTTGCAGACGCTGTAAAGTAGACTTGTCTGACTTGTTTCGTCTGCACGACCAAGCCATCTGGTATCACAGACAAGCACTACATTTATTGACGCAAGGACGTTATCCAGAAGCAGCAGCGCACAACAATCAAGCTCTAGCTTTGTATTACAGCAATGCAGACTTCCATGCCTTGGCTGGCAAATTATCGGCATTGCAAGGAGAATGGAAAGAAGCTATCTCATCTTGGCAACAAGCACTCAAGTTTGACCCACAAAATGCCATTGCTTCTAATTGTCTGCAAATGATCGAGCTCATGGCAAAAAGTTATTACACTTAAATGCAATACCCGTGAATGAAATCGATAACCAATAACAAGTTTATAAACTGACCTGTTGCTAATCTACTCGACCCCAGTACGCTAGTCTTGCTTGGTCACTCGTTTGATAAAAGGTGATAGCGCAGCTTCTTCGAGTGACCCAGAGACTGGAGAAAGTGAAATTGAGTAAATTTCGGTGGGCAGACAACTGAGTGCAGCTATCAGCAGGTTAGCCCTAACTTGCGGGGTACAAAAGTGTAAAACTCGCTCCATTGCCCTATTACCAATGGTTTTGGCAACTAGCGCTACCTCGTCTAATAAGCCGTCTGGGGATAATTCTGGTTGTTGGCACAACATGGGGAAGTATTCGCTAGCTAACCACTGTTCGTCCTCTGCCAAGTCTGTAAAATTTTTATTACTATCGCTATAAAGGCTATCTAATAGCAGGAGTAATATTTTTTTAAACCTAGCCCAGCCCCCCCAGCGTTTGGTAAATCGGCTCACCCAGCCTTGGCAGATGTTGGCAATTTTGGCTACAGCCTTTTGGCCAATTTTCTCCTGCGACTGCCAAAGTTGGGTAAAAGCGTTGACGATAGCAATTCCTGTTTGTTGGGAAGCAGTGCCAGCTTCCGGGCATAATTGGCAGGCATCAATGCTCTGTAATTTAACATTGGGGAGATGGTCAGCTAGGAAACTCAGGTCATAGTCAGCACAGAAGTAAAAAGTCAGCTGTTCGGTGGGGCGACGGTGAGAACGTAATCGCCCAATTTCTTGGATAATTTCTGCTTGCACAAATTTGGTGAGATACTTTTGGAAAGTGCTGTTTTTGTCGCCCAGGTTGACTGGTTGCCCTGTCATTATCTGATGTTGTGCTGCCAAAACACCAATATTTTGGTAGGGAATGCCAAAGCTGGCAATAGCAGAGGCATCAATAAATCGATTAACACCACGACCATCAACAAAGTGACCATATTCCCGGCGGTCAGTGGCAGTGTCAGCGATCGCTTTCCAATCAATAATGCCAAGTTGGGAGTGTAGCTTTGTCAAAGCTTCTTTGAGGGCATTGACACGGGCTATAAGGGACGGAGAGCGATATTTAGGTAGTTTACCTAGTCCAGTGACGTTAATGACCGATAAATTGGCGTAGTCAGGGCGCTGTTGCTCAATTACTAATACGGGGTCAGAGCAACCTAGTTTTAATTTCAACTGACTGGTGGTGAGTGTAGCATCGAGAAAAATATTAAATTGGGCAGAGTTGACCAATTCAATATGCTTGGGGTTTTTAAGGTAAATGCTCAACACACCCCAGGAACAACTAAAAGCCCCGTCACCTTTCCAAGCTTCTAGGAAATCAGGTAGCCAATAATTGGGCAGGTCGAGAAATTCTCTGCCAGCGTTACGGGCGCTGTCCTTGGTAATTTGTTTGGCAGCATAACGAGCGGCGGCACTTTTTTTGAGTTGCTTGTCGCTCTCTACATCGATAGTGTCTAAATCTTCTAGGAAGGTTAAATCGGGTTCTAAAGCTAGCCGGAAAGCCTCAATATCTAAATCAGGTGGGAATTGCGGCAGTATTGACCGGATACTGGCATCAGTAAAGCCGTAGCGGTCGGGAGAATCAATGTTTTGGGTGAATAGTGGGTGTAAGGCTTGAATAACAGGCTGTAGTTGAACTAGCAGCGATGGTGCTAATAGTGCCAGTTGACCAACAGTTTTTTCAAAATCAGCTTTATTGACATCAAGGGAACGCACTGGTTTAATCAGTGTGCCTGCTTCTTCCCAAATGCGACCGACTGTAAAAGTTTGGTCAGCAACGTTAATTAAATCAGTGGGGGTAGAATCTGGGTGCGCTCGGAGTTCTCTGAACTGGTGAATAGTTGTCCGTTTTTGGAAGCGGAAGCCGTAACCATCACCACTGGCGAAACGGCATTGGTTTTTCAAGGAGCAACCATTACAGATGGGGCTAATGTCGCTTTCTTCAAAATCCAAGCTAGTAAAGTTTTTATTACGAAATGCGTTGAATAAATAAGTTCTGTGACAATTGCC
This sequence comes from Halotia wernerae UHCC 0503, assembly GCA_034931985.1. Classification (GTDB taxonomy): domain Bacteria; phylum Cyanobacteriota; class Cyanobacteriia; order Cyanobacteriales; family Nostocaceae; genus Halotia; species Halotia wernerae. Next base: position 2,871 of record JAYGHB010000078.1, read on the forward strand.
AACAGTATCAGCAGTTTCACCCGCTTTAATCCAGAGTTGGAAGTCTTCGCCTAAAGGAGTTTGGCGGGTGGGGTCAAGTTTAAAGCCGTTATTTCGCACTGGGAGGTCAACAAAGTTGGTCTCGATGGGCAGTGTGGATGGGTTGCGGTGGTTGGCATCCTGGTAAATTAGTTTATCAACGCCGAATTGATCCGCTGTTAGCATACCAGCGCGGTAGCTTTTGCCTAAGCCAGGGTGTGACTTGTCTAGAATTAGCTTCCATCCTTTAGAAACTGCCTCAAGCCAAGCTTGGATATGTTGGTCTGGGGTACATTGGATTCTAATATCGGCTACATCGTCGGTTTTAACTGGGATATTACCTGGTTTGTAGTGGATAATTTGGTGTGAGCTACCCTCAACTTTAGGCAGTGTTGCTATCGGTTGAGTACTAAACCCTTTGCCAAACCCTTTAAATACGGGTTGAAAGGGAGCTACAGTCTGCGTGATTAAATTTTGGAAGCTAACCAAATCAGCTTTAATCTGCTTTATTTCCCATTCAGCGCGGGTGATAACACGCTCATCTGCGAAAAATGATTGAGGTTCACGGATGATGGCTTCTGGAACTGTTACGCCAGCATCTGTTGCTAATTCTTTAACAATTTCTGCAAAGTCATGGCCTTTGGGTGTACCATGACCGCCGCATAATTTCCAACGGTACTGAACAGCACCTCCACCCTCACCTGTTGCTTTGTCTTGCCAAGCCCAGTTCTGACCATCCCACCAAACATGGAATGATGTACCGCTAGCAGATTGCCGCCAGGGGGGGCAACCTTTTATCGTCTTGCCGTACTGTCTAAAGTTATGCCCTTCCCAGCAGTAAATTTGCTCTGGGGAGAGCCGGGGTAAAACCTCAAATTCTAGAAAGTCAACAAGATTGGTGCTATTTTCCTTTATCGTGCCTTGTTGCCGCATTTCTGCCCATTTGACAGCACGTTCTTGACGCTCTTGCTCTTTGTGCTGTTCTTGTGTGGCAAATTTGATCAGCAATTCGCACAACCAACTAGGGGCGATCACAACTTCTGTTGTCTCTGGTGAATTAATCCACTGATAACTACCCGTTGTCGGGTGTCTGCTAGGTGGCAAGCATGATTGAGAGCGATTGTATCTAAATTCCAGTAACTCAGTTGGCTTGCCCTCAGCATCACGGGCAGTCTGTAAATCCTCCCACTCAGTTAAAACTGCTCTATTAAAGTCTTTCAGCAGTGGCCTAACTTCATTGGGAATTTGAAATAGTAACTGATAACGCCCTGGCTTGCTAGAAGTCCAAGAAACAGTTCTGGGTAAGTCGCCGCCGCCGATCGCATTGAGCAATGGTTCAGCAGTGCTCCCATCAACGTCGATCGCCAGCTTTCCGTCTGATGCCTCACCCGTTCGCAGTCCAAAACCTGACCAATAAGCAGTGTAGGGATTGCCTTTTTTGCTAATCTTCTTTTCACCGTGCAAGATTAGCCTTGCAATCTCGCTATGTGGGATAAATTCTTCTGTCTGCCAGTTTTCGCGCCGTGGAGATTTATCTTGTAGGGGTGTCAGTGACCAATTTTTAGGGATATCTCTTAAGCCGTTGGCGACATCCTTGGCGTTGGGGACACGGCTAAATGGTTTCCAATCTTCTGTTTTAGTGAGGGTAGGAGATGTAATCATTTAGCCTCCCTCCCTGCTACGACGTTCGTCATTTGTCACTCCTTTTTGAGAAGCCGCTCATCAGCCATTACCCCCTGTGCTGGTCACTCTAGGATGTGTGCTGTGGGATTTTGGTTTGAGGGCAGCTTAAAGTTTTCAGTAGCAAAAAAGTTTTTGATATTTTTGGACACCAGGAAATAATGCCAGATTCGCCAAAACCACTTGGCAAAACTGATCTAATTAATCTAATTAATCAGGGCTGTTTTAAGAGGCTACAGCCCTTATGCAGCAAGGATTTTTAAAATGGATTGTCCGGGGATTCTAGAGTTTTTGTCCGGGGATTCTAGAGTTTTTGTCCGGGGATTCTAGAGCCTTTGTTTTAAGAACCAAAGCCTTACAGGGTAAAGCTTTAAAGCCAATTTTTTGAATTATTTTTTTTAAAACAAGACTGCAACAGAAAACTAGCCATCCACAGCTGCTCGTCAGCTCGTAGTTGGGAAATTTAGAGTATTAATACTTAGTCTTGGTCTTGGATATCCAGAAGCGTTTGGATTTGGGTGGCTAGCTGTGGATTGAAGGTGCGCGCACCCCGTTCAATCAGGGAAATAAGGTTTTGAGATACGCCGAGAAAACCAGCCAGTTTCGCTTGCGACCAGCCTTTTGCAATACGTGCTTCTTTAACTTGACTGCTAGTCAAGCTGATGTGTTGTTCCTCTGTGGGCTTGGCTTTGGGCTGTAACTGTTCTACTTTGGGTTTAACTTTCAATTGCGATCGTTCAACCGTGAGTTTGGCTTTGGATGCTATAAGTTCAGGGATAGGGGTTGGGGGTTTGATGGTGAGTTTTGCATCCAACAGCTTATCAAAGTAGCCTTTAGGTTTCTTATCCTTGAAGTCTGGTCTTAGTTCTTCGGGGTAAGTTTTGGGGTCAAATATAATCTGCCAGCCTAGTTTTAGTAGTAGCTTTATGGCACTATCCCAGTGCTGTTTTAAGTCATAGGCTCGGCGGCGATCTAACCTAGCTCTATCTATAATCGGTTTGGCGAATGCAATTTCTAATAGCTCCTGTACTTTGTAATTTCCATCAAGGCGAATTCGACTATCTAATGTTAGATATATAGCCAGCCTTAGCGCGAGTTCATCATGGTAGGGATCTATTTTCAAAACTTGTTGGGCTAAGTAGCCAAACTGATATAAAGCGTCCCTTGATTTTGCTCCTGCTCTGTTCAAAAAATGTTGAGTCCAAGCACCAGGTTGAATAATTAACTGAACTTCATCAGGCTCTTCTATTTTCCCTTGTAAATTTATCTGACCATAGGGCACAACTGTAATGTTCCACATTCGCCCTACAGGGGTACTAGCATTTATTCCACCTTTTTTGTTCCTACCTTCTATCCATACTGCTTTAACTAACAAACAATCTAATGCAAACGCAGTTTTGGCTATTTCTGAGAGTTTTTTATGTTTGGGTAAATCAGTTCGCTGATCCCAACCCATATCTTTTATCAAGTCACTGGCATTGAGAATAAATAAGCTTTCCCACGGTCTTTCCTGTTTCATTGCATAGGCAGCAAAGATGAAGTGCAGTTTGGCACTGTTAAACCCAAATTTATCGATGATTTGTAGTGCTTCATCCCAAGGGAGCATGGAAATATCACCGGGGTTGGCAATATAATGCTCAATGAAGTTTTGAGAATCGCCCTTAGCTCTATGTTGTAAGTAGGCTATTCCATCTTCATTTTGCTTCCACAATTCTTTTTTGATTTGAGAGTCAATACTGGAAAACATAACTGCTGCTGTTGGAATAGCTTCAAAGTCTTGGGACTTAAATAATTTTGATTGTCTAGCTGTAATTGAAGTATTTGGGATGGAATTAGCTGTAGTTTCAAAAGAACTTCTGTTTTCCTGACTACTATTTTTACTTTTCTCCGTTTGAGATTTGGTAGCCGGAGGAGATAATTCATCTTCGGCATTTTCAAAATAATTATCTTCTATCTTTTTCAGATTAATGGAAGTTGTTACAGGAACTTCTTTGAGAGACTGTAACAAATGACTGTGTAAAGCTTTTAGAAATTGTTCCTGATTAGGAAATAGAGTTGAATCAATTTCTATGATTAATTTACTGAGGTCAATGTTTTCCTGACCTTCTTGATTAATCAAGTTGAGATTTACTATTAATGGAAGTTGCGGATTTAAATCATTTGCTGCCATAAGACAACTCTCATCGAATGGAATTTATCTTCTAGAACTGCATGGGCAACAGCAGGCGGATTTCATCGATTGGTGTATAAGTTATATCATGTCCGGCTTATTAGTTATGAATCCCGCATCTGTGCAAAAACCTGAAAACTCTTTCTCCCCCTGCTAAGAGCACCCTGCCCCCTGCGGTCTTAATGATAAGTCTTTACCCGAACACGATATTAGTTGCCATCTAACGCCAGCAAGGAAAAGTTTTCTCTGCCAATTAAGTGTGTCAGCTATTTCAAGCTGAACGCTCGTTTAATGGCAGAGAAGGCAAATTTAACGGATTTATTTTAGCAAGATTCATTTATCCCCTTTGTCTTCACTTTGTGGGGAGTTTTGGCTTTGAGTTTCTTGGCTTATAGTCCATTCCTCAATTAGTTCCCTAGCTTTTTCACTCATGGCGACTTCACTTTTAGCGCAAGCGACTTTAAAGCGGGTTCTCATTTCCGAGCTTAAAAAAACTCGGATAAATACGCAGGGCGAACGCATCTTAATTGCTAATAAGAATTGGGAAGCAAATTCAAATGTCTAAAATAAAGTCAACTAACTTAGATAAATAGTGAGTGCAAATCAAAGTGTCAACTCAGATATCAAAAACTTATAATTTGACATGAAGATGTAATTTTAATCAACAATTAGCAGAAAGTAAGCAACATTAATTAGATGACTGCAACCTTAAGTATAAAAGTATTGACAGCCTAACTCAAGGGAGCATCCCTATTTGGCAAGAAGACGAAAGGGGGAAATATTCGCGATGATA
>JAYGHB010000079.1:0-7413 GCA_034931985.1 Halotia wernerae UHCC 0503
CATGGTGTAATTCTTCCGCATTATAGATTAATTGTTGTAGCTGTTCATACTCCATTTAGGCAAGTATCCTAGGCATTACATGGTTTGTAGGCTTAGAACCCTGTCAATATTAGCAAGAAGGGAAGGAAAGCAAAAGGAACGAGAACAAAAGACAAAGATAAGTACATAAAGCATTCACAACCCATCTGCCATGCCGAAGCGCCTTCTTGTAGTCGAATCTCTCGGTAAAAATGTTTGAATTATATTGCAGTGGGTGCAACACAGCTATGAGATAATGCTCTTTTGCAGAAAACTTATGACTGCGCTTTATATTCAAGACGAAACCGAGTTCGATATGCTCCTTGAGTCCGAACCGTTATTTGTAGTAGATTGCACCGCTACTTGGTGCGGCCCGTGCAAACTCATTGCCCCCTTGATAGATAAACTGGCATCAGAGTACAGCGCTCGCGTAAAGGTCTTTAAGCTAGATCTAGATGCCAACCAACCTGTCGCTAAACGATTTAACATTCGCAGTATTCCCGCTGTCATGATCTTCAAGCAAGGCGAGTTAGCAGAAACAATGGTCGGTGTTAAACCTTACGAAGAATTTAGCAGCACTCTCGATAAACATTTGGCTTGATTATCACAGATGAGACACAACATTTCATCTAGCGTTTGCCTTTGTTAGCAACTTCGAGTCCAAAGTATAAAGTCCTATTTCTCCAGGTACTCTTGAGAACCGCCCTGTGCGATGACCTCGTGATAATTCATTCAGCACTTTGGGTTTAACTTCTCTAAAATCTTCTGCATCAAGTTCACCGTATAACTGTTCGATAACTTCGGCCACAGTAAAAATTTTCCCTGGGTTTTGCTCAAAGAAACAGGTGAGTGCATCAATCAAAAATTGCCCCTCAAATTCCCCGATCATTGGAATAAGATTAGTTTGTGCGACTGGTGAAGGTTTTCTGTTTTTGCTCTTCCTAGAAGACCTACTACGATTGGAGTTAAGCAATTTCAAGTCCAGCGTGTAACATCCAGGCTCGTCAGGAATCAGTGACCATTTACCGCTTTCTCTGCCATGAGTCAATGATGATTGGACTCTACCTTTTACTACTTTCAAAGCTTCTGGCTCTAAATCACCATAGAGCGATCGCACAATAAAATCAATGTGACACACCGTACCCCTATGCTGTTGCAATACTTTTAGAATTGCTTCGGTGCGATTGAGGGATTGATATTGCGGTAACATCGGAATTTCCGACCACAATAGCGACTTTTCTGGGGATTGTTCTTGTAACTCTGGCGGCTGCTCGTCCTCCTGTGGTTCACTAAGTTCTAACAATTCCAGTGGCGCTTGCAACGAATCTTCCTCATCGGCAGTGGCAACTACTTCACTTGCTTCTGGCAGCATATCAATGTTTTGAAGTTCATCAACTGTTGGTGCAACCTCAGAATCAGTAGAGTCTACCAAATTAGTTTCATGCTCTGGGGTGCTATTGCTATCCTCCAAGAGCAAGGTTTCTGAATTAGAAGCAACTGGTTCAGATACCTCCTTTGTAGAACCCCAGCTAGATAACAAAGCTTCTACGTGATTAAGATTTGTTAAAGCCTCTGTGTATAATTTCTTGTACTTTTCTGCTAAAGGAACGTAGTAATCTCGCAATTCCAGTAGAGGAGAAAGGAAGGCATCAGGCGGAGACGGTAATTGTGGTTGATCTTCCATTAACTTTTAATTTCACGACATTAAGTAATCTTTGATGTTGTCTTGCTGACGACTTAGAATACTGATTGCTTTGTTCTGAATTTGGCGAACTCGTTCTCGACTTAAGTTAAGTTGTTTACCAATTTGTCCCAAATTCAATTCCTGCTCCGAACCAAGTCCAAAACGCAAAGTCAGTACTTTCCGCTGTATAGGTGTTAGCAATGTCAACAGATTAGTCATGTCTTGGCGCAAACATTCTTGGGTAATACGCTCGTCTGACAAGCCGCTTTCGTCAGGTAAAATGTCTAATAGCTCCGTATCTTTATTATCTCCGACCTTCAAATCTAAAGAAAGTGTCTGACGTGATGTGCTGAGATATTCCCGTATCTGGTTGGGTTGTACGTTTAAAGCCTTAGCAATTTCTGTAACATTAGGGAAACGGCCAAGGGTTTGAAACAGTTCTCGCTGTGCTTTCTTGATCTTGTTCAGCTTTTCATTTATGTGAATGGGTATGCGAATGGTACGAGAAGTTTGAGCGATCGCTCTGGTAATTGATTGCGTTATCCACCAGTATGCGTATGTTGATAATTTGTAGCCGCGATTGGGGTCAAATTTCTCAATACCACGCTGTAACCCCAATGCGCCCTCTTGAATTAAATCGAGAAGCTCCATATTGCGGTTCTGGTATTTCTTGGCAATCGAAACTACCAGCCGCAGGTTAGCTGTCACCATCTTCTGTTTCGCCCGTTGACCAAGTTTCAGGATTTGAGTTAATTCGGTTTCGGTTTCACCTGTGTCCGCGGCTAATTCAGATGTTGTTGGTTGGCGATGTAGTTCTTGTGCGAGTTCAGCTTTTCGTTGCTCAATTATCATCATCTGCTGTACCTGTCGGGCGTAGGCGATTTCTTGGGAGCCTGTCAACAAAGGGAAACGTCCGATATCTTGCAGGTAGAGGCGAACCAAGTCGCAAGTGTGGGTGGGCATAAAACTTAAATAGTTGTGCAACAACAATTGAATAGGGTAAGTAAAGAAATATACTTCTACTCAAAGTCTTGAAAATTTATTTTTGTTTTCCAACCAGAAAACTTAACAATAATTTTTACTCTAATAATGCTTCAATCTGTCCCAATAACTTCTCTAAAGTTTTTGCTTTCTTTGGATCTTTCCAGACTTTAGTTTGCTTAACACGCTGGTAAGCTTCCTTCATCCGATTAGGGAGAACAGGGTTCTGAGAAGATTTAACAGGCTTAATTGATTGAATGTAACTTTTGATATCTCTAACTGAAAGGTTTTCTTCAATAGTTTTCGCTAGGAGATCATGTCGCTGATCTTCGTCTTTCAGTTGAGCTATGATACGGGCTTTGGTATATTCTAGCTGTCCTTGGCGCAAATTTTCTAGAACATCTTCAGGTAAGTTAAGTAAAGGTAGGCGATGACTACGAAAGCTATCTGGAGTAACTCTACCTATGACTGTAAAGATCTGCTCTACCATTTCCCATTGGTTACGAACAACGTTGTTCGTAATTTCTGTTTTTTGCTTTTGGAGGTTAGCGATATGATTAAGCAGGGAAATAACTTCTCCTTGAGAACATTCCAAACGGATAGATAGCAGTTGCAAAATAGCTTCAGTCTCCTCAACCGGATTTAAGTCTTCCCGTTGCAAATTTTCGAGGAGGGCAACTTGGAAAGCATCTTGGTCATTGAGGAGGCGGACAATAACCGGAACTTCTTCCATTCCCAGAATTTGAGCTGCACGGTAGCGGCGTTCCCCAGCTATAAGCTCGTAATAACCGGATTCTAACGGTCGGACGAGCAGTGGTTGTAAAATGCCATATTCACGAATAGAAGCAATCAAGCTTTCCATTGCTTGATCGGAAAAGTAACGTCGAGGTTGATGAGCAGCTAGGTGAATTTGAGTTGTTAATAAAGATTGGTCAGTAGTTTCGTTTTCCGAGAGTTGAGAATTATTGGTAACCCCTACTAAGTCAAGGAATTGTCTGGTTTTATTCGGAAATTCCATTTCATCTGACATTGACAAGCGCCGTTTAGCCATATTAAACCTTTCCTGCCATTTCCTTGGCAATTGCTTGATAAGGCTCAATCAATTTTCTTTCACTGGTATACAGATGTATTGGTTCACGCGCCAAGTTAGACTCTGGAAACTGAACAGATTTAGGAACTGGTTCAAAAATTTTAACCCCAGGAAGTTTAGTTTTAAGAGTTCTGAGAGCATCTTGGGTCGTAAGGGTACGGTCTGCCATTGTAGGCAATACTCCTAAAATTTGCAAATTTGGGTGAGTATCTTCATCACGAAGTCCTTCAATAGTTTCCAATAATTGTCGTAAGCCTTCCAAGGCAAAGAACTGGCATTGAACGGGGATTAAAACTGCATCTGCTGCCATTAGTGCATTTAAAGTTAGCATACCTAAACTAGGTGGGCAATCAATGAGGATATGAGCAAATTCTTGTCGTAAAGGATTCAATTTCTTTCTCAGAATTCGGCTATTATCTGCTGAGGTCAGAATTTGCTTTTCTCCAGATGCTAGAGATATGTCAGCCGGAATTAGCTTGATACCATACTCAGTGTCAATAATAGTTGCAGATGCGCTCTGTTTACGATCTGTAAGCACTTCATAAGCAGTCTTCTGTCCTGGTTGAATTTTAATTCCTAGACCTGTGGTTAAATTGCCTTGGGGATCAAAGTCAACTACAAGACAGGAAGAGCTTTCCGCCAGCAATCCACTAAGTGCAATAGTAGAGGTTGTCTTGGCTACCCCTCCCTTTTGATTTGTGATTGCAATAATCATATTTTTCTTAGTATTATGTGGTTTTTGAAAAAATTTCAGTTTCATAGAATGAACTGATTCTAAGATAATTTCAGTAAATCGAAAAAAATTAAAATGAAATCAACGCAACGTCCATCAAAGCCACCCAAGCAGCAACCAAAAAATAATGAACCAAACCCCAAGCCTGAATTTATTACTGATCAACCAGTAGAAGAACCCCAGGAAGTATCACAGCCTACTCCTAGCAATGAACCACAAGCGGCTATCTCTCAGCAGAAAAACGACTTCCAAAAACAACCCAAACCGCAACTAGGAGAAAGCCAGCAGCGTTCAGAACACTTTCAGCACATTCAATTCCTGGACTGCGACAAACCAGTTGGACGAATTATTTTTGAATGCTACCACTGCCAACAGGGAATATTGAGCGAGTTTACTGGAGAGCCAGTAATGGGAGAATACAAAGGCCACCCTTCAGCAATTCAGGTAAAAATCCAATGCCCTAATTGTGAGCAGACGGCTATTAGACTGACTACAGGGAAAGTACTTTCGACAACGGCGATTCCTTCACCTTGGCAGCAATGATGGCACACACCAATACAATACTTCTCGGTTACGGTTAAGAATTAAGCAGTATTGAGTTGCGGGTGTTCGTCCTCAGACGCACTTTGCCACTGCGCGGCTCGTTTGCCTCTTCCAGACAAACATCCGCTTTCAATTAAAGAGCGCCCAAATCACCCCATCCACACCATCCACTGGGGCGCAGCTGCCACCAATTGAGCAAACCCATCGGGGCAAACCTCCTCAAACTCGACTATCACTCCCCACCAGCCAATCGCACATTACAGACTTGCATCCGTCCTCAAAGTTAACCCAAACCTGCCACTGACCTACGCAGGCATTCCAGTAAGGCTCACTATCAGCAACCCCAACAGCCTCACCGACTTTTGCAACTAATTCTTGGTAGAATTGACCCACGCTCTCCAACCCCTGCTGCAATCTCAGTTTCAGCCCCTTCCAGGCTTGGGTAAGAGTTTGGGGAACATCATGTGTGTCAGTAACGTGAGTTTGTAACTCTATATTGTTATTGACTGACACCAAATCACAATTGTGGGATGTTGTGTCAGTAACTGGCGTGATTATATCTATATTGTTGTTGACTGACACCGACTCCTGTTGTGACACTTCATCCCGATTTAACCATTGGCGGAAAATCAAATCACGAACATCGTTGGGTGAAACAAACTGATAAACACACTGGCGGTTTTCTCTGTTGCCCAAGCGGCCCACATAGTCCAGTTTCAGATCAATCTTTGCCAGTAATTTTTGAGCGATCGCTATGGGAGTAAATTTTTCCGAAATGGTGACGTTCAAACAAGTCTTGATGAGATACCGATTCTCCATCGCCACCTTCTTCAACTCCTGCATCGCCTCGTCAGACCCTCGTAAGCATTCCCCAGGCGTGAGAAACTTCAACAAGTCCAGTCTCTCCAACAATAAGACAGCAGTCAATAGCTGCCCCTTGTTAAAGTCCGGTTTCCAGATAGCATTATTCCCGGCTTCGGCTTGTACCCCCTAGCTATCTAATTGGTATTCAAGAGCTTGAGACTCAAGCACAGTAAGAAGTTCCGTATGTTGATCGACCAAAGCTTGTATTGTGCTAGCTGGATGACGATGAAGGCGATATTTGCGTTGACGAGGAGCTTCCGCCAAAGCTAATTTACGACGTTGAAGTTTATACTCAGTTATAGGTACTTGCTGAATTTGCTCAAGTAACTGTTTTTCACTTTCAGCCAGAAATAGAACTTGATATTGCCCAAAATCACGTAATTCGGCAGTTGATTTGCGCCCACTAATTCGCCGCTGATGGCGACGTAAATGGCTAAACATAGCTTCCATTTTGAGGTTATCTGGCGGTAAGCCAGGGATATGAAAAGGGTGTAGGGGATAGGGTGTAGGGTGTAGGGAACCCCATACTTAAAAGCAGGGGTTTCAAGTAAGGACGCTGTATTTTTTGTACTACCGTATCTCAAAATACATTTTTTCTTTTTTTCCATACTTAAAAGTAGGGGCTTGTACCTGTAGGGTATGGGACATTTCATCTTTCCCCTACACCCCACACCCCACACCCCATACCCTGTTTGTGGTCAGAGCATCAGCAATCATTGCTGTTACTGCCTTGTCCGCTTTTTTGCCCAGTGCTACCACCCAATCATCAATTCCTTTTTCCGGGCCAGGTAATAGTGCCACTTCACAAACACAGCCTTGTTGGATAATAGCTTGACTTGTACGGCGAGTAGCTTGAAAAACCTGCTGTTTGGTTTTGGGTTTGGTTTCGTAGTCAAATAATACAATGTATTTTCGTCCCTTCTGCGCCATTGGGACTAAATCGGGGTGTAGTCTTTCTAAATCTTCCTTGCCAACCCGACCATTCCAAATGCCAGGCAGAGCGATCGCTGCAAAGCCAAATGAGAGTAAACAACCTGCCTTTTTCTCCCCTTCGGTAAGGATTACAGGGATGTAGGGGTGTGCCATCACCCAAGCCCAAAACCCTAATGCTTCCCCTGATTCGGTAATGACGATATTCTCTGGCATTGGCACGTCATAGCGAAGGGATACCAGTTTCCAGATGTGCAGCGGCACTCGCAGATAGGTGACACGGTTTGGGGTTTTTGGTGGAGACTCGTACTTAATCAGTTTCTCGGTGTATTGTTGGGTTTCGTTGTCCCATTCCAGACGGGGGTTGTCGGGCTTCATCCTTCCCCATTCCATTGGTAGCCAATCGTTATGAGGGTCGAGTCCACTTGCCCACCATGCACTATTAATGTGAGCGTATCGTCTTAAGTTTCCTTCTCGTAACCGTCCATCGTTTCGTCTAGCAGTTTGGGGTAAGGCCCCTAGCTATCTAATTGGTGTTGTTTACAGGTAAGCTGAAAAAATATCTACCAG
>JAYGHB010000080.1:0-7372 GCA_034931985.1 Halotia wernerae UHCC 0503
ATATCTCTTGTATCCTTAGTGGTTCGACCTTTTGGCAAAACTTTTTGGTTTACTGGTTAATGTAATATCCCAAACCTGCCCACGAAATTTAAAAGCTTTGAACATTTCTTGGAGTTGAGAAAAGAAACGTTTGTGATCGTTATATTCATTCCAAGGCAGCAAAAACGCCAAATCGAGAGTGATTTTGGCGCTCTTGGATTTGGGCTTTTTACTGGCGACACCATGTTTTTCTAAAATTACGCCGACAGCAGCCAAAACCTTATACAAAGCATTTTCATATTTGCGCTCATGAATTCGATCAACAGCAGCGAATTCATGAGCGAATTCGCCAACGATAAAGATGCTCTGCTGCCACTCCAAGTAAGCTTGGTGTTCCGGCAGAGGGATACCGTTCCACAACTGATTGTCCAGATAACGCTGAAAATCAGCCTTGGTTATTTGTTCGACTTCAGGAGACATCAGAAAAAACTTTGGCTCCTTCCAATCAGAAAACTTATAAATGATTTTTGTGCCAGAGCCACCGACATCAATAGAAGCAGCAAGATTGAGGTGAGAAGCCATAAAGTCCGCTGATTTTTGAGGGCTAAAAGCAATGTAGCGCGAATTGCGAAAATTTGCTGAATAATTCGTGTAAAAATTGCACAAGGAATTAGAGATATCTGTGCATAAAGTGTGCTTTCAAAGATAAGAAAGAGAACCAACGTTAGAAAACCTGACAAGTTTATTGTGCATAAGCTGTGCAATGCCACTCGTGATGCTAGTGCGGCACAAATGCGAGTAAAATAGCCAATCGGCAGTTTTAGCAAGCAATCTCCCTGCGGTAGTCACCAATGGCGCAGTGATAGCAGGGAGACTGGGGCTGTGAGCCTGGGGGCGATGGCAAAGAGATTTCGGTGAGGTGTACCATGTTGGTGGTGTACTCACTACACTTCTGCGCCCTGCGGGTGGTCAAAGACCATTCCTCGCTTCGCTCAGAACACAGAAGTTTCGTTCGCCCTTTGGGGGGTTTGCACTCCCTTTGACTTTCTTTTTAAAAATCAATGGTGGCTTTAGCAATTCTGCGCGTTGAGAAACTAAAATCTTTCGGCAACGTTGGCGGTAGTGAAAAGCATACTGCCCGTTTACAAGATACTCCAAATGCCGACACCACTAAAAAAAATATCAGGCTGATTGGCATGGAGGATGGCACAGCACTAGAAGACTTGGTGAAAACCAAAATAGCCAGCACCACAAAACATAAACCCCGCAAAGATGCCGTGCTGTGTAGCGATATATTTTTATCGGCATCACCAGAATACTTCCGCCCTCATGACCCATCACTAGCTGGTGAATGGATTTATGAGCGCATGGCAGATTTTGCCTCTGCTTCTTGCACTTGGTTGATCAACAACTATGGTGATAAGTGCGTCAGGGCAGAATTGCACTTGGATGAAGCTACTCCCCATATTCATGCCTATGTCGTACCCATCAACGACAAAACCAAGCAGTTAAGCCACAAAGAAATGTTTGGGGGTAATGGTCGTACTGCCAGCATCAAGTTGTCCAAGCTGCAAGACAGTTATGCTGCCGCACTTTCTCCTTTGGGCATTGAACGAGGAGTAAAAGGCAGTAAGGCAACCCATACGAAAGTAAGAGAATATTACCAAGCGGTTAACAGTGAACCACTCACCGCAGTCATTACAAATAACCAATTAGCGCCAACGCCTTTTGAATCAGCTAGGAATTACGTTACTAGGATTCAGTCTGATGACCAGTTCCAAGCGATTAATCACCAACTGGCTGACCGCAAGTTCCTGATACAGCGATTAGAAAGGGCAGAGCAACGGGCGAGGGATAGCGAGAAGGAGCGACAGCAATTAGAAAAACGGGTGCAATTGCTGGAATCTCAGACACAACAACTGCGCGACTTGCCTTTAGAAGATGTAGCTTGGGAGTTGGGGCTACACCATGATCTAGGAAAATGGAGAGGTGACGGTCACATCATTAATATAGATGGCTCCAAGTTTTACGACTTTGCCCCCGAACAGCAGAAGGGATCTGGTGGTGCGATTGATTTGGTGATGCACGTTAACGAGTGTAATCTGCGGCAGGCAGTTGTCTGGTTGCACGATCGCTTTGGTGAATCTGGAGCAGAACAAGCAGCGATCGCAAAAGCAAAAACAGTGACCAATGAGATTATCCAGTTAGAGCCACGACCTCAATTCACACTTCCCGTTGAGGATAAAACTCTTTGGCAGCCAGTTTCTAATTACCTCACCCAGAAACGAGGGATACCATCAAATTTTGTGGAAGTGCTGCATAACCGGGGGCTGGTTTACGCTGATGACCAACAAAATGCTGTGTTCGTGATGCGGAATCTTGACGGTCAACCCCAGGCGAGGGGTGCATTCCTGCGGGGTACACGGGGAGAAAACAACAACTTTAAGGGCTACCTTAAAGGGACTAAGCGGCGTGATAGCTGGTTTCACTTTCACTTGGGCGGACAGCCGACAGAAAAAGCAGAGAAAGTGGTGCTTTTGAAGTCGCCCATCGATGCTATATCCTTCGCCATGCTGGAGTATCAAGTTAGAGGCGATTTGCCACCCACCAGAACACTTTACATGGCAGTAGACAGCCCCAACAGCTTGCCAGTAGAGCAATTACAGCATATTCCTAATGTGCAGGTGGCGTTTGACTCGGACGATTCTGGTAATGCAGCTGCACGAGCTGTAAAAGAACTACTGCCACAGTCAAAGCGACTCAAATGCAAAGCTAGTGATTGGAATCAGCAGCTAAGAGATTATGGGCAGCAGTTAAAGCAACAGCCAAGACAGAAGGAAGATTTGAGTCTTTAAAAGCTGTTTTGTAGTATTTATGTAGTTTTTAGTAGTCCTTTTTTGATTGTTCTTCCTTTCAAGTCACTTTTTGGCTCTTAAAAACTTTCCGCCAAATTTGGCGTACTGTGCGTCCAAAAATGAAATTCAGATCAAATCAATCTGACGCAAAACTGCCACAGACAAGCCACAGAGCCTCCACATATTCACCAGAGGAATACTATCACAGTCAGTTCTTATAACTTCTGAGAACGCCTCTAAAATTACATACAATTACCGCGCATTTCCCTTTTTTAGACATTACTTCGCCTGACAATTGACAGAGAAATAACACAAAGTTCAAATGTGCATACTGATGTGTTTTGCTACTGGATATTGCCATACTGAACAAGCTTCAAAAGTGGCGCTTTTAAAAGAGATAAACCCGTAAGCGTAAACTCTTAGCATGGGACGAGATTATCCCACTGCCACAGAATTGTTGACGCTCAGTATCAGGTTTAGGCTTTGGGCTTGAGTTGCTTAACAGCCTTGCGTTCAAGTGGTGTCAACAGATTCCAAACAGCAGATTTAAATTCATCCGTCCACACTTCTAAAAGTGAGTCAATCATTTCCCAGGACTGATCCGCGATGCACTCCCTAATCAGTTCCGCATTGGCGATAACTTCATCCGTCCCACCTATAACTAGGGGTGTGTCACACTCTGGCTCTTCCTGTGGTTGAACATGGGTTTCTTGCTGTGACACCGCCGCATCACCTTGTGGACAGACTTGTACTAAATCATCCATTACTTGCTCTGTTGACACTTCTATTGTCAATAAGCTGTTTTGCATAGCAATAAGGTCGGATGCCACACCAGTCTCCACACCAGTTGAATCGGCTGAAACATTTGATTCTTCGTCATCGCACACCACCCACACCAATTTTTCGTCATTCTCCTTATTAGCAGGTGAAACATTGGGAGGAATATCTGATTTGGACTCATAGCTTAGATCAACATTTTGTTGACTATTTTTATTTTTTTCATTGAACTCCTCGTAACTGGTGTGGGTGGTGTGGAAGTCTTGATTTATAAGGCTTTGTTGGTGTGGAGGTTGGTGTGCATCTGGTGTGGAATTATCCCTTATTGCTATGGCTGTGCCAGTATTTGACGGCACATCATGAAAAGCTAGTCCCTGAAGTGCTTGTAATTTTCGCTTCCCTGATGGGTGCGGGACGGTTACTAACTTGGCTTTGGGGAATAATGTTTTAAATCTGGCTATGACTTGGTTAATAGCCTTGACTGTTTTATCACTGGGTTTGGACTGTTCTTGCCAAATTGCTTTCACCTTGCCAGTGCTGGATTCATCAAAGGACAAAGTACCGTTGTCGATGTACCAGTCTTCTAGGCGTTGCCAGATGTCAAATGCTGTGACGATGCTATAAGGTTTGTAACCCAGTCCTGTATCTTTACAGAATTGGAATAAGTGCGAATTTTCAGCTTGAATATCTTCTAGCGCTTGAAGTGTGCAGCTATAGTCAATCCCCTCTTCTATTAATGCCTGTAGCCCAGAGATCATCTTATTTAAAAATGCCGGGGCCACACAAGAGCGTACAAAATCCAAATCATAAGCGAATCGGGGGTCTGCTAGTAACTCGTTTGGGTTATTTGGGTCAGGATTGGACTTAAACGTTTTGTCAAAAACTAAGGCTGCTAATCGGTCTTGAATGGCTTGGATTGTGCCGTGTAATGCCGGGGTTTCATTCAAATTGAAGATGCCGATGGCGTTGGGGTTAAATTCGATGTGGTCTTTACCCTTGCGCTCTGAGTGTAAGACGTTACCAGTAGCAAAGAGTTTAAGTGATTGAATTTTATCTAGTCGTGCTGTCTGTGGATTCTCCGATGCCCAATTCACCCGACTGTTGACTAAAGGAAAGAGTGAAAATTTCCGCCCCTCATCATAAGCCGCAAAGTCAGCCAAGGAACAGCTGGTCATACCTTGATTGCCGTAGATCAGAGATACTACCTGCCTGATGGAATCTTTACCATTTGCACCCAATCCGCAAGCCAGTAAGAGCTTAGTTTCCCGTCCTCGACGCTTGCGAACTGACTCTAGATCAAGACTCGCTCCCAGGTTTCTTAATAAAACTTGTTGTTGTGGCGAGTCTAAACATTGCAGTAAGCGATCGCAGTGTCTAGGGTCGGCAAGTGGGTCATACTTTACCAATGGTGGATATGTAAAAAAGTGTAAGTCTGGGTTGTGTTTTTCTAATACTGGCTGAGGTTTAGAGCTTGTCCAGTCAACACTTAACACGCCATTGGTACAGTTAACCCCTGGTGGGTTAAGTAATTGCGGGTCAATTTCAACTCGCAGCTTCACCCATTCCAGCAATTCTTTGACTTTGCTTGGTTTGGCGTAGGGGTATGTAACGACAAAGTTTTTGCCAGTTTTCTTAATAACTTGATAGGAATTGCAATAATTTGTAATGCGCGGACGCTCAACTGAATCAGGTGAGTGTTTGTAGTGCAAGCCATCCCAGCAATAAAGCTTGCCATCTGCACAAATCCATTTTGTCTCGCCGTAAAGGGTGTTAAAACCTTTTTGCAGGAATGTAGTGTCTGGCTCCGAGTCGTTCAAGTCAGCAACATCTACTGTGTCTTCTTCTGAAGCTTGTTGCTGTTGGGTGGTAATTTCTTCAATCTGCTTCAGCAGCAGTTCTACTAATTCATCGCCTGTCATGCCCGACTCAAAAATATCTGCTACATCTCCTTTATTTTGCAGATCTGGTTGAATTTTTAGCAAGTCGATGGCAACAAAAGCTACTCCGGCTTGGTCGCAAATCGCTTTAATTCGCTCTTGCTTCTTCCATCCAGTTTCATCATGATCTGGGCAGTAAGCCAGTAAAAAATCTTTACCTGTATTGTGCTTGATTTGGGTCAATGATTTGAGGATGTCACCGTCAGAGCAGTTACCCACCCAAGTAATGCTGGCTAAGTTTTCTAATCGACTGGCTTCTACGCATTTTTCACCTTCATGGGCTAGCAGTACCGGGATGCCGTCTGTGGCTTTAATAATGGCGATCGCCTCGGACTGTCTGTAAGCAGGCCAATAACCTTCTTTCTTCCATGTAGTTTTATTGGTTATGGGGTCAATTGTGCTGACTGAGAATGTTTTGACTCTGCCTTTGGGGGCGGCTGCACAGGGGCATTCAAATCTGTGTGCTTTTCGGGAGTCGCCGTAGTCGTATTCAATAACTGTGATTTGTTTTAATTCCGATGGCGTGGCTCCATCTTGCGAGAGCTTGGAAGTGACGGATTTGGGAACGAAATCGGGTATTACGGGTTGTGGTGTGGTGATTTCACTCCTCAGTCGGCATATTCTTAATTCTGCTGGGTCTAACTTTAAAACTTTGGGTAATGCTGCTGTTTTTTTCGCTTTTAGTGGTTTGAGTCCCAATTGTGGCGTGTAACCAAGTTTGTTCTCTTCTAGTACCTGACTCCAAGGTTTGATTGCTTCTCTAATATCAGGGCATTGGCAGTTATTGAAACACTGGTATTTCCCATTACTAGGGTTGATGCTTAAGTTATGCCCTTCACAGACTGGGCAGATGTATTTATTTTTTTCCTTGGTTGGTTCTAACTGGTCTATAAAATTGCGAATATCGAAAGTTTTGAGGCTGTTATCTAGTAGTAACCCGGTACTCGTCATAGTTAACTCCAATTCCTGGAAAGGGTGGTCATTGGAGCGGGTTCTGTGCCATAAATACTGGATATATTTCAAGACTGCTGCTTAAGAGCTGATTTCACCAATTTCTAAAGTGTTTTGTCAGAATTTGATGAAATTAAAAGATGTGCAAAAAATCTTTAATGTTCAACTGGAATTTTTCCAGCAAAAATTAACAAGATTTTGCCAACAATCTTGTAATATAGATTTACGGGCGTACCTTTTTGGGCGCGCATCACAGAGCAGTTCCCCGTAACTAAATCAGTTTTTGGTTTCCGAGGCCGCCACTGATTGAAGTTGTAGGAGATTAGCTAATCCGCTTCTTGGTTGTAAAAAAATCATACCAGCCAAATGCCGCTCTTTAAACAGAGGGGCTATTTCGGCTTTTATTTTTTTTGGCTCTTCATGCTACTCACCTCCTGAATTAAGTTGACTTTAAATCTGAAAGACAGCACCAAGGATGCGGCAGAAGGACAATCATCAATGGTTGCATCACTTTGTCCCCTCTTGATTAGAGTGCTTTTGTTCCTTGTTTGCAATTGCATCCTCAATAAAGATTTTTACCAAGTTGTTAACTGTCCGGCGTTCCTCCTCAGCCCATGCTTTGAGTTTATCCAATGTTTCCTCATCTAAATAAACAACTACTCTGGGCTTGGTGCTAGGCATTGCTTCATATATACTCATCTGTCTCATTATCACCTCCTAGTTACACTTTCGTCTTGGGGTTGACACCTATGCCTACCTGTTGCTACATTAACAGACAAGACAGGAAAACAGCAAGCACCGTCAACTGATGCCTGCCCACCGAGCAAGGAAAAGCCGATAAATCAATCCTTTTAGCGTGTGGGTACGACAAAG
>JAYGHB010000081.1:0-6569 GCA_034931985.1 Halotia wernerae UHCC 0503
TCCTACTTATCCTGACTGATTTTCGCCCTCTTTGCAAAAAACTGGGATGCTCCCCCTCCAGTTTCCATTAGTTTGATCTTGATCATAATTATGCCTTTAGGCTAGCTATAATTATTTCTTATGATAGATGTAATGCTTATAAAGCCACTGATAACATTTTATTTAGTAACAAACACTTTTATTCGAGATCACAAAAATGAACATTCTTGCTTGGATTGTTTTAGGTCTAATTGCTGGTGCTATTGCTAAGGCTATCTACCCTGGTCATCAAGGTGGTGGAATTTTGGCAACAATTGTGTTGGGGATAATTGGCGCTTTTGTGGGTGGTAGTTTGGGCATACTCTTAAGTACAGGAAAATTTGCATTAGCGGCTCCAAGCCTGAGTATTCCTGGTATCATAGTGGCAGTTTTAGGAGCAATTGTTGCTGTATTCTTGTGGAATTTGATTACCCGTAACAGTGCTGCGTAAAAAGTTAATAAATCGTAGTTAATTAAGAGTAAACTTCAGGGAACTCATAACTATATATTTATCCCTGACTTAAATTAAAAAGATAGCGCTTACCTAATAAATAGGTTGGCGCTATTATTTTTGAGCAATCAAATAATTAACAATGCGATCGCTATATTGTCCAGTGCGCGAAAATAGAGATTAAGTATAATATTTATCTTGAGTACATCCTCAAGCATGACACTTGAACCTCGTAGTGTCTCATCAAAAACATGGCAAGTGTGTTGGAAATAGAAATAGGCGATCGCATATTGCTATTTTTGGTAAAACATCTGTAAAACCTGCCACCCCCATAAGCCAAAATTTTTATAGACAAGAACTCAGGTACATTCAAAATGGATATCAAAAATGGATTTGTCGGCACCGTTGGCAACACACCGCTGATTCGCTTAAACAGCTTTAGTGAAGAAACAGGTTGCGAAATCCTTGGTAAAGCAGAATTTCTCAATCCTGGGGGTTCCGTCAAAGACCGCGCTGCACTTTACATTATTGAAGACGCAGAACAGAAAGGTTTACTTAAACCCGGTGGCACTGTCGTAGAAGGAACTGCTGGTAATACTGGCATTGGACTGGCGCATATTTGTAATGCCAAAGGCTACAAATGCCTAATTATTATTCCCGATACCCAGTCACAAGAAAAAATAGACGCACTGACGACACTAGGGGCAGAAGTTCGTCCTGTTCCTGCTGTACCCTACAAAGACCCAAACAACTACGTCAAGCTATCTGGCAGAATAGCTGGCGAGATGGAAAACGCAATTTGGGCAAATCAATTTGATAATCTAGCCAACCGCCGCGCCCACTACGAAACAACAGGGCCAGAAATGTGGGTACAGACAGATAATAAAATTGATGCATGGACAGCTGCAACTGGTACTGGTGGTACTTTTGCAGGCGTGTCATTTTTCCTAAAAGAACAAAATCCGGCGATTAAATGCGTTGTTGCCGATCCTTTAGGTAGTGGACTTTACAGCTATGTCAAAACAGGTGAAATCAAAATGGAAGGCAATTCCATCACCGAAGGCATTGGTAACAGTCGCGTTACAGCCAATATGGAAGGCGCACCCACTGATGATGCCATTCAAATAGATGACACAAAAGCCTTGCGAGTTGTTTACCAACTGCTACGAAAAGACGGGCTGTTAATGGGTGGATCAACGGGTATTAACGTTGGTGCAGCTGTTGCCTTAGCAAAGCAGTTAGGCCCAGGACATACTATAGTCACTATATTATGTGATAGTGGTTCTCGGTATCAATCACGGATATTTAACCGTGAATGGCTCGCCTCAAAAGGACTTTCTATAGATTAGTAAGATCGCGTAGCGTCTCGCAGAGAAGGCAAAAGGCAGAGGAGCAGAGGGAGCAGGGGAGATCAAGAAAATAACCAATGCCTCATGCCCAATGCTCCATGCCCTCCTCTTAATATTTTGTGTCTCTACCAGTTCATCTAAAAATGACTCACATCATTCAACCATCAAATTCCCCAAAAACAGACCAACTTTCTTTTCCTAAATGCGTGCGTGTGTGCCAAAATCGCACCTGTAAAAAGCAAGGTGCAGTAAAGGTATTAGCAACTTTTGCAGCTTTACCAGTCCCTGAAGTAGCGGTAACAGCTAGCAGCTGTTTGGGACAATGTGGTAACGGCCCAATGGTTTTAGTGTTACCCGATATGGTCTGGTATAGTGGCGTTCGACCCCAAGAAGTACCTCTAGTGGTAGAACAACATCTATTAGGTGGCCAAAGAGTCAAACAGATGCTTTATTATCGGTTTCATCCTTAGGGATAAAACTAATTAAAACAGGTTTGCACTATCGTTGATTGGAGTGAGGCATCAGATGAATATTCAGCAGCTACGTCAATCTTTGAAACTGAAGTGGCTGAGTTACTACGAGCAAAATCGTTCTTGGCTGGCCAAAATACGGGTTTGGGGTACGTATGATCAACTGAGACGACCATCGTCTGGGTTTATTTTGGCTACTTTATCTGTTTTAGAGCCACAGTTTGAAGAGATACTGCCTTTTATTCTGGATTTAAATAACAATCCTGATGAGATAGTTACAGCTTTAGGCCTTAACTTCAATCCTGACGAAGAGTTAAGTTTACTAAAAGTAGAAGATTCCCTGGTTGCAAACCACCTTGAAAGCGAATTGTCCCAGGAGAAATGTTCTAAGGACGAATTGCTTACCCCCTTGACTCCTGTGGAGATAGAACACTCAAAAAAAATACCTACCGAACTGCCAAACACCCACCAAGCCCTACCAACATTAATAGCTACTACAGAAGTAGCTCACCCACCCAAACCTGTTCCATTGGTTGCAGTTGCTACTAAATCTGTTGTTAAGACACCACACTTTGCCAAGTCATCCCCTGGATTACTACGGCAAAATGAACCAGTGCGATATCTGGTGAAAAACCCTATCCTTCAAGAACGTCAAGGGCGAACGGGTGAAGCTTGTAAACTCGCTAACACTGCGCTATCGCCTTTGGGACGGCTTCCCTCAGGAACATCCTTGATAATCACCACCGAGGTTTCTAGAAATGGTAAACATGTGCGACCCTATAGACGACTTTCTTCAGGAGCATCGCTGGCAATTACTACTGATGTTCCCGTTACAGCTAAAACTTTACCATCACTGGCATTAACAAACGAAATGCCCAGTAATAGAAAAACTCTATCACCTTTTACCTTAGCTAAAGAGGTTCAAAGTAATGGCCCATATATAAACATGCAACCACCAGAAGTTTCCCGAAAAGCGAATATATCTACTAGCACTAATGCTCGTAGTCTAGCTTCTTGGGTAGATGAATTTTGTCAAGGTGCGAGATGCGATCGCTCGCAATGACAAGCGAAGCTTTCGCCTTAGCGATACGCTTAGAGCGGAGCTTTGCTTTCTCTTGAGCGATACGCTAACACCACGGCGCTGTCTCTTTGACGCAGTGGCTCCCCAATGTCCAGACGGCAGCTTTTCGACAATATCCACGAGGGTATGGGGTTTTCTGCCACTTTCAATTAAGGCAAGACAAGGATTAAAATACTGTTGCATATATGATGCATACAAGTATCTTCAAATATAATTTTTTGATACTGTTTAGTTACTCCCGATTATGTTTAGAGTACTCATAGAAAGGTATGATATCCAGTCATAGGGAGTATTCATTAATATTGATATTGGTCAAATTATTATGATTGATAATCAAAAAGTTGAACTGCCTTATTTTGATCAGTTATTAGAAGGTTTCCGCCAAGGAAACACCGAAATGATACAAGGTTTTGGTCTTCATGTACATTGGGGTTATTGGGACAATCCATCAAAAGCAGATGGGTCAATAAGTGACTTTGCATTAGCAGCAGAAAATTTAACTCGACGCATGTATGAAGCAGTCAAAGTAACAAATGGGCAAAAGATTCTTGACTGTGGTTGTGGGTTTGGTGGCACAATTGCAAGTTTAAACCATCACTTTGACAATATGCAGTTAATTGGTTTAAATATAGATCCACGCCAACTTACTAGAGCTAGAGAACAAGTTCAACACCGTAGTCATAATCGCATCGAATTTGTACAAGGAGATGCTTGTCAACTACCTTTTGCTGATAACTCTTTTGATACAGTTCTAGCAGTTGAATGTATCTTCCATTTTCCCAGTCGTCAAAAGTTTTTCCAAGAAGCATGGCGAGTACTTAAACCAGGGGGAATGCTGGTATTAAGTGATTTTATTCCTTTAAGAGCTATGCTTCCTTTCATAAAAGTTTCAGATAATTTAATTAAGCAGTTTGTTGGTAATACTTACGGGCATATTGACAATATCACTTTACCTGCTTACCGAAAACTTGCCCAATCTACAGGTTTTACCTCAATTTTAGAAGAAGATATTACTTTTAATACTCTACCTACTTATCCACTATTCAAACGAATTTTGCGCGAGTCAGGACATCAAGATTCATCTAGATCTACAGGTATTGTTGAGTGGGGTAGTCGTATGGGGTTAGTCCATTATTGGATTCTTTCCTATCGTAAAAACGGTTAAAACTAAACGCCCAAAACCACCGAATCCAGTGAAGCTGTTTTGATATTCAGCAGTCAAAAAAATCCCTGTTCCTAGTGCTATACCCTTTTCTCGCAAAGCCTGGATAGCAGCTTTTAATCCTGCTTATCGTAGTAATTAAGGTCATAGGTTACCTTTAATTTCAGGGTTCCAATTCCTTTTTTGTCTCTAAAGGTAATAGATTTTCTATTAGTTGAAAGCATCCACCCAGAAGTTTTGTACTCCACTGAGCGACAATTCTTTTTAAACTTTGGAAAGCCCTTCTTGGAAAGTTTGCTCAAGTCGGCAGAGCCGCCCACGCAACTTTCCGCTTTTTTACCCTTAACTTTCTTCTTGCAGTTATCGTAAAATCGAGCGATCGCAGTTTATATGATCACAATTGGTATAAGAGTGCTGAATAAATTCAGCTATTCGCTTATATCCCACGAATTTTATCCGGAGGTTTTACGCATCACATCCGATAAATAAACATTCAATAGATGAATGTCTACATCAGTAGCTTCCTAATTCTTGATTTTGAATTGAAGAACCTTACTTTTACCAGGATTCATCAATCCATATGGATCAACCATTTCTTTAAATTTTAACTGTTCAGGGTCAATTACTTTTCTGCCACCGTCTTCAATAATATATGTGTGGGGATTGGCAATCAGCACACCTTGCTGTTCGTGATAACTAATAATCTCGTTGAGGCGTTCTTCTGTGGTGTAGCGCACAAGTTGTAAAGCACCGGGAATTACTTTACCGTTGACTCGAAAAAATTCTAGATGCATCATTACTTCATTACCAAAGTAATTATACAGATGCTCTACCAGTTGCAACTGAGGATCAGGGGGGAACATACTTTGCAAGTAAGTAATGGAAGTATCTACAGTCCGGGCGTGTAGAGTAGTGTGGTTCCAGGTAAATTCTCCCAAATTCGCGCCTCTTCCTGCTTCCTGTGCTGGCTTTTGATAGGTAATTTGGCCACCGTACTGCTGCACTAACCCCGGTAATGATTCCAAGCTGGATTCAGCAATTATTAAAAACGCTGGGTGAGTACCTTCAGGAAGATATTGGTGTAGGGCGTGAAAGTATTGTGGAATCTGGGATGCAAAGATAGTAATTAATTTTTTGATCATGCCATCAGCATTGCCAAGGGCTTGTCCAAACTTTGCTGCGGTCATAAAATCATCAAAGGTAACAATGACTTCTACCCAAGGATAAGCAGGCCCCAAAGGAATTTCTACTTCGGTGATTATGCCATTAATTCCCCAAGCATGGTTGACTTTTTGCACATCGTCACCACGCAACTCAATCACATGGGGTTCATCTTCTAAAGTTAAAACTTTTAGTGCTAAAAGATTACCGCGATCGCCTAGTAACCCATATTGAATCGAACCAATACCCCCACTACCACCAGCAATAAATCCCCCAATTGTCGCTGTGCGGTATGTAGAAGGAGTCATCCGCATTTCCCAGCCGATTTCTCGTGCTTGTTTATCCAAAGCTGCCAATTTTACTCCTGCTTCTACCCGCGCCACTCCCGGTTTCACCCAAAGAATCTCTTGCATTTTTGTCATATCGACAATTACCCCACCGTGCAAGGGTACACATTGCCCATAATTGCCAGTACCAGCACCCCGCAAGGTTATAGGTACGCGATATTTGGCACAGGTTGCTGCAACTTTTAAAACTTCTTGTTCATTAGCAGGACGTACCACTATATCCCCGACTTTTCCTTCCAGTTTCGGTACTAGTACTGGGCTAAAAGTATGGTAATCCTGGGACAATTTTGCTACTTGATAGGGGTCTTGGATAATCTCTATGTCTGCAAAAGCAGCTATTAGGGTATCTAAATCTAAGTTGATTGATCTCATAGTTTTAAGGAGTTGTGCAAAATAAATTATTTGGCGTTGCTGAGTGAAGATATGAATTTGTCTCACGCAGAGGCACAAAGGTACAAAGAACAAGATCAGATATTACTAGTACAACACGGCGTAAATAAACCTACCATCTAAAGCAGACAAAAAGCTTA
>JAYGHB010000082.1:0-6345 GCA_034931985.1 Halotia wernerae UHCC 0503
TGTAGAAGAATAATAAAGTTTAACAATAAATAAAAAAGTTCTACAATTTCTGGATGTGCATGGTCTGGGCAGATCCAGAAAGGCAAGCTTTATGGCGAGATGTACAAGGGAATGGACCCAGGCCAAGTTTGAACGCTACATCAAAGAAGGTCGCGGTCAAGGTAGTAGCGAGAACTACAAGCCTTGGATTACCGTCAGTGATTTCCCCTCAATGGGCAGATCCGCAAGAAGTCCTGGTTGGAAGACCAATCGAGTGCATCATTTCTTATCAGACCACGAGCGGCGGCTATTTTACTTGTTCGAGTGGTCAGATATTGTCGTAGATATCAGGGAGCAATTCCCCCTACTCGACCTCAACTTATGTACGAGTATCGCTAGCGACATGGGAATGAAATACCCCACTGACCCAGTTAGCGGTACACCTTACGTTTTAACTACTGACTTCATGCTCACAGTTAATGAATCGGGTAAGTCAGTTCAAATTGCTCGAACAGTCAAGTCTGCTTCAGATTTGGAAAAAAAATCAGTAGCTGAGAAATTTGAGTTAGAAAGACGCTACTATGCCGACCAAAATATTGACTGGGGAATCGTAACAGAAAAAGAAATTCCCAGACTTTTAGCTTTGAATATCGAGTGGATTCATTCTTCCTACTCATTAGAAGCAACTACCGAAATGGCAGTTGAGGAACTACGAGGACTCTCAACTATTTTAAAGTCTCGACTCCAAAAAAGTAGTGCCACTATCAACAAAGTGACAACAGCGTTAGACAGAGAAATGAATATAGAAGCTGGGACATCACTCATGCTTTTTAAGCATCTGCTCGCCACCAAAGAAATATTAATGGATATGGAGTCAACCAAAATATCTAGCTGTCCTTCATCTCAAGCAATTCAAAAAATTATTATTAAGTAATCAGGCAGCCTCCAAAATAACAATGAATAACAATTTATTCGTCAACGACCTCATAGAATGGATAAACTCAGACCCTCCCAACTTAATTCAGAGGGTTCTGTGGATTGATTCTGGTTATAACATTGCCTTTGTGTTTGACATCAATGCAGCTAAAGGATTTCCTGAACCTAAAAAAGTTTCAGATATAAGATTGGCAATTGATAGGGAACAAGCATTAAAGCTCAAACAAGACCCTTGGGCAAGACATTTGAGTAATGAAGATTTAACCAAGATTCAAAAAGATTATAGAGAAAAGGCATGGTCAATAATTTCATCTTTGGCTGAACAAGAACCAGACATATACTATCGCTCGTCACGCGGTTCTCTCATCAAGCAAGTTGTTGAACAATTTAACCAGGACAGAAGTGAAAATAAATTAGTCGAAAAAACAGTTTATGAATATTTAAGAAGATTCTGGCAGCGTGGGAAAAATCAAAATGCGCTTTTACCTGACTATTCAAATTGCGGAGGTTTGGGAAAGCCAAAGGGATATGGAGAAAAGAAACGAGGAAGACCAAGAAAATATGCCCAAACACCAGAAATTGGTGTAGGGATTAATGTGACAGACGATGATCTGAAAATTTTTAGAATATCCATCGCTAAATTTTACAATAATAAGAAACAGAATTCTTTGAGGACTACTTATAGATTAATGATTAAGGAATATTATTTTTCAGACATTCGTTACGATGAAAATGGTGTAAAAAAATCCCTATTAATTCCCCCAGAACTCCGACCAACATTCACTCAATTGAAATATTGGTATGAAGTAGAATTATCAGATATTAAAAAAAGTATTACAGAACGAAAGGGAGCGAAAAGATTTGCTTTGGGGCATAGAGCAATTCTAGGAACATCTAAGATGGAAACCATTGGTCCCGGTTCAAGATACCAAATTGATGCCACAATTGCAGATGTATATTTGGTTTCTAAATACAATTCTAACTGGATTATTGGCAGACCAGTAATTTATGTAATTATTGATGTTTTCAGCCGAATGATTGTGGGGGTTTATGTTGGTTTAGAGGGACCTTCTTGGACGGGAGCAATGATGGCTCTAGCCAATGCAGCCACAGATAAAATACAGTTTTGTCAGGAATATGGCATTAATATTTCCCCTACAGAATGGCCTTGCCAACATCTGCCAGATGCAATTTTGGGCGACCGGGGCGAACTTGCAGGAATGGCAGTAGAGACATTAATCCCGAATCTGAATATCCGGATTGAAAATGCTGCGCCTTACCGTGCAGATTGGAAGGGTTTAGTAGAGAGATACTTCCGTACCATTCATGGTCATGTCAAACCATTTTTACCTGGTTATATAGACACAGATTTTAGACAAAGAGGTGGGCGAGACTATCGTCTTGATAGCAGAGTTGACATAGACCAGTTTACTGAAATTATTATTCATTTAATTCGCTATCACAATAATCATCACTACTTGACCAGTTATGATAGGGAAGAAATGATGATTAATGATTATGTCAATCCCGTACCTATAGAATTATGGAATTGGGGCATAGAAAATCGTTCTGGTAGACTCAGGACTTTTCCTGAAGATATCGTCAAGCTAAATTTGATGCCAAGTAATAAAGCGACCATCACCGCTCGTGGTATCAAATTTAAGGGAATGTACTACAGTTGTGATAAAGCATTAAAAGAGTTCTGGTTTGAGAAAGCCAGAAGTAATTTGCTTTCCAAGTCTGAGAAATTATTAGATATTTCTTATGACTATCGCAAACCAAATTTTATCTATGTTCGTTCTCCTGATGGTAGAGATTTTGAGAAGTGCTTTCTTTTAGATCCATCAGAACGTTATTCTCAGAAAAATATACATGACATTGAATATTTGCTGGCTTATGAAAAGTGGCTTTATCAGAAAAGTCAAAGCAATGAACTTCAAGCTGGTGTTGACTTAATTTCTGACATTGAGAGTGTAGTCAACAGAGCTAATGTTTTAGCCTCCGTAACTGTTGATGATCACCTAAGCAATACCCAAAAAGTTTCCGGTATTAAAGAAAACAGAGCCTCGGAGAAGGCTAAACGACGCGACGACGAAGGGTTCGAGTTAGCTAAGACAGAAACTTCTATTCCTCAGAAAGTTCTACCGACTAAAAATTCTGACTCTCCAGAAACTAAATTATTGCAACCTGACCATTTAGAACTTCTAAAAAAGAAACGTCAGGAGCGCTTTAATGAACATAGAGAATGAGTGGGAATGGGTGAAAATTTCCAACGGTGAATGGGCTGCTGTTGCTAAATACAGAGACCACTTGTTGCCTGAATATAATACAAATCCAATAATTCGCTCTCTTCCTCCTATCCTGTCTCAAGAGAAATTTGTTGAGTATGTGACACGACTACCTGCGTGCAAATCTTCAGAAAGAGAACTAGAGCCGCAGTACAGATTTCATTGTATTGAACGGTTATCGAGATATTTTGACCCACTGAATAAAACAGTTGATTTACAGCGAGTAGTTTGCGTATTAATTATGCAAGGTTATCTGAGGCGAAATCCTTTGCAACCAGAATATGCACTGCGTAGCGGTCAAATTTATCAGGCGGTGCTTTCTGGTGGAGGTTTTAACTTAGAGGAATATGTAGATGTTCCCACCTCGGCATCTGGGTTGACAATTATTGGTCCGTCCGGAATAGGTAAGACAACCAATCTCTTAAATATCCTCTCTTTATATCCCCAGGTGATTGTCCATCCGGCTCATAGTGTTTACCAAATTGTTTGGTTGAAAGTTGACTGTCCCCATGCAGGTTCTTTGAAGGGTTTGTGTATCGACTTCTTCAGAGCCGTTGATAAATTGCTCGGCACTAATAACTTCCAAAAATTTGGGGTAAAACGCAACTCCGAAGATTATATGCTGGCTCAAGTTGCCCAAATTGCCCACACCCAACATTTAGGAGTTTTAGTTATCGATGAAATGCAAAATTTAGCGGCAGCCAGAAGAAATAGCCACGAAATGTTGAATTTTTTGGTGAAAATGGACAACATTATTGGAGTTCCAGTAATTCGCGTTGGTACAAATGAAGCTTTCCCAATTCTTCAAGGTAATTTTAGAAATGCTAGAAGAGGTGTGGGAGAAGGAGGAGTAATTTGGGACAGGATGGAAAACAATCGGGAATGGAACTTTTTTATCGAAGGAATGTGGGAATTTCAGTGGACAAAACAATATATCCCATTAACTACAAATATTAGCTCGGCTCTATATTATGAAAGTCAAGGGATTATTGATATCGTGATTAAACTCTATAAAATGGTGCAATGGAGAGCTATTGCTTTAGGAACGGAAGTAATTACTGTTGACTTGATTCACGCTTGTGCTGCTGACGGACTGCATCTAGTTAAACCAATGTTAGATGCTATTAGGTCAGGAGATGAAAAGTGGATGATGAAATACAAAGATATTGCTCCTTTGGACGTGAATTTATACCGCAATAAGTGCTTAAATTTCCTAGAAGAAAGAGATTTAGAGGCAGTGAGAAGATTAGCACGCTCATCACAGAGGATGGGGAATATATCAGCAACGCTACGCTATGTGATTATTGAACTGATTAACTTAGATGTTCTGCCTATTACTGCCAAGAGTTGTGCCGAAAAAATTATCGCTTTTCATGGGGAAGATGCAGATAAAAAAATGTTAATTAAAGAGGCTTATAAACTAGCTTTGCAATGCGATACTATTTCAACAGAGCCAGGTGAGCATCGGGAAATCAAAACAAAACTTCAACCAAAATATCAAGAGAATGATATCCGAGCTATTGTTGAAAATGCCAAGAAAAATCAAACTCCAGCTTGTGAGGAATTAAAAGCTTTGGGGATTATTAAAGACCCACTTACAGACTTTTTTACTAGTGGGTAGTATATGCTCAGTTTTTTCCCCACGCCTTACCCAGATGAGATTTTATATAGTGTGTTTGCACGTTATCATGCCCGAAGTGGTAATATAAAGCCTGATGAAACGTTGCAAGAATTATTCAATTCCCGGAATATTATAGTTAGGGCTGACTTACCCTACAACTTGGCTTCTTTAATTAAAAATCTCCCACTGCTCTCTCCACATACAACAGAAAGTCTCATCCAAAAACATACACTGTATCCCATGTATGCAGTCTTTATGCCTGACAGAAGGTCAGCTATTTTGAAGTACATGAAAGGAGAGTTTGGGACACATATTTATCGAGGAATTGCCAGCTTGCTTCATCTGCCTAAATATTTTAGGTTTTGTCCAAAATGTCTTTTTGAAAATTTGCATACATTTGGCGAAGCATATTGGCATCGACTTCACCAAACACCTGGTGTTCTTGTCTGCACCATTCATGATGTTGTCTTAAGGGACAGCATTGTACCTATCTGGAGTAATAATTGGCATCAAGTTGGTATTGCTAGTTTGGAGAACTGTCCCATATTGAATGTAGCCAGAAATTACAGTGAGTCCACTAAGGAGAAGTTACACCTAATTGCATCTGATATTGAATGGTTAATGACCTGTGATTTCAAATCGCTTCCTTCTAAGGAATTAGATTGGTTCCATATCCAATATATAGTTTTATTGATGAAGAGGAATTTAGCGACTCTAGACCGTCAGGTATCTGAGCAAGGTTTACGACAGAAATTTTTGTCTTTTTATGGGAGTGAATTTCTTGAGGCTCTTGGGATAAACTTCAGTTACAATAACATAAATTTATTTAACATTCTCCGATTAAATATGGAAGTTTTTGACCCGATGATGCATCTACTGATGATGAGATTTTTGAGGAATTCACCCTCAACATTTTTTGCTCGTAAATCTAAATATAAGCCTTTTGGTAAAGGACCTTGGCTTTGTTTAAATCCTGCTTGCGAACACTATCTCCATTCGGTGGTTACGAAGTTAGTGATGCTTTTAAACCGTGATGTATATTCGACATATTCTTATATAAAAAATCCTCTAGGGACTTTTGAGTGTGATTGCGGTTTTAAATATAGTAAAAGTGGTGTGAATTTGAGTAAACTTGATAAGTTTCGATTTGAAATAATCGTGACTTTTGGTACATTGTGGGAACAAAAGTATTTAGAATTAAATGTTGTTGATAGACAAAATTTTCAGCAAACTGCTCAAAGCCTCAGTTTCAATTATGGCAATAATCCGCTGAATATGTTGCGTAAGCTAGAAGCGTTGTGGAAATCTTTGAATGATAGTGTAGGCACAAACTGCGGTTAATCAGACCCTAATTGTTCAACTTTTTTATTCAAAAAATCGACCTGCACTCTTCTACATTGGTAAACTTAACTCAACCGTGGACAATAATTGTTCAACTTTATTTTTTCGGCATCTGTGATGGATAACCAAAAATTAAGGGTTGTAGCTCCTGAAATTGTTGAACTTTATTATTCTTCTACA
>JAYGHB010000083.1:0-5850 GCA_034931985.1 Halotia wernerae UHCC 0503
TACTTATCCTGACTGATTTTCGCCCTCTTTGCAAAAAACTGGGATGCTCCCCTTTTTCAATAGATACAACACCTAAACTAGTGATCCCTCTATAAACAAATGTAACCAAAGCTTGCTGATTTGGCACTTGAGCAGATTCCAGCATCACCTCTAAGCAACCGTCTTCAAGGATAGCTTTTGCAGTGATACCCTTAGATTGGAGGTGACGATTCATTAGAGATGCGATCGCCTGTGCATCTCCTTGTTTAGCAAGTTGCAAAAGATTTGCCTGTGTCATAACCAGTAAAAAATAAAAGCTGAGAAAATAATCTTCTATCTCAGGATTCCCTATTTACAGGTAGAAGCAACATTTTCAGATGCATAGACCACAGTCAAGACACAAAGAGGGAATTAGAGTAGGGAGTGGTATAGTTGACAAATCTGCGGCTCCTAAATTTAAAGTAAAAAAATATTTTATGGAAAGTTGCAGACAATTACAGCTAAGAATCGGCATACTGTAAAAAGGGAGAGCAGTTTAGACCACTTCCTGCTTTCTCAGGCGTGAATGTGATTCAGCAAAAATGAGACGTAAATATCCTGGTAAGTCGGCTACTACTTCTAAACCTTCTGCTTTACAATCTCCTGTATTTAACATCACTACCATTGCAATTTTGGCAGGGGTGCTGATTTTAGGGATTGGAATTGGCATTGCTTTTAGCTCTACAACTACATTAAGTCCGTCAAACGTGGCTTCTCGTGAGTTCATTGATACTAAAGCCCCAAACCCTGAGATTTGTGTACAGAATGGAGCCAGCGCTATGGTGATGGATGCCAGACTGTTTGTAACTCTCAACCCCTTTAATGTCTATGTGGCTCAACCAAGTATGCGCCCTGGATGTGTTCTACGTCAAAATAACTGGGCGCTTTTAGAGCAACGTAAGCTTGTGACATCTGAACAGGTTAGAGAATGTAAAAACCGCCTCAATACCTTTGGTTTTACAGGTAACTTAGACAGCGAAAAACCTGATATTCGATGTATTTATCAAAACGAATCGGCTCAAAACTTTTTTATATCTCAACCAGGAGCAGTTGGACAGCCTCAAGAAACAGATAGATTTTAGATCTCTGTCATGGGTGAAAAGCAGCAGTTCCATACGCCAGACTTAGTTTTTCAACTCGAATTGTAGAATGGGTTACGCTGTACTTAACCCAACAAAACAACGCCAATTTTTAGGTTGACGTTAGGAAACCCAACCTACATTTAAGTCAATTTTGGATTTGAAAACAAACCCTAGCTTTTATACTTCAGCTTTTTATCCTAGTAAAGGATGGCATAAATAAACGGTTCTTGCGTTGGTTTTATGGTGGAGCATTAAAATCGCAGTTTTATAGAAAGGCTGAAAAACTTAAAACCCAGTCACAGCCATAAATACAGCCTATCTTTAGGTTTTATTTATTATTCTGTTCCATAAAATGAACTGAAGAGCCAAATAAACTACCCATTCCAAATCACTGAAAAGCTTACGCTGTATTCATTTTTAATTTTTAATTCCGCCTTGCGGTACTAGTCTTTGCGTTTAGGAAGAGGTTGTCCAAACTCAATCACCTCGATATTTGGCGCATTAGATGGATAGTTAGGAATAGTTGGAACGGGAAAACTGGGATTCGTTGCCGGAGGAGTACCATTAAAATTATCGGTTTGATTAGGGAAATTTGCTGGGGGAAGAATAGAACCGGGTAGTTGAGAAGAATTACTAGGAGCGATGGGGGGTACAGTAAACAAAGGCTGCTGTTGGTTAGTAGTTATCGGGGATAAAGTGCTAGGCAACTCTTGGTAGTTTGGGCTTACAGGTAGGTTAGTAGGCAGTGGTGGTAGGCTATTGGGTAAAGGCTGGAGGTTTACGGGTTGGATAGAGGGACGGTTATAACTAGAAATCATTGGACGTAACACCCAGCGAGTGGGGTTTTTCTTGGAAACAGGCTCTAGTTGCACCTGATTGGGATCTATAACAGTTCCCGCAGCCAAATCTAGAACAATGCGAGTAACAGTCGCATCTAATTGAGAAACACGAATCCTTTGGATTGCTCCAGCATAATTTTCATTAGTAGAGACATAACCTAACTTGGTGTCTGGCAAATCTACAACCAGACGAGGGGGTTGAGAAAGGTAAAAGTAGCGGGGGGTTGTACCTGCTGAGAGGGTAATTTCTAGTTGCACAGCCTTTGGATTAAAGCGCCAATCATTCAACTTTGCTAATGGTGCGGCAGTGCTGCTACCAGTTTCAAGAGTAACTGCTGCATACAAGCTCAAGCTAAAAAGCCACTGACTCCATTGGAAAAACTGTCTAGTCGTTAGTGCTTTGTACATTATTTTTGATCTCTTAAATATCTTGAGCAATCAGACATTTTGCAATCATTAGTTTATGGATAATCCAATGTCAAAAAG
Organism: Halotia wernerae UHCC 0503; assembly: GCA_034931985.1. Classification (GTDB taxonomy): domain Bacteria; phylum Cyanobacteriota; class Cyanobacteriia; order Cyanobacteriales; family Nostocaceae; genus Halotia; species Halotia wernerae. The sequence continues at coordinate 2,426 of JAYGHB010000083.1, forward strand.
TAACAGGCAAAAGGAATCATCTATTTGCTATTCTTCACAAGTTGTCCGTATTTTAATGGCTTTGTAATTTCTGTGTTTGTTCCTGGGCTTTTTGTCGTATGGCGGTAAATCTTAGAGGTTGTGGAATACCATTAACTCTTAATTGACCTGTAATCTGAGCTTGATTTTGAAGTTGCATTTGGATTATGACTGATTTTTGACGATCTTTGCGGGAGTCAGAGACATAACAAAGGATGTCTCTGTCAATTTTGCCGGATAAATTCAACTGTTGATTTTTCAAGCTACCTGTGAGCGAAAGTTTATTTTCCGTATCTGCGTTGATATTTGCTGCCAATAAAGAGGCATTCAAGTAAATACCCGATTGCTGAATATTTAACATCAGGGGGTTTGATTTTTCACAATTCGGTACATTTTCAGTCAACGTGAGACGGTAGCGATCGCCAATCATAGTAGAAGCCTTGAGATTGTTTTCTCCATAGGCAGTGACAGCTTTAAACAACAGTAAAACTGAACCTATTGCCACTCCATAGAAGGCTAGGGATTTAAAGTTGAAATTATTCATTTTTTCAGTTATTAACTGTTGATTCTGGAGTATTAACCTCAGAAAGGATTGTTGCGAGGTGAGAGGTAACTTGGCTGTAGCAGCGGGTAATCAGCAGCGAAGAACGACATTGTATAGCCAACGCATCTGTATATCGTCCTAAAGTTTGACGCTGGATACCCCAGGTGCGGCTAGTACCAGCAATAGTCAGGTCAACCCCTTCTGAGGCGGCGACTACAGCTTGGATTGGCTCTGCTGCTTTAACAATTTTGATTTCAATGCGATCGCGGACACTACTCGGTAATTGTTCCAACATGGTATGTAACTCATAGCTCAATTCATCTTGAATGTAATTTTCTGTTACTACCTGTAAAACTTGCAACATACAGGTATCATGATTGATCAGTAGTCGCAGAGCCAGTGTTAATGCCAAATCATCATGGATATTTGCAGAGTAGGGAACCAACAAACTTTCTAATCGTTCGCCTCCTCGATCTACAAATACTGCGACATCCACAGGTGAATTGCTAAGAATTTGCCCTACTCGTCCACCTAAGCGATTATTACTAAAAGCTGGGCGATGCCATCCGACAAGAATTAGATCAGGTTGATCAATTTTGGCAATCTCTGCTGTTTCTCTGGCAACATTATTTGAAATGCGAATAATGGGATGCACATAAGAGCGGATTGTTGGCGGCTCTAGAGTATTAATTAATTCTTCTAACTGTTGCCGACGCTGAACAATTAATCTGTTAGCTTCAACTGGCGTACTCTCAAAGGCATAGTCTTCTTCTAATTCAATCAAGCTGAGAGGATTAACAACGGCGGCTTGCTGATCGTTGAGAGCGATCGCTACTGCTAACTGCACCAAACCTTTTTGAGTACTGGGATTAGCTACTGGTACTAAAATCCGGTAGGGACTAACGTCAGCTTCGCTACTTGTAGTAACCGTACCTGTTTCTACTTCCGGTTCCGGTTCCACCATATCTAACTTGATCAGCTTTTTCGGATATGTCCACTCCAGTAGCGGCGAAGTCATAAATGTTGTAACCAATGCCATAACTACCAGCATGGTAAACAGTAATGGCGAAATTACGCCTAACTCTAAACCAATATTCAGTACAATCAGTTCCGTTAAGCCGCGAGTATTCATTAACCAACCGAGTGCTGAGGCTTCGCGCTTATTAATGCCACTGAAGCGAGCCGCGACATAAGTACCAACATACTTACCTGCGATCGCCACTCCTAAAATCGATGCACATAACAGCCATAATTCCGGACGGTTCAGCAAGCCAATTTGCGTCCGCAAGCCACTGTAGGCAAAAAATATCGGCAGCAGAAATATCAAGACAAAATCTTCAGTCTTTACGGCCAATTCTCTAACTAAGCCTGCATTTTTGGGCATTGCGGCTCCCAACAAAAACGCCCCAAAAATGAGGTGAATGCCAATAAATTCGGTAATCAATGCAGAAGCAACCACTGCCATATAAATTCCGGCTAGCACTAACTGGCTAAGTCGTCCGGTGCGGCGGTAGTAAATGGCTAGACGCTGAAGAAACCAACGTCCCACCGTGAGCATGAAGCCAATATAGACTAAGCTCTCAATAATTGTAGGTATTGCACCAGCAAAGTTGCCAGTCCGAGCTACTGCGATCGCAACTGCCAATAAGCACCAAGCTGTGACATCATCTACTGCTGCACAAGTTAACGCTAATGTCCCCAAGCGTGTTCCTTGCAAATTGTTCTCAGTAATAATTCTTGCTAATACTGGAAAGGCAGTAATTGACATTGCTGCCCCCAAAAATAGCGCAAAGGCAGTAAATGAAACACTAGCATTGGAAACTAAAGGATAAAGCAGCAAAGATAAAACAGTCGCTAAAGAGAACGGCACAATAATACTGACATTAGAAGTCAGAATAGCTGCTTGTAAGTTGCCGCTGAGATATTTAGGATTTAGCTCTAACCCAATCAAAAACATGAAAAATATCAGCCCCACCTGAGATAAAACGTTAAGAAAAGGAATAGTTTCTGGTGGGAATAAGGTAGCGGCTATTTCAGGAGCAACTAAACCAAATAAAGATGGGCCGAGCATAATCCCAGCGACAATCTCACCAATTACCAGTGGTTGCTTAATTGACTTGAATGCTAGTCCTACTAAACGTGAAAGTCCAATAACAATCAACACTTCAACCAGAACAAGAACAACTATGTGCATAATTTCCTCGCAAGCGACTATCTGGTTTTCCTAAGATGATTGTTTAAATCACTAGAAATTGTCAACCTTTTGAGCAACAAATAATGTTCATTTGTACTTGTTGGAGATATTAACGGTTGTTACTATATCACCATAGTATTCAATCACAACTTTCTCTGAATTTAGGAGATTACGAGATAATAACAGACAAATTAGCAATATAAACATAGATATTTCAGTAACTTGGATATAGGGTTTGCAGTAGTAGCGCTTAAGCACTACTACAAGCAAATCGGCAATGATAACCAAAGTTTAAATGTAGATATTTGCTCCAGTGCCAAGTAATTAATATCTAGTGATAAGCACTCATTTTTCTGTTGAAATTAGCTTAAACGAGGGATTTTTCAGAGTTTGTGCCGTGTAATAAAACGGCAACTAATGGCGATGCCATGAGTATAGTCACAATTGCCATAATTACCATGATAGTGAATAAAGTAGGGGTGATCATACCTTGCTCTAGACCAATATTAAGGATAATTAACTCCATCAAACCACCAGCATTCATCAAAGCACCAATAGTTGCTGATTCACGCCAACTTTCTCCTGCTAATTTGGCTGCTAACATACAAGCAATAGGGAGCATCCCAGTTTTTTGCAAAGAGGGCGAAAATCAGTCAGGATAAGTAGGAC
>JAYGHB010000084.1:0-5569 GCA_034931985.1 Halotia wernerae UHCC 0503
GCCAACGCGCAGCGTCTCGTAGAGAAGAATTGGTAGAGCGTGCGTAAGTCCTAATTTATTTAAATGAACTTTCTACTAATACTGATAACTCCTTGGGTATAGGAATTGCTAAATTATTTGTAGAAACACCAACACAAGCTACTTCCTTAGCCCAACAGTTAATTAATCAAGCGAAAGAGAACTTAACTGATGAGCATCTGCAAAAGAAAGTGTTAGCATTTATCCAAGCCATTATATTTTATAAGTTTCCCAATCTTAGCGTAGAGGAGATTGAAACCATGTTGGATTTAGATGGATTTACAAAAACTCGCTTGTACCAAAGCATCTTAGCAAAGACAAAGCCGGAAACAGAACTAGAAACTAAATTGAAATTAGTCCCCAAATGTGTTGATAAAGGTATGAGTATTCAAGAAATAGCAGAGTTGCTAGAACTAGATGTTGAAACTATCAGAAAATCTCTGCAACAACAGCCTGAATAACATAAATTTAATCACCCAACACTTTCACTGCGACTGTCTTGGCGATCGCACCCACATTTTCCTGTAGCAGCTCGTTAAATCAGCGATCGCATCTGGCACTGGCAAAACTAGTCAGAGTTTGCTATATTAAACGTAGTCGTTATGAGTACGTTTAAGTTTTATGGCTAACCCGACTGTAGAAAACTTGGTAATTATCGGTTCTGGGCCAGCAGGGTATACAGCTGCCATCTATGCAGGGCGAGCTAACCTAAAACCCGTTGTATTTGAAGGTTTCCAAGCGGGAGGTTTGCCTGGTGGACAACTGATGACAACAACAGAAGTAGAGAACTTTCCGGGATTTCCCCAAGGTATTACGGGGCCAGAATTAATGGATCAGATGAAGGCGCAGGCGGAGCGCTGGGGGGCTGAGTTATATACTGAGGATGTTATATCAGTTGACTTGAGCCAGCGTCCTTTTACTGTGCGCTCAGATGAAAGGGAAGTTAAAACCAACAGCCTGATTATTGCCACTGGTGCAACCGCAAAACGTTTGGGTTTACCTAGTGAGCATGAATTTTGGAGTCGGGGAATTTCCGCTTGTGCAATTTGTGATGGTGCGACACCAATTTTCCACGGTGCAGAACTGGCTGTAATTGGTGCTGGTGACTCGGCGGCGGAAGAGTCAATTTACCTGACTAAGTACGGCTCGAAGGTCAATTTATTAGTACGTTCTGACGCAATGCGGGCTTCTAAAGCTATGCAAGACCGCGTTTTGAGTAACCCAAAAATCCAAGTGCATTGGAATACAGAAGCTGTGGATATTTTCGGTGATGGTCACATGAGCGGAGTGAAAGTCCGCAACAATAAAACTGGTGAAGAAAGCGAACTGCACGCGAAAGGCTTATTCTACGCCATTGGTCACACTCCCAATACTTCACTATTTAAAGGACAACTAGAACTAGATGAAGTGGGTTACATTGTCACCAAGCACGGGACTGTAGAAACCAGTGTAGAGGGCGTTTTTGCTGCTGGTGACGTACAAGATCATGAGTTTCGTCAAGCAATTACAGCTGCTGGTACTGGCTGTATGGCGGCGATGCTAGCTGAACGCTGGTTGTCTTCCACTGGTTCAATTCAGGAGTTCCATCAACAGCCGGAAACTCCAGTTAATGAATTAGAACATCAGCCAACTGCTAAGAAAACTGAAGCTGAGGAGGAAGCTGGATTTAATTTACAAGCAACGCGCCATGAGGGAGGTTATGCTTTACGGAAATTATTCCATGAAAGCGATCGCCTACTTGTTGTCAAATATGTTTCCCCTGGTTGCGGCCCTTGCCATACCCTCAAACCTATTCTCAATAAAGTGGTGGATGAGTTTGACGGCAAAATCCACTTTGTAGAAATTGACATCGACAAAGACCGCGATATTGCCGAAAATGCTAATGTGACTGGGACACCAACAATTCAATTCTTCAAAAATCAAGATTTGTTGAAGGAAGTTAAAGGTGTGAAGCAAAAGAGTGAATATCGCCAATTAATTGAAAGCAATCTCTAAGCAGCGGGGAGTAGGGGGTGGGATATTAGAAAATAGGAAATAAATTTTGACTCTAACCTAAGTACTCACTCCCTACATCACAAACTAACTTGTTAAATAAAAACACAGAAATAATTGTGGTATTTACCAAATTTTGTGCTTGATTAAAATCAGAATCACCTGTAATCAAAAAATCTGCATCTCCTGCCATCGCACACGCTAAAAACTTAGCATCTTTTCTGTCTCTAGGGAAATCAATTTCTACATTAACATCGATTAGTGTGATCAATGTATCGATAATTTCAAACCATTCAAATAGAACTTCATCTGTCAACTTAAACTTACTGCGACTTAATACATCCTTATATTCTACGATAATTTCTTCGGAAACTATCCATTCCCAGTCAGGATTCTCGACAATAAACTGAATAACTTTTCTTGGTATTCTCCCCTTCAGTACAGCAGAAACCAAAATATTTGTGTCAATAATAACTTTCATTCGCCGCTTCTGTAAGCTTCAATTTCTGCTGCTATTTCTGCTTCTGTAATATCTTGAACTCCTGGCAGTAAATGTGTTTTATCAAATAAATCTCTTAGCTTTTTACGGATTTCTGATTTTAGGTTATCCTCAGCTAAGATAATTATTTCTACTCGCTGTCCTGCTTGAAAAGGTAAATCAGATAATATAACTTGCTTTGGATCTGTAATGGTGATGTATTTCTTGTAAGCGTTCATAATTTCTCTTAATCCATTTGTGAGTATTTTCTTGAATATGGAGAGGAATTTGAGTAGAGGATTTAATCTACCATTAAATTCCTAGCTCCACAGGAAATTATTCATCAAAGCTGCCGATCAATGTAGCGATCGCAGTAGCAGCAAATTTTATGGTTAGCTAAGTTAACCAATCAACTTCTGCCAAGTCATTCCTCCTACAATCCCATCGGCAAGCAAACCATTCTGCCTTTGATATGTCTTAATTGCCCCTTCTGTCTGGGGGCCATAAACACCATCAACCTCAACACCCACACGATATTGTAAGTATCTAACTACAGGGCCACCAGCATGATTAGGCCTGACGATTCGTTTCGCTACAATCAAATTAATTGCATTCCATGTCGTTTCGCCGGCGATTCCATCGGCAGGAATCCCAAAAACAGTTTGAATTTTTTCTGTTGCAGATTTTGTAGTCCCGCCCATGAGGTTATCTTCTACCAGAGGCTTGCCGTATTTATCAGTTATTTTGAGTCGATTTAAGGCTTTTTGTAGTCTGAGTACTGAGGTATCTGTATTCTGCTCATCATCAGGGACGGGATTAACAGGAGTGCTAGGCACTTGACCAGTTAAGCCTTTGACGATCGCATTAGCAAGTGCTTCACCGTCATATAGTTTCATATCTTTTGACGAATCGATGAAGCAACCTTCTACTAAAATCGCAGGCATATTTGTGTTTCTCAGAACAAATAAGTGAGAGCCACTCTTAACGCCACGATTAAAAAATCCTAACTTGACAATTTCATCTAATACAGGCTTTGCTATTTTTCTCCCATTTTCACTAGTTGCAAATACTTCTGTGCCATTAGCTTGTCCGTTAAAAGCATTAAAATGAATGGAAACATAAATATCCACTCTTGAGGCATTAGCTGTATCACATCTTTTTGTCAGTGAATCGCGTACTGATCCAGCCCTGTCTGGCTTGCATGATATTACTTGATGTCCCAAATCTTTTAACTTAGATATAACTTTATTACCTACTTCTTCAGTTAAATTATCTTCAAATCTTAATCCTCTAGCTCCACTATCTGGAGGAGCATTATGACCAATATCAATTCCAAATTTCATCTGCTAATCCTCAACTTATTTTCGTAATACTTTAAGGTTCTTCAAATTCTACATATCAAGTTTGGTTAATATTTTGGGTAGCAAACCTGATAAACATATTATCTGCGATGATTACAACCATTATTCAAATAGTAACTTCTTCTGAAACCAAACAGCCATGACAATTTTACCTATTAGAGGCTAAACCTAAGAATACGCTTGATGTCAAATTGTGTCACGGGACTTGCCAATTTATTTGTTTGGCTTGGGTTTGCAACGTACTGATATTACGCAATTACCTAAAGGTAATCTAATGCAGACATTTACAAATTTTTCCTCCAAATCATCTTTAGAGGAATAACTTACCTGAGTAAATTGTTGAACAATATTTCAACAGGAATACCCGATCGCTTGGCGTGCTTCTCCATCAAAAGTATCAAGCATCTGCTCACGCCAGCTAAACACAGGGTCATTTTCTACAAGTAAAGAAAATGGACTAATGCAGCGTGCCCACTGCAAAGAACTAAACACTACATAATCTGCCCAAGCTGGTGCTTCTCCAGCCAGAAATGACTGATGCTGGAGGGTTCTACGCAGTGGTTCAAGGCGATCGCTAAAAGTTATAACTCGTTCGTCGCGATCAGCAGATAAAGCCTCCAAGGTTCTACCAAATAACTCTTCTCGTGTTCTGCGGAAGTAGTCTTTGTCTTTTGGGTGCAGGTGTGAATAAATATCTGTGATTACCAACCGAATAATTTCAGGATTAAGTACCGCTTCTACCCAATCAGTGACAAATCGGCACAAAGCTTTCCCCATCAATCCATCAAACAGTGGTGGATTGTCAGGGTAAGTCTTTTCCAGATACTCTGCGATCGCCCAAGAATCAGAAAGAACTTGTTCACCATCAATTATCACTGGTACTTTACTCTGTCCTGAAAAAGCAATAGTTTCCTTTTCAGTAAATCGCCAGGGTATAGTTTCAAACGGTAATTTCTTATGAAGTAGAGCTAGACGCACCCGCCAGCAGTTGGGGCTAAAACGGCGATCGTCCTCAGATCCAGCCAAATCGTACAGCCTGATCTTTGTCAGTTTCATGACTGTGTTCCTTTTAAGGTAGATGCAAATTAGTACTAATTGTTACTGCTCATGCAAAACAACCTCACAATAGCACGTCAATGAAGAAGAAAGGAGGCATGGGGCATAGGGTATGGGGCATAGGGCATAGGTTTTTTGTTGTCTGTATTCCTTACTATGTCTATGTTGTAATTTAGTTCAACTCTTACAGACAACACACCTCTACTTCTCTTCATCTAAAGCTTTTTGTATAGCCCTCCTACAAAATTCGGGAGGGTCATCTTTTTTTTGTATCTCCTCTTTCATCGTTTTGGTTACACGTAAATTAACTTGTTCGGTTAACGGTTCCTCACCTTTTCTCTTTCCCGGTTCTAAGTTTTCAGGTGTTCCTCTTGGGTTAGGCATTTATGTAGAAACGTAAATATAGCTTGAATCGATTGCTAGCAATCGAATAAAGTTTTAAATCGGTGGTGATATTTGTCTGGAAAACTGGTATACCACCGATACCACTTTTATCAAGAGGTAATTCTATTTTATGTTCACTCGTACCGAACTTGAACTGCTGACAATCCAGCAATTACGAATTTTGTGTAATCGCTATGGATTAAGACCTACCGGAAACTCAGGTTACAAGCTTAACGGGTGACAAGGCAGGTCAAGATGAGACGTAGCAATAATTTGAGAA
>JAYGHB010000085.1:0-5289 GCA_034931985.1 Halotia wernerae UHCC 0503
GGCTTTGGCGAGGATAAAAGCATTCAGGGAGAAACCTTACAACGGCTTGTAAAATTCATGGGATTGCCACACTAATATTGAAACTAACAGAGTAGTTAAAGCCACCCTTGACTATGAGGGGGAAAATCAGAAAATAATCAGGAAGAAAGTCCAGTGGCTAAACATCAGTCCAAACAGCGCTCACAACAACACGTCTCTAGCACAGGGACAGAGCTGACTGAAAACTCCTTTGGGATGCAACTACAAGAATTGCTGAAGCAGAAAAAATATCGGCAGGCATTGGAAGAAATCAAAAAAATTCAGCGAACGCACCCTGAGATTAAATTCAGTCCCAAAGAATCAGAGATTTGGTTATTGCGGGGCCAGCAGGAATTCCAAAAGCCAGATTTTAAACAGGCAGAAAAATCTTTTGGACGCGCTCTTTCTTTGGGTCTAGTAGGAGAAGCTCACTACTGGCAAGCTAAATGTCTGCTGGAATTGAATCAATTGGATGCAGCTGTTAAGTTGCTCCGTGATGCTTTTGAGGCAGACAACCTCACCAAAGACTACAGCATCTGTTATCTCAAGCTCCTATTGCTCAAAGGAGATACCGCCACAGTTGAACAGTTAATCAACGAACAATCCAAACGGTTTAGCGCTGCCCAACTCCACTGGGTAAGCGGAGTGCTAGCTCTCAAGCATGGACAACCAGAAGCCGCTTTGATATCTTTTCAAAAAATTAAGCGCCCGATCACACCAGGAGATTTACCAATTGCTTGGATTATTTACAGCCAGCAAGTGAGTGGTAATTGGAACACAGCCGCTAATCTTTTGGGGTTGCAGTCATCTAGATACACCTTCGGCAAACCAAAGTATTTGGAACATCCAATTTTAGAGCGATTGGCAACTGCCCAACAGGCAAAGACAGGACTTCCACCCCTAGAAGCCCGGAATTTGGAACGAGAAGATCCAGTTATCCAAGATGCACTATCAGCATTGGCGATTGTACAGCTAATTGATAGTGACAACCATCATGATGCTGCCCATGTGTTGCTACAGATGCTACGGCGTTCAACTCGCTTCTTGGAACTAAAGAACCTGCGTCAATCACTATTTACTCTTGCAGGTCAACAAGCACTGAATCAAGGACAAGCAGAATGTGCAGAGCTATTTTGGCAGCCTTTGTTAACAGAGAAACCCTTCAACCCCCAGTTGGCAGTCAACCTGTTAGAAGTCTTAGACGCTAATGATTCTGACAAAGAACGCCCACGTGTTATCACTCAACTTTTACGGTGGTTGGAACAGTCAGGAAAACAAAAACCGCAAGAATGGCCAGATACATGCTTAAAACCAACCTTAGCTCATCTGCACTGCTGGATGGCAGATGCTTATATGGCAATAGATCGCACGCGCGCCGCTTTGGGAGCTTTGCAACAAGCCGAACGCATCTGTCCTACATCGCCAGAATTATTGGGGCGCAAGGGACTAATTGCGGCATTGGAGGAAAATTATACTGAAGCGATCTCACTGATTACCCAAGCTATTGAAGGCGGATGTCGGTATGAAGAAATTTACGCTGCCTTGCTTGCTTGTTGGGAGGAACTAGGAGACAAACAAGCACTTAATGAAGCCCGTCGCCGTTTTGGCAAGCACTTTGGCGACTTTAGTATTGAAACTGAAGTGGAAATATTGCCTTGGGTGGATGCTCTATCTACGTTAAGTTATCCCTTATTTAGCCGTCTGGTGCAGACAGAAGATAAAAAAGATCCTGCTATACGTGCTTGTCAGATATTCGTGAATGCAGTACAAAGTCCGCCCAATTCCGGCGGTCGAGTTTCATTACACCAAAAAGCAGCAGTCGAAGCATGGGACACTCTGTTGCAAAAATTATCTGGTCAAGAACAAATTCCTGTATTGCAGGCGATTTCTCTTTCTATCCACCTCTTCTCCAAACGTGAAAAAGGCATCGCCGCTTTAACAAATCAGTATCTGCAAAAATTGTTCAACCTATCAACAGAACACCCAGAAGCGAGAGTTGCTCATTTAGTTATCTTAGCTGTCAAAGAAAGTAGTCCTCAAAAACTAGAGTTTCCTGTGCGTACCTACCTCGACACCATGCCCCAGCCAGGAAATGCTTTGGCAAATATTCAACTCCAGGTGCGCCGTTTTGGCGAGATTACAACTCTTGTACCTGCCTTGGAATCAGCACTACGTTGGGAACCCCAAAATCCTTTGCTGCTATTAGCTAGAGCCACTACCTACCACATTGATCACCCCAAATACGAACAATTGAAGCAAGAGGGATTTGAATTAGCCCGTCGCCTACAAGATGCCAAAGCATTACAAGCATTTCGGGAAGAACAGGCGTTTCTCTTTGCTCAAGAAGCGACTAGCATAATGCCAGACCCAGAGAATTTTGACAATCTAAATATGTCAAATATTGATGACTTATTATCAGGGATGCTTCAGAAATTATTTGGCAACAAAATTCCCAAAGCTGAGTTTGAACGAATGCTTCCAGAACTCAAGCAAAAGATGTTAAACAGTATGCCTAACTTCTTAGATGAAGAAGATGAGGATGAAGATGAAGAGGAGCCAGACTTAGATTTTATCTTTAGAAACTTACCGCCTGCGCCTAAAAAACGAAAGGGTAGAAGAAAAGGAGGTTTTCAGGAATTGTTTTAAAGGAGGCAAAAGGTAATTATTCAGCACTCAGCACTTTTTATGACTGACCACTACGAACAATTAGGAATTTCTCCAGGAGCAACAAGCGCCCAAATTAAAGCGGCGTATCATGCCAAGCTGCGTGAATTTCCCGCTCATACTTATCCAGAAGAGTTTAAGGCAATTCGAGGAGCTTACGAGGCACTTCGTAAAGGAGAGACAACTCAAGATGAAGATTTATTAAAAATTCGTCCTCTGTCAGCAGAATTGAACCCAGAGTTATTAAAACAGGTGCGAGAAAAAGCAGTTGCTCAACTAGAAGTTAGCCTGGATGATTTAATTCGTGCCACATTTTAACAATGAACAGGTATCAGTTATCAGTAAAAAATTTGCCAAATGACAAATGAAGCTTTATTTGCCAAATTTCTAGATTATTTACACTCAGAACAACCACTCCTTGAGTATTTGGATGAAGCACCAGAATCTGCTAATTCCTTTGACCCCTATCAAATGGTGGCAGAATGGACTGCTCTACGCCATGAAGTTAAGCAACAGGGTAAATTATTGCGTTCTACTCAAGATGCTCTGGTGCAAGCATTGTCAGTAACTCGCGCAGAGCAAGAACAGTTGCAAATACGTCTGGAAGAAAGCCAAAAACAGGCATGGGGACAATTTGAGCAGCAGCAGGAGAAACTGCTAAAAGATTTGCTGGGTATCCTGGATGCTTTAGATCAGGCTTGTACTTACTGGCAAGAGGAAATAGAAGCATTATCTACTACCTCAAAACAAAAACCAGCAACACAAAAAAGCTTCTGGGAGAAACTAGGACAGTGGTTTACTGGCAAGGAAGCTCAGTTCACAGTGTCTGAAAAATCACTAACATCATCAGATTTAAGTGAAATTTTAACCAGCAATCAACAGGGTGTGGAGTTAATTAGGCGATCTCTTTTAGAGTTACTACGACAAAGGCGTGTTGTTCCCATTGCAGCACAGGGCAAACCCTTTGACTCCCAGACAATGTATGCTGTGGGACGTAAGTCCAGAACAGATGTTACAGACAATACCGTAATTCAGGAAGTAGTACGGGGTTATTTTTTGGGCGAACGCGTTCTGAGGGAAGCACAGGTGATTGTAGCGGCACAGGGGACTCTTGATTAGGGACGCTTGGACTGGGGAAATTAGTGCAGTTTACTTTTAAACTTTGAATTTTATGAAAGCAGTTGGTATTGATTTAGGCACAACAAATTCCGAAGTGGCGATTGTCGAAAACGGACAAGTGCGGGTATTACCAGGAGAAGATGGCGACCTGATTTTACCTTCCTGTGTGGGGTTTAATGATACGGGTAAACTGCTGGTGGGACGAGAAGCGCTCCGTCAGTATGCTGCGGCTCCTGAACGCACCGTAAAGTCAATTAAGCGCTGGATGGGAACTGACCACAAAACCACTTTAGGAGATAAAGAATATTTACCTCATGAAGTTTCCGCTATTATTCTCCGCGCCCTGAAACAACGGGCTGAAAATGCTTTAGGAGAAACAATAACCCAAGCAGTAATTACGGTTCCAGCCTACTTTACGGACGCTCAACGGCAGGCAACTAAAACTGCTGGCGAGATCGCTGGTTTGGAGGTACTGCAAATTATCAACGAACCAACGGCGGCAGCTTTAGCTTATGATTTGCGCTCCGAAGAGACAGAACGAGTTGTAGTTTATGACTTGGGAGGTGGTACTTTTGACGTGTCGATAGTTGAAATTACGGGTGAAGTCACGGAAGTACTAGCTAGTCATGGTAATAACCGCTTGGGTGGAGACGATTTCGACAGACTTTTGCAACTGTATCTGGCAGATTTATTCCGCAAACAGCATGGTGTCGATGTGCCAGATGATGCGGCTACCCAGGCGCGTCTTTTGCGAGCAGCAGAGCAGTTAAAAATTGACCTGAGTTCCCACGCCTTTGCCACAATTCGAGAAGCCTTTTTGGGTAGTAAAGGCAAGACTGCACTACATCTAGAGACAGAAGTAGCGCGGGCAGATTTTGAAAAATCGATTCGCCCACTATTGGCAGAAACCTTAGAGGCAATTGACCGCGCCCTCACAGATGCCAACTTGGAACCCGAAGAGATTGACCGGATTATCCTAGTTGGCGGTTCTACACGCATCCCTCTAGTGCAACAAATGATCCAAGAGCATCTGGGACAAACTCCCACTGATGGCATTCAACCAGACCTTTGTGTGGCGCTAGGAGCAGCTTTGCAAGCTGGGGTACTGGTAGGTGAATCCGTGGATGCCATTCTTGTAGATGTGATTCCCCATTCTCTGGGCATTGCTGCGGCTGTACCTACACCAATGGGTATTATACCAGGTTACTTTAGTGTTATTATTCCCCGCAATAGCGTTGTTCCCGTTTCTCGCTCTCATGTTTATTCCACCCTCTTAGACGAACAAGAAGCGGTGGAAATCGAAGTTTTTCAGGGAGAAAACGCGGTTGCTGAAGAAAATGTTCCCCTAGGTTCCTTTAGAGTCGAGAACTTACCACCTAAACCAGCAGGAGGCATTCAAGTCGAGGTTCACTTTGACTTTGACTTGAACGGCATTCTCACCGTTACCACCACTGAAAAAGGCAAAGGGCAACAAGGGACACTAGTAGT
>JAYGHB010000086.1:0-4270 GCA_034931985.1 Halotia wernerae UHCC 0503
TTCTCATGATGTTCTTGTACCACAAAATATACTATTTTGGAGATGTCTATTGTAGAAGCTCAGAATTGGGTGATTGATGCCAACGGCAATGTGACTCTTACAGCTAATGCTCTCTACACTGCTAGTTGCCAAAAGTAAAGGGTTTGACGTAGCAAATTGCACTGCCCATTTTACCAAGGCTAAGAAAATGGTAAGAAAAAAATCGAGATTTCGCAAAATCAAACGCCTTGTAAGTGTATTGCTGTTTTTGGTTATGTTTTTGAGCGCAGGATTTTTGCCGCCCACTTTCGCCCATAATACAGCGGAAAATTTTATTGTTCAAAGCTTACCCGATGCCCAAAACTTGGTAGAACAAGGAAGAAAGGATTATGAAGCCGAACGCTTTGCCCAAGCGGCTACTTTTTGGCGACAAGCTATCTCTGCATTCAAAGCCAAGAAAGATCAACTAGGACAAGCTATGACCTTGGGCAATTTATCATTAGCTTATCAGCAATTGGGACGGTGGGCTGAAGCAGAAGATGCGATTCGCAATGCGATAGCTTCGCTTCACGCTCAAAGTCTGAATTTATTACAAACTCAACCAGATAGTTCTCAAGTCTTAGCTCAACTATTAGATATTAAAGGTCGCTTACTATTAACTCAAAGCAAAGCTGAAGATGCCCTCTATACTTGGCAACAGGCAGCTAGTATTTATCAAAAAATAGATGATAATAACTCGATTGTTCGTAATCGCATCAACCAAGCTCAAGCTCTACAAACGTTGGGATTTTATCGGCAAGCTGAGAAGACTTTAAAAGAAAGTATCCAGATTCTGCAAAACCAACCCAACTCACCCCTGAAAGTCACAGGGTTGCGGAGTCTCGGTAACGTAATACAAATTACAGGAGATTTAAAAACATCTCGGCAGATATTACAGCAAAGTCTAGCAGTAGCTGCATCGTTGCCAGATCAGCAAGCAGTAGGTGATATTTTACTCAGTTTAGGCAACACAGCCCGCGCCCAGCAAGATATACCAGCAGCTATAGAATTTTACCGACAATCTGCCAAGGCTGCTACTTCAGTAACTACCCGCATCCAAGCTCAAGTTAATCAACTGAAATTGCTACTGGAAACCAAACAATTCTCAGCTTTAACGGCGTTGTCGTCTCAAATCCAAACTCAACTGAGTGATTTACCCGCTAGTCGTACAGCCATTTTTACCCGCATCAACTTTGCCCAAACTCTGACGCTTTACAAAAAGACGATCGCTGCCGATACTCCTTCATGGTTGAATATTGCTCAACTACTGTCAGTGGCTATTGAGCAAGCAAGAAGCTTGGAAGATAAACGTACAGAATCCTATGCTGTTGGTGTTTTGGGTGGAGTGTACGAACAAACTCAACAGTGGACTGATGCCCAAAACCTTACCCAGCAAGCCTTGCTTATGGCTCAAGCTATTGATGCTAAAGATATCGCCTATCGATGGCAATGGCAATTGGGACGTTTGCTCAAAGTAAGGGAAGATATTAAAGGAGCGATCGCAGCTTACACAGAAGCAGTTAACAGCCTCCAAGCTCTTCACAATGACTTATTTGCCGTCAATTCACAAGTCAGGTTTTCCTTTCAAGATGAAGTTGAACCAGTGTATCGACAGTTAGTAGAGTTACTTTTGCAACTAGGGCAAAATTCCCAACCTAGCCAACAAGATATAGAAAAAGCAAGCCAGACAATAGAATCACTGCAAATAGTCGAACTAAACAACTTTTTTCGCAACAATTGTTTGAATTATAGATTACAGACTAAAAAACAAGATCCAACAGCAGCAGTCATCTATCCATTTATTTTGCCAGATCGACTAGAAGTAATTCTACGTTTGCCGCAACAGCGTTGGTTGCACTATGCTACCAATGTCAGTCAAGAAGAAGTAGAAAAGACTTTAAAACAACTACAGCAAGATTTACCGAAACCCCATACACTACGACAAGTCCAGTCTTTATCCCAAAAAGTATACAACTGGCTGATTCAACCTGCTGAAGTTGCCTTAGCTGAAACTAAAACTCCGACTTTAGTGTTTGTACTGGATACTTGGTTGCGGAATATCCCAATGGCAGCTGTTTACGACGGTAAGCAGTATCTAGTTGAGAAGTATAACATTGCACTAACTCCCAGCTTGCAACTAATTGAACCTAAACCATTGCAGAAAGATTTAAAGGCAATAATTGCAGGATTGAGTGAACCTCGTTTTGGATTTTCTGCACTACCAAATGTGAAGCAAGAACTAAAACAAATCAGTTCTGAGTTACCTAGTAGTATTCTTCTCAATCAACAATTTACCAGCAAGTCTTTACAAAACCGCATTAATTCTCTACCTTTCCCTATAGTTCATCTGGCAACTCACGGTCAATTTAGTTCCAAGGCTGAGGAGACATTTATCGTCGCTTGGGATCAACGCATTTATGTCAATGAGTTGAGTAATTTAGTACGAACTCTAGAGCAAAACAAACCAGAGGCAATTGAATTGCTTGTTTTAAGTGCTTGTCAAACCGCTGCTGGCGACACGCGAGCTGCACTAGGAATAGCTGGTGTTGCTTTTCAAGCAGGAGCGCGTAGTACGATCGCTTCTTTATGGAATTTAGATGATGAGTCTACTGCCATATTGATGAGTAAATTTTACCAAGAGTTGGCAGATAAAAAGTTGACTAAAGCTGAAGCACTGCGTCGCGCTCAGTTAGCTCTTTTAGAAAGTCCCAAGTACAAGCGTCCTAGGTTTTGGGCATCCTATATTCTGCTAGGTAATTGGCTGTAATCTTAACGATTGCATCGGCTTTCAATACGATTGCATTGGCTTACAATACGGTTGCATCGACTTGCTGCATAATATAAAATTTCGCTTTGTTAGCTTTTGATATTAAGTTTAGGGCGTAGAGGCAAAGTTATTTGTCGTCAAACATTGCTGACTTTTCTGTAAATGCGATCGCCCTTCAATACTAACTTTCTAGGTTACAGCACTCTAGTTTTGGTTCAGTTGCAAAATTATTTAAACCAACAGCTTGCAACAGGGCTGTCCAAGAAGTATCTTGTGGATTGGTGCGACGCAGTTGTTCAGCAGTACTTAATGCGTCATACCAAATACCATGAGCAGCATAAAGAGTTACGCGCTGGCTTGGTGTCGCTTTTGCCAGTTGAGTTTTGAGTGTGGGATTTAGTTGTTCTCGTTTTACGTACCCTTCAACATTCGCAATAATTTGGTTATCTTTTTGACAGTAAATGTTGAAATACCAGCGATATCGTTGACCTATTTCTAAAGGTGCTGCTTTTGCTGGTAAACCCAGGCTAACTACTCCTGGTGTGCTTGGCAAAGAAGTTTTGTAAATAGACTGATTTTGTGCTTCATCTTCTAGAACAAACTCTCCATAAGCTAAAGACGAGGAGTAAGGAACATAAAACCAAAAACTCGGATGTTCGGCGATCGCAGTTGCAAATACTAATTCTGACTTTGAATAAACAGGCACTAAGGCTGTGAGCTGCTTTGCAGAAACAGCAGCCGAGGACTGATTAATGTTTTGTCCGCAACCGCGACTCCCTGCTTCCGATCGCTTACCTGGTTCGCCAATGTCTACTGGTGGGGGTGGTGCAGCAAATATCAATGATTGGTTAAGTTGTGCCTGCACTTGTGTATAGCTCAGAAATGTGAAACTGATAACAAGGAAAAGTTGAATCTTATAAACAAATAATTTCATTGTTATTTATACCTCAAGTTGTCGCTGACTTGGTTGTGATCTGAGGTAAATCGCCATAGTACCGCCAGTGACTACTAAAACTAATACCGACGGAATTAGGGGAATCCAAACGCCAGAGCAAAAGAGAATTAAGCAAAGCAAATATAAAATGCCTATTACGCCGCTACCAACTATTAATAAAACTATTCCTGAGCGATCGCGCCAAGCAATTATCCCACCAACCAAAGACCAACTTCCAATCCATAAAACTTCGCCCCAAACAGGCAAAACGAATAATAAAGGTCGTTTATCTTTGACTGCACTTACAATTTGACTGACCATCTGTGCTTGCAAAATCACCCCTGGGATTTCCTGGTGAGAACCATCCTCATTTATGTAAGAAGTAGGAATATAATCGCGGAAACTTTGAGCAGTAGTCCCGATCAGAATAATTCGGTCTTTGACTTGAGCAGGATTTACTTTACCTCTGAGTACATCTGTCAGGGTGACTTTGGGGGGGGAGCATCTCAGTTTTTGAAGTGGCTCAAACCGACAATAATCCATTGAGGTAA
>JAYGHB010000087.1:0-4030 GCA_034931985.1 Halotia wernerae UHCC 0503
TCAAGCTCTGTCCCTTATGAAACAAGCTGTTTAGCCATGTTGTCACCCGTTAAGGTTTTCAAGATAGTGGTTACTTTGTCCCAAAGTTAAAAAAAGATCAAGTAGTTTATAAAAGGGTGCATGGGGCATGGGGCATAGTAATTTTCCTCACACTCTGTTTTTGGACTATGGACTACTAATTAACGAACACTGTACCGTCTTCTTGAACCCTGACACTACCTTTATCCATACCTGGGTCGGTTGTTTCATCTAGTTTAACTTCTAACATTCCCGGTGTTGAAGTAGCCTGGGGAATTACCTGAAGCAGTCCTCTATCTTTACGGTATAACGTCAATGTTATTGGTGCATTTAAACCTTGCAGCATCACATTTGACTTACCTTCTAGGGTTCGGGGTTGTGTGTCACCAATTACTTGGTAAGTTACATTAGCTCCTGTCTCATTCACTAATCTAATATTCACCTTACCATCTGCCAACGCGAGCTTAGTGCTGGCGGTTTGTCGTTGACTTGGTAGAGGTGGTTGAGGTACAGAAACTTCTGGGCTAACCGGAACAACTACACCAGGAGTAAATCCTTGTTCTTGCAGTTGTTGGGTATGAGCATTAGGTGGACATCCTTGAGGTACTACATTCCGATTGTTGAATGGTTCTTCGTAGTAAATACGAGGACAAGGGTTAATTCCTGGAGTGCTTGATTGGGGAGTTTCACCGCCTACACTCATTCCTCCCTGATATGGAGATGAGGATGTAGGCGCGGGAGTCATGGGAAGAGTCCCTTGAGCAGCTAATCTACGAGTTAGCGCATTAGGAGGGCATCCACGCGGCGTTAAAACGTGATTATTGTGTGGTTCTTCATAGTAAATGCTAGGACAAGGGTTAACTTTAGAAGTAGTTTGCTGTGCTACTGCTGCTTTAGGGATTACTGGCACACTAATTAGTAATCCTCCGCAAATAGCCCCCAATAAGCCGGCATACTTGCGAAAATTTGGGAAACTATAATTATTATTCATTAGTTTACTCCTGAGAATATATAGGCTTTTTTTCTGAAAAATTTATAATTTGAATTAAATTAAGTCTAGGTATTTAAAATTTTGCCTGTACCGTTAGATTTGTTTTTAATACTACTTTCAGGCTTAACGATTTACATTTTACCAATTACATTTCTTGCTGTTATCTAACTAGAGACTTGAAAATAATACCAATTGAAATAAAATTATTTCATTCTTTAGCATGAGGAAAATAGATTAGTTATCAGAAAACTAGGGGTTTTAAACCCGCGTAAGCGGCCTTCTCTTTAGGAAGCCGCTACGCGTCTTATTTATGTAGCTGCTACTTTTAGCAGAGGTTAAGCTTCTTCCCAAAGCTGGAGAACTTTATCAGGCAACCAACTTGCTATTTCTTGGATTCTTTCTGACGACAATTCATCTTTAGTGGCAGAAAATACCGCTTTAACCACTTGTTCGCGGTCTACATTTGTTGGCATACCACCTTCATTTGCCACTCTAAACAAAAAGCGATCGCTATCTATCTTAAAAATACCAGGGCCTTGCCAAGGTGGACGCACCCGGCTCAAAAATCCTACAATCGGATTTGTGTCATGCCACAAGTCGGCGATTTCCATTTGCACTGATTTATCATCAGTAATCTCGGCTGGCTTGTGCAGTTCACTTTCAACTCGGTCGGCGGCTTCTGTAGTCATCAAGTCGCGCATTACCCGATATACTACTTCTGTGATATCTCTAGCATCATAAACGTCTGGCAGACCACTCTTGGCCATTACCTTTTCTAAAAAAGGCATATCTTTTGTAGCGATGGGAACTGATGGGCCTTTCTGTAAGTTTTCTGGTGGATTAGCTTCCATTTCTTCTAGCATTTTGCGTCCTTTTTGTGTTAGTTCAGCTTTTTTAAAGGTAATTAAGTGAGGTAGAGGCCCATCTTGGGCCGCATAAGTATTGGCAATTCTCATGTCAAACTCTTGCGGATTAATAAAATCAGGAACATCTTCTTGTTTACCATAGGCATTACCTGTAAACTCAGCATTAATATAATGCTGTTGATTCAAGTAATCTAAATGCCCCAAGAATTCTGCTGGTGTTAATTTTTGACCTAATAAGTCAGCTTCATTAAACTCAACCTCGTGCATTCCCTGCCCAGTTTCATTAATTTTTTTGAGTAAAATGTAAGCTACATCTTTTCTAATACTAATAGGCATCTAATCCTCCAAAAATTCTGTCGTAGATGCATTTTGCCAAGCTAAAGCTAACAGTTTGTGTCATTCACCTCAGTTTCACGAGTAGTAACATCAAACTATTAACAGTTCAATTTCAATTTATGGCTCGATATTGCAAGCTTCATGATCTAACTTAGTATGTAAAGTTATTCATCTTCATCTGTCACAGGAAACAAATACTGAATATTTAATTTAAGACTCAAGGGTTATTGGTAAAGTGACAATAAAAGTAGTGCCTTTGCCAACATTGCTTTCCACTTGAATTTGACCTTGGTGATGTTCGACAATAGCTTGAGCGATCGCTAGTCCCAATCCTGAACCTGTAGCACTACCTGTAGCACTGTCTGTAGCTGTATTTCTGGTCTTGTGGGTACGTGCCGGATCTACTCGATAAAAGCGGTCAAATAAGCGTGGGAGTGCTTCTGCTGGAATCCCAATACCTGTATCACTGACTTTAATTTGTAACTGTTCGGTGCTGTAACGGATTCTAGTAACGCGATTACTAGCTTCTATACGCATTAATTCTACATTTACTCTTCCACCTGTTGGGGTATATTGCAACGCATTACCAATCAAATTTGTAAACAACCGCACTAGTTGATCCCATTTGCCTACAAGGGTGAACCAATTTTCTAACAATTCGGGGTCAGTTGTGGAAGCGGGAGGATCAACTAAGTCTAAAGTGAGAATGATTTTTTTTTCAGTGGCTAACAATTGTTGTTCTTCCACCACTTCCATCAGCAAGGCATCCAGGGGACAAGGTGAAAAACTATCTTTACTAATACCACTATCTTGTCGTGCTAAGAAGAGCAAATCATTGACTAATTTACCCAAACGCTGGGTTAGCCGTTCCACTACCTTTAACTGTTGACGATAGTTTACATAAGTAGTCGCTTCTGTCTGTGATAACTCCAAATCAGCCAAAGCAACTTGCACATTAGTTTGAATCAAAGCAATGGGACTTCTAAGTTCATGGGAAGCATCAGCGGTAAATTGTTTAAGGCGTTGATAAGATTCGCCTACAGGTTCCATCGCTTTACCCGAAAGAAACCAGCCACTTGCGGCTACAGAAATTACCATTAACCAAATACCTAACGCTAAATCAATCATTAATTGGCGACTAGGTTTAGTGACTTCAAACCAAGGATGACTCACACGCAGATATCCCAAAACCTGCCGTCCAACTTGCACGCGCTGCGTTACTTGTCGCAATAAAAGTGCTGAATCTCCCCATCTTTCTATTTCCCTATCTGACTTTACTACACGAACTGTTTCACCAGTGCGATCGCCATGAATGGGAATATTTAGGGGTTCCGATAAAGTTGACCAAATTAACTTACCAGTAGGACTGAACCATTCTAAGTCTATGTGGTCATCTTCTACAGTGTCGGCATTATCTCGAAAACTGGCTTCTACATTAATGCGAAATTGCTCAGGTTCATTGTTAACTGGCTCAATGACCAAAGAACGCTCTACAATTTCCACTACATGATTGAGGGTATCGTCAACTCGCTCAACCAATGTGCTACGGACATATAAATACACTCCACTGGCGAATAGTAGGAGTAATACAGCGGTGACAGCAGTGTACCAAATAGCAAGACGGCGACGAGTAGCCTGAAACATAAAGTAATGCAGATAAATTTAATGGTATCAAAATAAATCTTTTTGAATGTTAAATTATGTTTGAGGCAAATACTTTGATGATAGTGAACAACATCTTGCGGGGCTACAAAAAGGGCTAGAATGCAGATAGGATAAGCCTCATAGCCCTCTCTCCTTGCTGGTAGTACTTACGCTT
>JAYGHB010000088.1:0-3863 GCA_034931985.1 Halotia wernerae UHCC 0503
GCGATCGCCTGACATTCGGTTGCATACAATTGTTCAGAAGCGGCCTTCACTTCTTCTAAAACTTCCTTGCTCTCATCCTCATCAATGTCATCGACATCAATAATTGTGTAGCCATCCTCAATCAACCCCGCAAGCACAGATTCTTCATACCGCCTCATCTCAACGTTAATCACACATCCCCGCTTCCCCCACGTCTGTAACGATTCTGGTTGAAAATTCTGGTCAATGTAACTCAAATCCGCATTGTCCGCAGCTGACAACAGCGCAATATTCGCCCGTGTTGCTGTATGTTGACTGCCCAACAATACGCCCATCGATGTAGAACCATTACCCACAGTTCCCATACCCCGCTTTCTCACCCAAATATGGCGGTCAACAGTCTCACGTAGTCTTGCCAACATCTGACGTACAGAGTTAACCGGCTGCACTCCCTGAAATATTCCCCAAACAGCATCAAAATGACCTCTGATATCAATTGATACACCAGTTTCTAAACTTGGGGAAGCTATCACTAGGTCGTACTGGGTGAGGATTTCGTTGAGGTGAGCGATACAACCAAACGCCGGATGTGAAGGGTCAGCCACAGATTCACTGTCAATTCGCAATATTCGTAAATGGGGGAATTTGCGCCGAAAGCGTTCTTCAAGTGCTTGGGTTCCCCATTTAGATTTAACTTTTTGGGCAGAACAACATAATAAATGATGTCCTCCACTAGCGATCGCTCTATCTAATGCCGCAATTAAATCTTTGGGATTTTTGCCACCGTAGTTGTAACAGTTGCCAGCATTGTGGCGATAGTTGTTGACGATCACGAACGGATTAACCCGACATTCACCAGCTAGTGATAAAACATACTTGACATCATTATCTGACACATCGGCGCTAGACAGGTAAATCTTGCCGTGTTCGCTGCCCAAAACATTCTGTACCAGTTGTTTAAGATTCTTTAAGATGGCAACACGACGCTTTTGCACCTCGGTTCCAGAGTTGAGCAAGTGCCAGAAAACTTGATCGCACTCGTCTACGATCACAATATCATTCGTCCAATCATTGGGATTAAATCTGGCTTGGCTTTCCTGATGCAACGAGTCAACACATACACCATATCCCAGCAAGCCGCCTGTGTCTGATGTATGAATTTCGCTGACGTAATCAACTCCGAAGCGATCGCACAACGCCTCACCCAGTTGAATGCGATGGGTGATGATAAGTACTCGCCGCCCTTGGTCGTGTGCTTTTTGCACCTCACCAGACAGCCATTCAGTTTTACCCGAACCTTTGGGAGCTTTGAGGATAATCAGTTTTTCGCCTTCGGGAACCAGAAGTTGACCCAGGAATCTTTGATTGAGTGCGATAGATGGCGGGTAGGTCAGCAGGGTAAACAGCTTGATTTCCCACAGTTCGAGTGCTTCAGCTGTATTATAAAGTGCGTGAAAGGCATCTTGTCCTTTGGCAACGATAAAATCATCGACTCCTTTTTCTTGTCCAGCAGGTAAATCAATCACCCGCAAGGAACACCCCTCATTTACCAGCAACCGTCCCATACGACTGATAGCGGTTCTGACGCGCTGAACGGTTTCGGGGTTAGTGTCACGGTCAAAGCAAATGTTAACTTGTCTGCCTTTTGTGGCAAAGTGTTTCAGGTCAGGAATGAGCGATGGCTTACCAGTTGCAGTACCGTACTCGTCTTGTGGTGTACGGTATCCGCTGTTGACACCGGGCAAGGCGATCGCCGCGTAGCCAGCCGACAGTAAACAAGCAGCTTTTTTGGCTCCTTCAACAATTGTTACTGGTACGTTATGTTTCCAAACCCAATGCCAGAAACCACCAGGATGCTGTAGGTCTTCTTCGGTGATGGGTATGCCGTGACGGTTTGAGACTTTTACCCAACTTTTGTTAGGCACTCGCAAAAAGAAAGCGCGTGTCTGTTCTTTATATGGATGTTCGTACTTGATGAACTTGTGGATCTTTTGGCGATCGCGTCTGGGATGGTCGGGTTTGAAACAGCCCCACATCATCAGAACGTAGTTATTCAAAGGATCAACACCAGAACACCACCAGCCCCCAAGTTCAATGTGCTGGTACTTCTTCAAATCCCGATCTCGTAACCGTCCATCGTTGCGGCGGGAGATTTTAGGGCTGTATAGCAGATATTCGTAGGGTGAAGTACCATCAAGCGATCGCACATTCAGAGTAATTATTTCTTCGTCAACACCACTGTCTAGCCATTCTTGTAAGTGTTTGGCTTGGGAATTGGTTTGACCAACACAAATTAAATCCACATCTCCTCCAGTATTTCGACAATTCCAGCAAGAGAGCAGAGTTATACCCATGCCACTTTTAGTAATGCAGAGTAATCAATGCTCCTCTTGCCATGAGTTAGAACTCGTGGTTTGGATTCGTCTTAGTATTTGGATTCGTGTTTGTATTTGTATTCGGCTTAGTGATTTAGATTCGTGTTTGTATTCGTCTTAGTATTTGGATTCGTGTTTGTATTCGGCTTAGTGATTTGGATTTGTGTTTGTGTTTGTGTTCGGCTTAGTGATTTAGATTCGTGTTTGTGTTTGTGTTTGGATTCTGATTTAAAAACTCCAGGGAAGCTCATTGCACCTGTATTCAGGTCAGTGAAGGTTTGTTAACCTTTGCTCTGCGACAACGCGTTTGACTAGTTCTCCAAAAGCAAGGCTTTCATGTTCCCTCTCCACGATCTGTCTGATCAATGTACAAACAGGAATTTTCTTCCAAGTCGCTACAAGGTGAAATTCCTCATAGGCTTTTTCGGATAAAGTGACTGTAACCATGTATCTATCTTTCATTTGCCTCTCCTTATAGTACAAGCATACTATGAAACTGTGAACAATTACAGGCGTATTTAATGCAATAGTTAGATAATTGTCGGAAATTATCCATTTAGCGTTCTCTACTCCCTGTATGCGGTCTAAACGTCAGATTAATACGCGTCCTAACTACTTTGTTGGTCTTAGGAATCTGATGCAGATGAGTTGATTGGCAACCAGGATGCATTACAAGCAAGCTCCCGTGTTCCAACCAAAAGTCCGTTGGTCTGCCATTTCTCGGTTTAATCTGAAACTTACGGACAGATCCCAGGCTGACTGACGCAATTGCTGGATTAAGTCCCATTGATTCTTCATTATCTGCGTGCCAGCCAATCGAATCCATGCCTGTGCGATACTGATTGCCGATGACGATGCGGAAGTTGTAACCAGTCAATGCAGTGATGCGATCACGTATGGTAGACAGAGCTTCTGTCCAGCATAGGGGTTTTAAAAACACACTATTGGAGTAAAGATAGTTACAACCTGCATCCCCGTAAATACATTCCAGGCGAGGTACAGGAATGATTTTCCCCAGCATCTTGATTTGATTTTGCTGCCATTGCAGGTGTAAGCAGTGTTGGTATAATTCGTTTGCTTGTTCACGGGTTAAGAAATCGGGGTAATAACTGACTGGTAAAACTGGCGAAGATTCGGGAAACAAATTGAGTTGTTGCATGATATTTTCTCCATCCGTTAATTTTGGTTGGCACAGAAAACTTCGATCAGCACACTTTCGGGGTACAGCCCAACTCGCCCAAAACGTGGGTCATGTATGCGTTCTATTTCTATTCCTTGTTTGCGACATAAGGCGCTTGCCTTTTTTCCCTTAGTGCTGGCTTCTTTGACTGATATTTCTAAACCTTGAAGATTGGCGAAACCAACAACGCTATATTTGTGGCCACATGGAGTGTTTACTCTGTCTTGTTCAACTTCAACTGCTTTGAGCCTTGCTAAGATTTCAGTTTGTTGCTGTTGTTGCTCCAACAAACGCTGTTCTTGCTCGGCCATCTGTTGTGCGATGGCAGC
>JAYGHB010000089.1:0-3434 GCA_034931985.1 Halotia wernerae UHCC 0503
TGATGCGCCGAGAGTCATATTTCATGGGTTTACATTCCTACAAAAATTTTTGTTACAGATTTAAGCAGCTTGATTGAGCCAATTTTTTGCATTGGCGAATGCTACTTTCATCGTTCTGTTTTTTTCAAAGTCTTGAATTGTGGGTATTTAACGTAATTTTTAGCCAAATAACGTTAAATCTAAATATCCAGTTAATGGTTAGCCCTAGCAGCACTTTCTGGCTTCTATTGCCTTTGTTTTGTGGCTGTTTTTGGCTTAATAGTGCTATTATAACACTGCATAACACCAGTGACAAGGGAGAAGTTTAGACTGAAAATGGGGTTATTCAAACACCAGACAGTGTTACGATGCCCACAGGAAAAAGGTTAAACATTTATTTCACTGATGAGGATGACTTAGCAATTTACGACTTGGTATCTTCTGAAGCAAAAGCTGAAAAACGCTCTATGAGTCAAATGGTGAAAATTCTTGCTTCTGAAGCAATCGCGGCCAGACACAAAAAAACCAAATTTCACAAGCAGGATGAAGTGTAGCTACATGGAAGTACCAAAACGGTAAAACATATTAACTAACAACCACACAGTAGAAATTCAATGTAAACTTCGCAATGTTAGTTAGATATCAGACAGCCATAAGTTTGTATGATGAGGCAATTGCTTAGATGAAGTGGATAACGGAGGTAAATATAAAACAGCACAAAAACATAAATGGACAAAACGCCACTACTAAGTAGTGACGCTCTGCCCAATAAGCAAAATTAAATATTCAATAAACCGGAGCGGGGTTGTCTCAAAGAATCCAAGACAGTGGCCAAAAGTGTAGGAAGCTTGCAAACCACTGATTGGCGAAATGAGATTCAGTCCGCGCTGCCTTCCCATATTATATGGGTTCTTGTGTCAATCGTGGTGTGCATCTAGTGGCAAATTTTGACTAAAAAAGTCATCAGATTGTAATTTAATCGTCCAAAAATCGGCAAAACAAAGTAGCACAGCAAATTTCCAAGATATAAGGTGTAGCAGCGCGATAACCCCCTCCAAATACTGAAAACCAAGTATTTGAGGGTAAATCTGTGATAAATAGCAACCGTGCCTTGGCAGAAAGTCAAGACCAATCGCCGAAGTTTAAATTTGCTGTCAACACTTTTGGCAGAAACAAAAACTGGGACTTTAAGAAGCTGGCCGCCAACTTCCAAGATACAGAAGGGACGATCGCGGATGTCCAGCAGCACATTAAAGCAGGTCACGCCATCTGTGCCGGACTATTGGGTGGTCAATGGCGCAGTAAAGCCCATATCATCGGTTCTCACTGGCTACTACTTGACATTGATAATTCCGATATCGCCCGTGATGCCTACGGTAAGCCGATTAAAGACGAAAACGGGAATCACATCAAAGTTTACGATCATCAATTAACCATCGATGAAGCCCTAGCCCATCCCTTCATCCAAAAACACTGTGCTTTAATTTACACCACAGCCAGTCACAGACCAGACTGGCATAAATTCCGGTTAGTTTTCCTTCTGCCCCAATATGTTGAGGGTACTGACACTGTAGAAGCTTGTACGCGCTTCCTGATGCAGCAGTTACCCCATGACCCTGCTTGTAAGGATGCTTCGCGTGTATTCTACGGCAGCACAGAAGCAGAATTTCCCCTGGTCAACCCCCAAGCCACTTTACCAGCAGAATGGGTAACTGAGGCTGTAGCGATCGCGCTGCATGAAAGGCAGGAATACCAGCAACGTATCCAGGAAATTGAATCACGGCGTAAAGAGTGGAGCGAGATTTCCGTCACTGAAGGCTGGGATATTGACCAGTTAATCCAAAGCGCGCTCTCACTCATCCCACCGCGCACCCCAGGCAGCGGCAATTATGACGAATGCCGTCAAGTGCTGATGGCACTGGTTAACCACTATGGGGCAGCCGATGCCGAAATCATCGCCGAGCAGTGGTCGCCCAGCATCAAAGGTACAACCTGGAATATCCACGCCAAGATTCGCAGTTTTCGGCGCTCTGGAATCTCAATCGGCACACTGTTTCACATTGCCAAACAGTATGGCTTCCGCTTCCCACAACGGCAGTATGACCCTTACCAGCCAAACAAAGGGCTAATTAACCGTGAGCAGTGGGAGCTAGGGCGAGTCAAAGAAGACTTGAGCAGCTTCCAGAATTTATTAAAGCAAGCGATCAGCTACGCTGGGGCGCAGCCCATCGCTCCTTTTGCTTCGATATTTAAAGGTTTTGAAGCACCACCAACCCCACTTCCTGCCCTGCCAGAAATTAACACCGAATCCCCCAAGGTTATTATCTACAAGCCCGGCAATATCCCATTCAAAACCGAAGTGACAGAGGATATTAGAATCCAGTGCCAGCCAGAAGAACACATTGCTGCATGGGTAGAAGCTGTATCTCAAGGCTGGACGCAAATTTTAGATAATTCCCATCCTGGACTCGGCAAGTCTTACAATGCTGGGCAACTGACCGCGGGGCTATTCGGCGTTGATAAACTCATTTACCAGGATGCCAACCACAGAAACCCATCCACACTGCCCATTGAAGAAAACTTTGTTGATCTGCCAGTACGAAATAACGGTTTTAAACTTGACCCCACCCGCCAAACTCCTCTAGGTGAGGACTTCCAACTCTGGATTAAACCAGGGGAAACTGCCGACACTAATGGCAATTGTCACAGAACTTATTTATTTAACGCCTTCCGCCATAAAAACTTTACTAGCTTAGATTTTGAATCAAGCAACATCAGCCCCATCTGTAATGGTTGTTCCTTAAAAAATCAATGCCGTTTCGCCACTGGTGACGGTTATGGCTTCCGTTTTCAAAAACGCACAACAATTCACCAGTTCTCCGAACTCAGAGCGCACCCAGATTCTACCCCTGTTTCCTTAACTAACGCTGCTGGTCAATTTTTCAGCGTGGGGCGGTTATGGGAAGAAGCAGGTACACTAATCAAATCCGTCGATTCTCTTGATGTCAAACTTTCTGATTTTGAAAAAACTGTTGGCCAACTGGCGCTATTAGAACCAAAGCTTCTAGCATCGCTACAACCAGTTCTTGCTGCTTTACACCCACTACTCACCCAAAACGTGAAAAAGCTCTTGAGCAGGGGAGCGGAGGAGCAGGGGAGAAAAGGAGTAGGGACGCTTTCGCCCACAAGGGACGAGGTTTGTACCTCCGAACCGCAGGGGGAAACTTCATCTGCCCCTCTGCCCCTCTGCCCCTCTGCCCCCCTGCCTCTTATCAACTCTCCTGACCGCTACGGCTTTGCTGATGCCACCATTCGGGCTATGCTGCCTGAATTTCCCTCTGATTTAGATATTGAAGCTGTGCGGCAGGCTTTAGAACCTGATTTAACATTCTTGGAAGATTTAGACACTATTGATGTTAACGGCGATCGCCAACTCAAAAAAAGTACCGCCGCCC
>JAYGHB010000090.1:0-3386 GCA_034931985.1 Halotia wernerae UHCC 0503
TAAACAGAAAGCGGCAACTCCTAAGAGTATTAGTTTGGAGGACTTAATCAAAAGTCTGGCTAAACCAATTCAGGATATGTTGTCTGCTGGCTACGATTATTCGGATGTTGCCGAGGTCTTTAAGGGACATGGTGTAGAACTAGCTGCTAGTGGAATTAAGAGTTTTTATAAAAAGGCTTTAACTACAAATGCCAATCAGGATAGTAATGAATCATCGGTGGTTGAGCAATCAGAATCTAGCGATTCATCAGCCACCGCAACTAGTGATGATACCCCAGCAGTAGAATCATCAACTTCACCAACGGATACTGGTGAAGAATCATCGACACCACCAAAGACTACTGCAAAGGGACGGAAAGCGACCACTAAGACTAATTCCCAATTCAATGTCACTGATAGGAGTGAATTATGAAACGTATCGTGATGATTTTGGGGGGTAAGGGCGGTACAGGTAAAACTGCCTTTACTCGTTTGTTGTTGGATGTAATTCACTCGAAGGGAATTAATTATCTAGCTTATGATGCCGATACAGAAAATCCAGAACTGTATGAGTATTATCAAAACTTTGGCAATGGTGTCAGACTATTGAACTTTCTGGAAGTGGCAGAGGCGAAACGCTTTTTTACCGAGATTAAGGCGGAATCACCAGATTCAGTAATAGTAGATATGCCAGGGGCATCAAGCAATAAAACTAGGGAGATTATTAGTAAATTTGGGCTGTTTAAAATTGCAGGTGATTTGGGGTATAGGGTAACGTTGGTGACTGTATTAAACCTTGGTTACTCGGTGATCACTAGCTTAAAAACAATGGCTGATTTTTGTGACGCTAAAGCTGATTATGTGGTGGTTAAAAATCTTTGTTGGGATAAAGGTTCAGGTTTTCAGCGCTGGGAGAATAGCAAAACTAAGACGGCGATTTCGGAATTAAAAGGTATAGAAATAGAAATGCCAGAGCTAGACTATTCGACCTTTGACACGTTGATAGAAAAAGGTCTGCCTTACTCGGCTGCGACAGAAGAGAATGGTTTTCCTTTTGGGGATTATCTACTGGTGAGTGGGTTTCTGGATCAGGCGAAACCACAACTAGAAAAGGCTGGGGTTTATTTGGGGTTGCAACAAGCAGAAGTAAAACCAGCTGCATCTTCAAGCGCTACGACTTCAAAGAAAGCATCCATTACTGCATCTACTTCTCGCCGGGGTCAAAAGAAAACTAATGAACAGCAACAATAATAACGGTAATTGCAACGATAGCCCTGACTCAACTACCAATTCAGTAGAACCCACTGAACTAGGGGAAGTGAAGATAGCCCTAGGCAGATTGTATAAAGAATTTGAAAATGTTAAAGAATCACAGAGAACTGAACGTGAAAGGGATAGGGCGGAGTTACAAGCATGGGCGCAAACGAATCTAGTTCAAAGTCAACTCCTCACCAAGGCAATGGTGACAATAGAAATGCTGACGGGGGAATTGAAGAATCAGAATCTCTCCTCGAACGAGTACGAGCAGAACAACACCGATTTGATGCAGCAATTGACTCACTTAGAGGAGCAGTTACAGAGTATCAGCAAACCCTCAACGACGTTAGAGAGCTTAGAGTTCAAAGGGCTAAAGAGCGAAGTATTGCAGTTAAAGACCAACTTTCACGACCTGTTGATTCACACGAAGAACTTGACTACGGCTATTCAGGAATTGAAGAAGACCCCCCCGAAACCCATCACGATAGAAAAAGAGGTTTATCGCTCTGAACCAGCAGCAAAATATGGAACGATAGGGATGTTTACCGCGTTATTTACTTTGTCGATTTTCTTTCTATTCAATCAATTAATTCCGGTAAAAATCTCGGACGAGTTCGATACATATTTGAAAGCGATTTGGCAGCGTACTGGTTATAGTAATGTCAAGCTACAGCGGGTAGAAAAGCGTCTGAGGACTGACCCTAATCAAAGATAAAGGGCAATTATCAGTGAGCAGTAAACAGTAAACAGTTATCAGTGATCTATTTGTCCCACTTGTCTAAGTTAGTGAACAGTAAACAGTTTTTGTCTCTGTTCTAAACCTACAACAATACGTCTGATAACTGATAACTGATAACTGATATTTGCCCCAATAAGTTGAAGGAGGCAGGAGGCAGAGGGCAGGAGGCAGGAGTTTAAGATTTGCCGTAGGCAAAGTATTCTTCCTTCCTTGCCTGCGGCAAGTCCTTATTCTCTTCCCTCCTGCCTCCTGCCCCCTAACTCCTGCCCCCATTGATAAATCATTCCAGGTAAGAATTAACTTGTTTACCCTGAGATGACCACTTCTCATCTAGAAGTCTACAAACAACATAAACAACATTTTGAGGGTTGCGCTTACGTTTTCTGTCCCGATTCCAGGAACGGACAGTGTAATCACCTTGATAACCGTGCAACAAGTGCAAGTTCGTCGTAAGTTAACTGCCATTTTTTCTTTAACTCAATTGGGTGCATAGTATTCAGATAGGTAAAATATTTTTTGTGTTTAAGAGGGTGTCTAGTAGAGACGCGGCTGTAACTTATGAGAGGTAAGAATCTATAAGTCTCCCCTCAGTTGACCATTTTTCATCTAGAAGTCTGCAAGCGACGTAAACAACTTTTTGAGGATTGCGCTTGTGGACTCCACTTATCCCCCAGCAGCGGACAGTAAAATCATTTTCATAGCCCAGGACAAGTGCTAAATCGTTGTAAGTTAATTTCCACTTCTTCTTAAATTCAATTGGGTGCATAGTATTCAGCTATTTCCAGAAATTAATTAGCAGTGAAGAACGGGGTATAGGGTGTCGGGTGTCGGGTGTAGGGAAGACTAAAGACTTTCTAGAAATAAGTGCCAAAATGAATAAATCTTTAATTCACTACACCCCACACCCCAACCCCTACACCCTGTTTTTAGCAGACATCTACCAGACACGCGGTGTCTCATCGTGTCAGAGCGAATGTCTGATGGTGTCTAGTACTGGTAGGGATTTCAGCTTTTGGTGTCTGCGGAGTAAGCGTGTCTGATGTCTGCCAAAAAAGCCCCGTTTTCAGTTTGAGACACCAGACACCATCAGCTTATTCTTGATTGAGTTTGATGACTCCATGAGCGACCCAATCGGCTAAACCAGCGCCTACAATCTCGTACATCCAGCCCTTGATTTGTTCAACAGTGAATCGCTCACCATTGACTTTAAAGTTGCTCTTAAACTCTTTGACATCGGCTGTGATTCTCTCGGTTCTGGTGAGATATTCCAGTAATTTTTTCGCCATGTCCGATAACTGATGACTGGTGTTATCGTTTTTTTTATCTGGGATATCGCCCAAATCAAACTCTAAATTATAGACTCGGTTAATGTAATCTCTGTCCTGACTAAAACGTTCATCTTTGGGGCGAA
>JAYGHB010000091.1:0-2969 GCA_034931985.1 Halotia wernerae UHCC 0503
GAACGAGATCGAGACGGCCCGAGGCCGATGCCTGACCGTTCTGCCAACGCAGTGCGATACACGTTCCGCTCGTTGCGCCATTCTGCAAGCAGAGATTCCAACGATTGCGTTAGAGTACGCCCAAGGCGCAATTCATTAGAGGAAGGCGCCCTTGTCTACAAGCCAAGGAGCAACGCGCCTCGAACAAAGAGTTCCGTGCAAGATTAAAAACGACGATTGCAACTTATGAATGAAGCTTACTCGCGCGGCTCGCGCTTTAAGCTTACTTCGTAAGTTTTCGTCCAGGATTGACCGCCGTCGGTCGAGCGATCGCCGGTTTCAACCCACACGCCGTCCTTCGCGACATCGACGGTGAATTGAAGCACGGATTGAGGCGTTTCCGCCCGCCAGCGAAAAACGCCCGGTCTCACCAGTTCGGCCGGCGCATCGGTGAGTTCGCCGCGCGAGAAGGAGCGCAGACGATAGCCGCCGGCTCGATCGTCGAAGCTGATGACGCCGAGCGACCCGCCGCCGGGCTTCGCCGCCGGATTTTCCCGCTCCAGGCTTCGCCCTTCGATGGTGAAGGCGAGCCCGCCGGTTTTCGGTGTAACGGCGACGGTTTGAATGAAGGTGATGCGCTTGCCGTCGGGCATGATTCGCCAGCCTTCGCCGATCCAGTTTCCTTTCAAGCCGGCGATTGCCGCCATGGCACGCTGCTGCGCTTCCAAATCGCGGGCCGGGCCTTGAGCCGCGGCCGAAAGAACAGGCGCGGCGACCACGGCGCAGACCAGCATGAAGGCCGCGACAGATTGCATTATCGTGAAGTGACGAACCATTTCGGATATCCTTGCATTTTCCATCTGTGGGCGACTCTAACGGTCGAATTTGGCGGCGGGCCGGTCGAGCGCCGCCAGCGGATCGGCGGCGATCTCGGGCGCCTGAATTTCCAGCATCGCCCGCCAGCGCGCCGGCATTTCCGCGCAGCTTTTCACCTTCGCGCCGCTCGAACGCGAGGTGAGTCCGCCGGGTCGATCGCCCATTTTCATCCAGCGCTGCCAGCCGGTGACTTCAGCAAAAAAGGCCCTGGCCGACGCCATCGTGACGGCCGGATCGCTCAGCTCGCGCAGGCTGCCCTGGTAGGTGGTCAGATCGTTCACCTCGAACGGCGTGGCGCGGCCGGGAGAGAAGACTTTCGCCTGATCGTCCGCGCGCAGAAACACATCGTCGTTGACGATTTCCGGAGCATGGCGGATGGACGTCGCTTCCAAACGCGAGCCGCCGAGTTCACGGGGAAGCGTGCGCGAATTATCGGCCTGATAGGCGATCGTCGTCGGCCCGACCGGCGTCATCTTCACCGGCAGGCCTTCCCCGGTATAAGGATTGCGCCAGGTGGAAAGCGGTTCACCGGTTTCGACATCGCTCAGAAACACCGTCTCCAGACTGGTCAGATCGAAGCCGCCGTCGGAACGCTGCCGCACCCGCTGCACGGTGCCGACATTCAGCATGAAGAGCGGCGTGAGCGTGGCGTTCACCTGGCCGTATTTAGGGCCTTTCAGCCACCACCAGACAATGCCGTCGTCGCTGCGATAAACGAGCTTGCGGTACAGCAGCGCCAGATCCTCTGCCCGGGCCGGATCGAGCGGGCGAGCCGCGGCGTGCAAAGGGCGCAAAGCGATCGACGCCGGCAATGTGGTTGCAGCGGCGGCCTGCAGCATTCGCCGCCGCGATACGCCGGCCTGCGGTCTGTCGTTCATGGAAATCCCCTTGCCCATGGCGATCGAAGCTTTCAGAGGAGCGGAGGATAGCAGCTTCGCCGCGCATCGCCAGAGGGGCTGACTGTGCCGGAGTGGCCGAGCGTCGGCGAGGGTTTTTCGAGACGGTGGCTTGGACGAGGCTTCGCCATGCGGCGGACGGCGCCAAAAAACGAAGTGAGTTTGGGCAGCGCTTCTGCCAGAAGGGTGGCGCTCCTCCCCTCACCTTCGGGTATTTTCGTTGCGCGCCGCACAACATACCGGCTACGGCCGTCCGCACGAGGTCATTCGCATCGTCGATGCGCCCGAGCCGATACCGGCCGACGATGAAGTCACTGTATCGGTAGAGGCGGCGGCGATGCATATCGCCGACCTCAAATTCTGCCAAGGCGACCCGGGCTTTCGCTGGTTCACCTTTCCGCGCTGGGCGGGCGAGGAAGGCGTCGGCCGCATCACGGCCTGCGGCGCGCAGGTGAAAGACCTCGCCGTCGGCGAGCGTGTGGTGCTGCCGCGAGGCATCGGCGCCTTCCGCCAGAAGCTGTGCGTTGCGGCCGCGCGGGTCATTCCCGCGCCGGTCGGCGAGCCGGAGCAGCTGGCGCTCGCCACCGTGAACGCGATGACGGCCTTCATTCTTCTCACCGATTACGCCAAGGCCGCTCCCGGCGAATGGATTTTGCAATCCGGCGGCAACAGTTCGTGCGGTCGCTTCATCATCGCGCTGGCGAAGGACGCTGGAATTCGTACCGTCAGCATCGTGCGGCGCCCCTCCCTGGCCCAGGAATTGCTGGCGCTCGGCGCCGACGCGGCGGTGGTCGATAGCGGCGATGCCGACGATATGGCGCTGAAGATCGCGGCAGTGACCGGCGGCGCGACGATCCGCACCGGCTTCGACTGCATCGCCGGCAAA
The DNA here is from genome assembly GCA_034931985.1 of Halotia wernerae UHCC 0503. GTDB lineage: Bacteria > Cyanobacteriota > Cyanobacteriia > Cyanobacteriales > Nostocaceae > Halotia > Halotia wernerae. Next base: position 2,638 of record JAYGHB010000091.1, read on the forward strand.
ATGACGGAAACCGTAGCGCGTGCGCTCGGTGACGGCGGCACGGTCGTGTGCTACGGGTTTGCCAGCGGGCTGAATTCCGAGATGGCGTTTCGCGACCTTTTTCGCCGCCTCCTGACGCTGGTCGGCATGAGCATGGCGGACGGCCGCTCGCCGGCGGAGCGGCGCTTAATCTACAACGATTTGATCGGCAAGCTCGGCACGGGCGCGCTGCGCGCCAAGATCGCCGGCCGCTATCCGCTGGAAAACATTCACGCCGCTTATGCGCTTCAGGCGAAGAACGGCGCGGAGCGTGACGGAAAGATCATCGTCCTGCCGAACGGGTAGGCGCAACC
>JAYGHB010000091.1:3065-3353 GCA_034931985.1 Halotia wernerae UHCC 0503
GCCTTTCGGCTGGATATCGACTCAGCCTTTCGGCTCGATGCGGATGAGTTTGCCTTTTTCCTCATCGGTCAGCAGGTAGAGATACCCGTCCGGCCCCTGGCGCACATCGCGCACGCGGGCCTCGATCGCCAGACGCTCCTGCGCCGTGACCTTTCCCGCCGCATCCAGCACCACGCGGATCACGCTCTGTCCGACCAGACCGCCGGCGAAAAGATTGCCTTTCCACGCCGGAAACCGATCGCCGGTGTAAAAGGCGAGGCCCGAGGGCCCGATGCACGGCGTCCACAC
>JAYGHB010000092.1:0-3240 GCA_034931985.1 Halotia wernerae UHCC 0503
ACGAGCCGTTCTTTGGGGAGGGGGACACGGCGACGTGTGCCTCCTTACCCGACAAGATAGCTGTACAGTGACAAATTAAATGGCGTTGAGACAAATTGGTGTCATCAAGTTAAGCCTTACCCACTTTAGGCTTGCAACAATTTGTGTTGTTATGGCTTGTAAGTTATCTGTGCTGGTTCTTACGCTTAATGCTAGAGAGTTCAAGTTTCACACTCTCAATGACATTAATTTGGCACTACGACAAATAAAAAGTCACTGTACAATATTTCATAACCGCAACAATTTCAATTAAAAACGTTTTACCACATCGCCAAAAGGATTATCCTCTTGTATTTCTGTAATCTCATCAGGTGTAGGTTGTACAGGTGCAGAGTGGGAAACGGAAGAGTCTACCAAAGTTGTAATTCCTACAATTTTTTTCAGATAGTCTTCATGTAATGTCCATAAATATTTACTTTTGTTAAAAGTAGCAATCGCATCCTCTTTTTTGCCAGTTTGGTGTACGGCATCTGTCATCCAGAAAGCTTTTAAGGCAAGTATTACCATCTGAGTCTTACTAAAAATACGAGAAGTTTTTGTACTAATAAATTCTAAAAGTTTTTCATCTTCGCTACCAACTTCAACATTTAATCTAATCACAAAAGTTTTACGTTTTTTCATAATTTATGTAGTCTTATATACTTGTTTCATTAAATAAACAGACAATGCATAAACGTCTGTTAAACGCGCACACATACCCTTTGATTTCTCAGCTATACCGAAAGTAATTTTTACATCTTGTTCTAAATCAGCGCCCCAAGAAACGTCAGACTTAGGAAAGTTTTGAGTCAAAAAGGTTTTAAGTTCGTTCCGATAGTAATCAATACATCCACCCCCAAGCATCACCTCGTAAAGATCAGGGGGAAAATGTCTATTTAATAGTAAGGTAACTCTCCGCCAGTATTCATCTCTACAAGCTCTTATAATCTCAGCCAATAAGAGTGCCTGCTCCTGTTTATGAGAGGGTTTCGATGCAATTGTTAAGTGTTTGACATTTTTATCATTAATATTTTTTCCATACTGGTGAACAGTTTCAAGAAGCATTCTTTCTCTATCTCTAGAATTGTTGCCAGTTATTCTGTCTTGGATTAACTCTATAAGCTTCATAAACCCCATTGGTTCTGTGTGACCACTCATTACGCCTTGATCAAACTTAACTATGGATATATCTCGGTATCCCCACATGAAAGAAATTATTTTATATTGATTAAAGTCAGAGCCTATACGTGCTTTTCTATACATTACATGTCCGCCTCCTTCAGGAACACAGATAAATACTTTCAAATTAATGTTTAATTTTCTATCGCAAAAAGAGAACTCTGATAAAGCTTTTTGAAGATCACGTTGAAAAGTACTTCTTCCCACCCATTCACCAAAAGGCAAAGGTATCGCTAAAGCTAAATCAAAACTATTTGGTAAACCTTCTTTAACTGCCATAACTCCGGTGGCTGCCAATATTTTGCTGATAGCCCAACCAGCTTTACCTTGCTGATGTTCTACACGAGCATTAAAAATAGTATGTGCAAGAGAACCTACCGCGTATAAGATTCCATCGTATTCAACCCAAGACTCATTTTCTGGATTGGGCGCAATGATACGCTGAGATTTATAAAAGTCGATGGCACTATGAGGGATTTCTGTAACCTCAGGAGACATCATAAAAAGCTTGGATGCAAAACGAGTAACGCGATAAATTATTTTTGTGTCCGACATCCCAGGATCGACGGTTAATAAAGAAATAGGGAGATTATCACTCATTTGCGTTGTTTTCACGACTCAGCTTACCATGATAGTAGCACTTTATTAACACTTTAATACTACTATACTAACTACTTAGTAACATTTTGTTATCTCTTTATTACTAAACTAACCTTTGCCATAACTGTTGAAAAATGACATTTCAACAACGGTACAAATTTGTTAACAACTTAGTAGCACTTTAGTACTATATTTTTCGTATTTTCAGTCGAAAAAACCGTGGTAAAAACGACGCACAATACGCCTAAATTTTTTGCAAGTTTTCAAAAAAGCTGGAAACCTCGAAAAACATTAAAGCCGCCATTAATTTTTAATAGCGGCCGTAAAAATGAAAATACTTTTCACTTCATACATCAAAAAGTTTTTTCTGTATCTTTGGATTAGTCAATCCCCCTTGCACCCCTGCTCTCTTGCTTGCCTTGTCATGCACAAAGACGCTACACGAACACGAATAAATTTCTTATCCGAACCGTATTGAGCCGCAACTCACCGAAGACGATATTACAAGAACGGTTTACAAATCCCCCCAATCGAAATTCAGGAAGCGCCGAGCATTCAGCTTGGTATATTTTTCAGTGTGTTTGATATCACGGTGTCCCAGGAAGTCTTGAATTTCCCTGGTGTTGTAACCCTGATTCACCAGATAATAACCGCAAGCATGGCGCATCATGTGGCAATGTACTTTGATATCAAGCCCTGCCTGCGCCGCCAGTCGCCCAATCAGCTTTCGCACCGCATCTGTGGACATCACCTCACCGCGCTCAGAAACAAATATATATTTGCTATCAGCGAACTGTTCTCTCAGCTTTGTAAGTAATTCCAGTTCATCATCCCTCAAGGGATGCGCCCCAGAATCACTGCCCTTTTCCCTGGTGATGAAAATTTGACGTTCCCCCCACATCAGGGCATCCCACCTTAAGCCGCACGTCTTACCTACAGCTTCCCCCACTCTCAGCCCGTGGCGGAACATCATCAGCATGAGCGTGTAGTCACGGTGAGAATAACGAGCTTTGCGTTCTAGTGCGGCATGAAGTAGCGATCGCACCTCGCTTGGTGTAAGGTATTCTCTAGACCTGTAATGCTTGTTTGGTTTACGTCCTGGCGGGGTGGTCTTCATTTCTCCTTGAGGTAGTGTCTTCTTTACGCGAGGTATTACGGACACTATACAGCCCCAACAACCCCATTGCTTCGTTGACCAACACCAAAGTTAACCACAGCTTATCAATCGCTCTCCGTGACCAAACCCTAAAAAGCCGATGATTCCGTTTGATTTATAAAATCTGCTTATAGTTGCAGCGCTCTTACCGTCATAGGGTATGATCGAATGGCACTAAGATAAGCGTAAACCCCCGATATTACTAGCTTTTGGGTATAGGGTGTGGGGTGTAGGGTGTAGGGAAAGAAGAAGATGTTGTTCTATTTGATGCACTAAAATTCAATTTT
>JAYGHB010000093.1:0-3223 GCA_034931985.1 Halotia wernerae UHCC 0503
ACAAAATATTTGGCGATCGCTCTTTGGGAAAAACTTTTTGGTTTACTGATAAAGATGCCATGCCCTTTAAGTCCAGCAGTAAACTTGATGATGTAGTTCCAGAACCCTTGCAAGTCTTTGGCAGTGTCAGCATCAACCATTCCTGGAAGTCCTTTGCCACCACCGTAAACACTATCAACTTCATCCTGGACAAGAAATAATTCCGGGACTCCCTGACAATCACCACCAGCAGCAGCGACCCTTGCCTTTTGCTTGTCAATCTGCGAAGTAGCAAAAGTTCTCCAGCCAGATAATGCTGCCATGCCGTCAAACTTGCGGGTGAACTTACACAACCAGCGAGTGACTTCATCTTTAGGATCACTCCCAATCACAATTGCTGGAGTTTGAGACTTGGCAGCAATCTTGTTAACAATGATACCTGCTAAAGTGGACTTACCTGATTGCGTCCCCCCTGATAGATAAAAATGATGGTTGCTGCGTTTGGTCATATCATGATTCGATGCTGCATCACATAATTCATCTAGCCAAGCAGCATCCAAACGAATATATTCAGGATAATTGGCAGCAAACGCTTGTAAAACTTGCAACGCACCTGGATTGATGATTTGTTGTACTAACTCTTCATCAATATTTGCAATATCAGGATTAGGAATACCAGGACGAGGCGGAAGTTGTCTAGCTGGTGGTTCTGGTAGCGTTACTAATCCTTGTAAACCGTACTCAGCAATCCAACGAGGTCTTTCGTTAACAGGTAGGCGACTTACAAAGTCAGCTACACGCCGCTTTGCTCCAATTGCTGTAGCCACATAATCGTAAGCTGCTTCACCTTGCAAAGTCTGTTTCAAGGATTTTAAGTCAGCCTCTTCTAAAGCCCGATAAATCTTTTGTTTACTTTCGCTAATTTGAGCAGATACTCCAAACAAACCAGCGGTGATAGTTCCAGCACCAAGCAGTATCCCTGTGGTCACTTTGTCAGTATTTAAGAAAAAGGGAGCAGACAAGCACATTAGTGCTGATACTCCCAAAGAACAAAGAATGGTTCGCTCTGCATTGATTACAGGACTTGATATTAGCCTCTCTAATTCAAACGTCATCTATCTTCCCTCCTGGAGACTCCCACCATAGCTGTACAGCTTGGTGGCGAGAGGAAAGGAGGAGCAACACCTAGATTGCATAGCCATAACCATCCTTTTTGTGAATTGTTGTACAGTATTTGTAAGAAATACCTTGAACTAAACCATCTTTGGTGGAAATATTAAAACTGCCTGTGCTTCTGACAGCAATTCTGCCAATGTAAGTACCAATTTTTTTGCCCTTGGTGACAATAGCTTTGACAATATCACCAGTTTGAAAACCTTGGACAAATTTGTGTCTAGGTACATGACGACTAGGAAATCCATATTTGTCAGTCCGACATGACTGCCTAGAACCATGCCCGTTGGCAGTAATTAGCAAAGGTCTAATACCTTTGATTTTGAGTATTGGAGTTGATGTACCAACACAAGCAGCATCTAGCCAATGTGATTTATCTAATCCTTGTTGGGTACGGTTAAACTTAGTCAACCCTCCAGAACCAGTTTCTACTGATAAACCAGTTGATTTTAACGTTTCTAGCAGTGCAAACCGAGTAGTATTTACTGCTGCTGCATCAGCTAATGGTTTTTTGGCATGATTGAGAATTTTACTCAATCTAACTGGGTCTTTTTTGAGGAATTGATTAATATCTTTAGTGCCTTTTTTAGTGTTACATTTCTCACAACTTAGAGTTAAATTAGTGATGGAATTTGAACCACCTTTCGCTCTAGGGTGTATGTGTTCAATTTGAAGTGGAACATCTTTGATTCCACAATAAGCACATTCTCTCTGCCACTTTTCTAAGAGGTATTGGCGAGTTTCGTATCCGGTTAATTCTCCTTGTTGATATTCTTTTCCTTGAATATCTGGACGATGAATTAGTTGCATATCAAACTTAACCAATTCTTGACTGATAAATTGAATTGGGGCAATCTTCCGCAACCTATTTACCCAGGTTTTGATATTCTCTATGCGACTTTGTAAGCTTGGTGCTAACCAACCTTCTGGTCTAGTTCTATTCAAAAACCTTGGTTGACGATATCTGGTTTTCCTACTTCTTCTGCTTCTACGTAGTTGTCTTCTCGAAGTTAAAGCATCCCGGATAGTAAATCCTCTATGCTTTAATTCTGCTGCAAATACTACTTCACCTGTTGAATCGTTAACTAATGCCATCCCTGTGTGTTTTGCCCCAGGATCTAACTTTAACCTTAGTAGAGACACAGGAATATCAGAACATGATTCCTTCAGAATTAAGGTGAACGGAAATCGTCTATATACTGCTGCCTTTTTGTTTCGTAATAATTGTCTTGCTTGTGCTGGATGCACAGGGTTTAGTGGTCGTTTGTTAGTATCAATTACAAATACTTTGCACATTTTGTGCCTCCAATTGCTTGGGTAATGTGAGCCTGGACAATGATTTTTAGGCTTGTTACGTCAACAGCACTGGCTTAACCCATTACACCTGTTTAACTGTTAACCTCAGTGCTACAAACTGGCATCACGTATTTGTAGGTGAGATGACCTGAAAATCGTAGTGCGCGAAACACTTAGTCGGGTAAACTTTGGGCTTTAAAAGCCCCCACCATATTACTTTCAGTAATTGGTGGTGGGTTGTTTACCACCGAACCCCCAATGTCACACCTGCACTAACCAACATGAGAAATATGAATGCAAAGATCACCCCAGGCATTAAACCAATCGTGAACGTCTTACGATTGAAGCTATACCCTTTGCCAACAAGCCCTGCAAAGTTGAACAATCCCAAAGCTATGCAACAAATGCAGACCATTCCAATAATCCACAACACGAAGCGACTAATGGGGCTGGCCACAGATAAATAGCCCATGAACATGGATAGCCCTACACCGCACACACTATAACCAACATAAGAAAGCTTCACTTCCACCATTACCTCCTAGAATCGGAAACTATCTCCCACTTCATCAAACGCCTTTTCATATCCTCCAAGCTGACGTTGTTGTTCTTGGGAACCAAACGCATGACGAATCACCGCTTCCCCATGTAACCCCCTGGTTCGCTGTAAATCTTCCTCAACTTTCATCGCTTCTTGAGAGTATGTCAGTTGGTTTTTATTTTGGTTGTTCATGATTTCTAGTATTAAAGGAAAGAAAAGCAGCACTAAACTGCC
>JAYGHB010000094.1:0-149587 GCA_034931985.1 Halotia wernerae UHCC 0503
ATTTTCTTTTTCTTTGTTTTGCCTTTTAACTTTTTACTTTTGCCTTATTCGGTCATCTAGTCGTAATTTGGTTGGAAATTTAACGAGACATGACATTAGATATCAAAATGATATGATAAAGCCCCTTCTTCGGTCACTTTAAAATTAGCATTGAATTCTTTAGCTTTTTCGTCTAAATATTCTCTGGCCACGGCTGCTGGTAGTTGTGAATGCATCGCAAAACCTAAAACAGTTACGTGTCCATGATTTTCTTTCAGCATCTGATAAAAAGTCAATTGGAGGCGATCGCTTATTTGTTGCTTAATTGCCTTTTGTTCATACTTGCCTTGACGGTATAATGCTAAACTCAGCCATCCTCCAAGTAACATAGTAGGAACGCCAAAAATGATGCCTTGTCTAGCAGTAGTATCTATTAGATAAAGAGCATCTCTATTCAAATATTCTTGGACTAATTCTTCATCATCACCTGTTGAGATTGTTTTCAGCATAGTATTTTTTTCAAGTACCGCTGATACTGATAGTGTTAAAAACATGAATCCGAGTGTTAGTAGCCAACCCGCAGCCAATTTTTCAGCAGTCTTCATAGTTTCACTTCAGATTTACACTTTGCTAGCGATTCTAACCTCACTTTCACAAAGCTTTCAATAATTGGGAACAACTTGCAATACTAAAATAAAAAAGTCATGAGATTATGAAAAGAGAGGAAACTCCTCTCATCAGCACTTTATTAATTACGTGTTGCTTCCAGTATGCGGGAGAAATAAAAGCGAGTCCGAGTCATTGACTGCCTTTGTATTGAAAAGCCGTTACTTTCGAGAATTTTCACTACGTCAGCCTTACGGTGCAAATAAGCACGAGTTGTCTTACTTGGCCCCGGAAAGAAACTACCAATTTTCTTGAGTATACTTAGGGCACAAGTCTTCGGCGCAAAGCTGATAATTATCCGTGACTGTGCCAAAGAACATAAGTGAGAAATCATTTCATCGGCTTTTTCTTGAGGGTAGTGGATGAGAACATCCAAACAAATGACGGTATGGTAACTACCGCTTAATGATTCCAAATCCTGCACGGCAAAAGTAGGATTCTCGGCATTTCCCAAGGTTTGTAAGGCTCTTTGCTTGCCTTCTTCTACCATTTTTTCGGAAATATCACTAGCATATATCTTGGCGCCATCTGCTGCTAAGGGAATGCTAAGACTACCTACACCACAGCCTGCATCGCAGATTGATAACTCTGATAAATTGTTATCAGCTTTCAGCCAGTCGATAACTGTATCTACAGTTTGCTGGTGTCCATTGCGGATATCTAGCTGGACTTTATTGACTTCACCATCACCATAAATTCGCCTCCAGCGATCAAACCCTGTGGAATTGAAATATTCGCGAACAATCGTTTTATCATCAGCTGCGTTCATAAACTTTGATTTTAAGGGTTCCCACTGCTTAAAATTATCATTGTTGGGAACCGACAAGAGCGATCGCTTTCACAGATTTTTCCAGATGGAGTCTCATGCAAAGATGCAAAGTGTAGTTTTTGACATAGGTGAAGCGATCGCGAATTAATTTAATTTAATTTGATTTGGATATAGAGGATTGACATTTTCATCAATTAGATATTTCAGCGTTATGTGTTTATTTTTTGGCTTGTCTTACGGCTCGGAGTTGCTGGAGTTTTTCTGATATAGGTGGGGGATTAAGTCGCTGTTGTTCTCTCATTCTATGACCATGTTCTAGCCAGTTATTCATGTAAGCACTGACAATTTCTTTGTTTTGTAAATAGTTATTTTCGATCAACTCGTAAGAGCGATCGCATCCACATTGCCCCTAACCTTAGTCATTAAAACTACTTACGCACTCTTACGTATTTTCTCACGAATGATTCCGGATTGCTATAGAATTTCTTTATATACAATATTTTTAATTTAGCATCATTAGCCGGAATTTACTAAGTTGATAATTTAGTTTATTTAGTAATTAAATTTAGGTGTTCTACCAAAGTCATAAGTGAGCATTTTAAAGGAGATCATGTATTTGCTTTTAGGGGAGAATATCAAGGTAAAAGTGGTGAGGTGATTGGTTATCAAAATACTGATTTTCAAACTCAGAAAGGATGGATTGCCTGTGCAGCCATAAGTTGAGGAGGCGATCGCGATCATTGTTGTTGCTGACAAAAGTAGGAGTGCGTTGGTAATTATTCATTCCCCCCCTGCAAAATGCTCAAAACACTTGATTTCTCGTTGAGAGGTAGGGGGAAGTGTGAAAGGTTACGTGCGTTGCGCTTTTATAGCCGTCGAACTCCTAGGAAGCTAGATTGTTTCTTCTAAAGCATAACGAATGCTGATCGTTGGAAGCTCACGTTAGATTAGGACATTTTAAGAGCGTAAATGTCAAGAACAGTAATGTTTTTACCTCCTTGCCCTTCGGGTGACGCTCCTAATGTCGCTCTAAGCGTATCGCTAAAGCGAAAGCTCCGCTCTAAGCGAAGCTATGCCGCAGGCTTTACGCTGCGCTAACGTCAGTGGCTCCCTTTAGGAGAAGACCGTGCTGACTCACCTCCTGCTTTTTGCTATATTTCGGCAACAAAAAACCGAAGTAGTCTCCGGTATTGATTAGTGGAATTATGTGACTTATGGTTGAATCTGGATTATCAGGATAACTATACTTGTGAGCGTTTGTGGGGGTCGCCAAATTAGGAGCGATCGCCTGATTATTTCAATTACCGTCTGTTCCTGACAAGAAGAAGCCTGTTCATCAAGCACTACCTGTTTCACCCGTCCTTTATTGACTTGAAACTCAAAAATCAACTCACCACTGCAACCTGTAGGTAGTTGAAGAGATTGCAGATATTGAGTTAGCAGATCAATTATCTGTTGATCTAATCCTGTCGCGCTCACAATCTGTAGACGCTGAACAAGGGACATTCGCGCTAACTCTGCATCTATTTCATCAGATTGAATCACTGAAGGATTGAGCAATTCAAAATCATACTGATCAATATCTGACAATCCGCTTTCCACATTTAAAGCTGGAGGATAAGCATCCCCGATATAATAGCGAGATCGTCGTTGTATACTTGACTCTATCTCTTCTAGCTGTGGCATTGCTTGACCCAAAGCAGGGGAAGACATCAAAGCTTGGAGGGGTGGGGCTAATTTCCTCTGGCGTACCCTTGTACCCGCAGCAGGAGCAGCGTAGGCAGCGCTACCGAAGATACCTTGATGGCTGATACCTTCCGGCATTTCTACAGGTACTTGCACAGAAACGGAACCTTGAGTTGAATCAACTCGAACATCATCACTCACAGCAACGAAGGCGGTGTACTGCGATAACAGTTGATAGGTGAGAGCTGTATCAGTAACTTCTTCTACACCTAGTTTGGTTTCGCCACTGACCATTTGATTCATCAAATCCTTGATGCGGGAACGTCCCCAAAGTTGGGCAATCGCCGGATTACCTGTATTCTCAAAGTTTAGGTCAAAGGTATGTTGATAGCGTGTACCACCCGCAGCAATGCCAGTGATGTGCAGTTTACCAGTGCGATCATCTGGTTTGCGACCAAATAGCACTAACGGCTGTTCGGCAAATAAATCTGGCGGCGTAGAAGGATATATGATTGGGGATTCACCATTACCCTCCCATTGCAAGTTGATGTTGGCAAGAACAGGATTGTTGATTTGGCGGAAAAATTTATCTACCACTTCATCATTTGGCTCATCGTGGCGAATAATCCGAGCAATACCCCGCCCCAATTCAGCAATGCGATTGAGTAAAAAACGATTCACCGAACTGCCTGCACCAAAGCTGTAGAGGCGGTTTCCGGCTTGGAGATGCCGTTGCACTTCTGAGAGAATTTGGTTTTCGTTACCGATATAGCCATCTGTCAATAGTACAATACTCCGCAAGCGTCCGGGGTCTGTGACTGGGAAATTTAAGACGGCGCGAATACCGCGTAACATCTCTGTTCCGCCGCCTGCATTTAACTTGTTGATGTAATTGATTGCCCGTGTACGATTTTGTGGGTTATTGGGAAGAGGAACAGGTGAGAGTTGCTCAGTAGTATTGGAGAAATCAATAATGCTGAAAGTATCATCAAGATTAAGTCCGTTGATAAAGCGGCGCATCAATTCTTGACATTGCATCAATGGCGCACCCATTTGGGAACCAGAGGTATCGATGAGAAACACTACATCTTTGGGGACAACTTGATCTGGGCGATATTGGAGGGCAGGAATGAGGTACAGTGCGAAATGTCCACCCCGTTCATCGGCTTGGGTGAGTACAGTTGCTTGGGTAGAGTCGCCTGCTACTTGGTAGCGTAAAATCAGGTCTTTATTGGGAATTGTGTCTGCACCTCCTAATTTAACTAGCACCATTTGTCCTTTATATGTAATCTGGATTTGGTGAGAAGGCGAACGCACATCCTGAATATCAACTCCGGCATCAATTTCTACCGTGACATTAATATCGTGACGAGAGCGAGTACCCATTGGGATGATAGGTGCATTCAAACGGGAAGCATCCGGCACTAAATCGGTATCTTGATTTTGCATCATGGGTGCATCAGCGGAGCCATAGCCTGCTGTATCTTCCTCAATAGTTGTCCCTGGAATGTAACGGGGGCCAACCACCATCGGGAAAACAAATTCGTAATTTCCGCCATCAAATTTGAGACTTTCGGTGTAGCGAATAATTACATCAATTTGCTCACCAGATTTGATGTTCGCTAGGGATTGGGTGAAAATGTTGTCCCGTTCTTGTTCCAGCAGTCCAGCGGTGCGTCCTTGTTGCTTGGCTTGCTCGTAGATTTGTTGAGCTTCCTGGCGTTTTTTGATACTGCCTTGAATAGTGCGATCGCCAATGTGAATCAGCATATCATCAACGGCGGCTTCATCAGGTAAGGGGAAGATGTAGACGGCTTCTAGAGTGGTTGTGAAAGGATTTTCAAAGCTCTGGGTAACTTCCACCCGCGAGATATTACCTGCAACCTTGGCTTGTACTTCCGTGTGCTTGAGGGGGAAGGCAATTTGCTCTTGGTTAGGAGTTTGTACGTATAAGCCACCAGCTTGGCGTTCTAGAGTTTGAGTCATATTAGTAACCTCACGCTGTTATTTTATGTCTCTAGCGTAGGTGTGTTTATTTAATAGATATGCTCAGTTTTGTGTTCAGTCGATGCTCAGTTATTCATTTATTGGAACATAGACTGGAATTGTTAGTCTAACTAAACACATGGGTACAATCAGCAGTACACTGTACTATATTTTATATTAACTATTTGATAAAACCGTGAATAAGTCACAGGTCATTAAGTTATTTGAAAGCGAGGGATGGACAAAAGCAGACGCTATGCGTGCTTTGGAAGTAATTGACTTTAGTCTCGATCCGGATGAAATTACTATTCGCAGAGCTATTTCGTCTTTCGCTGGTTCGGAACTAATTAAGCGTCAACGCCTTCAAGCTGCTCAAAAAAGTTTAGTCACAAAGAAAACCAAAGAGATTGAATTGAATAAGCAGGAATATACTGCCAAAATTGAGCATTTAAATAATTTTCAAAAACAGGAAAGAGAAAGATACGAAACTATAATTCAAAATCTATCTGGCGAAAAGAAACTTTTAGAAGTTCAATTTCAAAATATAAATTCTCAAAATAATGATCTGATTAAAGTGAATGATCAACTCAAAAAAGATAACAAAGACTTAAAAAATATAATTGACGGAATTAAGCTCCAGCTAACTATAGATATCAAACGATTGCTTCAATATGAAGATAGTGAAATTCGTCAAGCATTAATTAAGATGTTCAAATCAATACTGGGCTAAGGAACTTATTTCATGATTAATACAAAAAGTAAAAAAACAAATTTTAATGGAATGAGTTATCGTGAAGTTCAACGTACTAACTCAAAGAATCGAATTAAGCTTCATAAGGAAGACCAGACTTGGTTAAAAGATAAAGCATATAAAAATATTGGTTGGCAGAATGTTATTAATCTTTATGAAAAAATAGAAGAATTATTAAATAAATATCAGCTTGAAGATTTAACGTTAGAAGAACTATTTTTAGAAGCTGACCGAATAGGAAATAAATATCTTACAAGTCAAGAGATAGCTAACTTTAATCAGAAACTGGCTATAGAAGTTAACGAAATTGCAGAAGAAATTGATCGGCAGTTTCCTGATACAGAAATAGAGTTTATTGATTTTGGTAAAAACTCTAAAAATAGATATCGAAATAAATACAATAAAAAGATATATAAATAAAAACTATTAAATTTGAGTGACATATATACGATGAATCTCGAAACTAAGGAACTTAGAGAATTGTTTGAGCTTGCAAATCAGATTGGTAATAAGCGATATCACAAGTTAACTGATCAAGATTTTGAAAATTATCGGAAATTCGATTACTGGCGCTATGTTAATGGTGATTATGAGTGTGGAACCACTCAAGAAAGTAAAGATTGGGTGAAAGAAAATTCAGATTGGCGCTGTCCAATTTGTGAGTATCATTACTCTGACAAAGGTGGTAAGACGATAGATCACAAGTTACCTCGATCGCAGTATCCTTGGTTATCAATGGAATTTAAGAATTTATGGGTCATTTGCAAGGCTTGTAATCAAGAAAAAGGTGAGATGCATTGGTATGAGTATGAACACTATATATTTGTTCGCTATCCTGATCTTTACCTTTCTGTGAAAGCTGCACGTCCTAGCTTGTTGCTTCGGTCTTTAAAAGATTAAACCAATCGGTGCGATCGCTCAACGGCAAAACTAGCAATTGTAGACAGCATCTTGATTGGACAAAAACTAGCACAACGTTGTCTGAGTAAAGTTGACTTGATGTAAGTTGAGTGATCGCAAGTTCGCACTATAAGCTTTGTTTATTAAAAATTTTACGTAAATCTACCAAGAAGATCCGGCTTTTTCCGACCGCCAAGCGTTATACCAGCCAGTAGAGTATTTAGATAAGCAGTTTACACGTCATTCAGATCCCCGACTGCTTAAAGAAGTCGGGGAGAAGCGATCGCAGGTATTTTATGGGTAGTTGCGATCGCAATCAGTAATTAATACTTCATCCTTGATATTTCTATCTAGAGAAAGCTTAAAATCTTAAACAGAGGCGACTAATATAAACATATTATTTGAGCTTCAAAAATGTTGTAAAACCTGGACTAATGGCTATTTCAATCTCGACGGGTATCCCATTGAGGAATCGGGAGAGAGTAAACCAACGCTTGATAAATATTTCAAAGAAAGAACTTTTTTTTGTCGTGATGGTAAAGAGCGCCTATTTGAACGACATATTAAATTGAGATTCTGTAACTGGCGAATTCACTTCTTTCCAGTAGAACCAGGACAAGTCATTATTGGCTATATTGGTCGCCATCTTCCTACAGTAAAGTATCGGACATAATCTTGAAAATTATTAGCTAAGAAAGTTCTGGTAAGCTAATGAGCATTTAAGTTGCATAAAACCAAGGCTGTAGCCCTTACTGCAAGCGAATCAGTTGGAAAAGTGAATGACGATTAGCTTAGCTTAAGCCTTATTATCTACACTTATATTTGCTAACTTAATATTTGCTAACTTTTTTGGATGAAAGGTAAAGAATATAGCTAAATAACACTCATAATTCCCTCAAAACTTAGATTTACTTTTTAAATATTGCTCGTAGCCTAGTTGTTCTAATTTTGCTTGCTTTGCTATTACTGATTCAGACAGAGTTTGGCGATATTGTTGCACTCTTTTGAGTAATTCTGGTTGTTGAATAGCGAGAATTTGCACTGCTAAAAGTCCGGCATTTTTGGCATTACCTATAGCTACCGTTGCCACTGGGATACCCGCTGGCATTTGTACAATTGAATACAAGGAATCAATACCTTGTAAGTTACGAGTGGGTATAGGCACACCAATTACAGGCAGTGGAGTTAAAGATGCTACCATTCCAGGGAGATGAGCAGCACCACCTGCACCAGCGATAATCACCTTTATACCGCGTTGGTGGGCTTGTTGGGCGTATTGCACCATACGTTCTGGGGTACGATGGGCAGAAACGATCGCCACTTCGTTCTTTACCCCAAACTCTTCACAAACTGCGATCGCATCTTTCATGGTAGGCAAATCTGAATCGCTACCCATGATAATACCGACAAGAGGAGTCATAGAATTTTGGATTTTGGATTTTGGATTAGTCACCCATTGTTTCGTCTAAAATCGGGTCATACTTATTTATCTTCTCGCTAATGTGATGATACAAGCAACACAAAGGGTTATTACTACAAATATAGATATTATCAATGCTAGAGTACCTGGTTACAAAGATTTGCAGATGCTTTTAGTTAACCAGAAGGGCATGATTGAGCAAATCTTGCCAATGGATACAGTATTTAAGCGGGTTCCAACACCAGATTTACAAGTATTAGATATTGCTGGCGACTGGATTTCTTTAGGTGGTGTCGATTTGCAAATTAACGGCGCATTGGGGTTGGCATTTCCCAATTTAACAGCCGCAAATTCTCATCTATTAAAGAAAATCTCACAATTTTTATGGGATGTTGGGGTAGATGGATTTTTACCGACACTAGTGACAACTTCGGTAGAAAATATACAGCGATCGCTAGCTGTAATTGCTGATGTTATCCCCAATCAAAAAGCGGGTGCAGAGATTTTGGGAGTACATCTAGAAGGGCCATTTTTAAACTACCAAAAGCGCGGCGCCCACCCAGCGGAATATCTTTTACCTTTAACAGTTGACGAAGTAAAAAGAGTTTTGGGTGATTATGCTCATATTGTCAAAGTTATCACCTTAGCATCAGAATTAGATCCCATCGGTGAAGTTATTCCATATTTGCGTTCTTTGGGTATCACTGTGAGTTTAGGACATTCTCAAGCAACAGCTGCCCAGGCAAACCAAGCCTTTGAACTTGGTGCAACAATGGTAACTCATGCCTTCAACGCCATGCCATCATTACATCACCGCGAACCAGGATTATTAGGGGCAGCAATTACCCATCCTGGTGTAATGTGTGGTTTTATTGCTGATGGTGAACATGTTTCACCGATGATGCTGCAAATTTTGCTCAACGCTACCAAAGATCTGTTTCTGGTGAGTGATGCTCTCTCTCCCTTAGGACTACTTGATGGGGTGTATCCTTGGGACAGTCGGCAAATAGAAGTCAAAAACGGTACGGCGCGACTACCAGATGGCACTCTATCGGGGACGACTTTGCCTTTACTGGTGGGAGTACAGAATTTGGCAAAGTGGGGTATTTGTGACGTCGAAAATGCGATCGCTCTAGCCACCAATGCACCCAGACAAGCAATTAACTTACCAGGAATTACCCCAGGTCAACCCGCCAATTTATTGCGCTGGCATTGGGATGAAAATACAAAAGAACTATTTTGGCAGCGATTGTGGTGCGAAATCTCGCATAATTGACCAAAAGAAGCAAGGCGGAAAGTTTCTCCTCTACACCCCGCACCCTGCTCCCCTCCTAGCGCCACTAGTTTTTGTCGTCAACTAATAATCCATTGATGTAAGTTTTTTTGGAATTATCTATAGTGTTAACCTTTTTATTGCTGTAGTCGTAACTGGCTACACCTTTAATTTTTGTTTCTATTTTATTCACGCCTTTATTAATAGAGATTATCCTCACATTGGGATAACTCTCCCCAAACTGGCAATAACCCCCCAGCAAAGTTTCCTGTTGTGCTGGAGTCATCTCATGCAAATATAAATCTACATTAGTAAGATGAAAGTTGGTATCTAACATTTGAATCATTGTCTTCTTGCCTACAAGTTGGCATTTAAAGTAAACTTCAAATACTAAATTTAAAAATTACAAACTTAAAAAGCATATCCCAAAAGTAATAATCTCACAGCAAACAACGTCATGGTATTAGTTTTAGCCCCAAGAAGAAACAGTCTACCGGTGTGTAAATATCGGTAATACAGAACACCATGCAGAATTATAAAGTGGTTGAAAAGCGATCGCTACAACCAAGTGATATTTATCACCTTTTGCTTCCAAAAGATTATGTCCAAATTTGATAGACCCCAACCCCCCATATTTGAACGAGTTGAAGACGAACGTCTGCACCGCAAGCAACGCCTAGCCGCCACCTTTCGCCTGTTTGCTAAATTGGGCTTTAGCGAGGATACAGGTCATATTACAACTCGCGATCCAGAGTTAACAGACCATTTCTGGGTAAATCCATTAGGAACATATTTCGGTCATATCCGAGTCTCTGACCTGATTTTAGTAAATAGAGAAGGCGATGTAGTAAAAGGTAATACACCTGTAAATCCAGCTGCTTTTGCTATCCATTCCCAAATTTATCAAGCTCGACCCGATGTGATAGCCGCAGCTCGCGCCCATTCAATTTACGCTAAAGCGTGGTCTAGCTTGGGTCGCCTCCTTGACCCCTTGAATCAAGATGCTTGCTCTTTTTACGAAGACCATGCCTTGTTTGATGATTATGCAGATGTCGTCTTAGATACATCTCAAGCTGAGCAGCTGGCTAAAGCCTTGGGCAAAAAGAAAGCAATGATTTTGCGTAACCACGGCATCTTAACTGTAGGACACACAGTGGACGAAACTGCTTGGTGGTACATTAGTTTAGAGCAATCGTGCCAAGCACAACTCTTGGCAGAAGCTGCTGGTAGACCTGATTTTCTCAGCCACGAAACAGCCCGTCTGACACAAAATCAACTGGGAACACATTCAGGTGGATGGTTCAATTTCCAACCACTATATGACAGGATTGTGCGTGATCAGCCCGATTTTCTTAATTAGCTCAGAAAATAGTCAATCTATATGTGCCACGTTCTTGTGGATTATTTGAAGTCACAACTATATAGTAAATATCATCCTCAGGCAATCTGGCTCGGTCAATTAAAGTACTGTACATACCATCTTTGTCATTATTGGCAGCAATTCTCTTTCCTTGAGAATTTAATAAGACTATATAAGGAGAAAACTGTTCATTGGTACTATCTACACGAATGCTTACAAGCTGATCTTTTTTGCCTTGGAACTGAGAAACATTGTAAGGACTACCATTTTGTCTAAGAGTTGAACTTCGAGCAGTCAGTTCGCCAGATTCGTCTAGGCTATAACTGGCTCTATCATTCCTGAGAGCCAAACTATAGCGGCCTGTATCGCCAGAATTTCGGCTAGTAATTGCAATAGTATAAGTACCTTTCACAGGTAATCGTACAAATACAAATGCATCCTTAGTTGTTCCCGAACTACCTCTTTTTAAGAGAACTTTATTATCGGGGTCAAGTAACAACATCACAGGATTTAAACTTAAGTTGTTTGAACGACGTTGGTCTGCACTACCAACCAGCCTGATTTGGATTAGTTGGTTTTCTCTGCCTTCAAATTGGTAGAAATGGAAATATCTACCTTGAGATTGAAAATCACCTTTAGACAAAATACCAAATGCAACATCTACAAAGTTAATCTTTCTGTAATTAGTTGTTCCAAACGGGGAAACAGGCGGTTGATTAGGAGTTTGGTTAGTACCTCTACCTGGGTTAGTAATTGGCTGACGACCTCTGTCTTGACGTGGAGACACAGAATTATTCCTTGTCGGTTGAGGTGTTGGGTTGGGATTTACTGGTCTTGGAGTAGACCTATTCCTTGAAGGTTGAGGTGTTGGGTTGGGATTTACTGGTCTTGGAGTAGACCTATTCCTTGAGGGTTGAGGTGTTGGGTTGGGATTTACTGGTCTTGGAGTAGACCTATTCCTTGAAGGTTGAGGTGTTGGGTTGGGATTTACTGGTTGAGGAGTAGACCTATTCCTTGTCGGTTGAGGTGTTGGGTTGGGATTTACTGGTTGAGGAGTAGGACTAACTTCTGTGGGTTGAGATGTTGGGTTGGGATTTACTGGTTGAGGAGTAGGACTAACTTCTGTGGGTTGTGGCGTTGTACGAACTGGTAGAGGTGAGTCAATAGGTTGTTTGGGTTGTGGCGATACGGATGGTTGAGAAGTTGGGATTTGCTCAATTCCTTGTTGTACCGCTTCAGGCTGTCTCTCATCTGGTGTTTTGGCAATTATGTATCCAGCATCTTGTGGAACTTCTAAGGCACTTATAGGCAGGACATAATTTGCGATCGCTAGACTACCACTCATGGAGAAAATTAAAGCCCAATTAAATTTAAACCAATATTTTTTGTTACTTTGTCTTACCATAATTTCACTCCTCTTGGTTGTAAGTTATAGCTAGTTTTCTTTCCTTAGATAGATACTTTAATTTGTTTGATAATGCTACAGACAAACATGAAAACTATCTTTTTCCAGCTAGAAACGGTGGAATGTTATCAGCTAGAGAATTTCATTACTTAATTTTAAAATGCTGAGTTACCTATAAATTACTTCTTTATTGGAACATCATAATTCTGGCAACTTCATAGTAAGATTAATAAGTTATGAATTAATATATACTCCTATTGCAAATGGATTCCCAGTATGATCTGCTGTTTGAATCCCGATTGCCCCAATCCTCAAAATGCTGATAGCAACCAATATTGCCAGAGTTGCAACACACCATTAATCCCACTGTTGAGGGGCCATTATCGTATCGTCAAGGTGCTATCTGATGAAGGTGGATTTGGCAGAACATATTTATCAGAAGATGTAGATAAACTAAATGAGTGGTGCGTTGTCAAGCAATTCGCACCAAAAGTTCAAGAAACTTCAGCCTTCAAAAAGGCAATTGAGTTATTTAAAGAAGAAGCTCAGCAGTTGCAACATTTGGGAGAACATCACCAAATTCCTGCACTATTAGCTTACTTTGAGCAAGATAATTACCTGTTTTTGGTGCAGCAGTTTATCGATGGGCAGAATTTATTACAAGAATTGCAACAAGGAAAAACGTACAGCGAAAGCCAAATTTTAGACCTTTTGCGAGATTTACTGCCCATTCTCAAGTTTATTCACGATCGCGGCGTAATTCACCGAGATATTAAGCCGCAAAATATTATCCGTCGTCAAAGTGATGGGCGGTTAGTGCTAATTGATTTTGGATCTGCCAAGCAACTTACAGCTACAGTACAGACTAAATTAGGCACAACTATTGGCTCACATGGTTATACCCCAATTGAACAAATGCAAGATGGGAAAGCTTACCCAGCCAGTGATTTGTTTAGTTTGGGGGCAACTTGCTTTCATCTGCTCACTGGGATTCGCCCTGCCCAACTGTGGATGCAACAAGGCTATAGTTGGGTTAATTCTTGGCAACAATATTGGAGTAATTCCCATAAAAACGAGGTAGCCCTAAACGTAAAACTGAGCGAAGTTCTAGATAAATTACTAAAAATAGACATCCCACAGCGCTACCAATCGGCCGATGAAGTCATGAGAGACTTGACAAATCAGCCATTACTATTACCGTTACCTCCAACTGTACTGACAGTCTCACCACTAACCCATAGACTAGTTCCACTCAAACTACTAAAAGATCAGTTTAAAAAACGGCTGCTGCTCAATACTGTTCTTGTCCTGCTGGGATTAGGAGGAGTTTGGTCTTTACAATTTCTGCCACCACTAATTACTCCTAAGTCCTCAGAAAGTTCTTATCAAACCAATACTCTTAAGGGACATTCCAGCGATGTGAACTCTGTCGCCTTCAATCCCGATGGCAAGACCCTAGCTACTGGCAGCGATGATAAGACAATCAAACTGTGGAATCTAGCGACCGGACAAGAAATCCATACCTTCAAGGGTCACTTTGGCTGGATTTGGTCTGTCGCCTTCAGTCCAGATGGGAAGATTCTAGCCAGTGGTAGTAAAGATAAGACCATCAAACTATGGAATCTGACAACTACAGAAGAAATTCGGACTTTGACAGGACATAACGACGGAATTACTACCGTTGCCTTTAGTCCCGATGGCAAAACTCTAGCCAGTGGCAGCTTAGACAAGACAATTAAACTATGGAACCTCGCGACAGGAAAACAAATCCGCACCCTAGAAGGACATTCTAAAGCAGTAGCGGCGATCGCTTTTAGTCCAGATGGCAAAACCCTAGTTAGTGGTAGTTGGGATCAGACAATCAAACTATGGAATCTAAAGACAGGAAAGCAAATCCGCACTTTAGAAGGGCATGCGGACTTGGTGCTTTCTGTCGCCTTTAGTCCTGATGGTAAAACCCTGGCCAGTGGTAGCAAAGACAAGACAATTAAACTCTGGAATTTGGAGACGGGAGAAACAATCCGCACCCTGAAAAAGCATTCTGATAAAGTTAATTCTGTCGCTTACGGCAAGATTTTAAATAGTGTAACCCTAGTCAGTGGTAGTAACGATAACACAGTAAAATTATGGAATCCGGCAACTGGTCAAGAAATTCGCACATTGAAACAAGATTCTGGCTACATTTATTCCGTAGCCATCAGCCCGGATGCACAGACTATTGCTAGTGGCGGTAGTGCTGAGAACATTGTTAAGATTTGGCGGCTGTCTCAGTAGTAAGGGAAAGGACGTTGCTGATTAAAAACATTTCTTAAAAAGGCTACCTGAAATCAAATCTGCAAGAATTGCTATTCAGTGGGTAAATTGGGATATAGATACAGAAAACTTTTCTGTGCAAACCTGACCACAAATGATAATGAGAAAATTTTATCAAGATTTCTTAATTCGTAACTGGAAAGTGGGCGATCGCACAAGAGCCGCCGCAGTCATCAGTTATGTATTATCAGAATACGGTTTGGGTTGGGAACCAAACGGCGCTGACCGAGATGTGCTGCAAGTAGAAGAATTTTACTTAGCAGTTGGGGGCGAATTTTGGGTAATTGAACACCAAAGCCAGATAGTAGGTACGGGGGCATACTACCCGGTACATCGTGGGCAAAAAGCGGTGGAAATCAGAAAAATGTATCTTTTGTCAAGCGTCAGGGGCATAGGATTAGGAAAATATTTGTTACAACAGCTAGAAGCAGCGATCGCCTTTCGTGGTTTTCGGCAAATTTGGATTGAAACCGCCAGTGTTTTGGTAGAAGCAGTCAAGTTGTACGAAAGCAACGGCTACCAAACAGCTACAGGCGTGGAAACAACACGGTGCGATCGTGTGTATGTTAAGTCAATGGTCAATGGTTAGTGATTCACAAATTAACAAATGACCAAGGACAATCCTAAAATGCCAACTTGGACTAAAAATCTTTCAGGCTTACTCAACCTTTTTCTACAATCCAATTGCCCCTTGTGTCAACGCTCCACGGCTTATAACTTATGTCAATACTGCACTAGACAATTGCAAACCTGTCACCACAAAAACCCCAGCGCCTTGTGGCAAGAACCAATGCCGATATTTGGCTGGGGGGCCTATGGCAATTCTCTCAAACGGGCGATCGCAGTTATGAAATATGAAAATCAACCCCAAGTTGCTCGTCCTCTAGGTCAATGGTTAGGAGAAGCATGGTTGTTAAATTCGCCTAATCATGATCAGCGGCTTGTAGTCGTACCCATTCCCATGCACGCCAGCAAACAAAAACAACGCGGTTACAATCAAGCTGCACTAATAGCGCAAAGCTTCTGCCAAACAACTGGGTTAAGATTAAAACTAAATGGTTTGGAAAGGGTGCGAGAGACTAAAGCGCAGTTTGGTTTATCGGTGTCTGAGCGAGAGAACAATTTGGCTGAAGCTTTTGCTGTTGGGCAAGAATTTCGCCGTTGCCGTTTAGATGCTCCGGTATTGCTAGTAGATGACATTTATACTACTGGTGCTACTGCGTCTTCTGCTATGCAAACACTTCGTCAGTGTGGAATTGCGGTCTTAGGGTTAGCAGCAGTTGCTACTGCCATAAAAGACACACACACCAAGAAATCATAGCAAGCCATCCCTGAGAAATCTATAATTGACCAGATTACCCTGTGTTTGTGGGAATACTGCTTGAAATGTATGAATAAAGCTTTTGCGGCGGGTTTAAGACAAGTAATCATCATTCCTGCCACATTGTTGGCAATTGGCATAAGTACAAAAGCGGCATTAGCTCAAAATAAGTTGTACAGTCCAATTCCTCTCACGACTAACAGTGCTGAACTTGCGGATATGCTCTCAGATAAAGACATTCCCACAGGTCAAGGTGGGTTTGCCCGCGATTATACAGTGAAGTTGGAGAAGGGCGACAATTTAGCGGTTGATCTAAGCTCAGAAAACTTTGACAGCATCATCACACTGCTAGCACCGGATGGTTCAACACTGTCAGAAAATGATGATGGCCCGGATGGCACTAGCAATTCCCTACTCTTTACCCGCATTGTCGAGACAGGTACTTATGTAATTCGTGTGCGGTCTTTTGGAGAAACTGGAGTTGGAGCATTTAAGCTCAAGGTGACGAAGCTGCAACCAATTAAATAAGGGGCATCCCTTTGGGAATTAAAAATTAAAAATTAAAAATTAAAAATTAATTCAATTTAATTTTTAATTGAGCGAAGCATGGGGAAGAGTTAACAATGTCCGTGTTAAGATTCACAAGGCGGTTATTAGACAGAGAAATAAGGCTTCAGTCCACTCAACGACTGCGCCGTAGGAATCTCCTGTATGACCACCTAATTTGTGATTGAACCATGCTCCGGTGAGAGTAGCGATCGCACTTCCTGCGAATATCATTGCTAGGGCAAAAAATAGCTGCTTGCTATCTAATAACCAAACTAAAGCGCTCAAACTGAACAGCAAAGTTAGTCCTGGCAATATATCTTTGTAAGAACGAATAGCTTGTTTGTGAAATGCGCCTTTGCCTGTAGGTTTTAAGTAAGGATATCGCCCGATCGCCAGTTGTTGTCCCCAACGTCCCCAGCCGCAAGCCGCCATCATCACTAGCCATCGGTTTTCCCCAATATCTGTCAAGGCTGTTGTTTTAAGCAGTATTATGGCGATCGCTGCCATTGCCCCAAATGCACCCGTAGCGCTATCTGTCATTACCTCTAGTCTCCGTTCTGGATCGCCTACTGCCAAACCATCGGCAGTATCCATTGCCCCATCTAAATGTAATCCTCCAGTTATAGCAACCCAAATACTTACTACCAAAGTACTACGAGTTAGTACTGCTATCCCCAGATAATTCATTACCTCATCACATAACCCTAAAGTTCCCCCAATCATTAACCCTACTAAAGGTGCAAGCTGCGCCACTCCTCGAAAGTCTAACCCATTCACATAAGGTAGGGGAATAGATGTGTAAAATAATATACTAGCAAGCAGTTTTTCCAAAAACTTCCACCACCAAGGCTGATTCGTCATATTAGTTATCTTAATTAAGAGCCAGCTACGGAATGAATAAATTCCTGCCTTGTTCCGCAGATTAACTGATGATGATTTCCCAACTCTATTCCTATTCAGTGCTTATACCGTGCCAAAAGCGGTGTGATTATGAGTAGAAAGATATGAAATCTGATACTTTTAACACGGATGTTATTAAAAATAGGCGGTATGGTAGGAGCGATCGCTGTTTTGTTGAGTAGTGGTAAAGCGATCGCTGAAGATATAGAAAGATATATCACGGTGGGGCATGATAAGTTAGGCAACCGGATCGCTCTAGATATAGAAACTATTAGTGGCACAACATACAAGCTTTATGGCATGTACGGTGATGGCATATTCGAGACTACATTCTCGGCATCATGCGGACAATCGCGTCTTTTTCTCGATCATATCGCTATTTACGGCTCAGGGGGACAGGTACTTCAAGAAGATCAGAAAAAAGGAGAAGTAGCTTTTGTCGCGAGTTCTTCCCCAGGTAAAGCAATGCAAATTGTGTGTAAAAAGACTGGTGCTAGTGGTTGGTAAGAAGCTTTTTTGTGTTCAGGATTTTTAATAAATTTAGGCGTAGTTGGGTTGAGGGACGTACCCTTTAGGGAGAACCCGCAGGGTAAACCAACACAAAAAATCGTTGGTTTTGTTGGGTTAAACAAAGTGAAACCCAACCTACATTTTTTTCTTTCGTCAGAGTCATAAAAGAGCGCTAATTCATGGCTTTAACCTTTAACCCTCTTTTTTATGTGTTCTTTGATGCTGATAATTCTTGCAGTGCTAAGGGTAATCCCGGTGCTGTAGCCAGTTCCGGGGGTGGAACCTGTCGTGTTGAGCTTCTGAGATATTGTCCTTCAAAAACAGGAGCCACTACTTTCAGGCGATGAGGTATACTGTAAAAGCGGTGAGTTTGTTGAGTGTTCTGCCGTTCTTGAATACTTTCATCGGCAATTTTCTTCCGCAGTTTGATAATAGCATCTAGAACTGCTTCTGGTCTGGGGGGACATCCTGGTATATAAACATCGACTGGAATTAACTTATCTACGCCGCGAACAGCAGAGGGAGAATCTACACTGAACATACCTCCTGTAATGGTGCAAGCTCCCATTGCAATTACATATTTGGGTTCTGGCATTTGCTCATAAAGACGTACTAAGTTAGGCGCATACTTCATTGTGATTGTGCCTGCGGTAATCATCAAGTCTGCCTGTCGAGGAGTAGCACGGGGAATCATGCCATATCGCTCCATGTCAAAACGAGATGCATAGGCAGCCATGAACTCCATAAAACAGCAGGCTGTGCCAAACATCAGGGGATATAGGCTAGACATTTTCGCCCAGTTGTAGAGGTCATCTAGGGTTGTGAGAATGATGTTTTCAGATAGTTGTTGCGTCACTTCAGGACGCTCAACTGGATTGATAGTTGTATTTGTCATGGATCGAGTATCCTAAAATATTGAATAAGTTTTTCAACAATGGCAGCTTTGGCGATGTTCGCCGGAGAAATACTGACAGTTGCTGGTGAAAGATTGATATCTTCAGTTTCGGATCAAGGTCAAAAATGTACCAGTAAAGATCAAGGTGTTAAGGTGCTAACTTAAAGCTCTGCGTTAGCCTCACGCATCCTACTCGACTAAATTGTTGCAAAAAGGTAGGTTGGGTTGACGTCAGGAAACCCAACACCTTTATCCATGTTGGGTTGCGCTGCACTTAATCCAACCGACTAGACTGATACAGCTAAAATAGTGGTTTAGATGAGATGAAATTAACCGCCGATAACTGTCGATGAAAAGGATTTTTGTGAATGCATCAAATTAGCTCGGTCATGCCACTACATTTAAATTTCTATAGAAGAATGAGAACTGCTATAAGTTGATAAAAACTAGGAGAACTCACCATCTTGCCTTAAAACTAGTAAAATTAATTTCAACTTAGCTTTCGCCTTGTAATCCAATGGAATTGCCCAAGCAAAAACGCAGGCGTGGTGTTATTCTTAGCCTTCCAGGATTTCAAAAGCTTCAGGAGGCTAGGCATCAAGCCGAGATTTTAGAAAATGATGGAGCCAAATTCACTCTAGAAGAACTGAGCAATCGCACTCAATTAGCTCCTTTTACTGTTTCCAAAATTTTAGCGCGAACAGAAGGAGTTGATAAGCAATCCCTTAACTACTTTTTTAGAGCTTTTAGTTTAGAACTGACACAAAACGATTATCTTAACGCAAGTAATAATAAGAAAACAACTCCAAAATTAGTGGACTGGGGTGAAGCTGTTGATGTGTCTATTTTTTTTGGACGCATAGATGAAGTTAGTAAATTAAAATATTGGATTATCAACGATCGCTGTCGTTTGGTAGCACTGCTGGGAATGGGTGGAATGGGCAAAACTTCCCTATCAGTGGAACTAGCACAGCAGATTACAGAGCAGTTTGAGTTTGTGGTGTGGCGCAGTCTCCGTAACAGTCCGCCTTTGGGAGAACTGCTGACAAACTTACTTCAGTTTTTCGCCAATGGACAACCAATCAATTTATCGGAAAATCTGCCAGTTCTGATCTCGCAATTTATAGCACATTTGCGATCGCACCGTTGTCTAGTAATTTTGGACAATGCAGAATCAATTTTAGATAGTGGAGAGCAATCGGGACACTACCAACCCGGATATGAAGATTATGGACAACTCCTAAAGCAGATAGGAGAAACAGCGCATCAAAGCTGCTTATTGCTCACAAGCCGAGAAAAACTCCCAGAAGTTGCAGCCTTAGAAGGAGAGAATCTGCCAGTTCGTTCATACCAACTAACGGGCTTGAGTGCGATCGCTGCTTTAGAATTGGTAAGAACTAAAAATTTCTTTTGCGGCTTTGATGCAGATTGGCAAAACTTAATTCAACACTACGCAGGTAATCCCCTAGCTCTCAAAATTATTGCTACTACAATTCAAGAGTTATTTAATGGCAATAGCGCTGAATTTTTCGCTCACGGCTCTACTGTTTTTGGTAGTATTTACGATTTACTCAATCAGCAGTTTAATCGTCTTTCAGCAATAGAAAAAGACTTAATTTTTTGGCTGGTAATTAATCGAGAAGCTGTCACTTTGACAGAGTTACGTGCTGATTTAGTTTTACCTGTTTCGTCAATGAAATTGTTAGAGGCGTTAGAGTCTTTGAATAGGCGAAGTCTGATTGAAAAAAAGTCAATACCAGAGGCTCTTGTTTACTTTACCCTGCAACCTGTGGTGATGGAATATGTGACAGAGCAATTAATACAGCAGATTTGTGTAGAAATTCTGGGTGAAACTGTTATAAATTCCACATTATTTAATAGCCATGCTCTCATTAAAGCTACTGCCAAAGATTATCTGCGAGTTGTCCAAACTAAACTTATCCTTCAACCTGTAATTGAGCGCTTATTACAAAAGTTGCGGACTAAGCAGGCAATTGTAACTCGGCTAACGCAGATTTTACAAGCACTACAACAGTCATCTTTCCATGCAGAACTAGAACCCGGATATGCAGGCGGTAATATCCTTAATCTTCTTTGTCACCTGCAAATAGATTTAACTGGTTATGACTTTTCTTACCTGACAATTTGGCAAGCTTATCTTCAAGATACTCCTTTGAAGCAAGTTAACTTTGCCCATGCCGATTTATCTAAGTCTGTATTTGCCAAAACCTTCTCTACAGTTATTTCTGTAGCATTTAGTCCCGATGGTAAAACTTTAGCAACAGGTCATTTCGATGGTTGTTTTCGGTTGTGGAATGTCGCCAGTGGTCAACAGTTAATTACCTGTCAAGGACATATAAGTTTGATTTGGTCTATTGCTTTTAGTCCAGATGGTAACACCTTGGCTACTGGGGGACAAGACGAAAAAATTAAACTTTGGAATATTACAACTGGACAGTGTGGGAAAACTCTAGAAGATCATCAAGGTGGAGTAGTTTGTGTGATGTTTGCCCGTGATGGCAATATATTAATTAGTAGTAGTAATGACTCTAGCATTAGGCTTTGGGATCTGAGTCTGGGAAAATGCACCCAAATATTGCAAGGACATAGTAGTAGAGTTTGGTCTGTAACATTAAATCTGCAAGGTGACATCCTTGTTAGTGGTAGTGAAGATGGCACTATAAAACTCTGGGATTTAGCTACAGACTCCTGCATCAAAACTTTATCAGGACATACTGACTGGCTCAAGTCGATCGCTTTTAGTTCATCAGGGATACTCGCCAGCGGTAGTTTAGATCAAACAATTCGGCTTTGGGATATTAAAAGCGGTAACTGTCTTGGCATTTTAACAGGACATTTAAATGGCATACTAGCGATCGCCTTTGTCAAAGATAGAAATATTTTAGCTAGTTGTAGTATTGATGGCACAATTCGACTTTGGGACATTACCACACAAAAATGTCTTAAAACCCTACAAGGACATACTAATTCGATTGATGCGATCGCTGTTAATCCCCAAGGAACCCTCATTGCTAGCGGTGCTGATGACTTCTCGCTGAGGCTATGGGATATCAGCAGTGGGGAGTGTTTACGGACATTTAAGAGCAGAAATAACTGGGTAAAAGCTGTAGCTTGTAGTCCCATTTTCTCTAGTGTTTCTCCTCAATCAGCAATTCTGCCAATGATTGTGAGTGGCAATGAAGACCGTACTGTTAGATTATGGACAGCAGCAGGTGAATGTCGCATTTTATCCGGGCACACAGATTTAATTTTTGCTGTAGACTTTACTCCTGATGGTCGTACTGTCGCCAGTGGTAGTGCGGATCAAACAATTCGGTTGTGGGATGTAGCAACAAATCAGTGTACCAAAGTCTTGCAAGGACATACAGGTATGGTGACAGGAGTAGCATTTAGTCCCGACGGTCGTTTGTTAGCTAGCAGCAGTTATGACAACATCAGTAGATTGTGGGATAGATTAACAGGACAACTGATTGAGACTTTCCCAGTCCATTTGGGAATGTCAGTAGCTTTTAGTCCCGATGGTACAAAGTTAGCATTTGGTAGCTTTGATAACACAGTGAGCATTTGGGATATTGCCACTCGACAATGTGATCAAACCTTTATAGGACATCGTAATTGGGTCTGGTGGATTGCTTTTAGTCCTGATCATCGGACTTTCGCCACTGGCGGTAGTGTCGAGGGAATCATTAGATTATGGAATATAGAAACAGGAAAATGTCTGCATATTCTCCAAGGACATCAAGACATGCTTTGGGCGATCGCTTTTAATCCCGATGGTACAATCCTAGCTAGTAGTAGCAGTGACGGTACAATCAAACTTTGGGATGTGGCAAATGGTCACTGCATTGACACCCTAGAAGGGCATAATACCTGGATAATGTGTATTGCCTTTAGCCCGGAAGGTAATATCCTTGTTGCTGGAGGTGGATATGCTGCGATTAAATTCTGGGATATGCATACGAAAAAGTGCATCAACACCCTCAAAGCAGAACAATTGTATGAAAAAATGAATATTTATGGTGTTACAAGTTTGACAGAGGCACAGAAATCAAATTTATTGACTCTTGGCGCAGTTGATATCCTCACCCAAGAAAGCAGTTTTACTGATTAAAACCCCAACGCCAGTTTTCTCAAGGCGCTAACTCCCTTTTTTGGGTGGCTTAGTTTTCCCTGTTCTCTGTTCCCTGTTCTCTGTTCCCTTTCATTTTTGATATCCAACCTTGGTATAAATTCAAAATTTTTGAATAGGGAACTGTACTTTCAGATATCAACTCAAATAAAGATGGTGAAAACCGCTGAGGAAATAGCCGATGCAGGGTTTTGCTAATTAGTTCCCTAAAAATAAACTCAATTAATAACCCTTTAGATGCAGGAAAAGCATAATCACCAAGTTCTACTAAAGCATGGGCATCTGGCTGGCGGCGAATCGTAAACTGTTCTATGACTGTAGGTAAATTATCAGAATACTCATTCAAAAGATTATTCAACACAACCACATCTTCAAGTGCTGCATTGCAACCTTGACCAATAGATGATGACACAGCATGGGCTGCATCTCCAATTAGCAGTACACTATTGCCTTGGTGATAGCGGTTACAGCGAATTGTGATAATTCTCGATATTGGTCTAGTAAGAAAAGCTGCGGCTTCTGATTCTGGCATCAGTTGACTAACTTCAGGGAAATGCTCACAAAAGAATTTGAGAACCTCTTCTTTACTAGAAAGTCCAACTAGCTGATTGTTTTGGTGAGGAAAGTAGATAACACCACTAATCGTCCCATCTCGTTGATGTAGGAGCAGAAATATTGTGCCATCATCTAATGTCCAAGTATGGATTTTATCGGGTTGGAGATTGATTTCTACTTTAGCATCTGGGCGAGGAAAGAAAATCGATTTATAGTCTGAAGGAATGTACTTCTGTTCACATTCAAATAGTTCTGTACCCAGAAAATTTTCTCTAACTACAGAACGCGACCCATCTGCACCAATTAACAAGTCATAATCTACAGTAAAATCTGTTTCTATCCCTGCTTCATTTTTTTTCAAAACTGCCTTTTTAGCTGCAAAGTCTACCTGGGTGCATTGGCAATTAAAGTGAATATTGAGTTTGCTATTGTCATATTTTTCATTTAACTTTTCTAATAGCACAATTACCAAACTAGTACGGTCAAGAGTAAATAGAGATTGTTTTCTGGGTGTCAGCCGCGCTTTGCCATCTTTTTGGTGAAAAATTGCTCCCGTCATCTCCAAGCTGATAGCTTTGACTGCTGCTTCTAATCCGGCAATTTGCCGCAATGCACTCATTCCTCTTTCGCTGAGGGAGATAGGAAAAGTTCTAGATTTGGAGAATGAAATCGTTCGGGGATCACTGCGGCGCTCATAAATATCAATTTGGTAATCGTCACCACGACACAACAGGTAGTGAGCTAGTAGAAGTCCACTAGGGCCAGCACCAACGATCGCTACTTTCTTGACCATAATTCTTACATAATATTTAACGGGTCTACATCTATAGTTAAACTAACAGCATCATGACAAAGCGATCGCACTTCCTCCCAATCGGGTAATTGTGGCAAAGCATCATGGGCAAACTTCAGCAAGATTTGCCAGCGATAACGGTTAGCCACCCGCACAACACTAGCTGGTGCAGGCCCCAATATCTCAAATCCTGATTTGGCACTCAATGCTACAGCGATCGCCTGAGCTGTATTCTGTACTTGAATGGGATCAAGGCTACTCAAGCGCAATAAGATTAACCTGCCGTAAGGGGGATAATTCAGTTCTTGCCGTTGTTCTAATTCAGCCTCAGAGAAAGAATGATAATCATGTTGTTTGACAGCTTCAATTACTGAATGCTCCGGGGTGTAAGTCTGCACAATTACTCTACCGGGATCATCACCTCTCCCAGCACGTCCAGCAACTTGAGTTAGGGTTTGAAATGCCCGTTCACTAGCGCGATAGTCGCAAAGATGCAGCAGTCCATCGGCAGCGACAACACCTACAAGTGTTACCTGGGGAAGATCTAAACCTTTAGTTAGCATTTGTGTACCTACTAATAAATGTGCTTCCCCGTTAGCAAACTGAGTCAGTAGGGTACGGTGTGCGCCTTTATTACGGGTGGTATCGCTATCAAAGCGGATGAAACGCAACTGTGGAAACTGTCGTGCTAATTCTTGGGCAACACGTTGAGTACCGCTACCAAAGAATTTTAGGTAAGGGGAACTGCATTCAGGGCAATGTTGCGGATGCGATCGCCCATAGTTACAGTAATGACAGCGTAATAATTGCGGCGCTCCTGCTTCGGTGTGGTGATAAGATAGCGAGACATCACAATGGGGACATTCCAAGACATAGCCACAACTTCGACAAGATACAAAGGTGCTATGTCCCCGCCGATGAATAAATAAAATTCCCTGCTGTTGTCTTTCTTGCAGTTGTTCTAAAGCTTCTTTTAGCGGTTTACTAAATATAGAACGATTTCCCTGCTGCAATTCTTGCCGCATATCCACTATTTCCACCGGGGGTAGAGGACGGGAGTTGATACGTTCAGGTAATGATAAGTAGTGAGTTGAGGAGCTAGAAGTCACAAACTCTCCCCCTGCCTCCCCTGCCTCCTGTCTCTTCACCCTTACCCAACTTTCCAAAGAAGGCGTAGCCGAACCCAACACCAAGGGACAGTTTTCTAATTCTGCTCGCCACTGGGCGACGGTGCGGGCGTGATAAGTGGGGATGGGAGAATCTTGTTTAAAGCTGCTGTCGTGTTCTTCATCTAAGATAATTAAGCCCAAGCTGGGTAATGGAGCGAAAACTGCACTGCGAGTTCCAATGACAACTTGAGGTTCTCCGGTGAGCATTTGTCGCCAAGTGTCGTAACGTTCACCTTCTGAAAGAGCGCTGTGATAGACACTAACTTTGCTACCAAACCGAGCGCGGAAACGGTCTGTTAGCTGGGGTGTAAGTCCAATTTCTGGCACTAAGACTAGAGCAGATTTACCTTGCTTAATTAGAGGTGCGATCGCTTGCAAATATACTTCTGTTTTGCCGGAACCTGTGATTCCATGCAACAATACTTGAGCAAATCCATCTAATGCTTGTATGCTTGTCAAAGCGTTAGCTTGGTCGAGGTTTAAAGACTTTGGTTGATCCTGAGTGAATATTTGGCTCTGTTCTGTTCGCAGTACTTCCCTGTCTTCAATAACTAGATAGCCTTTTTGTGCCATCGTCTTGAGGGTAGATGAACTGGCGTGACAAATTTGCAATAATTCACTTTGCCACAACTCACCACCACGTCGTCGCAGAACTTCTAAAATTTCTCTTTGGCGAGAAGTTAAATCTCGGTCAATTGTATTGATTAAGGTAACTGCTTTTTGCAGTTTGGGTCGAGTTAGTCGCGGAGGTTCTAAGTAACTTTCTACTAAACCCAATCGCAACAATTCTCGGACGCCTCGATAAGCAAATTTGACTTTTTGGTGGAGGTAAGTGAAACTATAGTCTCCTGCTGACTGGGCTTGGAGAAGTCCCATAATTTGCTGTGCAGTGGGACTCAAGAAAGTTAGGGAAGATAGAAGTTGAGGATGGGGTAATTTGTCTTTTTGTTTTTTTGTTTCCGAGTTTAACGCTGTATGCTGCAAACGGATACGACGTTGCGATCGCCCTAATAAACCTGGCGGTAATGCTACCCGGATTACTTGAATTAGAGGTGTATAGTAATATGCGGCTACTCGATTTAATAGTTCCCAATAAGCAGTGGTAAAAAATCCAGCACTGACTACATCTTCTACTTCTCGAATTTTTTCTGGTGGTAGATTTACGTTTGGTTCTGTCAATAAACGAATGGCGATCGCGCCTAACTGCTGTGCGCCAAATGGCACACTTAAAATGTCCCCAGTTTTTACTTCTAACTGTGGGGGCAATCGGTAGGTAAATAATCCTGCGTTCCCTGGAAAGTCTACCAGCACTTCTATCCACCGAGTTGTGTTTTTATTTGACTGATAGGATTCTCCTGGTTCAGCAACGATAAAGTTAGGTAAATTTATGTCATTTATATACATAGTTTCAGAATTTTATAGACAGATATTTTTATTTACTTTGTCTATCTCGCATCAATTTAGCTTTTTCCTTCCTCAGATGTAAAGTGTATTTAACAATACTTTTAATACACATAAAATTTGATAATTTTCGTCTTATGTAATCTACTAGACAAACTTATAGCAACCATACATGCAATAAATATTTGAAGCCACTATAAAAAATCAAAATTTCTCCTCGGCTATTTCTGAAAAAATGTGTCCATCTACTAAATAGGGCATAGCCTTTTTCCGCCTACCGATAGATATTCAATCCTTTGGGTATATGAGATGCTTTTATACAAAGAAGATATTTCAGAAAATTAAATTGCCCAGTTAGTGCCATTTTAGGTAAATTTATGAAAAATATATAACCCCAGAAGCAAAAATTGCGATCGCAGCAATTACTGCCGACCCATGTCTTAAAAAATTTATAAAAATATATGATTTTTTAAGATATGGGGAGATTTACCTGAGTACTTGATATTTGTTAAGGTAGATAAAGGTTAAGGGGGGTTTGACAGATTTGGGGATTAATAAAAAAATAAGGAATATATCTGTTAGAACCTGAGAAGATGTTTTTGGGTGCAAAAACAACTATTCGTTAGAAGATTTATCTAGCAATAACCAACAAAATGACAGCTAGAGATTGATTTCGACTTCTGATAGACAATTGGCAGTAACCTGTATTTTGCTATGAAGCGGGTGCATTTGTTTCTTAGGGAAAACTACCAAGTCTCAAGTAAACAGCTGTCACTAAACGATGTACCAAACAAAGCAACAGTCCCTAAAGGAAACTTATGAATATTGCTGAATTGGGAACAATGGAAATACTGGAGAATGCAGTTGAGCATGAAGAACAATCACTCCATACTTTAGAACCAATAATAGAAGAAGAGTCCCCAATTGTAGAAAATCTGGAATCAGATGAACGCGATGGGGATGGAATGGCCGCAGCTCGCCCTTCAGGATACAACAAAACTGAGCATGATGATGCTGTAGGTGCATTTTTTAAAGAAATGGCGCGTTATCCGCTGTTAAAAGCTGATGAAGAGGTGGAATTGGCGCGGCGAGTCCGATTTTTAGAGGAAGTTAGAGAAATACAAGTTGCTTTGCAATTAAAACTGGGAGAGCAACCTACTAAAGAACAAGTAGGTTCTCAATTAGATTTGACGGAGAAGCAATTAGAAAGTCGCTTGTATCAAGGTCGAGTTGCGAAACGTAAAATGATTCGCTCGAACTTGAGATTAGTCGTATCAATTGCTAAACGATATCTAAATCGCGGAGTCCCTTTTCTGGATTTAATCCAAGAAGGAGCAATGGGTTTAAATCGTGCTACAGAAAAATTTGATCCTGATAAAGGATATAAATTTTCTACCTATGCCTATTGGTGGATTAGACAAGCGATTACACGAGCTATAGCTAACGATGCACGAACAATTCGTTTACCTATCCACATTGTAGAAAAACTCAACAAGCTAAAAAAAGCACAGCGGGAACTAAAGCAAAAACTCTGTCGCAATCCCTCCGAAGCGGAAATGGCAGAAGCTTTAGAAATGAATGTGCAACAACTACGTCAACTACAACAACTACGTCGTCAAGCACTGTCTCTCAATCACCGTGTCGGTAAAGAAGAAGATACGGAATTGATGGATTTGCTAGAAGATGAAGATAACTTGTCTCCAGAAGCAAAAATGAATGAAAACATGATGCGTCAGGAGATTTGGGAAGTTTTGGGTGACGTGCTAACTCCACGGGAAAAAGACGTGATTTCTCTGCGATATGGTTTGACAACTAGCGAACCTTGTACTTTAGAAGAAGTCGGTAACATGTTCAATCTTTCCCGTGAACGCGTGCGACAAATTCAAAGTAAAGCTATGCGAAAATTGCGCCGTCCTCACATAGCCAAACGCTTAAAGGGTTGGTTAATATAAACAGTCAGATATGATTTGGCTTGAGATAGAAATGCAACCCCACAGCCGATTGGCTCCCTAATGAGATAGGGGGCTTGAATTTGTATATTGTTTAATCCTAACCACCACCTGGGTATCTGTAAGAAGAGAACAGGGAACAGGCTTGAAAGTCTTTTGTTTTCCTGGTTTTATGAGCAGTTTATGTCCTAAACTACTAAATTACATGGCAATAGCTATATAAACTCTATTCTTTATCCTGTAATATCAATTTGGGATTTGGAAGGAAAAGTTTTTAAGCTGTTCCAAGAATCTCAAACCATAGTACTTAATCTTTGATTTAGCATCATTAGTCAAAAAATTGACACCATAGATTATAGACTATGGACTATAGACTAGGGATTATAGACTGATGAGCGCGCGTAGTGATTTGATTTTGCGTTTTGCGGAACCAGCTGACAGCAAGGTACTATTTGAATTAATTAAGGGGCTTGCAGAGTACGAAAAATTATCTCATGCCGTAACTGGCAATGCTTTTGAACTCAAGGAGCATCTATTTGGCTCCCCCAGATATATTGAGGCAATATTAGCAGAATACGCAGGGCAAGCTGTTGGTTTTGCTCTATTTTTCCACAACTATTCTACATTTCTCACCAAGCCCGGAATTTATTTAGAAGATTTGTTTGTGTTACCAGAATATCGGCAGCAAGGTATTGGTAAGGCTCTTTTAACTAAACTAGCTCAAATAGCTGTAGAGCGCAGTTGTGGGCGATTAGAATGGAGTGTTTTAGATTGGAATGTATCAGCACAAGCATTTTATCGCAGTATGGGTGCATCTATTTTAGATGATTGGCGAATTTGTCGCGTTACAGAAGAGGCGTTGACAGAATTGGCAGCTAAAGGATGGGCATAGGGCATAGGTTATGGGAATTGATGAAATACTTAAAGCTTATCGTGAAGAAATTTTGAGAATTGCTGCTCAATACGGGACATATAATGTGCGGGTGTTTGGTTCAGTTGCTAGAGGCGAAGCAAAGCCAGATAGTGATGTGGATTTTCTGATAGAACTTGAGCCACAACGAACTTTATGAGACCAAATTGCTTTGATGCAATCATTGGGAGAATTGCTAGGACGCAAGGTAGATTTGACTGAACCAGAAACTCTACACGAGTGCATTAAAGAAAAAGTATTAAAAGAAGCTGTGTTTTTATGAGAGATGACCGCCTTTATTATTGTTTTGGGACATAGCGAATTACCTTTAGAAAACCTTTGCGTACCTTAGCGCTAACCTCCGCGTACCTTTGCGTTGAAAAAAGCTAGGATTAGGCGCAGCTTCACAAAGAAACGGTATTACACTCTTGATAATAGAGAAGCGTTTCTGCAAACCACAATAATTCAAGATGCGGTAATTAGGAATTTTGAAATTATTGGGGAGGCAACTAAGCGTTTATCTCCTGAAATAAAAGCAGCTTATCAAGATGATTCGGAGTCAGCACGTATTTGATCAATATTTCAACAATTGTTAGAGCAAAGTTTGACAGCTTGTCTTTTGACGTAGGCGACCATTCAAATGAACAATTATGAAGGGTATGGCAGCAAATCAGCCGTTATTGTAGAGGGAACACGAGATGAAAAGGATTTTTTCGGTACTACTGTTAGGCATAGCAATCTTCACCTTTGCCTTCAGTAGTCCGGCTTTGGCAGCAGATACTGTTAATGGGGCCAAGGTATTTAGTGCTAATTGTGCTTCTTGTCATGCGGGTGGCAAGAATTTAGTTAACGGGGCTAAAACTCTGAAAAAAGCAGATCTAGAAAAGTACGGTATGTACTCAGCAGAGGCTATTATTGCCCAAGTTACTAAGGGTAAAAATGCCATGCCTGCTTTCACAGGACGTTTGAAACCTAACCAGAATGAAGATGTAGCTGCTTATGTACTTGAACAAGCAGATAAGGGCTGGAAGTAGAATAAGATCTAACTTCTAAAGTTAACAAATAGCGGGGCTTTTTGTCCCGCTAGTTTTATTGCAGCCGAAATTGTCACTTATGATGCTTATGACTGATTTCAGGCGATTGTTTCTCAGTGTATTTATTGCTTTCTTGTTGATTTTTTCGACTCCCAGTGCCTATTCGTTACCTCTACCCATTACCGAAAATACATCCAGCGAGTTCTTAAATTTGGGTGTAGATCAAATGAGGCGCGGTAACTACAACAAAGCAATAGAGAATTTTAACCAAGCAATTCAACTTCAGCCAGATTTTACTGTAGCTTATAGCGATCGCTGTCTTGCTTATCTACAATTACAAGATTATTACCAAGCAGTTACAGATTGTACACAAGCCATAAATTTGGCAACAGAAAATGTTGAGCCATATCTCAACCGGGGATTGGCACACTACAGACAAGGAAATTATCTAGCTGCCATCGCCAATTATAACCAAGCGATCGCCCTAAAACCTGATGATTTTCGAGCTTATTATAACCGAGGACTAGCTTGTGCAGGCGAAGGTAATTACCCAGAGGCGATCGCTAATTATAATCTAGCTCTCACTCAAATTCCTCAGACAACTAGTTTACCGCTGGCGAATATTTACAATGACCGAGGCTTAGTGCGTTTCGAGTTGCAAGACTTCGCAGCAGCAATGCTCGATTTCGATCTGGCAATTCGTCTTAACCCTCAAGATTATAGAGCTTACTTTAACCGAGCTTGTGCTTGCGGCAGAAACGGGGATAACTTTGGTGCAGTACGTGATTTTTCTCAAGTCATTCGACTGAATACTAGTAACGCTTTAGCTTATGTTAACCGGGGAGTAGCTAGCTATCGTTTAGGGTATCATCAAAAGGCGATCGCTGATTTACAAACAGCATCTGAGTATTTTGGACATCAAGGAAATAGAGTTGCCTACAAAAAAACTTTAGACTTACTCAAAAGTCTCCGACAACAAATACAATTGGCAACTGAAATTGCTTAGCGTAAGTATGACAGCTTGTCTTTTGACACCTATTTACAAAAACAGGAACAATATCACTTGGTTACTGTTTTTACTTGGTGTGAGAGAGAAACGTGAATAGGTATTTTTTTTTGTTCCAGTTGCTTTACCAAGCTTACTGATAGCTTTTCCTGCCTTCGCTGCTGAGATTGAGCAGAAAGATATTAATAACTCAACTCAGGTAAATGCAGTTATTTCTAATTTGAGTGAAATCAACTTACCTGCAACTAATGCTGAATTATTAACTCAAGAACCTACATCAGATGACGTTAATTCAGAAGAACAACCAAAAATAGAGCCAACTCCCACTGATGATGCAGACATTTTCATAGAAGTAATTGCAGACCCAGATTCTCTGCCCGAATCTACTCCTGTTTACGTTATTGAGCAAGAAGAAATAAAAAAACAGGGTGCTGCAAGCCTAGCTGATGTATTAAAAAGAATGCCTGGTTTTGCTATTAATGATGTCGGTCATGGTGCAGATATTCACACAGGTACATACTACCGGGGAGCATCAATTAATCAATCTGTCTTTCTCATTAATGGCAGACCAATCAATGCCAATATCAATACTTATCATGGTGGAACTGACTTAAATAGTATTCCTGTAGAGGCTATTGAACGAGTGGAATTATATAGCGGTGTTACCTCCGCTTTGTATGGTTCATCAGCCTTTGGAGGAGTAGTAAATATTATCACCAAAGAAGGTTATGGTGAACCTAAATGGACTGGTAGCGTAGAATTTGGCTCATTAAGTTTAAACAATCAACAAGTGAGTTATGGTGGCTCATCTAATGCTGTAAAATATAACTTCAGCTTTGAAAGATACTTTACAGATAATCGTTATCGTGTCCCTGTTGGTGCAGCAAATCGTGATTCTCAGGGATTTCTATCGAATGCAGACACAGCTACAAGTACTTACTTCGGTAGCCTTGCCTTAGATTTAGATTCAAAAAACTCTTTAAATTTAGATGTTACTAAACTCAGCAGTCGTCGCGGCTTAGTTTATTTTGGTTTTCCTCTGCAAAGAGACAGACTAGATCATGATGGACTCAATGTTGGCTTATCTTGGAAAACTCAGCTAGGTAATGCCAAAGATTCTACTTTGACAACTTCACTAGGCTATAACCAAGATTACTTTAGCACTTATGGGCCGACAGGGAATTTTTACCGTACAGGGGTTTTAGATACACAACAACTCACCGCTAGGGTTGATCATGAGTGGAAATTGACTACTAATAATAAATTACGTTGGGGATTAGATTTAAAAAATACTGACTTAAACGGCGATGTTTTAAGTACTAATCCTAGTAGAATTGCCAATAATGAAACTGAAAATAGAAGTGTGTTGAATACAGCATTATTTGCTGTCAATACTTGGAATATTAGTGATGATTTTCAGGTAGATTTAGGGTTAAGGCAGAGCTTTGATGGACAGTTTGGTAGCTATTTTAACCCTAGTACTGGGTTACGTTATGCCGTCACACCAAACATTGCTGTACGTGGTAGTTGGGCAGGGGGACAGCGTAATCCTGGGTTGGATCAATTATATGTTTATGATACAGTGCATGGTTGGGAACCAAACCCTGATTTAAGATCAGAAACAGGCTCATCTTGGACTGCGGGAGTAGATGTCAAGTTTTCTGATAATTTGACTGGACAGTTTACTTACTTCGGCAGCAGTTTAGATAATCGACTAGGAATTATCGCAGGAAGATGGGAAAATATTGGTCTAGTAGATACCAATGGTTTAGAAGCAGCATTACAATTAAAATTTGCTTCTAATTGGTCAACTTTTCTCAATTACACTTATACAGATGCCCAAATAAAAACAGGATCAGAAAAAGGTTTG
The DNA here is from genome assembly GCA_034931985.1 of Halotia wernerae UHCC 0503. GTDB lineage: Bacteria > Cyanobacteriota > Cyanobacteriia > Cyanobacteriales > Nostocaceae > Halotia > Halotia wernerae. The sequence goes on from JAYGHB010000094.1 coordinate 33,521, forward strand.
CAATTAGGTTTGATTCCCTACTCTGTACTCCAAGGTGGTATAGGTTATCAAAATTCAGGCTGGCAAGCTAATTTGTATGTTACTTACAATAGTGGCGCTCGCAGAGCCTTTTTTACAAATCCTGGCGACACAAGTGTAGATTTTGCACCTTCTTTTGTGAATTTGGATTTAAGCGGTCGTATACCTGTAACTAGTAATTTGGGATTAACAGTTTACTTAGAAAATTTACTAGGTGAACAATACGAGCGAGTTAATCGGATTTATAGTCCTGGATTTACTTTTCGTGTAGGTTTAACTTCCAGTTTGTAGGATTGGCAGAAGAATTCCTAGATAATAAGCGGATCATTTGCGATCGCTCACTAAGTACTTCAGAATTGGGGTAACTTACATCTTGCACCTAGCCCTAGCGATTAGAAATCGCGGCTATACAAACGTAAGGTCAAATCAAGGTTTTCAGCCCGCGCAGGCGTGAGTCCAGTGCTGCAAAGAGAAGTGCCTTGCGCGGGTTCCCAAGGCAGCTTTTGGGGGGAAACTTCCTCCCAAAACGTGCCGCCGCGTTGTAGCAACTTCGGGGAGGGTTTCCCGACCCAGGCAACTGGCGTAAAGCCTGCGCCATAGCAACTCTTGGAGACGCTACGCGTAGCTTGCTTACAAGTAGGGGTATGCTTAGAGCGACGTTAGGAGCGTCACCCGTTCGCGCAGCGTCTCCGATAGGAGAAGGGGGGGTTTTGCCTGTGTAGCCGCGACTTCCAGTCGCCTGGTGCAAGATATAAGGTAACAGATGCAGGCTTTGAGTAAAAATTCACTTTTTCATTTCTTTAAAATCATGGAGCCAAGCTTTGAAATTCGCCGTTTGTTAGATATAATGCCTGCTTCTGCTCGCATGACTACAAAAATCGTCAGCAAGCCAGAGCAAGCCAAGGTAATTGATGCAGTTTTTCCTCTGCCGTGGAATCAGGAGCGACCGATATATATTAACTTTGACTTATGGCTTCGTTTGGCGAAACCACAACGGGATTTACTACTATTGCAAAAAGTTAGCTGGTTAACAGGAGTAAAGTGGTTTAAACCCAATATTTATCAAGGTGTAGTACTGGCAGGTCTATTGGGTGGATTAATAGAATCAGCACAATCAGATGTAGTGGGTGTGGCTGTCGCTGGGGGATTAAGTGCGATCGCTTTAGTTCGGATTTGGCGAACTAATAAATCTCAAGAGTCAGAATTAAATGCCGATGCAACAGCTATTAAAATAGCCCAACGGCGGGGTTATTCCGAAACTGAAGCCGCCCAGCATTTATTATCTGCTATTGAGGCGATCGCTAAAATTGAAGGACGTGGCAGTTTCACTTTTACCGAATTGATGCGTTGCCAAAACTTGCGGGCGATCGCTGGATTATCACCCGTTAGTATACCAAAAAATTAAGAGATCTGAATGATGTAGTTAGGAATTAAGCACACGCCAATGAAATTAGGATGAAATTTCAATATTCCATAAGTAATAAATTACTGTTACCTCATTAGCAAGATGTGTGAGAGGCAGCAATTTTTTAAAGTAATGGAGAGTACTTTTGTTCAAAAAGTTTAGCAAAATTTCTGATCAAAATAAATGATTCAACTCACACCATAATTGCCGGAGAACGTTGAAGTTAAGAAAGTAAAAGTTAAAACTGATGAACTTAAGCTGGGTACACATCCATTTAATCCTCAATCACTTTCCAATCATTGGGGCTATATTTGGTCTTTTACTTTTAATTGTTGCCCTATTTAGGAAAAGTGAAGAATTAAAGCTAGCAAGTTATTGGGTTTTCGCCATTATTGCTTTGATAACAATACCTGTATATTTCTCTGGTACACAAGCTGCAACCGTTGTTAGCAATCTCCCCAATGTTTCAGATTCCATAATTCACTCACATCGAGAAATTGCACAGCAGTCTCTAATTGCTTTAGAGATATTGGGAATTATTAGTTTAGCAAGTTTATTCCTTTTTCGAGGTGCAAGAAAAACTCCAACTTGGTTTTCTGCAACATTATTAATCCTCGTAGTAGTTGCTACAGGTTTAGTGTCATGGACAGGACTTCGGGGAGGAGTAATACGCCACACGGAAGTTCGAGGAGATTTCGAGGTTTTGGTGCCGACGGATGAAACAGAATCGAATATTCAAGAAGGTTCTGGAACTAATAACGAACATTCTGATGATCCTGGACACTCTCACTAATGAAATCAGGATGAAATTTTTGTACTTTAATTATTTATCATCCTATCCAGGATATTGCGTGTCATAGCTTGAGCGTCGAGACTTTCCACAGTAGGACGCAATTTTGGTGAATTATAATCATCAAGTCCCCAACTCCACTGCATAGATCCAGTTGCAAACACCATTGCACCAGAATCTGTAGTATAAACAGTCATATCTGAAAATCTCGTTCCACCTTGATATCGATAGGGTGAATGGGCAATGCGAATAGTATTAGCTGGCGCGTAACGAAACATCCGATCAACTTCGTAACCTAAAAGTCCCTCAAGACGCATTTCTTTCAAAGATGCTTTATTAAATGCTGTAGTGTCATCTAAACTTAGTTGCGTACCAGCAAGTAACCAATTTGGTGCTGTCTCATCAACAATAATATCAGCATTTACCTGAAATGTTTCGTACATCACTCCAATCAGAGCTTCTTCTGGGCGATTCACAGGTTTGCTGCGCCAAAGAGTTGTCACAAGAAAATCGTTGGCTGGATTATCATCTCTCGCAAAGGGATCTAGTAGTGCATTTTCTTTATAAGCAACAATAATCCGGTTGATTTCTTTAGTAATCAGGCTAGGTTCAAAGCGAATTTGCCAGTAACAAGTATTGGCAGAAAAGAAGCCCAGACTGACACCATAATCGCGTGCAGTTTCCACATTTTGCCGCATCTGTGCAGACCAGTATTCATCATGACCAACTGAAAGAAATGCTTTATGTAACCAGAGTAAGGGTTTGGTAGTATATATATCTAAAAGATTGTTGTGTGTATCAACGTCCGTGCAGTAAGTCACATCGTAGCCGGAACGTTCGAGCCACCTGACCATATTATATTCCCAGCCAGCGCTAGATGTTCTATTTTTTGGTTGGAAATTGGTTAAAAATTCACCTGCTCCCACTCCATAGGCTGCGGCTGAATTGGGACTAGCAGCATAGGGACGATTAAAGGAAACTTTGTATGCTTGTTTACCACGACTATTCCAGCGATAAAGGGACATCCAACCCCAATTATTATAAGCTTGATAAGTTGTGACGCTCGATTGAAACAGGATATCAGAAGGGCGGCTGTCATCACGCACCACAAAAATAATGTAGCTTTGCTTACCACTTTTGCTAGCAGTGAGTTTTGTTAAATAAATACCACTTGCCCATTGTGTGCGATCGCTGGGATTGTAGGGAATTTTTAAAATATAAGGATCTTGCCAATCACATTCAATCAAACCAGTTGCTTGATCCACAATTGGACGTGGTTGTTTAACTCCTACTCGTTTGATTGCAGATATCATTTTACGTCCGCCTGCACCGCTATACCAGCCCATGCGAAAGATTTCCATTTTGTAACTCGGCTCTTTCGTATTCACAAACAACTTAATTTCATCGCCGCGATTGACGCTTGTTAGTGAAGCGTAGCCTTCAATTTCTCGCTTAGTAGCTGGGTTTTTTAACTGCCAATCAGTACTACCAATTTTTTGATTTTCAATAATTATGGGATTATTAATCTGTTTAGGTATTGGTAGTCCTACACCTAAGGCAGATGGGGGCAAAAAAATTAGGGGAATAATGAAACTCAATAGTATTGGCAATATTGCCCTAATTACAAAATTTAATTGTTGTTTTAACAGCATTACAGTCACAGCAATTTGGCTCAATCAAGCTTGCACTATTCTTGATTGTTTCATGATTAGAAGTAATTAAGCTGTTGCGTATTTAATTTGTATATGAGACGCGGGCAAGACTTCGGCGTGAGCGCTCAGTCGAACGCTGCCCGCACTACAATAGTTTTACGTTTTCGTGTTACACAATTTAGCTGCACATCAGCTTAATAAAGTAACGTGAGTCTCCAAGGAAGGCGCACCTACGGGAAGGGCGAAAGGGCAGAAGGATAAAAAGCTTGTTTCAAATCATCTTTTTTTAAAGTTCGGCGATCGCTTGCAGCGCCCTGTTGTAACGTTGTTGATATATCGGAGTTTTTAGCTACGCGACTTTAACAATAAGCCGCCTTTACAGTGCCTAACCTATTGAAGTAGGCTTGGAGATCGTCCAAGGAGAAGTCTGTGGAGATAAATCCGATATAGTTGTCAGGTCTTAGCAGTACCTGGAAAGGTTGGTGAGTGCCGAATATTTCCCCGACTATTGGATAAAGGGGAATGACGTTGAAGTCGATCAAATCGCCTTTGAGAGACCATTGGAGTACCTCAGCAGAGTAGGAAACGCTATGTCAGGCTAATTTAATTTTGATGACAATGATAAATTTTGTATTCGTAGCCGTTGACTGCTGGTAAGGATTGAGTCTCAGGAACACATTTTTTAACTTCTTCTGCTATGGGGGCATGAAAGTTTACAATCCATAAGTCAAACGGTTGCGGCAGTGTCTTTAACGTATTTTCTAAAACAGTGGTAGCAGTCTGAGAATTTTGATCTTGATGGGCAAGCAAAAATAGGGAAGATGAAGAGGGATGATTTTGAATTTTAAACTCTCTTGCTATGCCCATCATTTCCCCAATTTGGACATGTGTGATTTGGGTAGTAGCAATGAGTACTGGGACTTGGGATGTTTGTTTAATTAGTCTTACAAACAGGTCAGGGCGATAATATTTTTGATAGCCAAGATTACTGACAACTGTTACAGCACTAAAAAATCCCATCAACCAAATGAGGATGACGGCTTTTTTGCCATTGATTCCCCATCGCCCTATTTCTTTAATTGACTCTTGAGAACTTTGCCAACAAACTGCAAGACTAGCCCCTAATAAAACGATCGCAGCGGGAAAGTAAACGAAGTTATAACGAGCGCCTCGTGTGAGATCTATGCCTAGAAAGTAAGTAAAAATAAAAAATAAAGCGATCGCCCCTAAAACTACTCCAGATAATACCTGAGTCATCAATTGATTTTCTGGTTGTTGTAGTTGTATCTTCAATCCACGAACTAAAATTGGTGCTACCCAAATCAAGAACACCAGCATCACTAGCCCAGAGACAATGACGATTGCTAGTTGTGGGGCTTCAACTGGTAGCAGGTAAAGCATGGTGATCCATGCTGCGAGAGCTTGAAAAATTGGACTTAGCCAAGCAAATCCCTCCCGTGGTTGCTGTATCCAATCTGTCAATTTACTACCATAGCTATTCTGTAAAAACATTGGTAGCCAAACTGCACTTGCAACAAAAGTACCAGCGGCCACGGCATAGATACGCCGCCAGGGAAGAAAAAATAGGGGAGACAATTTTGTCCCATTTTGACTTTGATACCAAGCTAAAGCAACTAAAACTAAAGCTTCCGCACATAGAGTTAGGGCAAAAAAGTAATGAGTTGCCATACCCAAAGCATTGATTCCTACCCAAGCAAGGGCTATCCAGAGGGGTAATTGTGTGGAGTTTTGAATGTGACGTGTGACAACTACCAAGCAGGCTAAAGAAGCAATTACCCATAAAATTGCCAAAGTGTAATGGCGGGCTTCTTGTGCCAAAAAAATAGCATAAGGTGATACTGCCATCATCGCAGCAGCTAAATGACCAACTAAGCGAGAACGAAAAGTTAGCCAACCTAAGCTATAAATAGCTGGGACAGATACAGCGCCGAAAATAGCAGCCAGCGATCGCGCCCCCCACAAAGAAACTAAACCATTTTGTGTAGGAAACAACTGCATCCACCAGTGGGCTAAAACAAAGTAAAGTGGGGGATGGTTAGTTTCACTACTGAGATGCGCCCAGACATCATGAATATTAGCGGCAGGTTGCGGTTGCAGTGGTTGTAATAAAATATCAGGTGCGATCGCTTGATCTAGCGGTACTGGCAAAAAACTATTGCCTAAACTAAACACCAACGTAGAAAACTCATCAGTCCAAGGAGGTTTTCCAGTCAAGTTAGCTAGACGCAGACACAGCCCGATGATTAACCAAATCAGGCACAGCAAGGGGTGTAACCAGCGATGAGGAATGGCAAAATAACGATTATATAGATGCATCCTTGTATACAGAGATTTCCCTTGCTAGAAGCACACGGCAGGTAATATTAGACTCGATATTTGAGATTTAAGTTCAATGGCAACAGTGTAATTATTTTACGTCGGTTACACGCCAGCTTAATTTTAAATTCACCCATAAAGTCCAAAATAGTAGCAATGGCGATCGCAATCAAGTTAGCGATGTAGTGGTTAAAAATAATAGTATATTATTGTGTTATTAGTCAACTAAGTATGGTAATTTGAGCATGAAGATGAATTATGATTCAGTTTCATAAAAATTGATGAAAGCTTATACTTCTCAAACGAATACTTTGCAGAAATTAAAAAATATTATTCCTCCCTGGCTAAATTTTTTAATCATTGTTTTATTAGTTTTGGGAATATATTTTCGCTTTGTCAATCTGGATAAAAAAGTCTACTGGCACGATGAAGCTTATACTTCATTACGGATTTCTGGTTACACGAAAACAGAATTTGTCCAACAAGTATTTGATGGGCGAGTAATTAATGTTGATACTATCCAAAATTATCAGCGTTCTCATCCAGAAACAAGTTTAATTAGTACAATCAATTCTTTGGCAGTCGATGAAGCCCAGCACCCGCCACTGTATTATGTGATGGTCAGATTATGGGTGCAAACTTTTGGCAATTCAGTGGCAGCAACAAGGAGCCTGTCAGTCATTATTAGCCTCCTAGCTTTTCCTTGTATCTATTGGTTGTGTTTAGAGTTATTTGAGTCACCGATAACAGCATGGATGAGTATAGCACTTTTGGCAGTCTCGCCCTTACATGTGTTATATGCTCAAGAGGCACGACAGTTCAGTTTGTGGATTGTAACTATTTTGCTAGAAAGTACTGTCTTACTTAGAGCAATGCGCCTTCGTAAGCAACGATTGTGGGGAATTTATGGAGTTACAGTAGCACTCGGATTATATACATTTTTGTTTTCTGGATTGGTGGCGATCGCCCACGGCATTTATGTAATTGCTATAGAACGCTGGCGATTTACCAAAACAGTCAAAGCTTATTTGATAGCAACTAGCTTAGGGTTTCTAGCTTTTTTACCTTGGATTATTACTATTATTAATAATTTATCTCAAATTGATCGCACAACAGCTAGCGCTCAAACTAGACAATCTATATCAAGCTTGATTTCAAATTGGATTACTAATATTGGCGGATTATTTGCCGACTTTTGGCGTTACGAACCATTTTTTCCAGATTTGAATTTACCTATTTTGCGTTGGGGTAGATTTTTAGTACCTTTGCTTTTAATTTTAGTAATTTATGCATTTTTATTTCTTTATCGACGAACAGCGCCCAGAGTTTGGTTATTTGTTTTTATATTGTGTGGATTTACTGCATTAGCCCTCATATTACCTGATGTGATAATTGGGGGAGAATTAAGTACTAGAGCTAGATATGTCATGCCATGTTATACAGGTATTCAGCTAGCTGTTGCTTACTTATTAGCGACTCAAATTATCGCTGCTAAATTGATAGTCCGTAAGTTTTGGCAATTAGTCATAGTTGTAGTAATTTCGATTGGATTGCTATCTTGTACTGTTAGTTCCCAAGCTGAGACATGGTGGAGTAAAGGTAGTAATGCCAATCCCGAAGTAGCTCGGATAATTAACAAAACTAATAATCCCCTTGTAATTAGTAGCACTTCTTCTTTAAATATTGGTGATTTAATGTCTTTGAGTCATTTACTCAAGCCAAACGTGAAAATGCAATTAGTTATTGAGCCAAATATACCGAATATTCCCAATAATTTCAGTAATATATTTTTATTTAATCCATCTCAAAAATTTAGATCGAAAATCGATAAAAAGTATAATTTAACGATGATTTATCAAAGGGGGAGATTGTGGAAAATAGGGCATAAAAACAATTGATTCGTAGCAACTTAAATTTGACAAAACTCTGCGTACCTTCGCGTTTACTTTGTGTCCCTCTGCGTTGAAAAAGATTTTTTTTTCAACGCAGAGGAGCGCAAAGGTTAGCGCAGAGGTACACAAAGGTTTAAATGCTATTGATTTGTTTTGCCGCTGACAATTCCTGACCACTGCACTTTTTTCTCTTTTTCCCGACGGTAAGAAAAGAAATGATCGGGAGTTTGGAAAGTACAATAAGGAGCGATCGCCACTTGTTCTGCACTAATCCCTAAGTTTTCTAGTTGTAAAACGTTGACTCGCCGCACATCTAACCTGACTTTACCTGGATTGGGATCTTCCAGTAAGGGAGAATTAGGTAACTCGTGCAATGCATTGACAATCTTTTGTTCGTCTTCGTGAGGTACGATACTGGAACCGATTTTTGCCGCTACATCCACAGAAACTTGGTAAACCTCTCCGGCGATCGCTGGCCCCATTGCAATGCGTAAATCATCCAGTTTGCTACCCTGTGCTTGCAGTCGGGCGATCGCTTGGGGGACAATTTTTGCTGCTGTACCCCGCCAACCTGCATGTAGGGCTGCTACCTGTCCAGTTGTCACATCCCCAATCAATACAGGTGTACAATCTGCACTAGCTACCCATACCGCTTGCAAAAGCTGTTGACTAATTAGACCATCCGCCGAGGCTAAATCATCTTCAAGGGTGCTTAATTGGTGATCAACTTCTTGGGGAGTCAGAACTGTATTGCCATGAACTTGTTTTAAACGATAGACTGATGCCTCTGGGTGCAGCACGTTTGTCAATTCTTGCGGCGATCGCGGCCAAAACTGATGGGTAAAAAAGCCGTGATGCCAATGTTCTAAAAGACTACAACTCAGGTAGGGTAGTCCTTGCCAATTGTGCCAGTGCCAAATGTGCATCTTGAACCAAATCTCAACAGAAATCAAAATCAGCCAATTAATGCTAACTTGAACAACGGGATTTGGGTTAACTATTGTGGCACTTGATCAGCAATTATTGGAAATTGCCTTGAAAAAAGGACGTAAGTCTAATTATTTACCATTTTCTCTACATATTTTTGAAAGCGTTTCCTCCACTAACCAAATTCTCTGGGATTTACTTAACCAAGGGGCTGAAAGTGGCTCTGTAGTAATTGCCACTCAGCAGACTGCGGGACGGGGACAATGGGGTCGCCAGTGGATTTCTACCACCGGAGGATTATATCTTTCGGTGGCGATCGCTCCTAAACTAGAAGCTACCGCCAGCTACCAGCTAACTTTAGCAACTGCTTGGGGAATTGCCTCACAATTGCGCCAGTGCGGCGTGAGTGTGGGGATTAAATGGCCTAACGATTTAGTCTTAAACAATCGCAAATTAGGCGGTATTTTGACAGAAACTAAAGTAAATAATGGATGCATCACCCAAGCAGTCATAGGCGTTGGCATTAACTGGTCAAATCCAGTACCAGAAACTGGAATTAATCTAGAATTATGGCAAGCTTCCCAGGCTAGTAAATCTATTTCTTGTCTGGAAATGCTAACCTCCACCGTTTTGCTAGGAATAGAATCCGGTATGCAATGCCTTTGCCAAGAAGGAGTAAGCATACTCTTGTCTCGCTATTGCGATTTACTGACCAATATGGGCCATAGGGTATGCGTCAATAATCATTCAGGCATTGTAGTTGGGGTAACAGATCAGGGAAATCTCCGGCTAAAAATGGTAATAGATAATACAAATGAACTAGCGACACCAGAAATTTCTGTTGAACCCGGTATAATCAGTTTGGGATATAGCAAGACTTCTGTTTAACTAGAGGTTTGTTTAAAATTTTGCCTTTAGGGCGAGACAAACCACCAATTGAAGAAAAAATGCAGGATAAAGGATGAAAAAAGCCAAAAATGAAATACAAGCCGCCTCAATTCCTTTGTGGTGTCTTGACTTCATACTTCATCCTTGACACTTTTAAAGCAACTTCAATTGAATTGGCATAAATGTAAATACGTCTATCTTTGGATTACTCTAAAAACAACTGAGAGAACAAATGACGCAGCGCAATAACTCTGCCCATAACCGTTTGCACAACTCAAAGCAGCAAGATCTAATGACAAGACGCTTCTCTTGCGGGAAACTGCTCCGCATTTATTTTTCTACCTTACCAGCACAGAGCTTCTATTTATTAAGTAGTGTCAGCTTCCTCAGCGGTGGCTTGGCGTTTGCCCAAACGGAAGCATCAATAGATAACATCGTTCCCACTATTGAAAACTCCCAGCCGACAGCGGTGGCAATTCCCGTAAAAAAAGATACTGCTGCTTCAAAACCAGTGCGATCGCAGCCGAGTGTTTCTCAACGGCAAACCAAACTCATCCAGAAACTTCGCAGATCAGAGGTTTCTCAATCAGCAGCGCCAGTTAGACTATCCAAGCCCAAAGTTGAAACTGAGCCTGCTGTAAATGTCCAACGCTCAGAAAACTCGCGGGTGGCTCCAGTCCGCATCAGTGAAGAAAAACCCCAAGTAGAATTTTCTCAACCGAAAGCAAGTGTTGTAGATAAACAAGAAAAACCCCAATTAGAGGTTGCTAAACCTACTGCTCCTCGCTCTTTACCTAAGAGACTTCCTGAAGTTGCCCAACCATCAAATAACTCGAATAACGCTGTTAGGGAGACGGCAGGGAAAACCAAGGATTATAATAACGCCTATATTGACCCCACCAATTACAACACTGATACAGCCGCTACTTATCAAGCGCCTAACTCGGTAGTACTTACAGAACGCTCTAGTGGTTGTCGAACAACTTTATCTTCAGGACAAGGTGTATCTGGTGGTATGTGTGCCAAAGCACCTGATACCCAACGTTTAGCTAATCAAAAATCAGCGCCTAATTGGCTCAAAAAAAGTGAAACTGCCCAGTTAGCAAGCCCTCCAACAGTTCGACAGGCAGCTACTACTAGCAACAGCAGCAAATGGCGTGCGACTGGGAATAATTCTGCTAGTGTCACCAAGACTGCATATCGTCCTAGCAGGTTTATCCCCAAACCTAGCGATTTTGCTACTACCACAGTGAGCGCAAATCCCATCGCACCAAGTGGTGGTACTTTGCCCCCACCAATGGCTGAGGGCAATGTTGCTCCCCGCCCCAGCACTGTGTCTTATGACTTTGCACTAGCATCAGTATTGCCACAGATACCTTACACTGGTGCGATCGCCTATCGTGGCGGTACAGGGATGATTTATCCGCTTTCTATAGCTGCTCCAATTACTTCATTGTTTGGTTGGCGAGTACACCCAATTACAGGCGATCGCCGCTTCCACGCTGGCACAGATTTGGGTGCGCCTATGGGTACACCAGTTTTGGCAGCAGCAAAAGGTCAGGTGGAAACTGCTGACTGGATGGGTGGTTATGGTTTAGCTGTCACCGTAAATCACACTTCTGCTCAACAAACCCTTTATGGTCACATGTCAGAAATCTTTGTTCAACCCGGTCAATGGGTGCAACCAGGAACTGTCATTGGGCGGGTTGGTAGCACTGGCAATTCCACAGGCCCTCACCTCCACTTTGAAGTCCGCCACTTAACCCAAAACGGATGGGTTGCTGTTGACCCAGGAGTTCAATTACAGACTGCCCTTGGTCAGTTAGTACAAACCTTACAAACTGCCCAACTACCTCAGCAACCAGGCTCATAGATAAATCACAAGGGGCATGGGGATTGTTATTCTCCTCTGTCCCCTGTCCCCTTCATCACAGATACCCGTGTTCTGCTAAAAAGCCAGGTGTAACTGAGGCTGTGTCGTTGCTTTGGCTAGGATGAAGGAACTTTTCCACGTATTTGCCTAGAATATCCCCTTCTAAATTCACGCAACTACCAGGGACAAGATAGCGAAGATTGGTCTCGGCGTAAGTGAGAGGAATTACCGCTACTGTGAACTGAGATGTTTCTGGCTCGTATCCCGCTACCGTCAAGCTGATACCATTCACAGCAATGCTACCTTTAGGGACAATGTACCGTGCGATCGCTTCGGATGCAATAAAAGTCATTTCCCAAGAGCTAGCTGTTTGTTCCACCTCTAGCAATCGGCCTATGCCGTCTACATGACCCATGACAAAATGACCGCCAACCTTACTGCCTACCCGCAGAGAGGTTTCTATGTTGACGTATCTCTGTGGTGTTTCTTCACCCCCCAAAGTGGTGCGGCGGAGAGTTTCTGGTGAAGCAGTAGCGATAAACCCATCTTTTAAGACTGTTTCTACTGTCAGGCAAACGCCATCTACAGCAACACTGTCACCGTGAGCCAGATCCTGCATAATGACAATAGATGGCTGACTCACACAAGTAATTTGCCAAGAATCACCCTGCAAGGGTTTCATCGTTCCTAAGGCTTGGATTAATCCTGTAAACACGGCTTTTTTGTCAAACTAACTCTATTTATTGCCTAATTTTCCCTAAAATCAACTGGTAATTCTCACAATAATCTCACACAATCTAAGTATAATTTCTGACTTCATTTATTATAGGAATAATAACACATTCGCATCCTTCACAAGGCATACTTGGTTAAGAAGCTTATTGTCTAAACAGACCAATTTGACTTACTCTAATGTTCACAACAAGTTCGGAGTTTAATAGAAGCAATTATAGAGAACAATGCTTATGTTTATTCGTGTTCCATACTCGCCAAATAAAGAGTTTTATTTGTTACATAGCACCCAAGCGCTCAAAGGATTGTAGAGGCTTAACCAATGATTGAAATGAAAGTCGCTGGTATAGCATTAGATGCCATCACCCGCAGCCCGATCGTACTTTTGAAAGATGCTTCTGATCGGCGTGCTTTACCAATTTATATTGGTCAAGAACAGGCAAGGGCAATTATAGGTGCGCTGGAGAACCAAAAGCCTCCTAGACCTTTAACCCACGACCTGATTGTGAATATGTTAGAGGCATGGAATATGGCTTTAGAAAAGGTCATTATTCATTCTTTACAAAAGGATACATTTTATGCAGCTTTAATTGTCCAGCAAGGTGAAGTCAAAAAAGAAATTGATGCACGTCCTAGCGATGCGATCGCGATCGCTCTCCGTACAAATACCCCTATTTGGGTAATGGAAGAAGTCGTTGCTGATGCTTCAATCCCTGTTGATCGTGACGCGGATGAAGCAGAACAAGAAGCCTTTCGAGAATTTATCTCTAATCTCCGTCCTGAGGATTTAATCAAACGCTTCGGTAATGACGACAGTTAAAAAAGTTGTAAGTTAGGAGTTACGAGTTATTTCAACTGTTAACTTCTAACTCTGTTAAAGATGCAATACCGACGCTTTGGCAAAACAAATCTACGCCTCTCAGTTTTTTCTTTGGGAACCATGCGCTACCTGGCTGATGTCGAAAATGCTCAGCAGACAATCGCTAAAGCCTTGGCGCTAGGAATTAATCATCTAGAAACAGCCAGAGGTTATGGCAAAAGTGAGGAGTATCTTGGCCTGGCAATCAAAAGTGGGTTGTTAATATCTCGTTCTCAATTTCACATCACCACTAAAATTCTGCCCACAGCTAACGCTGATAGTATGCGTCGGTGCATTTGGGAATCCTTGGAAAGATTAAATCTAGATTATCTAGATTGTCTGGGAATTCATGGCTTAAATACTTGGGAGCATCTACAGTGGGTGCAAGCCAAAGGTGGCTGCATGGCAGCAGTGCAAGAAGCTGTTGCTGATGGTCGAGTGCGACACGTTGGTTTTTCCACCCACGGGCCATTAGAAGTTATCCAGGCAGCAATAAATACAGATTTTTTTGAATTTGTCAATCTGCATTATTACTATTTCTTTCAACGGAATGCACTAGCGATTCAGTTAGCTGCCGAGAAAGACATGGGCATTTTGATAATTTCCCCTGCTGATAAGGGAGGAAAACTTTACACCCCGCCTCAAACTCTAAAAGATTTGTGCCACCCATATTCGCCTTTAGAGTTAAACTATCGCTTTTTGCTGAATGATCACCGCGTTACTACCCTCAGTGTCGGGCCAGCAAACCCAGATGAATTAATTGAACCTTTACGGTTTGCTAATAGTGATAGGGGGTTAATACCCGAAGAAATTTCTGCTTTCCAACGGTTAGAAAATCACCAAAAAACTATTTTAGAAACTGATAAGTGTAGCCAGTGTTATGCTTGTTTACCTTGTCCAGAAAATATCAATATTCCAGAGGTATTGCGATTACGAAATCTCGCCGTAGCATACGAGATGACAGATTACGGAAAATACCGTTATGGAATGTTTGAAAATGCTGGTCATTGGTTTGGTGGAATGAAAGCCAACCGCTGTACAGAATGCGGTGATTGCTTGCCTAGATGTCCAGAAAATTTAGATATTCCAACTTTATTAGAAGATACCCATGAGAGATTAAATGGCCAAGCAGGTAGGAGATTGTGGGGGTAAGCTAACCCCAGCCCTTTAGGGCGGGGCTTTGTAGTAGCCCTAAGCTATCGGTGAATAAGCTGATGTGCAGCTAAATTAAAAATGGATAAAAAGCCCACCGCCTTAGTATTTAAGCTTTTGGCAGTGGGTACTTCACCCGTTTTCCAAACAGGAGAGCTTGACATACCTCCTCTTCCTGAAGGATAGAGGATTCCTTAACACTTCACTGAGATGTGCTACCGAAGTAGTCTTACCTTCTCTCCATGTTCGTTTAAAGTCTCCCAATGCCCTATGGCGACTTTTCTAACTATAACAAAAGCCGTCCTAGAAGGACAGGGCTTGTATCTAGGCTGTTGACTTTGATGAAATTTCCCCATTTTTGGTTCATGCAGTTTTTGTGTTCCTGCGAGCGCAAAGTCTATGCTATATAGGCTTTTGCCCAAATAAACACCATATATTTTGTATGAATTTTGACCCCCTAAAAAGGCACAGAGTTAACACCCTAGCTTGTATCCCATTATTTTCGGTCAATACTAAGCCGTGACAGTTGCGATCGCCTGCTCAACAGCTTGCAATGCCATGTCTACTTCTGCTTCTGTAACAATTAGTGGTGGTACAAACCGGACAACTTTTGGCCCAGCTGGTACAAGCAGTAAACCTTTATCTATGGCAGCTTTGACAATCTCAGGTGCGGTGAGAGCAACATCTGCTTGTAACTCCATGCCATTGATTAAACCCCAACCCCGAACTTCAGCAATATAATTGGGATATTTAGCAGCGATCGCTCTTAACCCAGATCGCAGCTGTTCACCCCGTGCTTCCACGTTCTGTAAAATATTCTCCCGTTCCAATGTTTGACAAACGCTCAAAGCAACTCCACAAACAAAGGGATTGCCGCCAAAGGTGCTAGCATGTTCCCCTGGCTGGAAGACATCACAGAATTTTTTGCTCATCATCGCCCCAATGGGGATACCACCGCCTAAACCTTTAGCGCTGGTGAAAATATCTGGTTCAACGCCAAGATGTTCATACCCCCATAACTTACCACTGCGTCCCATTCCCACTTGCACTTCATCGAAAATCAACAAAACCCCAGTTTCATCACAAATTTCTCGCAGTTTTTGGAAGTAGGCAACATTTCCTGGACGTACACCGCCTTCTCCTTGCAATGGCTCTATCAGAACTGCTGCAACGCGGTAATCACCTTCATCCAATTCGCTAATTGCCGCTTCTATGGCATTAATATCGTTGTAAGGTACGTAGTGGAAACCCGGAACCAGGGGATCAAAGTATTTTTGATACTTCGGTTGGGCTGTAGCTGTAATTGTTGCCAAAGTCCGCCCGTGGAAACTGGCATTAGCTGTGATGATTATGGGTTTTTCAATGTCTAGAACTGTGTGAGCGTATTTTCTAGCCAATTTAATCGCGGCTTCGTTCGCTTCAGCACCGGAGTTGCAGAAAAAGACGCGATCAGCACAGGAATGTTGAATCAGCCATTGGGCTAATTCACCTTGTTCGGGAATGTAGTACAAATTAGAAACGTGATGCAGCTTGCGGATTTGGCGTGTTACCGCTTCTACCATAGCTGGGTGGGCGTGTCCTAAAGTACAAGTGGCAATTCCCGCTACAAAGTCCAGGTATTCCCGACCCTGTGTATCCCAAACCCGGCATCCAGCACCCCGTTCTAAGGCGAGGGGAAAGCGGGCATAAGTTGACATGACAGCTTCATTAAAGCTATCAGCGTCAAAAGGGTTAGATGACACAAAGCCTGACTCTGGGGGGATGGTGGCTTGCTCAATTAGAGTTTCTATGCTCACTACCGCGCCTCCTGAAAATTTTTCATCGTATACTTACATACTAGTTTGCTAGAAATTTCTATAAATTTCTGTTTATTTTTCTCAGTTCATACTTTTTCTTAGGTTAACGCTTAAATATCTTCAAAGAATGGCAATGGTGAGAAAAAACCTTGTATTCAACACTTGAGAAAAAATATAAACTCATCCAAAAAGAGTTAATGATCGGGACGATCGCCCTTGGCGGTGTTTTCCTGATTGGCACTTTATGGTATCGATTTATCGAGGGTTGGTCATGGGAAGACGCAGCTTACATGACAGTCATCACCTTAGCGACTGTGGGATATGGCGAGACACACCCATTAGATAGCCGAGGACGGTTATTTACCATTGCCTTGATTTTGTTGGGTGTAATCAATATTGGTTACATTGTCAATAGATTTACAGAAGCGATAATTCAAGGCTACTTTCAAGAAGGTATTCGGCTACGGCAACAGAGGCGGTTAATGGAATCTCTATTAGAACATTACATTATCTGTGGGTTTAGTCGGACTGGTCGTCAGATTGCCAAAGAATTTTGGGCAGAAGGTGTACCTTTTGTAGTGATTGATTCTGAGGTGGAGTCTGTACAGAAAGCCCAGTTAGAAGGTTATATGGCCTACCAAGGTGATGCTACCCTAGATGACACACTTTTGAGAGTTGGCATTGAACGGGCAATTTGTATTGTTGCCGCACTACCTTCGGATGCAGAAAATTTATATACAGTATTATCAGCAAAAACCCTGAATCCCGGAATCCGGGCGATCGCTCGTGCCAGTACAGAAGAAGCTCTCCAAAAGTTACAGCGTGGTGGCGCAGATGCAGTAATTTCACCCTATATTACTGGTGGTAAACGGATGGCTGCGGCTGCCCTCAGACCCCAAGTTATGGATTTTGTGGATGGGATTCTCACAGGTGCAGATCGCCAGTTATATATGGAAGAATTTTTACTTGATCCGGCTTTTTGTCCCTTTGTGGGTCAAACTCTGCAAAAAGCCAAACTGCGATCGCAAACCGGAGGATTGATTCTAGCTATTCGTCGCATTGACGGCAACTTGATTGGTGGCCCTACTGGCGAAACAGTTCTAATGCCAGGAGATACGTTGATTTGTATGGGTACAGCTGAACAACTGCGTAGTCTCAATCAAATTTTGGGGCCAATTCGTTCTCAAAAATTGCGTAAACCTAAAAGTAGCTGACCGCAGAGACAGAGAGCATGGTGGACAGTAACTTAATTAATGAACTGGCTTTTCGTGTTACTGTTAGTGCCTGGATATCAGCAGAATTTCGCTAGCTGTTCAGCAATCCACAGAAGTGCCAAAAGGCATCCGATCAGTCTTAAAAGTTATTAGCAAGAGTTTATCGTGGCATTTATAAAATTAAGTTGAGCATGAGCTTTTGAGTATTGCAGATATCGGGTTTTAGTGTAAAGCTTGCTCTAATGTGGGATTAAATGACAACTACAATGTTTACGAATGATCTAATTGTGAGTTATGCTAATGCTCAGAATACCGTCACAATATTTAGTAGCAGCGGATTTTTTAAAGCTTTAGATAAGATTGCTTGCGATTAGAGACTCATCCAAAAAATTTTGTTATGCTGGCTTCAGTAATAATAGTTTTTTTGGGTGATAATTATAACAAAAGGTTAGGAAAATTGTCAAGTTAGAATTATACCAGAGGAGCTATATTTTGTATTCTTCAATCAATAAATTAAACTTACTCTAGGTTATTTAGACGATCGCCCCAAAAAATTGATATTTTTTTAAATGTAGGGGGCCAACAAGCTGTTCAATTTAAGTGTGTTAGCTGCGTTGTACCTCACCTTCGCTCATCTCCTATTTTCCTATGAGTCATCATCTACCCGACAGCAGGATACCAGCTCCGTGCATTGTGAACACGGGCATTATTGTAAATAAGCTCGACATACGCCGATTGCTGGCTGATTTAGGTCGAGTCCGGTACACCTACACCCAAGAAGGCAAGCTACAAAGCGAGGGTGAAGGAGATGTGATGGAAGTTTTTGCCAACCCGCAACGTTCTACCCTAGTTGCTAACTGTGCCCTTTACTTGAATGTTTATAGTTTTGATTATCTAGAATTGAAACAGTCTCCACAGCAAGAAACCTG
Organism: Halotia wernerae UHCC 0503; assembly: GCA_034931985.1. GTDB lineage: Bacteria > Cyanobacteriota > Cyanobacteriia > Cyanobacteriales > Nostocaceae > Halotia > Halotia wernerae. The sequence continues at coordinate 51,985 of JAYGHB010000094.1, forward strand.
CTTTAATTTGATACAAGAAGGTATGTGTCTGAGTTTAGTTCCCCTATCGACCCCATTACAAGAGCGAAGGGAACGGAACTTAAATGTCAGTGCTATAGAAGCAATGATGGAGCAAGTCCTCTCAGCGAGATGGGATGCGGAAATTGATGATGACTGTTCTGACTCGTTTTAAATAGCAACTGATACAGCATTTTTAAACCACGAAGACACTAAGACACAAAGTTGTTAATTAGCTAAATAGAGTCATCTTACACTTTGAGTGCTATATTTTCTTTTCAATCCCTGGCTCGCTGTAGCCAGACAAAAGCCAGAGCCGGGGTATTTTTCACTCCTCACGGGGTTGTAGAGACTCCCAGATTTATGCCAGTAGGGACATTGGCAAATGTCAAAACTGTGACTCCAGCCCAACTTCAGGACACTGGAGCGCAGATGGTATTATCCAATACCTATCATCTCCACCTCCAACCAGGGGAAGCGATTGTAAAAGGTGGTGGTGGGTTGCACAAATTTATGGGTTGGAGTGGGCCGATGCTCACTGATTCTGGTGGGTTTCAAGTTTTTAGTTTGAGCGAAATGCGAAAAATTACGGAAGAAGGTGTAAAGTTTCGCTCACCTCATGATGGACAAATGATTAATTTGACACCAGAACGCTCCATTGAAATTCAGAATATTTTAGGGGCGGATGTGATTATGGCCTTTGATGAATGCCCTCCTTACCCAGCTACTCGCCAAGAGGTGGAAGCTGCTACTCAAAGGACTTATCGCTGGCTAGAACGCTGTATTGTCGCTCATCAACGTAGCGATCAAGCGCTATTTGGCATTGTGCAAGGTGGTGTATATCTGGATTTGCGCTCTCAAGCAGCTGTAGCTTTGGCTAAGCTTGATCTGCCAGGATATGCCATTGGAGGCGTGAGTGTGGGAGAACCGACAGAACTGATGGCTCAGATTGTGCAAACAACAGCGCCACTGTTACCACCCGAAAAGCCGCGTTACTTGATGGGAGTGGGTACTTACCGGGAAATGGCAATTGCGATCGCCTCTGGTATCGATTTATTTGATTGTGTGATTCCTACCCGTTGGGCCAGACATGGAACGGCGATGGTACAGGGCGATCGCTGGAATTTAAAAAATGCTAAGTTTCGTGAAGATTTTGCTCCATTAGATGAAACTTGTCATTGTTATGCTTGTCAAAATTTCAGCCGTGCTTACATCTCTCATTTAGTGCGATCGCAAGAAATTTTGGCTTATACATTATTGAGCATTCACAACATTACCGAATTAATTCGCTTTACGCAAAAAATCCGCGACGCAATATTAAGCGATCGCTTTGCCCTAGAATTTGGACACTGGCTAACTGAATCAGGAACAAAAAGACAGGAAGAGTAACTAATAACCAATGACCAAACCATGTTAAAATATATCTCAAATATGAAAGCTGTGTTGGATTAGGTAGATTTAAACAAACATGGAAGCAGCACTGTTATTAGCAAAATTGCCTGAAGCATACCAAATTTTTGATCCTTTGGTAGATGTTCTGCCAGTTATTCCAGTCTTCTTTTTGTTGCTTGCTTTTGTGTGGCAAGCAGCAGTTGGATTCAGGTAAGTTAAACTATTGCCAATCGGTGGGACAGGCATTTTAACCTGTCCTATTTTTTTGCAGTATGTTTTTATTGAAATTTTATATTTATTAATACTTTGTAATAAACTTCTAGAAATTAAGTAAGATAGGTATAAAGACCGTTATAAACTCTGGCTTTCAGGCTAAGCTTACAGTCAACAAGGAATCAATCGGCTATGGGTAATATTAAATTTGTTAAGGAGAATCAAGAAGTAGTAGCAGCAGATGGTGCTAACCTCCGACTCAAAGCAATTCAAAATAACATTGACTTATATAAATTCATTGGCAAAATGACGAATTGCGGTGGTAATGGTCAGTGTGGGACTTGTGTTGTTGAGATTGTCGAAGGGATAGAAAATCTTTCTCCCCGTACAGATGTGGAAAATAAGAAATTCAAGAAAAAGCCTGATAATTACCGTCTTGCCTGTCAAACAATGGTGAATGGGCCAGTCAGCGTAGTAACTAAACCCTAAGTTTTGAGAACGCAGGCTAACCCAACCCCCGGATTTATCCGTGGGGAATCCGTTGCACTTTCCTACTTTTCTAAATTACAAAGTAAAAAAATAGGGCTAACACTGGCATCGATAATGCTATTCTAAAATTGTTGACTGGAAATCAAAATTAAAGAGAGGCTTTCTTGCTATGCAAGTTAATGACCTAGGGTTCGTAGCGAGCATTCTGTTCGTTCTAGTTCCCTCAGTATTTTTAATAATTCTTTACATCCAGACTGCTAGCCGCGAAGGTGGAAAAGATTCTTAAGTACTTAGTGTATCAGACAAATAACCCCTACATCAGTGGTGCAGGGGGTTTTACTATCAATCGCTCAACCTAACTTATGAAGTTAAGCGACTGTTCGCGCCAATAACACTGGACAAGTAGCATTGACTCGAACATAATCAGACAAAGAAGCGCCTACTAGTCGGTCTATATCAACAAAACTCTTAGCCACTGATGGTCGGCGATCGGGAGAACCGAGCAATAATAAGTCTATGCTTAACTCCTCTGCCAAACGACAAATTTCTTCGCCTGGCTTACCGCTACTGCTAAAGCAGCGAGTTTGTATGCCTTGTTTTTGTGCTTCTGCAACTGCTGTTGCTAAAACTGAGTTTTTGTCTGGTGTAATTTCGTTGACTTCCGATGTTTTGCCGCGCAAGTCTGTAGTAACGTTAGTTAAAATTAACTGACCACCTGGAATATCTCTCAGGAGGAACAAAGCTAAACTCAAACAGTGTTTTGCTGAATCGGAGTTATCCATCGCCACCATCACGCGCTTAATTTTTTTGACATAAATGTCATCTTTTACCAGCAACATGGGGCGAGAAGATAGTTGAAAAACATACTGACTAACTGAGTTCGCCAAAATCGATTGCAGACGCTTAAGTCCGCGTGAACCCATAATAATTAAGTCAGCATCCATTTCATCGGCTACTTGGCAAACTACATCTTTGGGATCACCTTGCCGCAAAATTGAAGAAACTTGGCTAGGATCTAAATTCAAAGACTGAATAGCATTAGCCAGAATTTTACCCCCTTCTTCCCATTTATCTGTCATCGCAGCAGCAGTACTTTGGGGAGGAACAACATGCAAAACAGTAACCTTTGCACGTTGGATTGATGGCACTTCCTTTAAGGTTTTGAGCATTTCTTCTGCATGACCCAAGCCAGAAACTGCTAGTAAAATTTTTTCTATCATTGTCACTTCTTGTTGTTAGGGTTGCTTTGGGTTTGCTCTTAGTATTTCGTTCAGTTGAGGTTTTCAACAGCCTTACTCAATAACCTAGTTAGGAAGTCGGCACAAATAAATAAACTTTATAGTTATTAGCAATCAAATACATCACAAATAACTAAGAAATGTTGAGTTTATTTGCACTCAGTTACCTAAAATTTCACCTAGGCTTCTAATGATTAAGCTTACTCTCAATTTAGCTTGAGAAACTTTATAAATTATTATGTTGGTTATTATTTTTAATCTATGTTTACTATTTTTAATTATAAATAAGTTAAGTATTGTAAAGTTAATAATACCAATTCTGTAGAATCCGGTTTGATTCCTGAACTTACTTGTAGAGGTAGGGAACAGGGAATAGTGAGCGCTTCGTTTACTAATCGCAAATATGCTCCCGCACTGTCTGAATACTGCCCTGTCTTTGGTCAGTCCCCATCACCTAAGACTAATTTTCGTACTTGTCGGGGTGCAACTGTGCCATTGATTTTGAAATCACCTGATATACTTGTGTATATTTACTACTACGCAATAAAGTTTAAATTTCTACATTTCATCATAACTTTTAACCCAAAGTGGGTAAAAGCAAAGTTGGCTGTAAAACATACGATGATTAATCTAATGACACTATGACTGAACAGAATCAATCGTCTGCACGTTTTCGCTCCGCTACAGAGTTTCCTAAAACAATCGAAAGCCTCAACAACACTGAAGCTGATAAATTGTACAAAGAAATGCGAGACTGTCTAATTTTCACAAATCGCAGCCGTTCACAACTACTCCGCAGAAATGAAGAACATAAACAATCTGCCTTGCGGTTAAAAACAGACGTAGAACGTCTACAATTTATAATGAGCCAACTTAAACTAGAAAAAGAACAGCTTGCTTCTGGTAATCGGCAGATTGTAACAGACCTAGAACGTGAAATTGGCTCGATGTCTGGATATTTAGATCAACTTTCAGCAGCGTTTGATTCTGTCTCAGATATTGATAATCCAGACAAAGCTCACTGGGGTTATTTATCTGTTCCTAATCGGTTCTTTAAGTTTATACGAGCAATCAGAGCGATTGTGCTATGGTGGCGTGAAGATAAAGGTGAAGAAATAGCAGCACTGCAAACTACCAATGTCTCTCAACCTTATCTTCCTGGTGAAGTTGAAGTTGCAACCGATGAGGAGCGTAGAGAAAAACCACAAATGTACACAGATTCTGCTTCACAAGGACGCTCTCTTTTAGATAAGTAAAATTCATGGGTAAAAAACGAATTACTCAACTACTAGAGGGGCTAAAGGAAAATCAACTGCATGAATTGCACAATTCCGCAGCTATCTACACAGTTGCACAGGTTGCTGTTAATGAACTACAACAGCAAAGCTTGCAGATGGATGAACCTCCTATTGCTGCTTTGCCTTCTACACCACAAATAATTGATAAAGCTCAACTACTCAAACAGTATGGTTCTTATAATGCTTGTCGCAAAGTAGCTAAAGAACGAGGAATTAAATTTTCTCGCACTCCTAGTTGGGAGCAGTTAGCAGCAGCATTGAGCTATGCAGAGGCTTTTCAAAAAATCGTTAAAACGTATGTTGAAACATATCCCTACCCAAAACTTAAAGGCACTAAGTTTGAGTTGGTTTTCCAATAGTTGGAATCTTTCGTCACCTGGACAGCTAGAATTGCCGCTATGTTAATGCCCCTGTATATCTATGTTACTGTAATCACCGCACCCAGACTTTCGTTGCCTAACCTATCTACTGCACACACAGCATAGGTTCCGCTTTGAACAGTGGCAAAATTTGTACCAGCTGACAAAATTCGTTGAATAATCCAAGTATCCCCACTTTGGCGATAAAGTGTCCAGGAACGAACCGGCTGATTATCACCAGGCTGCCAATTGAGTTTAGGGCTGTTGAATTGCAGTTCTTGAGGAGGAGATGGCAAAACTGCATTCTGCCAAGACATAGTAGGTACTATTGCAGGTCTAGAATAAAGCGAATTTTTAAATTTGTCAGAAATGCCTTGGCGATTTTCATTGATGGAACTCATACTGAAGAAAATATTCCCCAATGACAAGTTACTTGCTAGATTGCGAGTAATTTTAACTTGCTTCTCAATCTCTTCATCTTTCCATGCCTTGCCGTCCAGTTGTCCGATGTTGTTACCTGCATAGATGTGTCGCTGTTTAGGATTGATATCTGTCCACCATTTGAGCAATACAGGATAACTCTGTTTTGTTTGGTCAATGCGCCAATACAATTGGGGAGCTATGTAATCAACCCAGCCTTGCTCTAACCATTTTTTGGAGTCAGCATACAGCACACTGTATGCATCTAAACCGGTAATTCCTGGTGGTTGTCCGGGGCGGTAAATCCCAAAAGGACTAATGCCAAATTTAACGTAGGATTTTGTAGCTTTAATTCCCTGAGATGGGCGCAGTACCATTTGATTGACATTTTCCCGCCGCCAGTTATCCAAGCTGAGTTCGCCACCAGCTGCTCTATAAACTGCAAAGGTTTTATCATCGGGGAAAGCTCGACCTTGGATGGGATAGGGATAAAAATAGTCATCTAGGTGAATGCCATCCACGTCATAGCGTCGCACAACATCAATAATGACTTCGTAGGCTCTATCTTGAACGATTTTCGCTCCTGGATCCATCCACAACTGATTACCCCATTGGTAAACTACCTCTGGATTAGTCACGGCTATGTGGGGGCGGACATTAGGCGAACCTTTAGTGCTAGTTTTGGCGCGGTAGGGGTTGAACCAAGCGTGAACTTCAATATTGCGTTTGTGACATTCGGCGATCGCAAATTCCAAAGGGTCATAAAATGGTTCTGGTGCTTTACCTTGAGTTCCCGTAATCCAAGCACTCCAAGGCTCTAACTGGGAAGCATACAAAGCATCTCCCTCTGGTCGCACTTGCAAGATGAGGGCATTGAAATTCAGCGCTTGTAATTGGTTGATAATTTCCAGGAGTTCAGCTTTTTGTTGTGCAGTAGGAAGTCCTGTTTTGGAAGGCCAATCACTATTCCATACAGTTGTGACCCATGCTCCCCGGAATTCCCGTTGATGACTTACTCTGATGCTACCTGGTGGAGTTGGTATTGGTGTTGGGGTGGATGTTATTCCCGGCGGAACTACGAGGTAGACAGAGGCAATCTTTTGTGCATCACCCAGATACACCAAAGCTTGATAGACCATCACTGCTACATCAGCACGAGTTGCTGCTACAGTGGGGTTGAGTAATTTAAGATTGGGGTAACTAGCTACTAACCCTGCACGCGTAGCAATAGCCGCCTGGTTTTTGCCATAGTTAGCAATTTTAGCTGCGTCTTGATAAATTTGCGGCAACGCACTCAACAAATCTGCTTCTACCTTAGCGGCCATCTCCAAGCCATTGACTATAGCCACCAAGACATCACCCCTAGAAATCCGATCATTAGGGCGGAAACGCTGATCAGGGTATCCAATCAAAAATCCTGTTTCGTAGACTTTTTGAATGGCACTTATTGCCCAGTGATTAGCAGGGACATCAATAAAAGGAACATACTGCCGTTTTGGAGGTACTGTAAAAACTGCCCCAATGATGGCAGCAAACTCAGCACGAGTGACTGAGTTATCTGGGCGAAAAGTTCCATTAGGATATCCATTCAAAATACGCCGCACCGCTAAGGCTTCAATGAACAGACTTGCCCAATGGTTTTGAACATCCGAGAAACGTGTAGAGTTAGATACCATTGTTGCTTGCAGCTAACTTGCTTGATCTTAAATATCCTTAGTTAATCTAGCAATATTCAGAGCGATCGCCACCAAAGTAGCGTATAAATTTTAACATTTAGCTAAAACAGCAAGGAGTCCCCCCACCATATCTGGACTCGGGAATTCTCCGCGCCCTCTGTGGTTAATTTTTCCGTTTCTATTTATACAAAGAATCATTTCACAAAAATTTTGGCAATACAACTACCAGGATCACTGACCAAACAGAATTTTTGATCCAAAACTTCAAATATCCATAGCAGAATTTCTACTTAACTGAAAAATTTAATTGACACATTATAGCTTATATTTAACAAGTAAAATTTACATCAAATTTTACTTGAGTAATCATTAACAAAATTCACTGAATCTTCAATCAAAAACCACTGACATCAAAAGATTTTAAGGACAGAATTAAATGTAGGTGTTTCAAAATGCTGAACAATAATTTTGGTTCTTCAGAAAGTTTCACTATCCACTAAAGCTAGGGTATCTCTGACTAATTTGTTATGCGGATTTTAATTTACTCTTACAACTACTATCCAGAACCAATTGGTATTGCCCCGCTGATGACGGAATTAGCAGAGGGACTGGCCAAGCGTGGGCATGAAGTGCGTGTAGTTACAGCTATGCCTAACTATCCTGAGCGCCAAATTTATGAGGGCTATCGAGGCAAATTATATCTTATCGAATATAAAAATGGTGTTCAAATTCAACGCAGTTATGTTTGGATTCGCCCACAACCTAATCTGTTAGATCGAGTATTATTAGATGCTAGTTTTGTTGTTACTAGTTTTTTACCTGCCCTCATTGGTTGGCGACCAGATGTGATTCTCTCAACGTCGCCATCACTACCTGTTTGCGTACCTACTGCTCTTTTAGGATGGTTGCGTGCCTGCCCTGTGGTCTTAAATCTTCAAGATATATTACCAGAAGCAGCTGTCCATGTTGGAATACTGAAAAATAAACTGCTGATCAAGCTATTTGCAGGATTGGAAAAATTTGCTTATCGCAGCGCCTCTAAAATTAGCGTTATTGCCGATGGTTTTGTAGAAAACTTGCTATCTAAAGGTGTAGCATCTGACAAAATCGAGCAAATTCCTAATTGGGTCGATGTCAACTTCATTCGCCCTTTACCTAAAGAAAATAATCCTTTCCGTGCAGCACATAACCTGAATGGCAAATTTGTAGTGCAGTATTCTGGAAATATTGCGCTTACCCAAGGTTTAGAAACCGTCGTTCAAGCTGCTTCTTTATTGCGTCATATTCCAGAGATTGCCTTTGTGATTGTTGGAGAAGCAAAAGGTTTACAGCGATTGCAACAGTATTGTTTAGATTGCGGAGCCGATAACGTTTTACTGCTGCCGTTTCAACCCCGCGAACATTTGCCCCAAATGTTAGCAGCAGCGGATGTCGGTTTGGTAGTGCAAAAGAAAAACGTTATATCCTTCAATATGCCGTCAAAAATTCAAGTGCTGCTTGCTAGTGGTCGAGCGTTGGTCGCATCTGTACCCAGTAATGGTACGGCAGCAAGAGCAGTTAGACAAAGTGGCGGCGGAGTTATTGTTCCTCCAGAAGACCACCAAGCTTTAGCAATGGCAATTTTAGAACTGTACAAACACCCGGAAAAAGTGAAAACTTTAAGTTATAATAGTCGTCAATATGCTATTGAGCAATATGCTTTTGAACATGCTTTAAATCACTATGAAAATTTGTTTTATTCAGTAACGGTAGACACTCAAACAGCTGAGTCTAAAGTAGTGTCCAAAATTATTTAAAGCCCAATTTTTGATAGCATGTCAAAAATATGCTTTCTAAATTGTTAAAAATACATTCTTGCCAATCTTGAACTTAAATATTGATACGAATCTAACGCCAAAAAAGATTTAGAGAACTCCACAGAATGATTGATCCTACAGCAGTTTGCGTTCAAACTAGCCACAAAAAACTACCTAATAGGCTCAACAAACAGACCGCAATGATTAAACCAATTTAGAGCATTATCATCAGTAATCGCATTAACAGCCATAGTTATTGCTTCGTCAAGAGCATCGAATGTTCGAGTTTTAGCAGAACGAAGAATTTCTTTTAACTTTGACCAACATAACTCAATTGGCGATAAATCAGGTGAGTATGGAGGCAAAAACTTAACCTTCGCTCCAACAGATTCTATTAACGCTTTTGCAGTTGCAGCATAATGCACGGGTAAATTATCCATAACTACAATTGCTCCAATCCATAATGATGGTAGTAATATTTGCTCAATAAAAACTAAAAAGCTAGCTGTGTTCAGACTACCTGGAAAAGTCATAGTGGCAATTAATCCCTCATCACTCATAGCTCCAATTAAGGTGATGTTTTTGCCTTTATTACCCGGTCGCTCATCATAGACTCTTCCTCCGTCAATACCCCTAGCATAACGTCTTGTCATCGCTAGATTTACACCTGTTTCATCAATAAATATGAGGTTTTTGACTTGAAATCGTTTTGCTAATTCCCTTTGGCTGCCTTGTTTGTTTTGCCACGCACTTAATATCTTTTGTCGTAAGTCAATTGAATATGCTGCCATCTTTAAATACTGTTCTTTACATTTTTATAATTTACCATCTTTGTGGCGGGTTTGATATCAAATTGCTGTATGATCAGAGAAAGATAATTTCAGTGTGCAGCCTACCTCATGTCTCCAAAATCTATCATTCAACTCACCGAGAACCTAAAATCTCTTTATATCAAAACAGCGAAAAAACTCCAGGGAAGCGACCGACGACAATTCATGGCAGAAGTGGTCAAAGGTTTGGGAATTGGTGGGCAGACTTTAGTAGAACGTGAGTTGGGATGGAATAGGCGCACTATCCGTAAAGGGATGCAGGAGTTGGAGAGTGGCAAGCCTTTTATTGATGGTTTTGAGCGTAGTGGACGTAAGCGGGTGGAAACAAAATTACCAAACTTGTTGGAAGATATTAAATCGTTAGTAGACCCACAAACTCAAACTGACCAGTTCGGAGTGGTTGCAAGGTGAATATTTCGAACCCGATCCAGAAACAGGTTGGACTGACATTAGGTTTCAGCCTTACCTTGAATTTTTTCACAGCTTCGGCTTTGGTGATCGTCTTACCGCGATTGTTCTCTCCTAAAATTTACCCACTGTCAGGTTTTCTTGGTGAGGATGGGAAGCCAGAGGTGAAGATACGCCAGGGGCGAAACTCAAAAAAGCCCACCAAACGCCACCTTTGACTGAGAAGATTTCAGAAGGCTTTGGGGGTTGCTCCTAGCTTGGAAGCATCCGGTCATAGCCGTAAAGTCAAAATTGTTGGGGGGTCTGATTTGTGTCGGGTTGCCCTGTGGCAGTGGGTGTTTACTCGCATTGAACCTAAGCGATCGCGCCTCAAAAATGAAATAGATAAAACTTTGAGTGAGAAGCTGGACACTGAGAAAGCAGCCAGCCGCCCGGTCAAGTTGGTCAGAATGAAAATTGCTGCGATCGGTGCAAGATTGTTGTTTAGAGAGTTGGTTAAAGCTCTGTGAGTTATTACAAACTAGAAGGACAAACCCCCGTTGCTGTTGAAAGCTTTATAGAGTGGTCTTTGTGGATGGCATCGGCCGACATCAGAGTTATGCGTAATACCAATTCTATGTGAGGCTGCACATAACGCCCGCAGGCTAGAAGCCTGGGGCTAAAGAGACAAAGCCTGCTTGTGCAGGCTAATTATATGCAGCTTCATATAAAAACGGTATAACGAGCTTAAAAACTGCTTAATTTCGACTGCTTTTGTTGGCATAAACTTAAGTCCTTGCACCTGCGAGGGGAGCATCCCACTTTTTATTTAGCTTTCTTTTGTCACTCTAGGCAGAGGAAAAAGAGAAATAGTCTGACCAAAGGGATAAAAATAGATGATTGTGCAAGGTATTCATGATGCTAATCAGGCGCCCAGTTTGGAGATTCAAAAAATTCTCTACTCTGAATTGGTTTTGAAATCTGCGGCGCATCTCTATCTTGAGCATAAACCAGAACCAAAAGTTGTTTTTCCTTAACTGAACTTAGTTCCAATATTGAAGTAAAAGACGTTTACAAGGAGTATAGTCATGACTAGCAATTCAGCAATTCTCCATGATTCTCAATTGAAAAGTGCGCTACTTCAGCGGGGATTTGATGTAAGTGTGATCGGGTTCCGAGACCTGAAGCGTTACTATGCTCTGCTAAAACAGTCCCTTTCTAAACTTTCCTTCTCGATCGATGAAGCCGGACTCATTTGTGATGCTTTAAAAGACTATAATCTTGAAAACAATCTCGATCGAATAGAGACCGTTTTGCCCCAGATTCATGATGCCATCCAACGCAACCATCTTGATCACAAATGGACGATTAACAGCGAAGTACTCGCAAATAAATTGAAGGCGTTATCCCCTTGCCAAACGTTGGCTTTAGTGGATGCCACCGAGCAGTTTTGGGTGAGACAGCAGTCAAGTCCAAACGAGAAAATTCAAGAGATATTACTGCAAGTGGATTTACTCCACTGTTGTGATTTTGCCCTGTAAGGTATCAGCCTTCGGTGCAAGCTTAATATTAAGCTACACCCTTTTTTCGGTAACTAAAGTGAGACTAGTCCATTCGCCTTTATCGTTATAGTTGCGAACCATTCGTTGGCGCAGGTTTGGCTGGATTAACCAACCCCCCTCTAAAAATAAAGGTTGACGTAACTGCACCTGCAATGGAGAAGTTACAGAAGCACCGTCCGGTAGCAGTAATACTTGTATCTGCTTTTGCGGATTTTGGTCAAAGTGGATGATTGAGCCTTTAACAGTAGCGGTTGAAGTAATTTTATGTTCGCCAAAACTCAAACTTTGAATTAATCGCCCAGTATCGTCCAATTGCAATTTTAAAATTGTAGAGTAAGTATCAGGCGATCGCAAATCTGGATATATTGTTACTGCTTCGCCTTGCCATTCTCCTAACAAGTCATCGATTTGTAAGGTTGGGGTTTCTGGTGTTGGGGTTTGAGCTAAATGTTCGCGAATCAAGGTGATTTTGTCTAGTTGACCATTTTGATCAAACAATTGCACCAAACGTAAGCGGCGATTTTCATAAATTAAACCGAATTCTGCCCCAAATTCAGTAAAAGGTGCTAACTGAATTGAACCTTGAGAAAATGCCCCATTTTCAAAAAATAAAAGACTGCCTCCCACAGAGCTATATTCTAAAACTAAGTCAGCTTGTCCTGAACGGCAGAGATTCAGACGCACTGTCTGGTTATTGTTCAACCCTTCTAAGGCCAGACGACTAGGAATATCTTTTAGAAGTGTACCCTGAGGCGAAAAATTGGTGAATGAACCTTCCCATACACCAAGATTTTGCAGAAAACATTCCCACTGTGATTTCATAGCAATTTTATCCTTTATCATTCACCCTTTACCGATGCCCTATGCTTCGCTCAATTAAAAATTGATTCGATTTCATTTTTAATTTTTAATTTTTAATTTTTAATTCCCAAAGGGATCCCCAATACCTAACCTTTAGCAAAACGCCGGACAGCAAATAAGCTTCCCATTAATCCTACCGTTGCACCAAAACTTAAGAGAATCAGTGGCAACAATAAGATTTGTGTGGCATTGAGTTGGACACCATTACTAATAAATTGGATAAATTCGGGCTGATTGGCTAACAAATTACCGATAAACTGTTGAATTACAGAAATAAAACTCCAAGCGATCGCACCGCCAACTAAACCAAAGGCAATGCCCTGTAAAATAAATGGCAGGTAAATCCATGCTGAAGTTGCTCCTACCAATTGCATAATTTCAATTTCTCGACGACGCGCCATGACAATTAAGCGAATTGTGGTGGTCGTGACAGCGATCGCAGTTAAAGTCAAAATAATTGTAATTGTTAAAGTAACCCAGTTGAGACCTTGGTGTAATTGGGCGATGCGTTTTACTGCTTCATCTACATACTGCACCGCCTCAACTCCTCGTAACTTAGCTAATTGTGTCGCTAAAGTCGGCACAACCTGAGAATTTCTGGCTTTTACCTTTATCTCATCAACTAAAGGATTATCCCCTAGCTGCTGGGTAGCACCATCAATATCTGCAATTCCCAGTTCCTTAACTAACTTAGTCCAAGCTTGCTCTTTGGTAATTGTTTGCATCGCCACCACTGACGGCATTTGTGCCACAAATGGCTCAATACTTTGGGCTTGTGTACCTGGATCGAGATAAACTGATACTTCTAACTGGCTACCAAACTGATTAAGGAGTTTTTCCACTTGCCAGGAAGTTTGCAAACTCAAGCCGAATAAAAATAGTAATACTGTAACAGTACTCACAGCTGCCCAATTCATCCAACCCCCGCGCAGTAAACCGAGGAAAGTTTCTTTAAGCAAGTAGTCAAGTTTTGTGAGAAATTTAAACACACATCACCCCAAAATTTAAAATTGGCTTTGCCTCTAGGCACGAGATCACATCAACCTTTATACTCGACGACGCAAACTTTACCAACACAATTTTTTAGGAGATATGACGGGTTTTATTGATGGCTACTCAATCAAGATTAGACACTAATCGATTACTTCTTCGCCCTCTTTTGCAGGCAGATGCTCCACTAATTCAACAAGCAGCTAGCAACAGAGCAATTAGCGATAGGATGATTTCCATTCCGCATCCGTATCCCAATGGTGAAGCTGAACGATACGTTTCTCGCCAGATAGCGGAGTTTGAGGAAGGTCATTCTGTTACCTTTGTTATAGAAAGAAAGTTAGAGAATTCATTTTGCGGCATTATCGAGATTCGTGACATAGATTGGGAACACTCGCAGGCTGAATTGAGTTTCTGGCTAGCAGTTGAAGCACAAGGACATGGTTACATGAGCGAAGCTTTGCAACCTATGATCAGTTTTAGTTTTCAGGAATTGGGACTTAACAGACTCTGTGCTTACCATATGGTAAAGAATCCTGCATCAGGTTGCGTACTTCAAAAAAACAGCTTCGTGAAAGAAGGAGTTCTGCGTCAGCGAGTGCGAAAGGGGGGAGTGTTCGAGGATACGGTATTGCTTGCAATTTTGCGTCAAGATTGGGATAACTCGAAGGCGATCGCCCTCACTCCTCAAAATGACAAAGAGCAGTTAGCCACAAATATAGATTTAAGAAAATGCCATTAGGCAAATTTTTGCATCTCAACAGGGGTCTAGCTGAGATTGATAGAATGAAAATAGTAGGAATTTTCACAATCTAGCCATCAAGAACCATGCCCTCTGAAATTGCTGTAGAGAAGAAAAAATTAAAAAATCCGCCCTTAGAACTGCACTATCTAGGCGATCGCGTGCTGCGTCAAGCGGCCAAGCGCATTAGCAAAGTAGATGATGAACTTCGTCAACTGATACGCGAAATGCTACAAACGATGTACAGCAAAGATGGCATTGGTTTGGCTGCTCCTCAAGTGGCAATTCACAAGCAACTAATTGTCATCGACTGCGAACCCGATAACGCCGCAAATCCTCCACTGGTATTGATCAACCCCACAATTAAACAAGTGAGTAAGGAAGTTTGCGTTGCTCAAGAAGGTTGTTTGAGCATTCCCAATGTTTATATCGATGTCAAGCGTCCTGAAGTCGTAGAAATTGCCTATAAAGATGAATATGGTCGTCCCCGGACATTAAAGGCTAATGACTTGCTAGGGCGCTGTATTCAGCACGAGATGGATCATCTTAACGGGGTAGTATTTGTAGACCGCGTAGAAAATTCCTTGACTTTGGCGCAGGAGTTATCTAAAAATGGCTTCTCGTATCAGGCAGTGAAACCAGTAGCATAGGGGGCTAGTAGTGTATTTAACTCCGAAAAGCGGTTTGTTTTTAGGTGGTTCTTGTGTAGCTGCGATCGCAGCCATAGGTTCGATTTTTGAACTGAGTTACGGACAACCAGATTTGGGCGTTTTAGCAACTGTAATTATCCTAGGCTTGAGCATTCCACTCACAGGATTATTTTTCTTTGCCGCAGTTAGGGACGCACGAGCTAACATTAAGTAAGCATCAGGTACATAAAAAAGGTAAAAGGATGAAGTAAAAAGGCAAAATTCATTCTTTTATCTTTTATTTTTTATTGAAAGCGACGGGAAACTCTATCCCCTTGTGAGTAGCAGGGCTGTTTCATGTTTTCTCTGCCTTTTCCACAGCCCCTAAAGCTTTCAAGGTATTCTTCTGAGCTGCTGTTAAACCGATAGAGCCTGTAATGTCCATGTCCTTATATGGTTTGTGGATGCTGAAGATTTTCAAACACTTACCAGTTTCCATGCTCCATAGCCTCACTGTTTCATCTTCACCACCACTAGCGATGATTCGACCATCAGGACTGAAGACAACTGACCATATCCTCTTGGTATGTCCTTCCAGTGTCTTCAGGCATTTACCAGTGTTTACATCCCAGATTTTTACAGTATTATCATCACCAGCGCTGGCTAAAATGCAACTTGCTTGATCTTGCTTATCGGTAATTTTATAACCTTGAGGACTAAAGGCTACTGCTCGTACTTTATCGGTGTGTTCCTGCAAAGGAGGTTCTAGAGGCTCTAGGCGTTTATCAGTACTAGTTTTCCATAATCTCACTGTATGATCTTCACTAGCACTGGCTAAAATATCACCTTTAGGGCTAAAAGCTACTGACCTTACCCAATTAGTGTGTCCTTCTAAAGATTCCAAGGATTCATCTGTGTTAACCCGCCACAATTTCACTGTACGATCTTCACTAGCACCAGCTAAAATGTCACCCTGAGGACTAAAAGCTACAAACCATATTCGGTTGGTGTCTGCTGACAAGGTTTTAAAACATTTGCCTGTGTTCACATTCCATAACTTGACTGTTTGGTCATCACTAGCACTGGCTAAAATTTGACCATTAGGACTAAAAGCTATTGACCATACCCAATTACTGTGTCTCTTCAAAATTTTTAAACATCTAGCAGTCTTGGCATCCCATAACCTAATGGTTTGGTCATCACTAGCACTGGCTAAAATTTGACCATCTGGACTGAAAGCTACTGAGCGCACCCCATTTGTATGACCCTTTAAAATTTTGAGGCACTTACCAGTCTCCACATCCCACAACCTAACTGTGTGGTCATCACTAGCACTGGCTAAAATTTGACCATCTGGACTGAAAGCTATTGACCATACCCAATTGGTATAACCTTTTAAAGTTCTCAAGCATCTACCACTATAGCCATCCCATAACTTGACTGTTTGGTCATCGCTGGTACTAGCAATTGTGCGATTATCAGGACTGAAAGCAACTGACCAGATTCTGTCTGTATGGCCTTGCAGAGTTTTCAGACACTTACCAGTGTTTACATCCCATAGTCTAACTGTTTGGTCATCACTGCCACTAACTATGATATCACCTTTAGGATTATAGTCTACTGACCATACCCAATTAGTATGACCTGTCAAAGTTTTGAGGCACTTACCAGTGTCCGCGTCCCACAGCCTAACTGTTTTGTCATCACTAGCACTAGCGATCGTATGACCTTGAGGACTGAAAGCGACTGACCAGATTCTATCTGTATGCCCTAAGAGAGTTTTGAGGCATTCACCGCTGTAAACATCCCAGATTTTTGCAGTTTGGTCTTTACTACCACTGACTAAAGTTATGCCATTAGGACTAAAAGCTACTGACCGCACTCCATTAATGTGATCTGCCAAAGTTTTGAGGCATTTACCGCTGTGGATATCCCAGATTTTCACGGTTTGGTCTTCACTAGCACTAGCGATTATATGACCTTGAGAACTAAAAGCGACTGACCAGATTCTATCTGTATGCCCTAAGAGAGTTTTGAGGCATTCACCACTGTGGACATCCCAAATTTTTACGGTCTGGTCTTCACAGCCACTAACTAGGGTTGTACCATCAGCACTAAAAGCAACTGACCACACTTTGTTAGTGTGTTCTTGATAGAGTAAAAGCTGTTGACCATTGGCAACTCGCCACAGGCGAATCTCACCGTTAGCATCTCCTGTAGCTAAAAGTTTTCCATCTCGGCTAAATGCTACCGATAAAACTGTGGCAAAGTTCTTGGCAAAGACAGACCGAGTGAGATCACTGTGAGCAAAACTTACTTGATGCAAATTTACATTCTGGAGATAAGCTTGCCGAACATCTAGATTTGAGAAGTCATAACCTGTCAAATCAGTCTGTAATTGAGACAACAGATTGAGGACGTTGCTTCCAGCATATCCTGGTTTAACAATAAATTTATCTCGCAGGGGTTCGAGAATTTGAGTTAGCTTGTCTTCAATATTGGTCTGAGTTCTCAAAAGATTTAGTAATCTTTCGATAATTGGCTGGAGAATGAGGCGAATTTGAATATCTCTGACATAATCTTTGACAGTGGCTCCCATCAGAGCATGACTCATGAATAGTGCAATTTTATCTGTAGTAATTTCTTGACAAATCTGTTCGATTATAGATTCTGTAATGTACTCCATAACCACAGGTTGAAGGGTGAACAGAGCATCACTTTTTTCAATCAGACTTCGCCTGCGTAAAGACTCTAGTGCTTCTAGTAATTCCCTTTTAGTCAAGGGACGCACAATATCATCTAGCAATTCTTCCAGCGACACTGGCTCACGCTTGATTGCCAACCAGTAAATGATTTCTTTTTCTAGCTCTGAGGTGCGCTCAAATTGCTGGTCTAATAAATTACGGGTGTCGCCAAAAATTATCTCTCCGGCATCTAAAAAGGCAGCGATATCACCACTAAATAATTCCCGAATTGTCTCAGCAACTAACTTTAAGGCTAAAGGATTACCTGAATAATTCTTCACCAGTTCTACCCAGTTTTGCTGCGAGCCAAATAAGCTTTTATCTTTAAGAATTTCTTGCCCTTCTGTTTCTCCTACACCAGCTAATGATATTGTTCTGACTGGTGATGTTTCACCCTCTAAAGGTGCAAATTCTTTCGGTTTCTCACGACTAGTAATTACCAAGCAGCTTTGATGAGGTTCTTCCCCTATCCTTCTGAGTAGTTGACCATAATCTTCATATCCTTCTTTGTAATATCCGGCGCGAGCCTCCTGCGAAGAAGCTATGCTCATTCCTCCTTGTAAAATGGTCTCTGCATTATCCAATACCAATAGACAACGGTGTTCTCGTAAATAATTAATCAGCAGCGTAACTTTTGCATTTACGGTTTCTGGTAAATTCATTTTTTGCTCATCAGAGAAAAATCGAATCAGATTAGCCAACATTTCTTGAATAGGTGGAGCATTGCGAAGAGTTCGCCAAATAAAGTAATCAAAATTAGCTTGAACTTCGGCTGCTAGCTTCACCGACAAGGCAGTTTTGCCAATTCCTCCCATACCTAATAGTGCTACTAATCGACAGCGCTCTCCGACAATCCATTGCTTAAGTTTAGATAGTTCCGTTTCCCTTCCATAAAAGTTACTACGAATACTAGGTGCTTCGCCCCAATCTTGACGCTTAGAGGCAGTTGGTTTTCCAGGCTGTGAAGATGCTTGATATGCACTTTCAATAACTTGTTGTAACTTAGTGAGCTTACCTGGGCCGCCGCCACTAACTTGGAATTTTTTGTAAACCTCACTTAATCTCTTGCGTACTGCCTCAGCACTAATACCCAATTCTTTAGCGATCGCATTTGGTGGCTTACCCTCAACGGCAGGCAAAAAGACCTCTAGCTCGCTACTAGATAAACACCGTTCTTCGGCTAAAGCCAAAATGAAGTTTTGAGCGATCGCACTCATGCACATACCAGAACTAACTACAAAATTCATCTTAACTCACTCTGTGAGAAATTAATCTGCCACAAGTGACGGTTTTACTGCTGTCTGTCATCTGAAATGACGCTGATAAATCATCATATTCTGACTTTTTTGTGCGTATTACCTTGACGAAGTAACTTAGTTACTATAAAGTGAGTTTAACACAGTTTTTTAGGTAACTTAGTAAGTTTACTATTACCTCAAAGAAACTTAGTGAGTGAGGAGTAAAGGCTGAAATCGTCGATTCCAACAATTTTCACAAAGGCAATTCCCTTGTTCATAAGCTAATGCGCCTACATATTTAATTTTTTTTTTCATGAAGACTGTCATTGGTCATTAGTCCTTTGTAAACGCAAATGACTAATGACAAATGGTAACTCTCACAAACATTGAGTGTCTACTTGTGATTTCTAAATCACTCTTCCAATTCATCTACAAAGACTAAAACACTGTATGTTGGCATTCAAATTTTCCAACTTTACAAAAGTTTGCTCAAACTGCTGCGTGCCATAAATTTGCTCCTAACTTTGGAGTAGTTGAAGGTGTGCTTGCGCCCTAGATTCAACTATCAAAACCGGACAAAACTATGAAAACTAATCTCAAAGATGACAAAAATCTGCTACTCAAGTGGGCTGGTAAGGGACTTAAGTATTTCATACTAACACTGCTTGGTTTTGCTATTGCCCTAGTTGTATCTGATGTCTTCGGAGCTGTTTCCCTAACTGCGATACTACTATCACCAAGTATATGGATATGGTTTTTGCGGGTAGCAGTATTTCTATTTTGTTTATTTGCGATCGCGATGATTCTAGAATCTTGGGGTTAACTTTTCACCCAGTGATTAGCAAAAGAGTTGCTATTACAGATTTGTGGTGAAGCTTAATTAACAGCTTTTGGCTAACTTGCACTTAGCCAAAGGTTTCCCACTCACTAGGAGATTATATCATGTCAAAACATAACAGTAACGGCTCGGAGGGAGAAATACTGTCGCCAATTTTAGTTATTTTAATCGCGGGGTCAATCTCTTTAGCAATTGTTAACAAAGACAATCATCCCGCTTATTTTGACATCGTGAAAATAGCGATCGCTTATAGCTTTGGCTCTAGCAAATCTCACCAGAAAACAAAACAGTTCCATAACCAAGACGAGCAAGACCAAGACTAGTTGAGATAGCAGTTCTGGAGACTATCTGTAAATATGGTACACAAACATATTTTTCATAGGTAGACTCCAACAGCTGAGTTATATCTTGGCGATCGCTTCTAAAATAGAATCATGCTCTCAACTCCAACTCAACTCTTACGACTGTCTCAAGGACATCTCAACTTACTAGCAACTTGTCCGCGTAAATTCCAACACACCTACTTAGAAAAACTTCATTCCCCCTCAGATCCCGAACATGAGGAACGGCAAACTTTAGGTAGTCGGTTTCACTTGCTGATGCAGCAACAAGAAATGGGTTTACCAATTGATAGTTTTTTAGCAGCAGATGCTCAACTGCAAGCCTGGATGACAGCTTTTGCTGATGCTGCACCAGAAATTTTAACGCCTGTAACCAATAACCAAACTTTCCGCGAAAGCGAACACTACCGTACCTTACAAGTTCAAGATTATTTGCTGATAGTTGTCTATGATTTATTAATTGCAAATCACCAACAGGCGCAAATTCTCGACTGGAAAACTTATCCTCAACCACCAAATAAACGCAAGTTAGAGCAGAACTGGCAAACACGTCTTTACCTGTATGTGTTTGCTGAAACTAGTGAATACTTGCCAGAAAACATTTCTATGACTTATTGGTTTGTCCAATCTGAAGGCAAACCACAAAATACTAAATTTAGTTACAATACTCGCCAGCACAAGCAAACGACAAAGGAACTTAATCAACTGTTGAGCCAGTTAACTAATTGGCTAGAAGCTTACCAAAAAAACGAGCAATTTCCGCAAGTAATTGTAGGTAGTAAAGCTTGTGATTATTGTCAATTTGCTACGCGGTGCGATCGCACACAAACTACTGAAGAAATAGTGAGAGATTTATTGCCAAGCCTTGACAAAATCCAAGAAGTATCAATATAAAAACTCCACGCCACTTGCGGGATAGAGTTTTTGGGCATGGGGAAGAATTATGCCCAATGCCCTATACAATTTTACCAGTTCCACATGACTGGATTGTCATCGAGATGGTCGGTGACAATGCGTCCGATTGCATCTATTTCGGCAATTTCATCGTCAGAAAGTTTTAGTTCGGCCGCTAGTGCATTATCTGTTGCTTGTTGGGGATAACGCGCCCCAGCGATCGCATGACTTTGGGGTTGAGCGATTAACCAAGCTAACGCCAACTGAGCCAATGTAGAATGATGGCGATCAGCAATCGGACGTAATTTTTCTAAGGCTTGTTGGGCGTGTTCAAAGTTTTCGCCTTGAAACAGTTTATTCTTAGCACGATTATCTTCTGGATCAAATTTCTGGTCGGCAGCAAATTTCCCAGTGAGCAATCCTTGTGCTAAAGATGAATAAGCCAAGATAGAAATATTGTTTTCGATACAATAAGGCATGGCATCAGTTTCTACTTGCCGCCAAAAGAGAGAATAAGGAGGTTGTAAGCTATCAATACGTCCATACTTTGAGGCTTCTGCCAATTGAACGCCAGAAAAGTTAGAAACACCAATCGCTCGAATTTTTCCTTGCTCTTTTAAGAAAGTCAGAGCGCTCATAGTCTCCTCAATTGGTACTATTTCACTATTAAAAGCCCCAGAAGGCCAATGAGTTTGGTAAAGGTCAATATAGTCGGTTTTGAGGTTTTTTTAAAGAGCGATCGCAAGCTGTAATCACTTGGTCATACTTGAGATGGTTGGCGAAAACTTTCGTGGCATATTCCACGCGATCGCGAACATTAGATAAAGCTTCAGCTACAATCTGCTCAGAGTGTCCTTCACCATAGACCTCAGCCGTATCAATTGTAGTGATACCCGCTTCAAATGCGGCTCGAATAGTTTTAATAGAGTCAGCATCCTCAATTCCCTTCCACATCTTTTTACCGGCTTGCCAAGTCCCCATCAAAATAGGTGTAATTTGTACGTCCGATTTTCCTAGTGTCCGCTTTCTCATGGTGGTTCTTTAATTCATTTCTTTGCATAGTTACATACTTTAACGGTCTCAACTTGAAATTAAATCTGAGTTACAGTAGATGCCAATGGAATTGACTACGACTTTATATGCACTCAAAGAATGGGCAGTGGCCATAGATGCCTTAGAAAGGGGTAAAACTATTATGTTGCTCCGCAAAGGTGGTATCCGTGAAACAAAGGGACATTTCCAAATTGCCCATGAACAGATTGTGCTTTATCCTACTTATGAACACCAACAAGCTTTCTTGCTCAAATCTGAATATGCCAATCTTGTATCTCCAGTAACTCCTGGCTGGCATCCAGAAACGATTACCATCAGTAGTTGGGCTGAGATTACCGACATTTTGCCTATTAGTGACGAATCAACTGTTAATGCCTTACTTCCTTTTCATATTTGGAACGAGCATTTTATCAGCGATCGCCTCAAGTGGAAACCACATCAGCCGCTGTATATACTCCTCCTGCGGGCTTACAAATTATCCCAAAAGCAGGAGATTTCTTATAGTCATGAATACGGTGGTTGCAAATCATGGATTGATTTAGCCCAACCTATTCAGCTACTAAACGCAAAACCTGTTTTGTCTGACTTTCACTACACTCAACTAGTAGAGGAAATTCGCGGTATCATGGGTGACAAAAAAGAAGGGGACAGGGGACAAAAAGAAAAAGAAGGGGTAGGGTGAGTTCCTGTAGCCGTAGACTTTAGTTTGAGAGAATTATTTTTTCAGACGGATTTTGTAAAGTTGCAATAGCAGTTAATATCAGGCATTTGAACTGTTGTAGCCATCAAAACAAACCATCTGATCCCCAACTATATCCAAAAATAGTAGTTATCGATACATACACTTACAAAAACCACAGATACCATTAGGAAAATCCTGCCCTTAGGATAAGGTGAGGGACAAATTGTTTTGTCTCTTTGCTGTTGATATGCAAAAGGAATTCGTCCAAATGGTCTATTTCTAATTAAGTAATTGTACTATTCAGGTTTGTAGATAAATGGACACATACTAGGGGAATAAAAAATTATCCCACAAGAGCGAGGCAGACCTTGACAAAAATCTGCCATTATGCAATATAAGCTAAAACGCAAAGGAGTTTGCCATGCATCAACAAATGTGCTGGTTATCTAAGTCTGGCGAGGATGGAGAAAAAATATTGTATCTGCAAGCCGCGCCTCATCAGCCTTGGCGACCCTATACAGCTTTTCGACAATTTTCAGTACCGGATTATCCCATCCCAGGCGGTTCTAAAGGTTGGGCAACTTATCAAAAACTGCTGAAAGCAGGCTGGACACTAGTACATAGCGCACGAGCAAACGAATTTGGCAGTCAATATTCAGAGTCTAGAATCCAAAATCAATAATCAATAGTGATTACTCTAGCCCCTAATCTCTAATCCCTAAAGCAACTGTTCAAAAACCCCTAGGGGAACCTTCACCACGAGGATCGGCTGCTCCTTCTAAGGTTCCATCTGCTGTAACGGCGATCGCGTTAGCATTACCCCAAGGTTCAGTTTCTTGGATCTTGTGTCCGCGGCGACGTAAGTTTTGCAGAGTTAGAGTATCCAAACCCCAAAATTCTACTCGCAACTCATCGGGAAGCCATTGATGATGTATGCGTGGAACAGAAACGGCTGAGCCAACATTCATGTTGTATGTCAGTACATTCAGAATAATTTGCAGTACCTGAGTGATGATAGTGCTACCGCCAGGTGTGCCTACTGCCATGCGGAGGCGACCATTCTCCGTAATAATTGTCGGAGTCATGCTGGATAAAGGAGTTTTGCGAGGTGCGATCGCATTAGCTTCATTACCCACAAGTCCAAATACATTTGGTACTCCTGGTGCAGCCGCAAAATCATCCATCTCGTCATTCAATAGAATACCAGTTGCCGGTGTCACAACTCCAGAACCAAAACCAAAGTTGACTGTAAACGTGAGACTGACTGCGTTACGCTCCTCATCTACAACGTTAAGATGGCTGGTTTCAGTAGATTCATGACGACGTGCATTCAGTTTCTGGATACTACCTTGACTAAAATGTTGTAGGGTTTTTAAATCCATTGGCTTAACCTGAGTTGAAGGTTGAGCCTTTTGCATATCTATTTCTTGACGGCGTTTTTTGGCGTAAGCTGGACTGATCAGTTGTTGTACAGGGACTTTCACAAAATCTGGATCGCCTAAATATTGCGAACGATCAGCATAAGCAATCTTCATTGCTTCCACCATTAAATGTAAGCTATCAGGGTGATGCCATCCCCAAGATTTCAAATCAGTGTCACCAATAATATTTAAAATCTGCAATATATGAACACCTCCCGATGAAGGTGGTGGCATTGAGCAAACTTTAGCTTGGCGAAAATTACCACATACGGGAGTACGCCAGATTGATTTGTAAGCTTTCAAATCTGCAAGGGTAATTAAACCATTATTTTTGGCCATATCAGCTGCGATCGCTTGAGCAATCTTGCCGGTGTAAAAACTTTGAGGATTTTGAGCAATTGTTTCTAGAGTTGTTGCCAAATCACGCTGTACCAGCCTTTCCCCTGGTTGATAAAATTCATTATTGCGAGTAAAAATTGCTCGCGCCGCCGGATTTTTGAGAATTTCTTGTTTACGGTCTTCGTACTGGGGGAGCGATCGCCAAGTTACCTGAGGACTGATCATAAAACCGTACTTAGCCAGAGCGATCGCAGGTTTCACCACTTCTTGCCAAGGCAGTTTACCATAACGACGATGAACTTCATACATTCCTGCTACCGTCCCCGGTGTCGCCACTGCCAAATAACCATTTAAACTTGCATTGGGACGCACCTTACCTTGGGCATCCAAGTACATATCTCTGGTAGCTTTCAGCGGTGCGCGTTCTCGAAAATCTAGCGCTTTGATTTCCCCAGTTTTTCCAGAATGCATCAATAGAAATCCACCGCCACCAATTCCTGCCGAAAAAGGCTCAACTACAGAAATAGCAAAGGTTGTGGCTACAGCTGCATCTACTGCATTACCACCTTTGCGTAACATCAAAATTCCCGCCTCACTCGCTAAGGGATTTGCTGAAACCACCATCGCCTTTTTGCTGCGTAGGGGCAAAGTCAAGCCTGCTGATGCAACTTGGTTGTGAAGAATTACACTTAGGGAAAAAACTGCGATCGCAACTTGCTGAAATTTAGCAACAATAACCATTGTGATGCCATTGTGTTTGACATTTCTTAGCCTACCGCTAAGTTGGTAAGTTAAAAGGCGATCGTTAAATCCTTTAAATCCTATTGAAATTTATAGATACGTTTGTTACTATTAAATTTGTAAGGACAAATGCCGTACATTTGATTTTTTTGGTAAACATTATTCTTATCATGTAGAGGCTATTATGGCTGATACCGTGGCTCGGAGCCGACAAGTCAATTTAACGCGCTCTAGTTCTAAGGCTGAACGTCTGGAAGCTCGTATCAGTAAAGAACAAAAAGAAATCTTCCAGCGTGCTGCTGAGATACAAGGTCGAACATTAACAGATTTTGTGATTAGCAGCGTTATGAACGTTGCCAAACAGATTATCCAGGAACATGAAATGATGATTTTAAGCAGACAAGACCAAGAAGTTTTTGTGGAAGCACTACTCAATCCACCAGAACCAAGTGCAAAATTAAAGGCCGCTGCTCAACGCTATAAACAAAACATGGGTGTGTAAGTGGCGTTACCTGATACTTTTGATGATTATTTAATAGAGCCGCTGGGCAAGCATGACCGGGCGGCTTTTTCTTGTGGTGTTGAAATATTAGATCGTTATTTAAAACAGCAAGCCGGACAAGATGCCCGTAAACGCGTAGCTGCTCCCTTCGTTTTAGTAGAAAAAAGTTCTGGTATCATTGCTGGTTATTACACACTTTCATCAACAAGTATTAAATTTGAAGAATTGCCAATAGAGCTAAGTAAGAAGCTACCAAAATATCCCATTGTTCCTGCAACTCTCCTCGGTCGATTAGCAGTTGATCAAAACTATCGACAAAAAGGGTTAGGAGAGATGCTATTAATGGATGCGCTCTATCGCAGCCTAAAAAGTGAAATAGCCACTATAGCTGTAGTGGTTGATGCAAAAGATGATGCAGCTCGCTCTTTTTATGAGCATTATGATTTTATTCGTTTTCCTGATTTTTCTCATCGGTTATTTCTCAAGATAGAGACAATTGCCAAAATGTTTGCATAAGTAATTTCAAACACCTGGGCGATCACTAATCTCACGCAGAGGCGTGGAGAGAGTTTTAGAGTTTGTTGTCTAGGAGTATTAAAGACTCGCTCACGAGTATCAAAGACTGGAGAATTACGAATTACGAATTAGTTTTAACTCCGTTGCCAAATTTTAATTGTCTGATCTAAACTGCCACTTACTAACATTTCGCCGGAATCGGTGAAGGTCAATGCTGTAACTATGTTGCTATGACCTGTAAAGGTAGCCAGCAGTTCTCCGGTTTGTACATGCCACAATTTGATAGTTTTATCTGCACTACCACTGGCGATAATTTGCTCATCAGGACTCAGAGCGATCGCATATACTCTATCTGTATGTCCTTTAAGTGTGCGAATTAATTCTCCAGTTTCTAAGTGCCAAATTTTAATTGTCTGATCCCAACTACCACTGACGAGTAGTTTAGCATCGGCACTCATGGCCAAAGAACCAATGATGTGAGAATGACCCATGAGGATATGCAGTGGTTGTACATCTTTGAAAGTTTTGGCTTTTGTGGGAAGTAAAGTCTGCCAAACTTTGATTTTGCGGTAGCTACCTGTAACCAGAGTTTGTCCATCTCTGCTTAAAACTAGAGAATGAGCAGCTGTATCATCTAAAGAAAGGGCGATCGCTACTTGACGACGCATTAAATCCCAAAATAAAATTCTTCTGTCATCTCCACCAGTTGCTAGTATCCTGCCATCGGGGGTGAAGGCTACGCAACGCACCATGCCATTATGTTTGTGCATGATATCTATCAAGTCTAGTGCGCCCACATGCCAAATCTTAATTGTGGAATCTGCACCGCCACTAACTAAAGTCTGTCCATCTGCACTAAAGGCTAGAGAATTAACTTGATCTACTAGCCCAGATACCACCCAAGGGTATTCTGATAATGTCTCTATTAATTCACCCTTGGTTAAATCCCAGAGTTTTGTTTCTCCAAGACTGCCACTTGCTAATATAGGTGATGTTTTAGCATTTTTATACTTAGAACTCTTAGCCGTAGAGATTCTTGAAGAGTAGGCAAGACAATTAATACCTTGAGTATGCCCTTTCAATGTCTGCCAGCATTCCCAATCGCCGATTATATCCTTTTGGGGATGCTCTGATGGTAAAGTCTGAATTGTCTCTGCGATCGCTCCGACATCAACTAATAACAGTGTATCCTTTTGGGCAATTTTTTTATTGCTCAGTGATTCTAAATACCAACTCAATCCCCCTGCATACAATAAGTTACTTGGAGTGACATAGAGTTTTGTTTCGGTAGATGCAATTTGATTAGTAGGTAAAAAGCCAGTAATTACTGCGTGCTTTTCGTAACCTAATTTACTTGTAAATGGATAAAGTAAACACAGAAAAATTAATACTTGGTGACTTTTTAAATCTTCTTGAGTAACTGACCACCTAATTTTATCTTGCTTAATACCGTTAAAACTTTCTCCGTCAGCAACGTAAACGTTAACACTTACCTGAGGATTATCTGCTAACAAATAACTAAATTTACTTTCACCACGCAAATTTCCCTCATCGTCTAAAACCATATTTTGCAAAGTGTCTTGGGGCAATTTCTTGACTAGCTTGCCCAGACGTTCAGCCATGACTTGTTCAACAATTTGCTCCCGTACAATATAATCTTCTGCTTGCTGCTGGAAGTATTTAGGAAATGGGATCACCCAGTCAGGAGGTTCGGGATATTCCGGCGGTATGGGAGGTGGATTTTTGGCAAGAATTTCGGCTTGTTGGCGAGAAAATTCGAAAATTTTTGCCAATGTCTCGCCCAAAAATGTCATAATCTCACTGTGGCAGCCTTTAACTTGACTTTTCAGCAAAGATAGGTGATTAGTTTTGGGTTTTTTCACACGTTGAATGAAGTCAGCCTGTTGTGTTTTTAATAA
This sequence comes from Halotia wernerae UHCC 0503, assembly GCA_034931985.1. Classification (GTDB taxonomy): domain Bacteria; phylum Cyanobacteriota; class Cyanobacteriia; order Cyanobacteriales; family Nostocaceae; genus Halotia; species Halotia wernerae. The sequence continues at coordinate 80,092 of JAYGHB010000094.1, forward strand.
GCTAATCCAATCCATCTGCATTCCAGCGGCAAAATATTGCATACCTAAGGTAAGCTATACCAACGCAATTACTCAAGTTTATAACCTCTAGTTAATTAAAAATTCAGTGATCATCGCAGTCTAACAGAACACAGTTGTAAATATGTGTTTTTGACCAGTATCAACCTAGACAGATGATATGACTGAGGTATAGACGATTAAATAATGTCAGTTAATTCTAGCTAACCCAAAGAGCAAGATACTGTTTCTAGGAAAACAGTTCTATTGATCCAACAAGCATTGGTATAGTGATCGCCAAGTAGTTTAGGAAATAAACCAATCATAAAACCCTGACACCAAAAAACTTTCAAACCTGTTCCCTGTTCCCTACTTATATGGTATATATGAAAGCACGGTAATCCTAGCAATGAGCCGTAGATTTTAGTTGTAGAGGTACAGCACCAGTGGGCATAGTAGTTGAGAGTGTATCCAAGCATTTCGGAAGCTTTAAAGCAGTCGATCAGGTCAGTTTGGAAATCAAGAGTGGTTCCCTGGTTGCTTTGCTGGGGCCGTCAGGATCCGGTAAATCTACCTTGCTGCGGTTGATTGCAGGTTTGGAGATGCCAGATAGCGGTAAAATCTTGCTCACTGCTAAAGATGCCACATATCAAAGCGTACAAGAACGAAATATTGGGTTTGTGTTTCAGCACTATGCTTTGTTTAAGCATCTAACTGTGCGACAAAACATTGCCTTTGGGTTAGAAATTCGCAAAGCCCAAACAAAGAAGATTAAAGGGCGGGTAGAACAGTTACTAGAATTGGTGCAATTGAGTGGATTAGGCGATCGCTATCCATCACAACTTTCTGGTGGTCAAAGACAACGGGTAGCCTTGGCCAGGGCGCTAGCGGTGGAACCGAGCGTATTATTGCTAGATGAACCTTTTGGCGCACTTGATGCCAAAGTCCGTAAAGACTTGCGGGCATGGTTACGCCGCCTCCATGATGAAGTTCATGTTACCACTGTTTTCGTCACCCACGACCAAGAAGAAGCAATGGAAGTTTCTGATGAAGTTGTGGTGATGAATCAAGGGCGTGTAGAACAGATAGGTACACCAGCGGATATCTACGACAATCCTGCTACGGCGTTTGTGATGAGTTTCATCGGGCCAGTCAACGTTTTACCCAATACCTCAAAGATTTTCCAAAGTAGTGGCTTTGACTCGCAATATCCTCAAGTATTTTTGCGCCCCCAAGATGTGGTGATTGAAAGGCAGTCAAATGGTACTACTGCACCTGCGACAGTGACTCGATTAATACATCTGGGTTGGGAAATTCAAGTGGAATTAACTTTAGACGATGGGCAAGTGGTAGCAGCGCATTTAACACGCGATCGCTTTAATGAGTTACAGATAGAACCACAACAACGGGTATATGTCAAGCCAAAAGATGCGAAATCTTTTCCCCTGTATTATTCAATTTAAGATTGGGGAATGTCAATACTACCGAAGCACCGATTGCATATTTTGCAATTGACACTTTGCTTGGGCTGTACCCAAGCGTTCGATTACCTGTTCTGCACTCATGAGACGCTTCAGTACTACTTGACCAATTGCCTTACTAGCAATTGCTGAGGTTGTTGGTTTGACTTCCACGGTTAAAATAGCCTCTTCCACTCGATAAAGCCACAGCAATTCGTTATTTTCCACTAAACAAATACTTATGCGCTGAATCTCTGGTTGCCGTCGCCATGCGGTTATCTGCCATAGTCCTTCAGATGCCCACACTCTACCAACAGTCCATCCCTCAGAAAGAAAGAAATACTTCACGTTTTTAGTCTCTCACTATTAGACTTTTTAATCTCGTATTCGCAACCTTGAAATCATCTCCAGTCGATGATGTATAAAAATGAGATTTGTAATTAAAGCCATCACGACGAACTTTGACGAGAAGTCACCCTGCTTATGAATTTACGACAAATTTAATGAATGTGTGAAATTTTAATTAAATAAAAAGTTTTGAACAGTTACTAAGACTGCTCCCCCTGCTCTTTGAAGTTGTTCCACTTGAAGAGCAGCGCCTTGCAAAGGAAACCCAGACGCTACGCGTAGCGTCTGGTAGAGTTGCTATGCCGCAGGCTTTACGCGTAGCGTCTACCCCCTACCCCCTGTCTCTTCTGTGACGGCGACGTTTGAAGAATGCTAAACCAGCAAGCGCTAACCCTGAACCTGCAACAGTATAAGGTTCAGGTACGGCGGGGGTGGCGACGTAAATGCCTTTAGTTCCATCAGCGAGTGCAGCACCGAAAGCGATTTGACCGCGATTATTTAGTCCCTCTAGTCCAAAAGAATTAATTTCTGTGACTGTGGAACCCAAAAGTTTGTCACCAGTAGCAATAACCTTGTTTTTGACGGGATCTGACCCAGTAAAAATGCCTTCTTCTCCAGAGTTCAAAAAAGCCCAAAAGGCTACTGTCCCTTGGTTGTTAATCGCAGGAGAATCAAAAAAGGTAGAAAAAGCACCGCTGGTGTCAGCGATGGTGTTGAGTGACCCACCGTTACCAGTAAAAATACCTTGCTCTCCAGAATTTAAATCAGCCAGAAAGGCAACAGTACCTTCATCGTTAAGTGGGGAACCGTTACCAGAGAGGGAACTAAAGGAACTTTTGGTATCAGCAATGGTAGTAGTCACCTGATTATTGCGAGTTACCAGACTTGCACCTGGTAAAACAAAAGATACTGTGCCTTGATTGTTGATTACAGGATTACCACCATCTACCTTAGCAATCAAGGTAAGTTTTCCTCTACTGCCAGTGTAGATGTAGCCAGATTCATTATCTGCAAAGGCCACCGTACCGCTGTCGTTGATTGAAGGTTGCGATACCAGAAAGCTTCCAGCATTAGCGTCGAAGGAAATAGTGTTCAGCGCCCCACCATTGCCAGTGTAAATGCCAACACCAGGACCGACTCCATTCAGCACACCTCCTTTGAGGGCAGCTTTAAAGGCTACTGTTCCAGAATTGTTGATGACAGGATTGCCAATGGTATCGAAAGATCCATTGATGGTGTCAGTAATTTTGGTAATAGATCCGCCGCTACTGGTGAAAATACCTCTGCCTGTTTCGTCCTCAGCGATAAAAGCTACTCTCCCTAAGTTATTAATAGCGGGAGACAATAACTCAGGATAGGAACCACTAAAAGGACTACTGGTAGTATCTACAATTTTTTTAAAAGTAATGGAGGCGGCTGTAGCTTTGCTTGTAGGAAGCATGTTCACAACTATGCCGAATACCATTGCTGTTGCTAAGTTTTTAATTACAGTCATAGCTTTTGTCACTTAAATATTTCTGAATTTCATACGACGTTGGGTCAATTTATTAACTATCTTGTTGCTTTTGGATCAAAAATGGCAAAATTTGGATCCAATATGATGGAACTGAGATTGGCATTGCTAATGAGTTAGTTAAGTTAGGAGTACCAAAAGAAGATATTGTTTTAGCATTTCATGAACCATTGGTGAGACAGTATACAGGTTTTGCAGTTGGCTAATTTCAATTTGTTACGAATTTGCGAAATCATTTGAGGAACTAAAACTCAGACCGAGGCAAATGGCGGATAATTTCAGCTACTGACCAAGCTTGGGCGACAGCACCTTTGGGTTTATAAGGTGGGTCGCCATCAAAAATTTCTGAAACAGAGCCAAGACAAGCATCAGATAGCAGGTGATCTAATAGGGGTTGCCAACTAAAGGGAAGTTGCTCTTGGGGATAAAAACGCTGCCAAGCGCGGGTAAAAGGGCCAATCAACCAGCCCCAAACAGTACCCTGATGATAGGCGCGATCGCGTTCTTCCGAATTGCCCATATATTTGCCTATATATTCTGGATCGGCGGGATCAAGGCTGCGAAGACCGTAGGGAGTAAGTAAGCGCTCAGTTGCCAAATCGAGTACTAAAAGGCCTTGCCGCTGTGAAAACCCACAATGGTGTAGTGATAGCGCCAAAACTGCATTTGGACGAATTTGAGAATTGCGGCGATCGTCCGGCTCAATAGTATCGTAAAAATAGTTTCGCTGTGGATTCCAAAACTTTTGCAGAGAAACCGTTACCTGTTGTGCTTGTTGAGCATAACGCTGTGCCTGCTTTGCTAAACGTACCGAATCGCCTAATTGTAGTTGGCTTAATCGTTCTGCCCATTGACTCATCCAACATAAAGCAGAATACCAAAGTGCATTGATTTCTACTGGCTTACCGCGACGAGGAGTCACAGGCTGTCCTCCAACCACTGCATCCATCCAGGTGAGGGCTACACCACCAGCATCCCAACCAACTAATCCATCTGTAGCATCAACTTGGATATTGAAGCGTGTACCACCAACAAACGCTTTATGAATTTGCTGTACAACTGAAAATTGCTCTGCTAAAAACTGCCAGTCTTGGGTAGCTTCTAAGTAAAGCCCTAAAGTTTCAATCCACCACAGCGCTGCGTCAATACTGTTATAAAACGGTTCACCATCAGCATCAGGAAAAGCGTTAGGAACTAGTCCTTGGTGACAGTAACGCCCAAAAGTTTGCAATAGCCCTTTTGCCAAGTCAAAACGCTTAGTTACTAGTGCCAAACCTGGCAAGGCAATCAAGGTATCACGACCCCAGTCATTGAACCAGTGATAACCAGCAATAACTGTAGGGCCAGTAATTGAAGCTCGATAGACAATAAACTGATCCCCTGCTCTTAATAGTTGCTGCCAAATTGGGGAATAGGGTATGGGGCATTGGGCATTGGGGAGGCAGTGCGTTGGGCGGGTTTCCCGACTTGTAGCAACTGCCGTCATTGGGAATAGGTTATTATTCTCTTCCCCAGCCTCCCCAGCCTCTCCTTGTTCCCATCCAAAAATCTGGGAAAGCCTTTCTTGCTCGGCATCTACAGCTTCTGCAAAAGTTTCAGGGGTAAGGATAGCTTGCTGTGGGTCGGGAAAACCCATGCGTGCTTCTAAAGTCACTGCGTCTCCTGGCTGGAGAGTGACACTCAAATAACCAGGGCTGTAGAGGTCTTCGCGATCGCCTAGTCCCCGTTGTGTCTCTTCTGGTAAACCATAATTCCAGTACCAAACTGCATCTGCGTGATATTCTCCTTGCGTCCAGCGTAAGTGCCAAGGTGTCCCAAAATTTCCCGAAATAATTGCTTGCAGACAGACTTGCTGTGGACCGAGTAATTGTGAAAACTGTAAGCCTGGATTAGCAATTTGCTGGTGATGAAAGTCGCGATCGCAGATCAGTAATCGCAGTCTTAAAATCGCTGTATCACGTCCCTCATAGCGATAGTGCATCAAAATTCGATGGCATAAATGGGAGTGGAAATTTTCACTTTCTTCTTGATTTTCTACTCCCCATTCCCTACTTTCTTCCCAACCATAAGGCATCATTAACTGCCTACTTAACTGCCAATTATCCTCACTCCAAATCCATTTGGGAACTGGGTTAATATCAAAAGAGCGCAGCAGTTTGTAGCCTGTTGGCTCAATTGTACGGTTCCCCCAAAAATTTGTACCTAAAGCTATAACTTGCCCGGATACTTCCAAGCTAGCTTCTAAATGCGAAACCAACAAGGTACGCCCAGAAGGGGGATTGGTCGCAGCAAACAGCCAACCGTGATAAGTGCGGGTGCGGACATCAGAAACGGTACCACTGGCAAAACTTCCCAAGCCATTGGTGAGCAACCATTCTCTTGTATCTAAATCAGGTGTATCTAAATCAGGCATTTGCTACTCAAAATCGTTATGACTATGATATAGTCGTAACAGATCGTAATCAAACTGTGAATCAGCCCTGTTCGGCTTTGCCGTTCCCAAAAAATAGGAGGGTAGCCCGACCTAGGGGACTGTGTTAGCGCAACGTAAAGCCTGCGGCATAGCAACTCTTGGAGCTAGAGCGAAGCTTTGGCTTTCTTGAAAAGTTTTGCGCTCCTGTTACCCGGACGCGCAAACTTTCCGCTTTAGCGATACGCTTAGAGCGAGTCATGGAGCGTCACCCGAAAGGGTGAAGCAGCATAGATGGGTGAGTTTTACTTAGCCCAGATTCCAGCGCCACTATAACGGATATAAGTTGAAGGAGAATTAGATTAATGTCCCTCACTTACGGAACAGAAGGAAGCCTTCGTGTTGGTCAACAGGCTCCTGATTTTACAGCAACGGCTGTAATGGATCAGGAATTTAAGACAATTAAACTTTCCGAATATCGCGGTAAGTATGTCGTCCTATTTTTCTACCCTCTAGACTTTACCTTTGTTTGCCCAACTGAAATCACAGCCTTTAGCGATCGCTACGAAGAATTCAAGAAAATCAACACGGAAGTCCTTGGGGCTTCTGTTGATAGTGAATTCTCCCACCTCGCTTGGATTCAAACGGATCGCAAGTCTGGTGGCGTGGGCGACCTGAATTATCCTCTAGTCTCCGATATTAAGAAAGAGATTAGCGCCGCTTACAACGTCCTTGACCCAGCAGCAGGCATTGCCTTGCGTGGTCTATTCATCATCGACAAAGATGGTATCATACAGCACGCCACTATTAACAACTTAGCTTTTGGTCGTAGCGTCGATGAAACCCTGCGGACATTGCAAGCAATTCAGTACGTTCAGTCCCACCCTGACGAAGTTTGCCCTGCTGGTTGGCAACCTGGGGATAAGACTATGAATCCCGATCCAGTGAAGTCAAAAGTATACTTCTCTGCTGTCTAGATTTCGTTAGCTAGAAAACTCCCAGCCAACCTGTTGGAGTTGAAGGCAGAATTAATAACCACAGATAAACACAGGTACACCTTAAAACAGTATCAGTCTCCGTGTCTATCTGTGGTTTTTTCATCAGATATTTAATTTTTGAAATAACTTCAGTACACCTCTACCTCCCTTCTTTACTATCCCCCTTCGGGTTAGGAATCAAAATATGCTAACTTCAACTGATTTTAGTGGCTTATTGAATGAGCGCTTCTTCCGCAATTTTTTACCAGTTCCAGCAACAACTCGCCTCAGATTGGGAATCGGAACACCAGATTTTCAACTGCCAGATATTACTAACGTAACGTTGGTAAAATTGTCAAGTTATAGAGGCAAGCAGCCAGTATTACTAGCTTTCACCCGGATTTTTACTAAAAAGCAATACTGCCCATTTTGTTTTCCTCACATCAAAGCGCTGAATGAAAACTACGAGCAATTTAAAAATCGTGGCATAGAAGTTTTGATGATTACGAGTACCGACGAACGGCAGAGTCAAATAGTTGTGAAGGATTTAAAATTAAAAATGCCGCTGTTAAGTGATCCCAGTTGCCGATTATTCCGTACCTATCAAGTGGGACAAGCACTGGGAGCGCCTTTACCAGCACAATTTGTATTAGATAAAGCAGGAAAACTTCTCTATCAGCATTTATTTTCATTCTTAGATCACAACGCCAGTGTGGAGACTTTGTTAAAACAATTCAATTGAGTGTAAATTATAAGTGGGTATTGCCGTGTCAGTTCAGGAAGCTCCCATTATGACCAAAGTACCTGTAAAACTAACTTTTGAAGAGTACTTAAATTACGATGACGAAACAGATAATCGTTATGAGTTGGTTGACGGGATATTAGTGTCAATGAATCCAGCCAGTCCCGAACACGTAGCAATTATCCGATTTATCTTCCTGCAATTTTATTTTGAAATTTTACGCCTCAAGTTAGATTGGGAAGTTTTTAATGGCGATGTCGGAATTCGTACTGCTCCTGGTCGCTCTCGCTTACCTGATGTCTGTATTATGGCTGGTTTTGATTGGCGGCAATTACGTCAGAGCAAAAGTTCTTCCGCTGTACTAGAAGACCAACCTTTAGTGCTTGCAGTGGAAGTTGTCAGTCCAGGGGAGGAGGGATATAACAGAGACTATCAGGACAAGCCCAAGGAATATGCACGAAAACTAATCCCCGAATATTGGATTGTTGATCCGATCGCTCAAAAAATTTCTGTCTTGATCTTAGTGGGTGATAGTTATCAAACTAATATTTATACTAGACAAGAACGAATTATATCTCCAACATTTGCTGAACTGAATCTGATGGTGCAGCAAGTTTTATTAGCGCCGTAGTTGAGAAGATAAATAGAATGTGTATTTCAATCAAGAATGAATTATGCTGACACTTTATCATACGCCAATTTCTCCTAACTCTCGCCGTGTATGGATTACGCTGCTGGAGAAAGGGCTGGAGTTTGAACTAATAGAAGTAAAACTGGATGGGGAGCAACTTCAACCGGAATTTTTAGCGATTAACCCTTTCCACCATGTTCCAGTGTTGATAGATGACGGCTTTAATATAGTGGAATCGTTGGCAATTCTAGACTATTTAGAGGCAAAGTATCCCACGCCTGCGATGTTGCCAAAAGATGCAAAGAATTTGGCAGTTGTGCGGATGGTGCAACTAGTAAGTATTAATGAGCTTTTGCCGGCAGCCACAACATTTTTACCTCAGATGCTAGGCTTGCCTGGAGGAGATCCAGAAAAAATGGAGAAGGCACAACAAAAAATTGCCAAAGTGCTGAAGTTTTTTGAAAATCTTTTAGATGATCGCCCTTACTTTATAAGTCACAATCTTACTCTCGCCGATGTTGTAGCTGGCACTATAGTACCTGTGTTGCCCAGTATCGGCGTGTCTTTGGGTGAATATCCCAAAATAAATGCTTGGTGCGATCGCTTAATGGCACGTCCGTCATGGCAACTTACTCAAGCCACCCCGGAGATGATGGCAGCTTTTAAGTCTGTGATAGCAGCAAGAATGGCATAACAATATAAGCGCTTTCCCATGTGCGTAATTCGTAATTCATAATTAAAAAAATCGGATTTCAATGTGGGTTTCCAGGGTTGAGGTAAGGAAACCCAACATCATCAGTAATAAAGCCAAAGCTGCGCTCTAAGCGTATCACTAAGGCGAAAGCTTCGCTTAGAGCGAAGCTATGCCGCAGGCTTTACGCGTCGCGTCTGGTAGAGTTGCTATGCCGAATCACTTGCCCCTACGAGTGATTCAGGAATCAAATCGAATTATTATATATACTCTACCTATATATAGATTGACAAAAAGGAAGTAATCTTACTGAGACCTAATAATTTGGATTTTGAAGTATTTTTTTAGTGCTATTACTGAATAAATAGCATCGCCCTTATTAACGTCTCTGTATTTATAGATGCAAATTTATGGTTACAAAAATCATGATCACCCAGTGCTTATTGGTTCCCAATATTTTTGGTGTAACTACTGCTACATAGTACAAAAAAACTGCTATCTTTCAGTAAAATTCTGGTATACATCTTAGGTATTAGAAATAAGCTAAATCGCTAAAACTAGCTTACCAAAGGAATTTTAAAATGTTATAATAAAATCAGCATTACCCTCACATCGGTTAGTAAGAAATCTATGCTCAGATGAAAAAATGTAGTTTCGACTGCTGTTCCTTAATCTTTGCTTAACTCAAAGATTATGCATTTCAGCAAGGAATCGTAACATATTAGTCACCTGGTCAATTCCGAAATGTTTAACCGTAACTTTGTATCAAGATTATCTAGTAAAAACTGCTATTATGACACTTGTCAAACTGGTTTATATTATTTATTGACTGCAACACAGTTGACAGTCAATAACTAGCTAGAATAGCATCAACACTCTCTTCTGGAGAGCAAACCTACAAGTGATTGTGAATAATTTCAATTTTGTATGAATTCAAATAGCCAGTCTGCCAACCCTGCCTCTACATATTCCCATCGTTTGGCAGACGTTATGGGAACAGCGATCGCTCTACTAACTTTAACGTTACCAGTGTTTGTCATTGCCCACTATTCTTCAAGCAATGTTCCATACAATCAGCCATCCCTAACCTATAGATTGCCCAAAGCTGGAAAGTAAACAACAGTTGAAAATCACATTTCACCAGCAAGCTAGCTCCAAAAAAAGGAGAAACAAAATTTTGAGCTAACATTTGTCTATGTAGTTAATCAGGTACAAGCTAAATCTGTTTAGCTTTCTTCCTGACTCAGAGACTAAGAATAATTACGGGCATAATTTCCTCTCATAGCTGAGAAATTATCCACCAAAATATTTAATAAAAAGCGTTGCCAAAAAACCTTGCAACGCTTTTTTGTTGTTTATAGAAAGCAGGAGGTAGTCATCCCTGTTATCTGTTTTTGCCTACGAGATATCGCCGACTTGAAACATTGGTAATTCTTTCCCCATGCCCCATTCCCAATGCCCAATATCCACAAGGGGCATGTTTTTTCATACAAATATCTTGGGAAGAAGTCCACCTTGGCCATAAAATTCTACACGGGGAGCGAAACTAAGTGCGCCCCTTATTAACCGTTAGCTAAGGAGTTTTGTTGTGGACTTATCCCGTATTCCTGCCCAACCCAAACCAGGTATAATCAACGTTTTGATTGAAATTCCAGGCGGGAGTAAAAATAAATATGAGTATGACAAGGATCTGCAAGCTTTCGCCGTAGACCGTGTACTTTATTCTTCGGTACAATACCCGTATGATTATGGCTTTGTGCCTAACACGTTGGCTGAGGATGGCGATCCCTTAGATGGTATGGTCATTATTGATGAGCCAACCTTTCCAGGGTGTGTGATTGCTGCACGACCAATCGGTTTTTTGGAAATGATTGACGCTGGCGATCGCGATGAAAAAATTCTTTGTGTTCCTGACAAAGATCCGCGTTACGCTCAAGTAAAATCCCTGAAAGACCTAGCGCCACATCGCTTAGACGAAATTGCTGAATTTTTCCGTAGTTATAAAAATTTGGAAAAAAAAGTGACTGAAATTCGTGGTTGGCAAGAGGTTGAACAGGTCAAGGTCTTAGTAGAAAAATCCATCAAAGCCTATAAAGCATAATGTAAAGAGTGAGGAGTTAGAAGTTATGAGTTACAGATGTTTATTTCTAGCTCTTAACTTCCAACTTCTAACTATGTAACTGTTGATTACCCCAAAACCAAATGCAGCGCACTCTTCTTTTGGCAAAGATTCACAACTGCACCCTCACAGGGGCAAATATTAACTACGTGGGTAGTATCAGTATTGATCAAATCTTGTTGGATAAAGCTGGCATCTTACCTTATGAGCAAGTGCAAGTAGTGAATAATGCCAATGGTGAACGCTTTATTACTTATGCGATCCCGGCTCTAGCTAATTCGGGAGTAATTGAGCTAAATGGAGCTGCGGCACGTCTAGGCATTATGGGCGATCGCTTGATTATAATGGCTTACGGGCAGTTCACTACCGAAGAGTTAAAAAGTTACTCTCCCACAGTAGTCATTGTGGACGAAAACAACCGACCTTTGGAAGTACGATACTACGATGACCTGCTCAGTAAGGTCTAATTTCAAGGAAAATGTCAAATTTTGAGCTGTCGGGTTCCCAGAGCTACGTAACACAAAAGCCAGCTACTTTGCTAAGTAGTCCAGTGGATAGTTTTCGAGTGCAATTTTGGGGTGTAAGGGGCTTGATTCCTACCCCAGGTAACATCGCTAACCGCTACGGTGGTAATACTGCTTGTGTAGAAATGCATATAGCCAACAAACACTTGATTTTTGATGGTGGTACTGGTTTACGCATACTGGGTAAAACTTGGCAGCAACTGCAACAGCCAATAGAAGCCCATCTATTCTTTACCAACTCCCAATCAAATCGGATTCAAGGGTTTCCCTTTTTTGCGCCTGCATTTGTTACCGAAAATTGTTTCCACATTTACGGGATCGCTGCCTCTAATAGTGCTTCGATTAAACAATGCTTGTATGACCAGATGCTCCAACCGCACTTTCCATACCCGTTGCAGGTGATGCAGTCAAAATTGCAGTTCTATAATCTGACTCCAGGTGATGAGGTGAAGTTGGATGAGATCACAATTACAACAGCATTGATCAATCAAACTCAGCGCTCAGTTGGCTACCGTGTCACTTGGCAGGAATATAGCGTTGCATATATTACAGATTTACACAAGAATACTAATGAGGTCGAAAGAGAATGCATCTTAAAGATGATTCAAGGTGTCGATTTATTAATTGCTAATGCTACTTACATTCCCCCAACCTCCCACAAACATGAATCTGGGGATTTGCACTGGCAAACTGCTGTGGGCTTAGCTCATAGCGCTGGCGTGCAGCAGTTGGTTATCTTTCATCACCACCCAGACGATGAAGATGATTTTCTTGATAAGGTTCAAATTGAAGTGCAATCTGTGTTTCCCCAAGCCTTACTAGCCCGCGAAGGTTTAGTATTATCGGTTGTTTCCTAAAGATAGGGAGCAGAAGAGAAACTCACCTTATTGCCTTATTGATAGTTTTTCTAAATCTAGTTCCATAACCGTATATTTCGCAAAAATAATTTAAGTTATTTTGTCTAAGGCTAACTATAGCAATTCTGATTGGGCTTTAATTGGTCTGATAGCAGCTAGTGAAGCAACTGACTGCACTAACTCACTACGAACGAAGAGTTGGTAAAATTAATAATGTCAGTAATTTGCCATCACCCTTGAAAATTATGATATCTGCTGACACAGCTTCTGAACTGTTGACAATTCCGCCTTTAGAAAGTGGCGATAAGCTCACCCGTCATGAATTTGAACGGCGCTATTATGCTATGCCTAATCGGAAAAAAGCAGAATTGATTGAAGGAGTTGTTTACTTGGCATCCCCATTAAGAATCAAAAGTCATGGAGAACCCCATGCTTACGTTATGGCTTGGCTGGGAGTTTACAAAGCAGCGACACTTGGGGTAGGTTTGGCTAATAATACCACAGTTTTAATAGATGCCGATAATGAACCGCAACCAGATGCTTTATTAAGGATAGAACAAGGAGGGCGATCGCGCATCAATCAGGATGATTATTTAGAAGGTGCGCCAGAATTAATAGTAGAAATTGCCGCTTCTAGTGCTTCTTATGATTTACATGAAAAACTAAAAGTTTATCGTCGTAATGGAGTAAAAGAATATTTAGTATGGCGAGTTTATGATCGTCAATTTGATTGGTTTAGGTTAAATGAAGGCGAGTATATTCAACTGGAACCAAATCTAGATGATCTAGTTTGCTCTCAAGTTTTTCCGGGGTTATGGTTAGCAAAATCAGCATTATTATCAGGAGATTTAGCTAAAGTCTTAGCCGTTTTGCAGCAAGGATTATCTACGCCAGAACATCAAAGTTTTGTAGATAAATTATCTAGTACAAGAAAGCAAAAGTAAAAAGTAAAAAGGCAAAAGAAAGAAGTCTTACACCGTGAGCTTTTTGTCTGCTTTAGATAGTAGGTTTATTTCCGCCGTGTTGTACTAGTTAGAAACGTGGATTAAATAACTTGCAATGGTGAGTGTAGTTGGGGTTTAGCAGCATAATTCCACTGTGGCAAAAAATCATCGAATAAAATCTCCATTAGACTTGTCCACAAAAGATAAAAAGCTTACTGTCAAAGCGTTGCACGATCTATAACTGCGATGAAACGGTTCCGGCCTACTAGATGGTCGCATAGAAAATTCCTCTAGTGCGATCGCCCAAAGCTTAAAAATTCCCCTCTATCGTCAAGGGATTCCCATTTTTGATCGTTTAGATCACAGTCAATTTACAAGCTAGATAGCACCAACAAGCGCCCTTGTAGCCGTGGTTTTTTATATTTGTCAGTAAGCTTGGCAAAGGCGATTCACCGCTATAATCTTTGTGGAAGTTTACATTAATATTTGTTTCCAATGTCTGCAAATACCTAGATTTAAGCCTTTGTCTAGATTTTTACCAAGCAATTCAATATAAAATCTAAAACTTAAAATCCTAAATCGACATGGCAGACCTAACCCCTAATTCTAGTTTTAGTTTGACGTTGCGCTTGCAGATTCCCAATCGTGTAGGGATGTTAGCGTCAGTAACCCAGGCGATCGCAACCACTGGTGGTAATCTGGGTCAAATTGATTTAATCGAGCAAACCCGCCAAGAATCCATTCGCGATATTACGGTTGATGCTGCTAGCACTGAACATGCTGAAACCATTGTGCAAGCAGTGAAAGCATTATCAGACATTAAGTTGCTGAGTGTCTACGATCGCACCTTTAATTTACATCGTGGTGGCAAAATTAGCATTGCTAGCAGAATCCCCCTCAAAAGTGTTTCCGATTTAGCAATGGCATACACCCCAGGAGTTGGTCGGATTTGTACTGCGATCGCTCAAGATCCAGAAGAAGTTTACAACTTAACCATCAAACAAAACACCGTTGCCATTGTTACCGATGGCAGTGCTGTCTTAGGATTGGGTAATCTTGGCCCAGCTGCTGCTTTACCTGTGATGGAAGGCAAAGCAATGCTGTTTAAAGAATTTGCCGGGCTGGATGCTTTTCCCATCTGTCTTGCTACCCAAGATACAGATGAGATTGTGCGGACAGTTAAGAATCTCGCGCCAGTATTTGGGGGTGTAAATTTAGAAGATATTGCTGCGCCTCGTTGCTTTGAAATTGAACAAAGATTGCGGCAAGAATTAGATATACCTGTTTTTCATGATGACCAACACGGTACAGCCATTGTTACTTTAGCAGCCTTATTTAACGCCTTGAAACTGGTACATAAGTCAATGGCAGAAATACGCATCGTGATTAACGGTGCTGGGGCTGCTGGCGTGGCGATCGCTCGGTTACTTCGCAAAGCTGGGGCAGAAAAAATCTGGATGTGTGACTCGAAAGGCATTATCTCTAATAGTCGCACCGACCTTACAGAAGAGAAGCAAGAATTTGCCGTCAAAGCTCAAGGTACTCTGGGAGGGGCGATGCAAGGAGCAGATGTCTTTATTGGTGTGAGTGCGCCGGGAGTCTTGACACCAGAAATGGTGCAATCAATGGCAAAAGATCCTATTGTTTTTGCTATGGCTAATCCTATTCCCGAAATTCAGCCAGAATTAATTAGTAAAGATGTCGCTGTCATCGCCACCGGTCGTAGTGACTACCCGAATCAAATCAATAATGTCCTAGCTTTTCCTGGGGTATTCCGTGGTGCTTTAGATTGTCGGGCGCAGACAATTACCACCACCATGTATTTAGAAGCTGCAAATGCGATCGCGTCTTTAGTCAAACCTTCAGACTTGAATCGAGAACACATTATTCCTTCGGTCTTTGATAAGCGTGTCGTCACCGCTGTTGCTGCGGCTGTGCAACAAGCAGCCCGTCAAGAAGGTATTGCTCGGAGTTAATTATTTTATAGGATAGGCATCTTGCCTGTCCTAATTATCTTGATTGGGATAGTTGATGAATAACGTAGCTCAAATTCATCGCGGGTTAAGCGATCGCCATTTTCTAAAGGTGGTAATTTAACTGATTCTTCGTTTTGGATAACCATATATGTAGCAGGGAGCAGGTAGGCTTGAAAGTCTTTTGGTGTTACGCAGACGTTTCTGACGACCTACAAAAGCAAATTCACTTCCCAATTCTAATAAAAAGTCTTCAAGTTTATCGATCAATGCTTGTTCTAAATCACTTTCTGAATATTCATCTTTCAATCCTAAAAACTCTAATACAAATGAGTCTTTAAGTTCTTGTTCTGGTGTTAGGATATCTCCTGTATATTTATCTTCACCTTTTTGAAGTAAACCAGCTTTCTTTTTTTAAGAAATTTTGTGTAGAGACGCGAGAAAAATTGCGTCTCTGTCTGTGCGAGAGTTATTCAGCGTTGACAAATTCTAAATAGCCATTGCTGAGTTCTTTGACTGCTAAATCATAAAATTGCTTACCGTGTTCTGGGGTAGCTAAGGCAGGATTTGAAGCCATGCGCCCATCTGGATAACGTTGACGAAAGTCAGCAGCACTATAAATCTTGTGTCCACTTCCAACTTCTGGTGAGAGGGGTGCTTGCTTAATCGCTTCTGGATAAACGTACTGGGTGAGGGCTACTTCGCTTGGTGTGGCATGAGAGCCTTCTTGATCCCCATATAATTCTTTAGCAAGCTTGTAGACAGAACTGCACATAAACCAGTTAGCTACTTGACATTGCACTCGTTGGGCATTGGCAATTTGCAAATCTTCTAAATGGGCATAAGTTTCTGAGAACGCAGCTTTAAGGGTGGCGATGTTACCGCCGTGTCCGTTGATGAGGTAGAACTTAGTAAAACCAGCTTTGGCTAAACAACTTACATAGTCTCGCACTAGCTGAATCAAAGTGCTAGGACGCAGGCTGATTGTACCAGGAAAGGCTGTATGATGCAGTGCCATACCAACATTGATTGTAGGGCCGACGATCGCTTGAGTGACTTCACCCACACCACGAGCGATCGCTTCTGCACAAATAGCGTCAGTGCCAATTAAGCCGGTAGGGCCATGTTGTTCTGTGGAACCAATAGGGAGAATAATCCCTTGTGACTGCTTTAGGTAGGCTTCAACTTCTTGCCAGGTACTCAAATGTAATAACATTTTTGATTAGCGTCCTCATCATAATGGCGGTGAGTGGAAACATTTATCTGCTAGAAAGCATCTGCTGTTTCTAACTACCCACTAACACGATTATGAACTTCCTTGCTGGTGAGTGGAGGTAACGACTATGAAAGACTGCCATCTTTACCTGGCTTTGATAGGCTTAACTGGAGGATTTTTACTGATCAACAGTATTTTCACTCCTCCTGTTTTAGCTGGACGCTATGTTTTAAATCAAACACCGCAAACAATCGAGCGTTATTTTGGTCATTATCTGACTAAACGAACCAATGGCGATCGCCTGACTTATACATATACTCCAAAAAGCTTCCGGCGGCTATTTCCGCAATTCCCCAAAAGTAATTTCTCTATTACCTTTGTCAACAATCAGGCGAAGGATATTAGCTTAAATTTCAACGCAGATTTTGCCCAATATCCAGGAAGTTACAACTACGATCAAGCAGAGGCCAAAAAATTCTACAACTATGTTTTTGGATATCAAGCACCCATTTGGCAAGAACTTTCTGCCAAATTTGGAGGAAATGAGACTGTCTATTTTTACGAATATTGTCTTGGGGATGGAGTCGCAACAAGTTTTGACAGATACGGATATAAGCAATATACCGATGCTGCAACTTTAGCCTATGACACTCGTTGCGAACCTCCCTATAATCGCGATGCCAATTAAGTTTTGAGATGTTTGCGTTCTGGAGAACAAAGACGAGGGAAATAACTCTTGATTCTTGACTAATCGAAGTAGTAATGCTTTTTTACATCGCTTTTCACTTCCCATATACAGGACATCCCAGCGGGAAAAGTAACTAAATATCCCTTACCCATTTGCACTGGTTGCCCACCATTAGGCGTAACGACTACATCACCTGCCAAAAAGTAACAAATTTCTTGAGTATCATAAGTCCAGGGGAATTTGGATACTTCCTTTTGCCAAATTGCCCATTTGAACACACCCAACTGATTGAGACGTTCTTGACTGGGTTGATGCTCAATTTTAATTTCCATACCATGTTTTCTCAGTTGACGTTCAGCAGTAAGATTGAATATCTTCTCCACACTGATCTACTAAATAACACAAAGCGCGAAAACGCAAGCCTACAAACTGATCATAAAGTGGATTGAGCTTACACATTGGTGGAATATGAGCTATTTTGCGACCAAACAATATTAGATCGCGCTCAAAGGGACATTGAGCAGGAATTAATTTAGCAATAAAGTGAGCAAATTTACGATTTTGAACTTCTAGTTCGTCTAGCCAATTACGCAAGGGTTGCAATATATCAGATTGAGGTTGAGCAAATTGGTTTTGACTACCTGCTTGATGGCTGACGCCTAAAGACTTAATAAAAGCAGGAATAATAATATGTTGACGTTTTGTCTTGAGCATGGTCGTAAGTAAGGTTTCCCTTGTTGATAAACTACTTGTTGTGGATTCTGATGATTCCTATGCAATCTATCCCAATCATTTGTATGCTTGCTATGAACGGAATTGGGGCAAGCACGAAGTTAGTAATTGGCATAAGATTTGCGCGTAATATAGCTGAACTAATTGTTATTTAAACTCAGCAAATGCTGAATAACTGTCCCGTTAAATACAAAATAACAAAGAAATTATAAAAGTGGTATTTCTTTAACTTATTGATTACTAATATTTAAAATAGCGATCCCCTATCTAATAGGCTAATTGTTAGTATCAACAACACACAGTATATTCAGCTTGGTATTTGGGCGCAAAATTACAGACTTACCCTTATACCAGCTAGATTTCGATGAGATCAGCCAGTTCAATAAAATCTATTTTCATATATTAAATTATCATATATATTACATAAGCAACCGTAATATTACTGCATAAATGACACAAAATTATTTGATAAGTACAAACTAATATAGTTATGGCTTATTTATGCTTTGGTTATGTTTGTAACTCATCAGAATTTTAGTAATGCTTATTGTACCTTACTATGGAGTAAATGTACTTGATAAACACAAAAAATTTTGAGAATCTATCAGCAAAACTAAAACTAAAAGTAGAGGATAATGCTCAAAATTAGTGATTTAATATCGCAAAAGGAATAATTAGGACAGTAATTGTTGAAGTGGCTAATTAGTTGGACATAAATTATATCGGGTATAGTCTTTTTATAAGTTTCAAAATGAAATCAAATATACTCTTGGCAGGAGTTGAAAAATTTTCCCAATCATGCTGTTGGTGTAGTCTCATCTAAAGGCGATCGCAAATAATATCTCAGCACACAGGTTGAAAAATCCAAATTTTTTAGATTGCAATGCTAATTACCAAAAACATGTATCATATTTAACACGCAGAGTGTTTGAATAATTAAAAGTGAACTATTTACGACTATTAGCCAATAACTAAACAACACTCAGATAGCTATATACAAACAAATCATAAGAAATAACTATGTCATTTACACCAATTCTCTCAAAGAACTTACTAGCACTGGAATTGACATTGATTATACTGAATACCTCTTTTCAGAATGTTATGTACTTAACCATTCAGAATCGTAAAGTTAATACCTAAGTCGGCAACCTTAATTTCACTGTATTGTAGGTTTTTTACAAATTAGATCGAGACTTTAAGAATACACACATTTTGGACACTAAATCTGTAATAGCCTTTATTTTTGCTGAAAATAACTGATTTTTATCAGGCTATCTTAAGTGTAAAAAATGTATATATTTCTTAAGCTAAGAGAAATATTTACTAGTTTGTAACGATACAAATTTTACAACATTTTTCATATTTTCTTACTGCTACTTACTGATATCATCGCTATCAACATGTTTTACTTTGTACAAAGTATTTTTGTCTAAAGCTGAAAATTATGCAATTTTTAATGCGATTTTGCTAATACGATTTGTCATACAATCGCATAACCTATTAAGGAAAGTAAGGCAGCATCATGGTTAACTCTTTCAATACCCGCCCTGAGATTTTATGGCGACAAGTTTGGGGATTAGCCGCTTTACTAGCAGCGATTATCTTCAGTTGGATGGTCTATGGATTTTATCAGCCCAAAATTTTACAACAACTGGAATTTTTCGAATTGGCAAGTTGGCTGGGAATAATACAGGGTTTACTTGCAACAGTTATAGAACCTTTGATTGGCAAAATTTCCGATCGCATCCAACAGCGCTTGGGTAGCCGATTGCCAATGATTAGTGTCGGGGTAGTGTTGGCAGGTTTAATTTTTGTCACTGTTTCGCTGTTAGCACAACAGAATTTCCCTGTCGGTACACGTTGGATAATACCAGTGTTAATGACTGCTTGGGTAATCGCAGTAATGAGTTTTCGTAGCCCGACAATCGCACTTCTAACACAGTTTGTACCTATTGCTGAACTACCTCAAGCTAATGCCATTCTTGTATTTGTATTTGGATTAGTAGCAGCTATTGGCTTAATGGGGAATACCTTATTTTATAGTATGGGTGCGTCGATTACTTTTCTTTTAGGAGCGATCGCTTTAGTCTTGGGAGCATATATTTTGCAGTTATTTACTCCCAAACATTCTTTTGATCCCTATACTTTAAATCAAGATTTGTCTGCCGATGCTCCTAGCTTGTTGTTAATTTTAATTTTCGTAATTGGTTTAGCGACAGGAATTGAAGTTAATCTATTACTATCGATATTTCCTCAAGAATTGCAAACTAAACTGCCTGGACTGCAAGTAGAATTTATTGTTTCCGAAATACTTTTAGTTTCAGCAATCGCTTCACTTCCTTTGGGAGAATGGACAGCAGAATTAGGCGCTGATAAATCTATGTTGATTGGCTTAGGATCAATGACAGGTTTGATGGGGCTAACATTATTGAATGACAACAACATCATAGCAATAGGATTAATACTTGCTTTTGGTGTCAGTGTTAGCTTAGTTTTGATCAGTATGATTTCTTTGGTATTAAATAAAATACCTTCTATGCAGGCAGGGTTAGGTACTGGATTATATTTTGGTGGTACTGCTGGAGGAACTGCGATCATATCTCTCTTGACGAAACAAGTAGGGATAACATCAATAGGTGCTTTTCTATTAGCTGAGTTTACTTTTTTAGTAGTGACTGTGTGTATTCACTCTAGTCACAAGTTAAAGCAAAAACCTGAGCGCATATTTTAAGATGCTCTTCTATTGCCTCGTCCCAGGTAGGGTAACGGTTTATTTTTCCGTCAAGTACCCTACCGATGACTAAGGTTTCAAAGACCATTGGTCTACACTCGCAGGGGGTGCATCCCACTTTTTTAAACAATGGCAGCACGATTGTGAATGACATAGTGTTACTGGGCTGTTGTTAAAGTCATGCTTTAGGCATACATCTGTCTTCAGAAGTATTTTTTACCTTACATAAATAAAGATTCATACAGTTAATTGTTGATTATGTAATGGCAAGATTTCCGGTCTATATCTCAGAAGTCCGCAAATCAAAGATTACAGTCTTTCGGAAGTGACAGTTCCCAGGGATGAATGTCAAGATAATTAGATGTACCTTTGGGTAGTGAAGTCAAGTCTCTGAAATATTTATTAATATAAGTGTAATTCAGCATTAGGAGTCAAGAAAAGTTCTTAATTGCAGCATCTCTAATAAATCACCGGACTTCACCAACGGAGTAGAAGATTATGAACGATCAGCAATCACCAGACTCTAAGGAATTTGTAGGCAATCTCAAGAATGGGATTTGGCTGTTTGGCCTTTCATCTTGGGTATTTGGCATCACTGATCGCAGTATTGCTTCATTTGCAGACGGCTATTTATCTGCTTTGGATCTGACGCAACTATTTACAGCAGCCACATTCTTTGTAGCGTGGGTGTTTTTGAAGCCATCAAGGGCTTAAGCAATTTACCCTGCAAAATGTCAAATTGAATATTTACTAGGCTGTCAAGCTAGTTTTGAGGCTTTGTAGTAAGCACTTTAGTGCTTGGAAAATTCAGGACTAAAGTCCTGACTACGAACAAAAAGTAGAACACTGTTTACAGCAATGGGGGGGTGCGCTAAAGAGTGCGTCTATATTTCATTCAAAAAAAAAATCGGGGTAATTCTGAAACATCTTCAGAATTCCTCGGTTATTAAGGTGTAATGGGCTAATTTGTAGTTTGGTTAAGAGAGGTGAAAATCTTAGGATGAAGGAAAGAAATGTTGCTAGGACAGGTGTTTGAGCGGTTGTAAAAGAGAGTCCAGTATCGGTGATAGCGTGCTTTTAGAGGAGTTTTAAAAGTAAGGTTTTTAACCCGCGTAGGCGGCCTTCGCAGAGTAGCCTCGACTTCTAGTCGCCAGGGCTAGTAATAAATTAGAATTTACAAACATCCTCTTAGAGAAAGCATTATGTTCAATCTCTAATACAATGCTCAATCTCGCCTTTAGATAAAATTGGTATCATATTAAATCTTCGAGCATTTACCTGTAAGCATATCTTTTAAAATCATCGAGTATTCAGTAAATGAAATATACACTGTTTTGTCTGACATAGAATTGTTTTGATTAAATACTCTAGTGTAAGTATTAGACTTAGAGTGATGTAATGAATGTTCTAAGCAATGATTATTGGTAAGAAATAAAAAGCATTTCTCTAAAATACCAGATGGTTTCAAATTTCTAGTTTTTAAATTACGCTCTTCTAACTTTCCTTCTACAATCAAGTTGCCATGTTCTATTAGTTCGCTGTGATGAATCATTAAAGCTCCTATCCAACAGGTAAGGATATAAGGAATTACAATCTCATGCAGATTTACTTGTAATAGCAAATGAGAGCTATAACCAATTCCGCCCCAAATAATAGCCCGCATTAAAATAGAAATCATTAGCTTTTTAAAGCAGTACTTATTTTTAAGTTTTGGCTCATGCAATATTTTAAAACTAGCTAAAATGACAATAAATATATTCCCAAAAAATACTTCACAAAAGTTATAAATAATTCTGAGAGAACGGTTTTTAATCTCTCCTAGAGGATGAAACTCTATATCTTGATAAGTATTTACTTGAGAATGATGATAAGGATGCACTATATCAAAAATTTGATGATCGAGAAATATCATCCAGGATAAAACTGAGTAAAAAAACTTATTGTGGATGCCAGGTAAATATTCATGCCAACATTCATGCATAAACTGTGCTAACCAACAAAAAAGATAACCTCCTGGGAAGACGATTAAAAAAAAAGACGAAATATTTATTAAACTATATATGTAAGGAATAAAAAACAAATAGATAAACCAAAAAAATGAAGCAATAAAAAGTTTCACAGTCTGGTTGTATGTAACTTGGTTGTATATAACCTTGTTGTATGTAACTTGGTTGCTAGTAATAGTCTTCATATTTCAATACCTCACACCGATAGCGTTTGTAGTAATACCTAAAACCTCTGCAATGTTGACTGCACAATTTTGGTAAAGTTTAATGGGGTTTGATCAAAAGCATATGATTGCTTTCTTTAACCTTCCTTAACTTTTACCCAAAATATTGTAAAAGTGCATTCTGCAAATTGTCTATTATAAATATTTGACCTCAAGAAACTAATATTTTTTATAAAAGTTCTCGATCCAAATGTATTTTTTCAAAAACAGTACAAATAATCAATATTTATGCAACCATTTTGCTGTTAAATTCAAGATTAAATCTGAAAAGCTTATCCAACAAGAATTTCAGCCTTTGGGTAGCCTAATGTATTAATCTCGCAGCAGAGATTTTCGGTCAGGACTTAAAATTTAGATAATTTGTGATAAAAACTTGCGAGTCCGTTCTTCTTTAGGGTTGGTGAAAAAGGTCTCAGGGGTGGCTGACTCGACGAGGGAACCACTATCCATGAGAATAACTCGGTCTGCAACTTCGCGGGCAAATCCGACTTCGTGGGTGACAACTACCATTGTCATTCCCTCACTAGCGAGATTTCGCATCACGTCTAGAACTTCTCTTACCATCTCCGGATCTAAAGCTGAGGTGGGTTCATCAAACAGCATAATTTTAGGTTGCATGGCTAAAGCACGAGCGATCGCCACTCGTTGTTGCTGTCCACCAGACAACTGTCCGGGATATTTCTGCGCCTGTTCTAAAATCCCGACTCTTTCTAAGAGTTGCATCGCCAATTCTTCAGATTTTACTTTGTTCCACCGTCTTACCCAAGTTGGTGCCAAGGTGATATTTTGCTGTACTGTAAGATGAGGAAATAAGTTGAACTGCTGAAATACCATTCCCACTTCTCGCCGAATTGTTTCAATATTTCGCAAGTCATGGCTGAGGGTAATACCGTCAATGATGATTTTGCCCTGTTGATATTCTTCTAAGGCGTTAAATGTGCGGATGAAAGTAGATTTACCGGAACCAGAAGGCCCCATTAATACGACTACTTCTCCACGACTTACTGTTAAGTTCACACCTTGGAGAACGTGAAATTTGCCGTACCATTTATGAACTTCTTCAGCAATAATTATTGGGTTTAATTCTGACATATAAAACTAGTATTTAATTTGCAAAAATTACTATTTTTAAACTAACTACAGAGACACATAGTTAACAGAGAAATGATTTAAGAGTGTTTTAGTGTTTTGCGAATAATTAATCTTATTTTGAGATTTACTATTAATTTAACTGTTTTTCTAATCGCCGAGAAGCTAAAGACATAGAATAGCAAAATATCCAGTAGAGCAATCCAATAAATAGATAAACTTCTGCATAACGACCAATAAACTGGGGCTGCGCCAAAATGGAACGGGCAATACCTGTGAGTTCTACTAATCCTACTAAAGATAAAAGTGAAGTATCTTTAAATAAGCCAATAAACTGACCAACAATTGCAGGAATAACAGCACGTAAAGCTTGAGGTAAGACAATTAATATCACAACAAAGGGTGTATTGAGTCCTAAGGCTTTTGCAGCTTCAACTTGTCCACGCGGGATTGCTTGAAGTCCACCCCGCACGTTTTCTGCCATATAAGCAGCACTAAATAACACTAATCCAGCAATTCCTCTTAGAACTCGATCTAAACGCACATCTCCTGGTAAAAATAACGGTAGCATCACTTGAGCCAGGAATAAAATACCAATCAGCGGTAATCCCCTGACAAGTTCAATGTACAGAATACAAAACCAACGTACAATAGGTAAATTGCTAGTGCGTCCTAAAGCTAATAACAAGCCAATGGGAAAGGAAAGAACAATACTAACTGTTGCTGTTAAAAGGGTAAGCAACAAACCGTTCCACAAATTCGTAGATACAGGTTGCAAACCAAAACCACCGCCAATTAACCACAGAATTATCAAGAAAGACAATAACCACTTTAGAGAAAGCCAAGGAGCTATTGTTTTAGCAAAACTTTTTCCAATCCAAAAACCCGCAAATATTAAACCTGCAATTAATACTAGCCACAGGCGAGATGTCAAATTCAATGGTACAACAACCAACAGAACACCGACAAGACAAGTAAATAAAACAACTCTACGTTTTGTAAACTGTTGTTGACTGAAGACAACGCCCGCAGTTACAGCTGCTAAAGTCGAAGCGATCGCCAAGACAATCCAAATTCGCCAATATAAAGCTTGGGGAAATCTTCCCACTAAAAATAAAGGCAAATTAACTTTAATTACTGCCCATTGTGCTTGAGTCGTTGACCAAATTAAGAATCCCCGCACGACCCAAAATATAAATCCTAAACAGATAACAGTTAATAGACTGTTGTACCAAGTACTAAAGAGATTTTTACGCAGCCAAGTTAATTGTGTCATTAGTCAATAGGTGTCAAGCCAGTTGCCCTGGCATTATCAAAACATACTTTATTGTCAGCCACATATGCCAGCAAAACATCATCTTTATCTAAAGTGGAGGGAAGGCTACTAAAAACTTTAAAAGAGCATGAAAATCCTTCTCGATGAGACATTCACTTTCTTTTTTCGACGACTCCCGATACCGTTGGATGACCAGTCCATGAAAGCGCTGCTATCAGCCTTTTTGTCTGATAACTTTTATTTAATTCGCATTACCGAAGAACGCTTTGCTCAAACTCAAGTACTCCGTTCTAAGTTTCTTGATCAGCCCCTGATTTCTTTTACTGACTTGACTTCAATGGTCGTTATGCAAGAATGTAATATTACAATAATCCTTACCGAAGATGCTCACTCTACTCATGTGGGCATGGGTTTTCAGCTAGTTCCTTAATTTGAGTTTATTACCGCTGAAGTTGTTGAATTAGGGCTTGTGTTTGGCGATATCCAATAGTATTTTTTTGATTTTGAAATAGATTTGCTGCCTGTTTTAAATCTGCAATAGCATTCTTGCTATCTCCTAAGGCATACCGTGCTAGTCCTCTGTTACCGTAGGCATCAGCTAAGTTAGGATTAAGACTGATTGCTTGGTTGAAATTAGCGATCGCTTGTTTGTGATTTCCTTGTTGATAATTCAGCAGTCCTAAATTGTAATAGCCATCTACAAATTTTGGAGCTATTTTTATGGTCTGATTAAAGTCTGCAACAGCTGCTTGAATACTTCCTAGTTGAGCATAAGCAGTTCCTCGACTATTGTAAGCATCTGCATGACTAGGATTAAGTCTTAGTGCTTGGTCAAAATCTGTAATGGCTGCTTGAAAGTCTCCTAATTGAGATTTGGCTAGCCCCCGGAGGCAGAAACCCTCATAATATTGGGGATTTAATTGTACAACTTGATTAAAGTCGGCGATCGCTCCTGAAAAATTTTCTTGCTCTAGCTTTTGCACACCCTGGTTATAGTATTCCTGAAAATTCATCTGGTTGATGCGTGTTGCTGATGCTTGTGCATGAACCACAACCGGCATTCCACTCAATACACCTGTGATTCCCAAGATGGCGATCGTTTGATGAAGGTAGTTCATGGATATTATTCCTTTGCGATCCAAATATCGAGGCAGATTTGTACTAAAATTTTCCCCGTTATCACCATTGTAAACAAGTCAAACAGATTACTAGACAAAATGCAACCTACTCCAAATAGTTTGTAATAGCAACCACATATTTAAACCAACAATAATAATTACAACTAACCAAGATAAAACTTTCAGCCACAAAGGATTGACAAATTCACCCATTAACCGACGGTCACTTGTGAACATTACCAAAGGAATTACAGCAAAAGGTAATTGTAAACTGAGAATAACTTGGCTGAATACTATTAAGCTGCCAGTACTATTTTCTCCAAAAATAATAATTGTTATTAAGGCTGGAACTATGGCCAGTAGACGAGTTGCTAATCGGCGTAACCAAGACGGCAGGCGAAATTGCAAAAATCCTTCCATGACAACCTGTCCTGCCAAGGTCGCAGTTAGGGTTGAACTTTGTCCAGATGCTAGTAATGCTAAACCAAAGATAGCACTAGCGAGACTAACTCCTAATAATGGTGAAAGTAGTTGATAAGCATCTTGAATTTCTGCTACATTTTGATTACCTGAAAAATGAAATGTGGCAGCAGAAACAATTAAAATTGCTGAGTTAATAAATAATGCTAACGATAAAGCTACAGTTGAATCAATCGTACCTAAATTAATTGCTTCCCATCTTTTTTCTGTGGTTGGTTGCCAAGAACGGGTTTGTACAATTGAAGAATGTAAATATAAGTTATGGGGCATTACCGTTGCCCCTAAAATACCAATGGCAATATACAGCATTTCTGGGTTATATAAAATCTTATGCTTGGGAAGATATCCTAAAAAAATTCCACCCAAATCAGGCTTTGCAAATACAATTTCAGCTGTAAAACAAATGCCTACAGTTGCCACTAGCATAATTACTAAGGCTTCCACATAACGAAATCCTTTGCCTTGCAAAAATAACAACACCAGCACATCAAAGGCTGTAATGCACACACCCCATACTAAGGGAATATTAAACAAAAGTTGCAGAGCGATCGCACTGCCCAATAATTCTGCTAAATCACTAGCAGCAATGGCAATTTCACAAAGTACCCACAAATAAAAACTGGCTCTGGGACTGAAATATTCTCGGCAAGCCTGTGCTAAATCCCTACTAGTTGCTACTCCTAAACGCACACATAGTGATTGCAACAATATTGCCATCAAGTTTGAGAGCATAATCACCGTCAACAGTGTATAGCCAAACTTTGCCCCTCCAGCAATGTCTGTGGCCCAGTTTCCAGGGTCGATATATCCTACTGAAACTAAATACCCAGGGCCAGCATAAGCCAGCAACTTACGCCAAAAACCTTTGCCATTAGGAATTTCAATGCTGCGGTGAACCTCTGGGAGACTAGGACGGTCTTTTTTGTGAGACATGAGTTTGATTAGTCATTATTTTCATAATCTTCTCATAATGTTAGAAAATCTGAATTTCTTGAGGACTTTAGTCCTCACTACAAACCAAACCTTTAATTATTTATGCAGTCCTACTTACATCATTAAACATCTCCGAAAATAATCAAAGCTTCGGCATTGCATAAATGTGGGATGAATTGAGATTTTTGACTAAGGCTAAAGGTAGATTCTCAGCGCCTTTACCATAGATTAAGCTCCAGGTTTGAAATAATCGAGGAGGCGATCGCCTGAATCTGCGCGAACCAATGCCACAACCACATCAGGTAAGGCTGTTAAACTTGGGTATACCAAATAACGGGGTTCCCAACTGGGGCGAAACTTGTCTTTGTAGGCGTGTAAGCCTTGGAAGTTGTAGAAGCGGTTCAAATGTTCATAAAGATAGTGCAGAACTTTCTCTAAGCGGTGTGACTCTGGATTGTCACCAACTCCAGCCAGGGCGGAAAGTCCAAAATTAAAGGTGTCGTAGCCTTTCTCTTTAAAATGCTGAAGCAAGGAAATAAACAAAAAGTCCATCATGCCATGTTCAATGCTGGAACGATGGCGCATCATGTCAATAGTGATTTCGTTTAGCTGATACTCTGGCAAAACGTTGGTAAAAGCCGTAATATCATTAGAATTATGCACAACCGCAATTTCGCAATCACGCAGATAAGCTTCGTCAAACCATCCTAAAGAAAAGCGTTTTTCGGAACCTTGCGCCATTTTTAGCCATTCATCACTGACAGGTTTGAGTTGATGCAACAATTCATTAGCTATGGGCGGTTGATAAAAACTGACTTGATATCCGAGTTTAGTTAAACGATTAATCGATGGTCGAAAGTTTTTACCAGCTTTACCTTGTAAAGTAAAATTTTTCAGGTCAACGATCGCCTCTTCGCCAATCTTCAGTATCCTAAATCCTAGAGAAACATAGAGGTCTAGCTCGTCGGGTAAAGTTTGATAAAAGGCAGGATACCAGTCATTGCGTTGACAGAACTGCTGAAAACTCACAATCACCTCTTGGCGATCTTCAATGGGGCCAATGGGATCTCCTAAAGCGATCGCACCTCTACCTTTAGGCACATAAGCAATGACACTTTTACCTGAAGGACTAAAAAAGTAACTTTTATCGCTTAAAAGTGTCATTGCTGCTAAAGAAGAACAACCATACTGCTCAACGATTGCTTTGGCTTTTTGTCGTTCAACAGAATTTCCAGTATTCTGCAAAAATACAGGCTGCAACAGCATCACTACTGCAAAAGTCATCGTGCTAGCGGCAATAATATAAATAGAATCAGCAAAGAAATTACCAAATCTAGTTTTTGGTTGTAGTCCCAAATTATCCTCAGTAAAAAACATTGCCAAAGTCTGAAGTATGGCATCTTTCCAATTAAAATTTTCAGTAAACTTGCCATCTAATAAATAAAATCCAACTGTCCCATAAGCCAGAGTAAACAGCAAAGCACCTATTAATACCCGCACACCTCTAGCAATTGAAGGGCGGTCTGATTTAGCTGTAAAAACATGGCGCATCAAAATCAATTGCACCAGTAAAATTCCAGATAATATACTCTCTTCGTAATCTAAACCTTTGATTAAATGGCTAAAAATAGAAATAACTAGTAAACCAATTGTCAACAGCCAAGCAACTCGCTTACGGCGTAACAAATTAGTAGCAAGTGTTAGCAAAACAAAGCCTGTTAATGCTGCAAAAATATGACCAGTAACACGAATTTCAAATGGTAAAAATTCTCTCAACCAATGATTACGTCCATATAGGTTTGGTGTAACTGCGGATAAAACATTTACTACTCCCACCAAACCTGTGAGAACAGCTACACTCCAAAGTCCAATCCGATTTTTTAAGTTGTTAGTCATTAGTTATCGATATGTTTTACCTATGTTAATCTGCAACTAATTATTTTTTAACTCTTTTAAACTGTTCTCCCACATAAGAAAGAGAATCTTGCAAATGCTTGTGAAAATAATTCCAGCCGATATCTGCACCCGATAAACCATGACCTCCAGGAAAACCATAGAATACATTGGCAATACCTAACTTGTCTAATGTTTGGTGGAAGGTTTTAGTAGCAGCCAAAAAATCAGAGTCGTTTAAACCTGCATCCAGATATACACGCAATCGCTTTCTATCAGCAACCGATAGCTGTTGTACTATTTGTTGTGGGCTATTTTGCGCCCCACTATCATCTGTAAAATAACCGCTATGACTAAATAAAATATTGAAGTTGTTGAGATGCCGTAACCCAATATTAAATGCTCCCCATCCACCAGAAGATAGACCTCCTAAGGCCCAAAATTCTGGTTTCTCTAAAGTACGATAGCGTGACTTGACAACCTGGACTAATTCTGAACCAATTAAAGTCCCAATCTTGCCATTAGACCCATCATAATAATCGGGATCATATAAAGGACTAGAACCGCGATTGTCATTGCCATCCGGTGTAATTATAATTGATGGTGGTAATTTGCCAGTTTTATACAATTCATGTAATACGTTAACGATCGCATATTTATCAGCATAAGCACGAGCATCATCATGACCGCCGTGTAATAAGAATATGACTGGATAGCGGTTTTGCAGATTTTTACGATAGTTAGGGGGCAAAATCACGCCGTACTGGCGGACTGTACCCATAGCTTTTGAATTGAAGCTTTCTAACTGAAATTTTAAGCCTGTATCTGCTTGCTCTTGGGGTGGATCTAGTTGTGGCGCACCTAAGATAAAAACATAGTAATATGCTGCACCACTAAGAATAGCGATCGCTCCTGCCAAAGCAATAAAAAATTTAGGAATTTTCATATAAATTTAGACTGATAAATAAATTTACCTCCAATTAAATATACTATAGTTAATCTCTAGCAAGACTTAAATTATTGCCTCTAGAAAATATTAATGATTTTGTTGGTTTTTTGGGTGATTAACGCTTATATGATCAGCAGCATGTGCGATTTCAGCAATCCGAAATTGCTCACCGACGAAGGTTAAAGAATCTGCTAAGTGTTCTCGCCAGTATTGCCAAGTATGACTGCCAGGAAATTGCCGAAATAGATTGTAAACTTTTTGTTGGCTAAGAACTTGAGTAAATTCTTTAGCATCATCGATCTCTTCGGTATCAGATATGCCTGAATCGAGATAAATTCGCAGTCTTTTTTTGGCTTGGGGAGAAAGAGTTTTTATATAGGTTATAGGACTATTTTGCGCGCCGCTTTTATCTTTAAAGTAACCACTATGACTAAATAAAATTGAGAAGTTTTGTAAGTTGTGTAATCCCACATTCATTGCACCCCACCCACCAGAAGATAATCCGCCCATCGCCCAAAAATCGGGATTAGGTAGAGTGCGATAGCGACTTTGCACCACTTTTACTAGTTCATAGCCTACTGCTGTGGCAACTTTACCATTAGCGCCGTCGATATATTGGGGGTCCCAATAGCGACTAGAGCCGCGTTTGTCGTTACCATCAGGCGTAATAATTAGGCTGGGTGATAACTTACCTGTGGTATAAAGTTTTTCTATGGTTTTGAGGGCTTGTCCTTTTTTGTTACTAAACCAATCAATGGGTTCACCATGGCCACCGTGCAGAAGGAAAATTACCGGATAGCGTTGTTGCGGATTTTGTTTATAACCAGGCGGTAAAGAAACACCGTAGGTGCGTTTTCCTGGTATTGCTTGGCTGTCGTAGCTTTCAATTTCGTAGGTGAGGGGAGTAGCTAAGGCGTTAACATTTGGTTGTGGCGGGAGCAGGGAAGCTATTAGTTGTGGTGGTTTGGCGACTGCACCTTGGGAGTAATTACAGCCAACTAAACTGAATATTGAAATTAGTAGTAAGATTTTTTTGTAGTTCATATCGATCAATTAAGCATACACTTGTTGCTTTAACCAATCTGCGATCGCCTGATTCACTAATTCTGCACACTCTGCCATTACCAAATGTCCCGCATTGGCAAAGTGTAAATGAGTACCGTTAACAAAATGACTTGCTAACTCATCTCCCATTTCTTGGGTAAACATAGGGTCTTTTCCCCCAGTAATTACTAAAGTTGGGATATGCAAATTCTGCGGTAATGGGTGACGGACAAAAAAGTTATAGTCCCAAAATATTTCTAAGGCTTTGTAAGCATCAAAATTAGTAGGTACTGGGTTTTCGGCAAAAAACCTCTCCATAACACTATGACGGTAAGAAGTGGAGATGAAGTTATTCAATATTTGCACACCAGGTAAATGGTAAAGATATCTACCACCCCAAGCCTGCAACTTCGTCAAGGGAATTTCCCACCAAGGCGCTAAATCGTGAGTACCACCAGCAATGGCAATCATTGCACTAACTCGATGGTGTTGGGCAAATTCTAAACCGATCGGAACACCATAACTATGACAGCATAATACAGGCGACTTGATGTCGAATTTGTGCAACAATCGCTGTAAATCTCGGCAATGCCGCCCAATAGAATAACGAGAGTAACGACTAGACTGTCCATGTCCTGCTAAATCATAGGCGAGAATCTCCCAGCCTTGAGTATGAGCAAACTTATACTGCGCTCTAAAATTAAAGCGATTACCCATTCCTCCGTGAATAAAAACTATCGGCAAAGCTACACCCGGACTATAGCAAACTTGCAAATCTACTCCTTGCCGTAGGTGAATGGTAGAACCAGCTAAGACATCTTCAGTCATGGGTAGTTGCTACATTATTAGCTTAGAATTTGGTGGTTGTTCATCAAGAGTTTAAGCCTGTGATATGTCAATGCTGTGTCAAGGTAATGGAACATTTGCGAATGATTGTAAGTTAGTAGTCAACGCAATTAGGATTTAAAGAATGCTCAAAAAGCTGCGACTCAACATTAGTCCTTTATTTGGCTTGTTGCTGCTAGCGCTTTCTGCGTGGGCGATCGCTCATCAACTACGAGAGTATAATTATCACGATATCCTCAATTCCATCGCAGCAATTCCCAAAAAGCGCTCGATTCGGGCAATTGGGCTGACAGCTTTGGGCTATTTAACCATGATTGGGTACGATATTTTAGGCTTTGCTTACATTCATCGTTCCCTAAACTGGCGAAAGATTGCTTTAACCAACTTTATTAGTTCTAGCTTCAGCAATACTATCGGTTTTGCCTTGCTGACTGGCAGTGCTATCCGCTATCGTTTTTATTCTAGATGGCAAGTATCACGATTAGCGATCGCTCAAATAATTGCTTTCGTTAATTTTACTTTTTGGCTGGGAATGTTTGCTATTGCTGGGTTAATCTTTCTCATTAATCCCTTAATAATACCGCCGCAATTACATTTGCCTTTTAATACTGTACTTCCTCTCGGCGTGATGTGTTTAGGGTTGGTTATTGTTTATGTATTAGGCAGTATTGTCATTAAACACCCATTAATTATTCACAGACATGAATTGCGTTTTC
The DNA here is from genome assembly GCA_034931985.1 of Halotia wernerae UHCC 0503. Lineage (GTDB taxonomy): Bacteria > Cyanobacteriota > Cyanobacteriia > Cyanobacteriales > Nostocaceae > Halotia > Halotia wernerae. Next base: position 113,222 of record JAYGHB010000094.1, read on the forward strand.
CTAACTTTTATGTGTCCCTAGCACAGATAGCAGTTTCTAGTCTTGACTGGGCTTTGGCGGCGGCGGTACTTTATACCTTACTTCCAGCTAACATAGCCTTATCATATATAGACTTTTTAGGAATGTATTTACTGGCGATGTTTACAGGTCTTGTCAGTAACGTTCCTGGCGGGTTAGGTGTATTTGAAACAGTGATTTTGCTAATTTTTCCACCTCCAGTTTCCGCAGCAGCAGTTTTAGGGTCAATGCTGGCATATCGAGGCGTATACTACTTTATACCTTTGCTATTAGCAACAAGCTTATTAGCATTTGACCAAATTACATCCGTCACACGAAAAAGCATCAATCATGAAGATTGTTAACATTCATCAGTATTTGACTCGTTCAAATGTTCTACTAAAAATTGATATAGGTTGGTAATGTGACTGTCAGCTAATCTGTAATAGACATTTCGACCTGATCGACGATAGCTAACTAAACGCATAGCTTTGAGCAAGCGTAATTGATGGCAAACGGCAGATTCACTCATTTTTGTTAATGCTGCTAAATCACAAACACATAACTCTTGAGCAGCCAAAGCTGAAACCAGGCGCAAGCGGTTAGGATCTGCCAACACCCCAAAAACTTCTGCCATCAGTTGTGCTTTTTCTGTTGACAAAATTTGCGCCATCGAAGAACGGACATTTTCCAGATTCACCAAATGAGTGTCACAGGTAGGTGGATCAGAGCTTTGAAGTACGTCTAAATCTGGCTTTTGTTTGCGTGTGTTCATGGTGTTTATTTTATGCAATGGTTATCAATCTCAATATACCTAAAATGAGAATTATTGCACAATTGAGTAGTTGTTCAATTGTTGTATTAGAATATTGGCAGTTAACTTCTTAGCCTTGTTGGTAAAGTTGCCATGACTCAAAGCTCCTCCCTAAAAACTCAAGCATTACAAGTTAGTGGTATGGATTGTGGTAGCTGTGCCAAGACGATTGAAGCCAGCTTGCAGCAGTTGAGTGGTGTGCAGGAAGTTGCAGTGAGTTTTGCAACAGGACGGGTGGTTGTATCCTACAATCCAAAGCTTCTAAGTGCAGCAGAAATTAACAATCGCATCACTGTTTTGGGCTACACCGTAGATGTTGCTCCTCCTCAAACGCTACAAGTACAAATTGGCGGGATGGATTGCGGTAGTTGTGCCAAAACAATTGAAGTTGGCTTACAGCAGATTATAGGTGTAAGTGAGGCATCGGTGAGCTTTGCAACTGGGCGATCGCAAATTGACTACAATCCACAAGTCGTTAACGAAACTAAGATTTATGAACAAATTCAAGCTTTAGGCTATACAGTAGAACCGAGTGTTGAAGCTACTTCTCACCATCATACTCACACCTGCGATCATGAACATGAGCATCCCAAACCCGCTGCTACAAATTGGCAATTTTGGATTATTAACCGCCGAGGACAAAGCGTTATTCTCGCAGGTATCGGATTATTTTTGGGCTTAATTGTTCAAGGTTTAGCGCTACCAATTTGGATAGCACGAGCTTTTTATGGCATCGGTATTATAGTTGCTGGCTATCCCATCGCTAGGGCTGGGTTATTTGAATTACGTTTGCGCCGTGCAGATATGAATCTGCTCATGACCATTTCGGTAATTGGAGCAGTAACATTAGGCGATTGGTTAGAAGCGGCGTTAGTTGTGTTTTTATTTTCCTTGGGTACAACCCTGCAAGTTTTTACTTTTGGTCGCACCCGTAACGCCATTCGGGGCTTAATGGATTTGACACCACCCACAGCTACGGTGCAGCGAAATAATCAAGAAGTGACAGTTGCGGTTGAAAATATTCGAGTCGGGGAAATTTTAACAATTCGACCGGGACAGCGTGTGGCGCTAGATGGTGTAGTCATTTCTGGTGCAAGTGCTATTGACCAGTCCCCCATTACCGGAGAGTCAATTCCCGAAGATAAAGCCCCAGGAGATTCTGTGTTTGCTGGGACATTGAATCAAACAGGCTTTTTGACCGTGAAAGTTACCCATGTTGCCAGTGATACAACTGTTGCGAAAATTATTCACCTTGTGGAAGAAGCCCAATCTAGCCGCGCCCCTACACAGCAATGGGTAGATAAGTTTGCCCAAATCTACACCCCAATTGTAATTTTAAGTGCGATCGCTATTACTTTAATTCCACCTTTAGCATTTGCTCAACCTTTTAATGTTTGGCTATATCGGGCATTAGTAATGTTAGTGATTGCCTGTCCCTGTGCTTTGGTGATTTCTACCCCAGTTTCCATTGTCAGTGCGATTGGGGCAGCAACCCGCCAGGGCGTTTTATTTAAAGGTGGTCATGCATTAGAAACAGCCGGACATTTAACTAGCTTGGCTTTTGATAAAACAGGAACTTTGACCCAAGGAAAACCCTTACTGCAAAAGGTTTATCAGTTGGGAGAAGTCAGTGTCGATTTTGTATTGTTAATTGCTGCGGCTTTAGAGCAAAAATCAGAACATCCCTTAGCTAAGGCAATTGTAGCTACAGCCAAAGCGCAAAATTTGAAGTTAGAAAATATTGAAAATTTTAGAGCTTATCCTGGTAAAGGCGTTACCGCGCAATTTGGCGAAAATCTTTACTTAGTGGGGAATCGGCGGTTGTTTGCCGAGTTTGGCATTGCTTTATCACCAGCAGCTACATCTCTATTGGTAGAAATTGAAAGTTTAGGACAAACAACTGTTCTAGTAGGCAATAGCCAGAGTTTGTTAGGAATTATTGCTTTGGCAGATGGCTTGCGGCTAGAAGCAGCGCCAGCAGTACAAATGCTGCAACGGCTAAAAATGCGACATTTAATCATGTTAACAGGCGATCGCACCGCAGTTGCCAGACAGATTGCCCAACAAGTTGGCATTACAGAGTATCAAGCAGAACTGTTACCAGAAGACAAACTGCAAGTAATTCAACAGTTGCAGCAATCGGGAGTAGTAGGGATGGTAGGTGATGGCATCAACGATGCACCAGCCCTAGCAGCAGCAGATATTAGTTTTGCAGTTGGTGGTATTGATATTACTCTAGAAACAGCAGATGTAGTTTTAGTGGGCAGCGACCTGAGACGACTAGCTTATGCAGTCAACTTAAGCCGCCGCACAGTATCAATAATTCAACAAAACGTTGTCTTTTCTCTAGTCACCAAAGGACTATTTTTAGGATTAGGGACTTTTGGTTTTGTCGGGTTAGCGATCGCAGTATTAGCTGATACAGGAACTTCTTTATTAGTCACAGCAAATGGCATGAGGTTGTTTAGAGCAAAAATATGATCAAGCTAAACAATCTTTAAGTGCATAAATCACTTGGTCTTGCTGTTCATGGGTCAGTTCTGGGAACATGGGCAAAGATAAAACCTCATGACAAACTAACTCTGCTACTGGCAATTGCCCTGGCTGATAACCTAGATGTTGATAAACCGGCTGTAAATGTAAAGGATGGGGATAGTAAACCATTGAACTTACTCCCCGTTCTTGCAATTGACTACGCACTGAATCTCGATATGTAGTGCTAGAACCATTTCGTCCTTCGCTAGAGATGCGAATAGTGTATTGATTCCACACGCTAACGCCTTTAGCTAATTCCTGTGGTGCAATTATACCAGGAACTTGAGTTAAAAACTGCTGGTAATAAGCAGCGATCGCCCGCCGTTGATTATTCCATTGATCGAGATAACGCAGCTTAATTTGCAAAATAGCCGCTTGCATGGTATCCAAGCGGCTATTTACACCCACTTCTTCATAGTAATAGTGATTTTTCTGTCCATGCTCTTTGAGTACTCTTAACTTAGCAGCAAGTTGAGGATCATTAGTCGTAATCGCTCCACCATCACCACAACCGCCTAAATTTTTGGTAGGGTAAAAACTAAAGCAACCTAGATGCCCAATGCTGCCAACCTTTTGACCATCCCAACTTGCACCTGTAGATTGAGCGCAATCTTCAACTATAGCTAAATTGTGAGACTGAGCGATCGCCATCAGTGCTGTCATATCCACAGGTTGTCCAAATAAATGCACTGGGATCATGGCTTTGGTTTTGGGTGTAATCGCCCCAGCTACTTGCTGCAAATCTAAATTAAGTGTAGTAGTGTCTATATCAACAAAAATCGGCTTTGCACCTACAGCACTGATTACCTCAGCCGTGGCTACAAAAGTGAAGGGTGTGGTGATTACTTCATCACCTGCACCAATTTCTAAGGCGCGCAATGCTAAAAAAAGCGCATCAGTACCAGAGTTACAAGCTATACAATTAGTCACATGATGATAGGCAGCAAACTGTTGCTCAAAAGCCTGTACTAAGGGGCCACCAACATAACGTCCAGACGACAAAACCTCTAAAACAGCTGCACTCACTTCTGCTTCGATAGTGGCGTATTGTTGCTTGATATCAAATGCAGGAATAGAATTTATGCTTTGGATCATGAGTTTAATTTTATCTGAAGATACAAAGGATGCTCTTCGACAATCGATTTTTGCTAATTGAAGTATTCAAAAAGCCTATCAAATACTGTCGCCCCTGATACGCATCAAAGAAGGGTTTTTACTGAAATTATTTTATGGTTAAGGATACCATTGGTTGGTAGAAAAGATGACACATATCAACCAAGATCCAACACTTGGAATTAAAGTTCCAGGTGTGTATGCTGTTGTGATCAGAAAATCCCAGGAGGTAAAGAACTCATGGCAGATGTAATCAAGTTGGACTTAGTTGATTTGGCTATTGCTGTAGGATTAATGGCGATCGCTATTGGTTTATCTGCTTGGGAAAAATTAGGATTAGAGTTAAGCTTAGCGATCGCTACGGGCAGAACCATCCTACAACTACTCGTATTGGGGTACGTTTTAGACTTCATCTTTGCTTTGGATAATCCTTGGGCGGTTTTGGCAATATTAGCAATTATGCTGACAATAACGGCGATTGTCGCACGAAATCGCATCAGCCAAAAAATTCCCTATCTCTTGCCTTTGGTATGGGGTGCAATTTTAGTTAGTACTGCCTTAACATTGCTTTACACCAACATCTTGATCATTCAACCAGATCGATGGTACGAACCACGATATGTAATTCCCTTGGCGGGAATGATCATTGGTAATGCCATGAATGCAGCAGCGATCGCTGGTGAACGTCTTGTTAGTACCATTAATGCCCTTTCTTTAGAAATAGAAACTCACTTGAGTTTAGGCGCAACTCCTCAGCAAGCAGTTAGCCAGTACCGCAAAGAAGCGATTAGAGCCGCATTGCTCCCTACTCTCAATCAAATGATGTTGATAGGTATGGTGGCAATACCAGGAATCACCACCGGACAATTACTGGCGGGAGTGACACCCCTTGATGCTATCTCCTACGAAATTTTAATTATTTTCATGGTTGCTTTTACCAATTTGTTAACAACGGTTTTAGTTACCAAAGGTTTGTGTCGCCAGTTTTTTAATTTTGCCGAGCAGTTGATCAGGTGAAAATCGAGAGGCTCAGATCCCTGAATCTTGTTGTTTACGAATAATTTAGGACTGGTATCTGGTATATATCCAGATTTCAATACCTGCTGGTGTAGAAGCTAATGAAAGCCAGCGTTATACAATGACAAAAAAGTGCAAATCACCAAACGTAATATCGAGTTGAGAGTTAATGACAGTTTGATGCGTGTTTATGTCGCATCTCCTAAATCAGCAGGACTTTACCCAGGTATTTTGTTCTACAGCGATATTTACCAGTTAGGTGGGGCGATGATTCGTCTAGCTAATTATCTAGCTGGATATGGTTATGTCGTAGCAGCCCCAGAAATTTTTCATCGCCTAGAACCAATTGGTTTAGTTATTGAGCCAGATGATCTTGGTAGAATGCGGGGTAATGATGATGCTCGTCGGACTGCGATCGCAGATTATGATACCGATTGTCGTGCTTTGATTGATTTTCTGAAAGCAGAGAGTTCGGTTGCTCCCAAGAAAATAGGTACACTGGGCTTTTGTATTGGTGGACACTTAGCTTTTCGAGCAGCCTTTCAAAGTGAAATTAAAGCTTCTGTCTGCTGTTACCCGACTGGCATTCCCAGTGGCAAATTAGGTAAGGGGGTAGCCGATACAATCCATCGTGTAAGCGAAGTCAATGGTGAGATGCTCATGATATTGGGAACTCTTGATCCTCATGTACCGGAAAATGACCGTCAAATCTTAATTAAAGCTTTAGAGAATGCTAAGGTAACTCACAAAGTAGTTTTATGTGAAGCAGAACATACCTTCATGCGTGATGACGGTTATCGTTACGATTCTGCTGCCACTACCTCTGCTTGGTCTGAAATAGTAGCTTTTTTGGCAGGTATATTTGTAGGCAATTCATGATTGAATTTATACTAATACCAATTGCAATAATAAGGAAAGGTGAGTTAACTATAGTGACAACTTTAAAAGAAAAACTAAAGAAATTACCACTTGATCGCCAAAAGAAAATCGAGGCGCGATCAGATCTGTTGATAGCTGAGCAAATGACCAGTTTTAATTAAGAATTAAAAATTAAAGATTAAAAATTGAAAGAAATAATAATTTTTAATTAATTAATCCTTCGCGTCAAAGCCCCCACTAAATCAAAGATTTAGTGGTCTACAATCAGTGGCGCTTCCTTGCCTCTACTGATAGCGTAGCGAAGCGCGAGTCCGTGAGCGTCTTGCAATTTTTAATTTTACATTATTAATTTTTAATTGAGTTGACCAGACAGGAACTCAGGCAATCATTAAAGTTGACTCAAGCACAACCTGAGTGCCAGAACTAGAATTAGAATTAATGTGATGTTCTCCAGCAGCTAAAGTGACAGAATCTCTGCCATTGCGCGATCGCTATCTCGCTTTAATCGACGAAATCGTTCAACTCACCCTCCAGGGCAAAATTAGCTCTGTAGAAATGGTGTACCAAATGTTACAAAAAAGTATAACTTCCGGCACAGGGGAAGTTTTTGAACTAGTTTTGAGCGATCGCTTCAGTGCCATCCAAAGCCAAGTAGATAGTGAAACAGATGAACTCAAGAAAGCCAAGGCTAATCGGAGTTTGAGGGCAATCAAGACCATTCAAAGTCAATGGCAACGCTATTCGGAACAAAATAAAGCTACAGAAGCGATCGCCTCCGCAGCCAAAGAAATCACCACAGCCTCTGCTGATGAGCGTCTAGCAACATTTTTACGTTTTACTGACCCCAATCAAAAGCAACCGTTTAATGTCCAACAACTACAGCAGTTGTCCAAAGCTTTACAGCAATTTGCCCAAGCAGATGCTGATTTACAACAAATATCACAAGGTATTACCCGTGGTTTGACAGCTTGGCAGCGACTTCAAGAGCATTTGGTAAGTTGGATGTATGAGCAAAATCGAGAGTTGGGATTTGGCGGCGTACCTGGAGAACATGGCCCGTGGGCAACTTGGGCAAAACAAGTTAATAGTGAGTTACCCCAGACACTGTTTCGCACCCTAGCAATGGAGCAATCTGTCATTGAATTTGCCCAACGACAAGGCGGTGTTACTCTCAGCGATTGGGTAGAAATGGCATTGATTTTACAATATGTGCAACGGGGGTTAGTTAACTGGTTTGACCAACAAGCTTATAATGTGCAAGCAGGGTCAAAACTGTCGATTTCTACTTTCTTGACATTTGCAGTCATTTGGAGTCAATTGACCAATGGTTTTGGTAGTACGGCAGTTTACAACAATGGGGCTGCTCAAATCATGCTCCAGATTTTGCGAACCTTTGCCCTGCGTCCATATTTTCCCCTTTATGGCGGGATTTTTGCCTCTTTCGCTGGTAACTCTTTGCGAGATGCCCTAGATTATCTAGATGAACCACTGCGCCGAGTTGATGGAACCCAGGAAAAGGCGCGAATTTTGACACTTTTAGGCTATTCACAACGGGCATTAGGGCAATATCGGCGTTCTATCACCTTTCATCAACAAGCATTAGAAATAGCCAGAAACGCAGGCGATCGCCCCTGTGAAATTGCCAATTTCAACCACCTCAGCCGTACTTATGTACAAGAACAAAATTATACCGAAGCAATTAACCACAGCCAGCGGGCATTAATTTTGAGTCGGCAAGCAGGCGATCGCACAGGAGAGGCAAATGCACTGGTCAATTTAGGTTACAGCGAAGTCATGCAGGCGCAAAAGCTGGAACAAATAGAACCAGAAAACTATGAAATGCCCATTAGTTATTTAAAACAAGGTTTAAAGTTGTCAGAACAATTAGGCGATATTCAAAGTAAAGCCTTATGTTTCAGCAGCTTAGGTGTTGCCTATCTAGTTATAGAACAGCCACAAGAGGCAATTCAATATTTAGAAAATGGCTTTAAAACAGCCCAAGTCTCTGGTGATTTGTATCTCCAAGGACGAACTTTAGCTTATTTAGCTGAAGCTTATTTTCATCTGCAAAATTCTGAGAAAGCCGTTTACACTGGCAGTTTAGGAATGTATCTTTTAGAGCAAATTTCCTCTAATGAATGGCGGCAATCAGCTGGTTTACTAACAATTCTACAAGGGCAAATTGGGACGGAAGCTTTCCAAAATTTATTACAGCAACACCGACCTAAAATTATGGCAATTATTGGTGTAGATGGATATGATTATATTCCGCAGTTGTTAGAAGTTTACAAACAAGATATGTAAGTAGAAGGGGACACGGGACAGGGGAGAGTTCTTTCCCCAATTAATTTTCCATACCCCATGCCCCATGCCCTATGCTCTATTCCCAATCTGAAGTGATGTTAACTGACGACATCTTTCACTTTGCGTTTTTTCAAGAAATTAGACATAAATGGCCGTTCAAAGAAGAGGTAAAAGCAGTAAGCAATGATTAATGACATTGCCGTGCCTAATAAATAGGATGCTGCTGCAAACATATCTGGAGAAATTGGCAGATAAAACAAAAAATAACGCACAAAAACCAGAACAGGCCCATGAGTCAGATATAAACTATATGAAAATGTCCCAAGTGCGATCGCCCAAGGATGTTGTAATATCTGTAGCACTAAAGATGGTGGTTTGCCCTCAATAATAGACTTGGTTACAGAAATAAATAGACAAGCAAAGGCAAGTCCAGCAAAACTCTGATTAATCCATATATGCAATTCTAATCGCCGCCATTCAGTTATAAAAGCTATGCAAGTGAAGATAATAGCTAGGCGACCCCAAGGTAAAGAATTTCTGATAGCTACTAATTCTGGTTTTTGAGAAAATCCAATATCTGCTGCTGCCATTCCTAAACAGAATACGCCTAAAAGCCAAGGATTAGCCGATTCAAATAATCCATTTAGCAGATATATGGGTGTTACACCAATGGCAAAGGTGATGATAATAACTGACAATAATCCCAATCGCCGCCATATAGGCAGTAAAAATAACGGAAATAAAAAGTATATTTGCCATTCTGTTGCCACAGTCCACATAGGTGAATTAATCGTTGTGTATGTGGTATCGCTAAGATTGTGAACTAATAACAGATGAGTTAAAACATCAATCAAAGAAAACTTTGGAGAAAATGAGCCTATTCCTGCCACTTCATTCCATTGAAAATTGGTGAATCTCTCGAAAGCTAAGACAAATAATCCTAGCAGTATAGAGAAGAATAGAGCCATATAGTAAGGTGGTAAAATTCGGCGCGATCGCCTCTTAATATAATTAATGAAACTTCCTGATAACTGACCATTTTCAGAACGAGCTACTGGCAGCATCAAAACATAGCCAGAAAGAACAATGAAACTGATAACACTAAATGCACCATATTTCATAGTTCTAAACAACAATGTCCATAATAGGGGTAATTGATCGCCCATTGATGGTTCAACGTGAACAAGAACAACATATAGAGATGCCAGCCCACGTAAGCCATCCAAGTAAGGGAGATGGACTCTCTTTTCAGTAATTTTCTCTATGATTTTTGTCATTAATTCAATCCTTGGATTACTATAACGGCTTTTTTACAGCTAGTTATTTTAATCTGCCGCTGTTGTAATCATGATGTGCAAATAAAAATTATATATTCACTAAAGCGCTTTTATAGTGACATAATTATTGTGCTTTCACCATCCTAGAAGAGAGTTATAAAATTATTATCAAGAAACAGTAAATTTCCCAGATAAATTATAAAGATTCAAATATGAACATATTTTTGTCATCCATTTTTTTTATAAGAATAGCAGTAATAATACTATCTATTATTCAAGATTAATTAAATAAATAACTACTACATTTACGAGGAAACACAGTAATAGACAAGCAACAAATATTTTATTTTTAGTGCTTGATTAGACCTGACAATTTAGTGTTAATTCATAGTAAGCTGATGTACAGCTAAATTGCATCACACAAAAACGTAAAATTATTGTAGTGTGGGCATATTGCCCGCGTCCCATATACACAAAGCCTATAAATACAACCCATGAACTCAGAACTTGTCTTTATTGACTAATTTTTGAACTTATAGACCGAATTATTGATACATTATTGAGAATGACTATTAATACAGCACTATTATGAAATCTCTACACCGTCTTGATCTATATGGCTGGTCTATTTTCAATCCTGCGAGAAATATAGATTTCAATGGAATTGCTTGGATTCGTCCCGATGGCAACATCTTGATTGACCCAGTAGCCCTATCTAACCATGATTGGAATCATTTGCAATCTTTGGGTGGTGTGCTTTGGATTGTGCTGACGAACTCTGAGCATATTAGGGCGGCTAAAGAAATTGCTGATCAAACCTATGCGAAAATAGCCGGCCCTGCGGGAGAAAAAGACTCTTTCCCCTTACTTTGCGATCGCTGGCTCTCTGATGGTGATGAGTTAGTACCAGGACTCAAGACTATTGAACTCCAAGGCTCTAAAACCCCAGGTGAACTAGCTCTGTTGCTAGAGGAAACAACCTTAATTACAGGAGATTTGGTACGGGCGCGTAAAGCAGGTAGCTTGACTATTTTGCCCGATGAAAAGTTGCTGAACCGGGAGGAAGCAGCCGCTTCTGTTCGCAGGTTGGCAGATCTGAGTCAGGTAGAAGCGGTGTTAGTAGGAGATGGTTGGCCGATCTTCCGCGACGGACACGATCGCCTCAAGGAACTTGTCGCAACCTTATGATTCACTTTTTGGGTTAAATTTGGTGGAAAAAATAGGTAAGGCTTTGCCTTACCCAGCGAATTTTACACCTTTGTTTGCTTGCGGTTGTTCTCTTTACCCTGAATGCCGTTGAGGAACATTGGGACAAACTTTTCCATAAACTCTTGTGGGTCACGCTGCCAAGATCTTTGTGCAGCTCGAATCCTAGTAAACTGCAACTCCGGTGCTAGTAAGGTTTGCGGTAAGCGCTCCATTAGGTATTGGGGACGTTCCCAAGGTGACATAGTATTTGCCACTTCCACAAGATTAGCAACCCGTCGCAGTTCTGCACCTAAAGTAATATCCATTCCTGATTCAAAGGCCGCCTGCTCGATTGCGGTATATTTGCATTTGGCTTGCTCCACTTTTTGCCGATGCTCTGGACTCTTATCGGCTATTTGGGCTAACCAACGATTACCCCAACGGACGTGTCCTGCTTCCTCTGGCAAAATTTTAGCGATCGTTTCTTGAATTTTGATGTTTTCTTCAGTTTGCGGCTCTTGCCTGAGTGTATAAATATGAGCCGAAAAATACTCACAACCCCGTTTTTCGGTGATGTTAATTGCTGCTAAGGCAGAAATTACAACATCTTCCAGGTCTTTAGCTGCATCTTTTTGTTCACTATCAAGTAGACGTTCAAATTCATCAATGTAAGATGTGCCTGGTGGCTTGCCAATATCTGCTCCCAATTCCACCAACAAATCGGTCAGCCACATAGCATGACGAGCTTCATCGCAAATGTGGCGGGATAAATCCTGAATTAGTTCTCTTGGTTTGCCATTTAGTTGTTCAATTAGCTCAGTCAGGTCTTTACAACTGCGTTGCTCGCTGTAGCGATAGCGGTTGAGGGTGATGAGATGAAGTTCGCGATCGCTCACCGTATGCTTTAAGATATCCCTCGCACTCAAAGCATTCTGAAATTTACGTGGATAAACAACTGTCATAACTTTTGTAGAATTTTGTTAATTTATGTTTTTTGATGGTAACTTAGTTTGCTGTAACTACAGCGTTAGTACTTGAGTCCAAAAAAAATTATCTTCAATATTTTTAATATAAACAAATGTAATGAATAAATTATCAATCTTGAGAAAGGTGTGTCTTTCAAGACAAGGCCAAACTCAAGTCAGATAGCAATAGCTAATTACTTTTTTTGCCCGGTTAGAGAGATTTTTCCCAGTTTTTGACTAGATCACAGTAATGGTAGCTCTCAAAATATAAAGTTTTGTCAAGAAATAGCCATCAAAGCACTATTTTGTAACTTTGGTTACAGAATTTTTGCTATTCTATTAAATGAAAGGATAACTAGCTCATCAATCATATATATCTAAATCAGTAAGGAGGACTGTAGTTATGTCTATTCAAGATAAATCTCGTGCGTTAATGGTGCGTCAATATCAGCAAGTCAAGAATCGCCAACAATCAATGCTCATGCGTGCTGCACAAGAAATCGGTCTTTCTGAAGAAACATCTCATTACTGGAATCCCATTCAAGGGAAGATAGAACCTACTACACGAATGATTTATGGAAGCAGCAACGCTGCCATGAGCTAGGTTGCAAGATTTCTAAGCTTGATGATTTGAGTGAGAGTCTCAACTAAAAAACTCTTAAAAAAAGCCACCCCATAGAGTGGCTAAAAAATTTATAACACTGTCGTTGATTGATGCTTCCAGATGGAAAGCTTTTCAACAAAGATTTCCGGCTAGAAAAAGCGCCATTTAGATGTGTGACAGCTTAACCTGCGACAATTAGCAATCGTAATAGAGGTAAAACTCGTAAGGATGAGGACGCAACTGCAATTGCTCAACTTCGTTAGCCAATTTGTAGTCGATCCAATTCTGGATAAAGTCTTCTGTGAATACGCCTGTTTCTGTCAAGAAAGCGTGATCATTTTCAAGGTGTCCCAAGGCCTTTTCTAGAGAACCCGGTGTTGAAGGCACTTTCGCTAGTTCTTCTGGAGAAAGTTCATAGATGTTTTTATCTAGGGGTTCACCAGGATGGATTTTGTTTTTGATCCCATCTAAACCAGCACAGAGCATGGCGGCGAATGCCAAGTAAGGGTTAGAAGTAGCATCTGGACAACGGAACTCTAACCGTTTGGCTTTGGGGTTAGTACCAGATAAAGGAATCCGCACAGAAGCAGAACGATTACCTTGGGAGTAAGCTAAGTTCACTGGTGCTTCATAACCAGGTACTAGACGCTTGTAAGAGTTGGTGGTGGGATTGGTAATTGCCAATAGTGCTGGTGCGTGCTTGAGGATACCACCAATGTAATAAAGCGCTGTTTCACTTAAATCAGCATACTTATCGCCTGCAAATGTAGGTTTGCCATCTTTCCAGATGGACTGGTGACAATGCATCCCGGAACCGTTATCGCCAAAAATTGGTTTTGGCATGAAGGTGACAGTTTTGCCGTATTTTTTAGCAACGTTCTTGATGACATATTTGTAGGTCATCAGCCAGTCAGCAGCTTCAATCAACTTCCCAAAGCGGAAACCCAATTCGCACTGACCGCCGGTAGCAACTTCGTGGTGTTGCTTTTCAATGGGTACGCCGCACTCTGCCATTGTTAGCAGCATTTCTGTCCGCATATCTTGGAAGCTATCCGTTGGCGACACTGGGAAGTAGCCTTCTTTGAAGCGTGGTTTATAACCCAAGTTGGGGCCTTCTTCTCTACCAGAGTTCCAACGACCTTCTATAGAGTCTACGTAGTAGTAAGCTTGGTTAGCAGTTTGGTCAAAGCGGACATCATCAAAGATAAAAAATTCAGCTTCAGGGCCAAAAAAGGCTGTGTCACCAATGCCTGTAGAAACTAGATAGTCTACTGCTTTTTGGGCAATAACGCGTGGGCAACGGCTATACCATTCACCTGTACGGGGTTCTTTAATACTACAAACTATACTTAGTGTTGGCTCTTTCATGAACGGGTCGATCCAAGCAGTGTTGGGATCGAGTACCATCATCATGTCTGATTCGTTGATTGCTTTCCAACCCCGAATGCTGGAACCATCAAAAGGTACACCATCATCAAATGAGCTTTCATCAATTTGGTTGTGGAAAACCGTCAGATGCTGCCAAGTTCCTGGTGTATCGATGAATTTCAGATCAATCATCTGAATTTTTTGGTCTTGAATCATCTTCAAGACTTCTTGTGGGGTTGTCATTGTTACTCCTTCTCTACCAATTTCCTAAAGTAAAATCAGAATCCGCCAAAGCATCCTCACCCTGCTGATCTGACACCCAGTTGTGACACACCTGAAATATCATAAATTCTGGATATTGAAGAATTTTGTAGTTTTTGTTACAGATGATCTGGATTACAGCTTATATTAACCTTTACCTGATCATCTACACAAAACTGGAAAGTTCATCTCAGATGGGGGCAACTTTGGCATAAAATCCTTAAGTAGCGGATGATTATTTTTGTGCTGAATCTATTTTAAATAGCACAAAAATTTACTGGTGCATAAGTGCAGACAAATTAATATCAAACCATAGATAGCAACAATTGGGAGAAGAAGAAATGCGCGATGCAGTGACAAGCTTGATTAAGAATTATGACGTAGCTGGTCGATATTTTGACCGGAATGCGATCGACAGCCTTAAATCATATTTTGAAAGTGGCACAGTACGGATACAAGCAGCAGCAGCGATCAATTCTAATGCCGCAGGACTTGTGAAGCAAGCTGGTATGGAATTATTTGAAGAACTACCAGAGTTGATTCGCCCTGGTGGAAATGCCTATACAACTCGTCGTTACGCGGCTTGTCTGCGGGATATGGACTATTACCTGCGCTACGCTACTTATGCGTTGGTTGCTGGCAATACAAATGTGTTGGATGAACGAGTACTGCAAGGACTGCGAGAAACTTACAATTCTTTAGGAGTACCTATTAGTCCGACAGTTCGCGGTATCCAAATTCTCAAGGATATGGTTAAGGCACAAGTAGCAAATGCGGGTGTGGCTGATACCACTTTTGTGGATGAACCCTTTGATCATTTAAGTCGTGAGTTGAGCGAGATAGATATTTAAGAAACTTTGGGCGGGCAATATGTCTGCCCTATAAAAGTTAAGTATTATGATCGCACTTTGACTTTAGGAACAAGGTGCGTTTACTTTTTTGAATTTTTTAGGTGAAAATTATCAGTAGTGTTTAATCAAGATAGTCAATCTGACTTAATTTCCCCATTTCAACGCACATTAGCGTTAAGCCATGTTTGCCCTGATTTCACCAGAAAAAACTCAAATTCCCGCTGGTGCAGTGATGCGGATACCTGCAACTTGGGACGAATATCAAACTCTTTGCCAACAACGGGGCGATCGCACTATTCCCAGACTAAAATCATTCTCTCGGAGTTTAGGTAAAAGCGATCGCTATTAATATCATGTCCGGTAAAACGACTGATTTGCATGAAAAACTGAAAGCATATCGTCGTAATCAAGTCCAAGAATATTTGGTTTGGCGAGTTTATGACCGCGAATTTGATGGGTTTAGATTACAACAAGGCGAGTATATCCAACTCGAATCAAATACAGATGATATAACTTGTTCTCAAGTGTTTCCGGGATTGTGGTTAGCAAAATCAGCATTATTATCGGGAGATTTAGCTAAAGTACTAGCCGTTTTGCAGCAGGGATTATTGACACCAGAACATCAAAGTTTTGTTGAAAAATTATCTATTTAATTGTACCGATCTACTTCCCTAGCTTTCTAAAGCTTTAAACACTGATGTTTAAAGTATATAATCCCGACCCGTCACGAGATAAACTGCATACGTCCCCAACCAATGACTACTAGAGTAATGTTCGCTTGCAACATCTACTAAGCCACACTGACGATGTACAGCAGCAATGGATTGGAGTGTATTGAGCCGAGAATCATTGCTGGGTAATCGAGAAACTATGCCCTCAAGCATCCAAGCTCGACTGAGATTCAGACCTCGAAAATGAGACTGTAAATAGTCGTTGGGATTAGCGACTTGTGCAGGTTGCAACCAGTGTACTGCCTCTTCAGTAAATAATTGTGGAAGAAAATCGGTCAACCAGTTTGAGAAATCTGTGGGTGATAGAATGCGCCGCATCAAATTTGCTTCTGCTAGGCAAGGAGAGACAAAATCATAGCCTAGTGGCTCAAAATGTAACGGGTAATTCTGATCATTCAGATAGAACTTTCGAGCCTTGTTTTCGATCAAATTAGCAAAATCCTGATTTTTCCTGAGTCTTGTCCAATCAAGTGCTAGACTAAGCGGAAACGCAGTATTAAAGTGTCCTCCTGTGCGATCGGGAAGTTCCAGTCTTTGCAGCCAGAGATGAAAATTAGTTGCAACCAAGGTTTCCAGTGGTTCTAGCACAGTAAGCCATTCTTCTGCTTGAATATCATTCCACTCCTGCAATTCCGCTGCAAGTTGCAATAACCAAGCAAACCCATAAGGACATTCAAAGAAAGCACACCGCCGCAAGTTAGCTATTTCTCCCTGAATCTTGTTCTGAGTTAGGTTTTGACTCAGGGCTTGCCTTACAGGGCGCTGGAACGCGGCTTCAGGAAAATAACGCGTTAAACGCACCAGTAACCAATGTCCATGTACGGCTGAATGCCAATCTAAGCACCCATAGAAAGCGGGTGTTATTTCTCGTGGCGGCTTGATATCTTCGTCGCTGTCAAACCAAAAAATGTTGCTATGTGGATACTCTTGATGAATGCCCTTCAAAACCAGCTGAACGAATTTTGCTGCGATCGCTGTGTCTAGCTCACTTATTTCGAGTTTCATGATTTCTCAGCCGTCGTGTTGCAACTTTTCTTTTAGCGTACTTGCCTTACAGATAGCTTCTATATACAGCCACAACCCGAAGTGAAGCAATCTAACTATTATTATTTAGCTTTAGCTCAAGAAATCGCCAAGCACTACCATTGGTAAGTACCTAAACACAATTATTACACACTGTCATTGCGTTGGCGTAAGCCTTCCCGTAGGGTATGGAGCGT
Organism: Halotia wernerae UHCC 0503; assembly: GCA_034931985.1. GTDB lineage: Bacteria > Cyanobacteriota > Cyanobacteriia > Cyanobacteriales > Nostocaceae > Halotia > Halotia wernerae. The sequence goes on from JAYGHB010000094.1 coordinate 130,346, forward strand.
TCGCCCTTGGCGTTCCCGAAGGGTAGCGAAATGAAGCAATCGCAAGGGTTGGGATTGCTTCGCTTCGCTCGCAATGACTGTAAATATTTTTGTTTACCTACTTAACACTGCCATAAATCGTAGAAATAGGTTGATTATTAACCTCATTAAATTTCTGAGCCGCAATCATTTCTGCAATGCACTGTCCAATACCCAGATTCAAATCTACCTTTTTTGCCTCAATAATCACAACGGCTGGAGCTTCAATTTTTAACTGTTCTGATGAACGACTGATACCAATTCTTTATGAAGCTGTGCTAAATAAAGCTTCAAGAATAAAGTAGTAAGAAGTCAGAGAAGCAATCTGTTGAGGTGTAATTGTTTTTAGTATATCTTACGTACTTATACTAATTTTATGTCAGGCTAGTTAGCCGCATCTTCATACAGAAATGGTAGTAGAAAAGCAGATGGCGATTTGTACGTCGCTATTAGTGGTCAGTGGCCGGTTGTTTTACTACCCACTAGGCCACTAACCAAGGAATGTTACAACGCTAAATTTTAATGGCTTGTTACTGCTTCTTCTAGGCGACTTAGCCTTTCTGCCAATAGTTTCTCTAAAGAAACTAATGCTTTAGTGAAGCCATCGATGCCCTCTGCTAGTTTGTCAGATGCCATGCGGTCAGCGGCGTGCATCTTGTCAAAGGTAGCTTTGTCAATGGATATCTTTTCAATTTCCAAGTTTGCTACTTTAGCAGGGTCGAGTTTACGTGGTAGTTCGCCAATGGTTGCTTGTAATTCAGCCAACAGTGCGGGAGAAATAGTCAGCAAGTCACAACCTGCAAGTTCGGTAATTTCACCAATATTGCGGAAGCTAGCCCCCATAACTTCGGTTTTATGGCCGAATTTCTTGTAGTAGTTGTAAATTGTGGTGACAGACAATACACCAGGATCTTCAGCAGAGGGGTAGCTATCCCGTCCGGTGTCTTTCTTGTACCAGTCAAGAATCCTGCCGACGAAAGGAGAAATTAGGGTAACACCAGCTTCGGCACAGGCGATCGCTTGGTGAAGACCAAACAGCAATGTCAAGTTACAATGAATACCTTCTTTCTCCAATATTTCCGCAGCCTTGATGCCTTCCCAAGTGGTAGCAATTTTAATTAGCACGCGATCGCGGCCAACTCCAGCGGCTTTGTATTGGGCAATTAATTCTCTAGCCTTAGCAAGGGTAGCGTCTGTGTCGAAAGACAAGCGAGCATCTACTTCTGTGGATACGCGACCGGGAATAATTTTCAAAATCTTCAAACCAAAGGCAACAGCCAGACGGTCAAAAGCTAGAGAAACTATCTGTGCTTGGCTTGCGCTGGCTCCGGCATCTTTTTGGGCTTGGAGTAAAGTTTGATCAACAATTTCCTGATATTCTGGCATTTGTGCCGCAGCGGTTATCAGGGAAGGATTGGTAGTAGCATCTTGGGGCTTAAACTTCTCAATCGCTTGGATATCCCCAGTATCTGCAACCACAACAGTCATTTGGCGCAATTGTTCTAGTAAACTTTTAGACATAAAATACTCCGGGATTTTTGTTTGTTGAGGATTTACTGATTTCCCTGTTCTTGAAACTCGTTTTGGTGTTTACAATTCTGATTCTGGCAATTTTTCGGAATCATTGCCCAATTTTGCTTACTGTCCAGATCCACAGCCTCATTCTAGATGCGTCACGCTAAAATTGGCTGTCCAATCGAATGCACTTTAATTAAACTAGTTGTTCCCGATTTACCAATTGGCACGCCAGAGGTAATCACTACCTTATCACCGTCATTTGCTAGACCCATTTCTAAAACTGTGTTTACCACATTCATAAACATTTCTTCGGCATTGTAGACTGGCGGAATCAGCAAGGGTTCTACACCCCAAGAAAGAGCAAGTTGACGGTAAGCGGTTTCATCAGGGGTGAGGGCAATAATCGGTGTAGTCGGACGATATTTAGACACCATTTTTGCTGTACTTCCTGAGGAAGTGTTACATAGAATTGCCCGTGCGCCTGTTTCATAGGCGATGCGGCATACTGCTTCGGCTACAGATTCAGTGACGCTAAGACTACCTGCCTCATGACACCACGCATGTCTACTGCCTTCATTTAAGGATTGTTCTGTCCTTACAGCAATATTGTGCATCACTTGGACGGCAGCGGTAGGGTATTGTCCCACAGCAGTTTCACCAGAAAGCATGACCGCATCTGTACCATCGAAGATCGAGTTAGCGACATCGGTGGCTTCAGCACGGGTGGGATCAGGAGCGCTAATCATCGACTCTAGCATTTGGGTAGCTGTAATTACCGGCTTACCAGCTTGATTGCAACGACGAATAATATCCTTTTGAATCAAAGGAACTTCGTGAATTGGCATTTCTACCCCTAAATCGCCACGGGCAATCATAATAGCATCGGCAACATTGAGAATAGAGTCAAACTGGTCTACCGCCTCTGCTCTTTCGATTTTGGCAATTAAGCGAATTGAAGCTCCAGCAGCTTCAATCATGCGTTGGGCTGGTTCTAAATCTTGTGGCGATCGCACAAAGGAAACTGCTACCCAATCGACACCCAACTGAATGCCAAAGCGCAAATCCATCAAGTCTTTTTCGGTAATGGAACTCACAGGTAAAGGAGTTTCTGGTAGGTTTACTCCTTTGTGAGTCGAAATAACACCACCAATTTTGACCAAAGCCCGAATTTTATCAGCATCGCGATCGGTAACAATCAACTTGACACGACCATCATTAATCAAAATCGGTTCACCTGGTCGCACCATTGCAAATAAAGTCGGCAGGGGTAGGGGTAGTTCGTCGATGCTATCACCCTTGTCTTGCAACAAAAAAGTGACTTCTTCACCAGCTTCGACTGTTAGCCCTGATGGTGGTAAGGTTCCCAACCGAATCTTCGGACCACACAGGTCTTGCATAATCGCGATCGGCTTTTGCTGTTCAGTACTAATCTGTCTGAGATACTGAGCAGTTTGGGCATGGAACTCATAAGCTCCATGAGAAAAGTTCAATCGCGCCACATTCATGCCAGCTTCTACCAAAGCTTGTAGGCGCTCAGGTGCAGATGTAGCCGGGCCGACAGTACAAATAATTTTGGTTCGACGCATAGGTTTAGGGGTTTAGGGGTTTAGGAAAAGGCTGGGGTTTTAGCCCCATAACCTGCGATTTGGAAGCCTCAGGCGATCGCCTCAAACATCTCAATTTCGCATGTGTTTCATATCACAAACATGCTAAGTAAAGATACTTTCTCAATCTTGCTTTTAAGGTATTTACCCAAATCCCAAAATTCCCAGTCAGTCATCAGTTATTATTTGTTAGTTATTTCTCCTAACTCCTAATTTCTGACTCCTGACTTTTGATAGATCAAACCACGGCAACTTGTTCTTTTTGTGCCATCGATAACATCAGGTCAACTACACGATTTGAGTAGCCCCATTCGTTGTCATACCAAGCAACTATCTTGAAGAAGTTAGAGTTCAATTCAATTCCAGCACCCGCATCGAAGATACTAGAGTGGGTATCGCCTTGAAAATCAGTCGAAACGACTTCTTCATCTGTATATCCCAAGATACCTGTTAGCGCACCTTCTGCTGCTTGCTTCATCGCAGCACAAATTTCTTGATAACTTGTAGCTTTGGCAGTCTTGAAAGTTAAATCAACCACAGAGACATCGGGGGTGGGAACTCGAAATGCCATACCAGTTAACTTGCCTTTCAATTCCGGTAAAACCAGTGCCACAGCTTTAGCTGCACCAGTAGAAGAGGGAATAATATTTTGGGCTGCACCTCGACCACCCCGCCAATCTTTTTTACTGGGGCCGTCTACAGTTGGCTGGGTAGCAGTCATGGCGTGAACTGTAGTCATCAACCCTTCGGTTAACCCAAAGTTATCATTGATCACCTTAGCAATGGGAGCCAGACAGTTTGTAGTGCAGCTGGCATTGGAGACAATAAGATCTTTACTAGGGTCAAATAAGTCATGATTGACACCCATCAATAAAGTAGGAATACGATCTGGATCTTTAGTAGGAGCAGAAATTATCACTCGCTTTGCACCTGCTTTGAGGTGGTTTGCCGCTCCTTCATATCCAGTGAAGAGTCCCGTAGATTCTACGACATAATTTACACCTAACTTTCCCCAAGGCAACTCTGCGGGATTCCTCACTGACACGCAAGGAATAAAATGCCCATCAATAACGATACCGTCTTCCTGGGCTTCAACCTTGCTTTTTAGCTTACCGTGGGTCGAATCATATTTAAATAAATAAGCGAGGTTATCTGGCGGTACTAGGTCGTTAATTCCTACAAACTCGATATTGGGGTTATCGATGCCAGCACGCAACACAAGTCGCCCAATACGACCAAATCCATTGATACCAACTTTTAATTTAGTCAAGATTAAACCTCCTGTTGTGGGAAGCTGAACAAAAACAGAAAGTTAAAAGTCAAAAGAAATTGCCTTTTACTCTTTACTTTCTGATCCTGACAGTCTTAAGTTTGCTAAAGCATATTTAGCTGGCATCTTTTAAGGTTTCCACAACCCTGATTTGAGTCGAGACTCCAGATAGTAAAAATGCGATCGCAGTTGGTCAAGATTTTGTCACGAGCAGCAACTTTTGAGGTTTTATTTTGCTCAGAATCAGGAGAGCGATCGCTTATGGTAGACTATTTAGAATAATACGCTACCAAAACACGCTACTAAAATCTATAACTGTGACGTAGCATACTTGACAGCAGTTTATTACAAAAATAAGGCATCTTGATTAGTGATGGCGCAAACTTTTTCAACATAAGCACACTACTCTAGTTATAATTTCCTATAAGTTGAAAAAACTCTTAAGATTTAGCGTAATTATTGCGCTTTCTCACACCGACTAGCTGAAAACAACATTAGGAGGACTATCTATGGCGCTTGTACCACTGCGGCTGCTTTTGGATCACGCGGCTGAAAACGGTTACGGCATCCCAGCTTTCAACGTCAACAATTTAGAACAGATTCAAGCGATCATGAAGGCGGCGGCAGAAACAGATAGCCCCGTAATTTTGCAAGCTTCTCGTGGCGCTCGTAATTATGCAGGAGAAAACTTTCTCCGCCACCTGATTTTGGCAGCGGTAGAAACCTATCCTCAGATTCCCATTGTCATGCACCAAGATCATGGTAATGCTCCTTCTACCTGCTACTCAGCAATTAAGAATAACTTTACTAGCGTCATGATGGATGGTTCGCTGGAAGCCGACGCTAAGACACCTGCCAGCTTTGAGTATAACGTTAGTGTTACTCGTGAAGTAGTAAATGTAGCTCACTGCTTAGGCGTTAGCGTTGAAGGCGAACTAGGTTGCTTAGGTTCTTTAGAAACCGGTGCTGGTGAAGCTGAAGATGGTCATGGTTTTGAAGGTACACTCGACCATTCTCAACTACTAACTGACCCCGACCAAGCTGTTGATTTCGTAGAGCAAACCCAAGTAGATGCTTTGGCTGTGGCGATCGGCACCAGCCACGGTGCTTACAAGTTTACCCGCAAGCCAACTGGCGAAATTTTGGCAATCAGCCGGATTGAAGAAATTCACCGCCGTTTGCCTAACACCCACTTGGTAATGCACGGTTCTTCTTCCGTACCTGAAGATTTGTTGGCACTAATTAACCAGTATGGTGGTGCTATTCCTGAAACCTACGGCGTACCTGTAGAAGAAATCCAAAAAGGCATCAAGAGTGGTGTACGTAAGGTAAATATTGACACCGATAACCGTTTAGCAATAACTGCTGCGGTACGTGAAGCTTTGGCAAGTAATCCTAAGGAATTTGACCCCCGTCACTTCCTCAAGCCTTCTATCAAGTACATGCAGAAAGTTTGTGCTGAACGCTATCAGCAATTTGGCACTGCTGGCAATGCTAGCAAGATTAAACAGATTTCTCTGGAAGATTTTGCAGCTAAGTATGCTAAGGGTGAACTAAATGTGATTACCAAGTCCGCTGCTAAAGTTTAATTTCTTTATCAAATAAAGGTAAAGCATAGCAATGCTCCTTTAAATTGGTATAAATAAACCGGGTAACTTCAATGTTACTCGGTTTTTTGTATGGTATGCGATCGCCGATTATAACCCGCATTCCGCGTTACAGCCATTGTGGACAAAAAATCTGCACACATATTCTAATTAATATCGTGGATAGATTTGGAAGCAAACTCAAAATAGTACTTATGCCAATCTGAAAACAGATCAATACGTTCTGAACCTGCAACAGCACTGCGATTAAAGTATCGATACTTGTTTTGACCTACACTAAGTTTAGGTTTATTTGTAGAAAAATCCCAATCAGTTCTTCCTAAAAATAGGTGTTCACTATTTACCAAAAATCCGTGCCAATGAGGTACATTTTTGTACACTCTAGCTGAAATAGAAAACCTGTCACGCCAGTCATCTGGTAATCTATTGATGAAATTTTTGATCTGCGTCACTCGTTGTCTACTTTCTGCCGCCCAATTAATATCGTAAGTTTCAAGCTGAAGTGATTCTAAATAATCACTATCAACAAGTAAGATTTCAGTATTGATATGTGCATTTGCATAGTCCTTTAATAGTTTAGGAACTTTACCAGCAACAAAATTCCATGAAAATGTCATAGAAACCGCCAATATTTTAATTTCTACATAGTTTTTGCTATTAAACTCATCATTTTCAAAACATTCTCGAATACGCTTTTCCGTATCTTGAAGCGCTTCCAGATAATCAGTGTAAGGCTTCTCATGGTGAGCTATTTTCTCTATATTATTGTTAATTTCTTTGAGTATAAAGGTCATTTCTTGACTTTGATGAGTAAGTTTTCCAAGTTGTTTGTGGGTTTCTACCTCTACTCCACTGCTTGAAACTTTAGCTTTTACCAAACGAGTAATTAGGTCAGAAACAGGTTTGCGGTAAATTATGCCAAAAATTAGCGCAACAAGATATGGTGCTGCAATATATATGTTATTAATCATGTTATCTAGACTATGGTAATGAATTACTAATGGTTGATCAGGTGTAGTAATCAGCTTGATTTAAGAGGCAAAAGATTACACTAAAGAACTTGTTAACAGTTTTGTTGGTTCTCAGAGAAAGTGGGCGATCGCTCCTTTACTTTCGCAATGAAGCGATCGCTTCGCTATATTAGTAATCCTGATAGAGTGGGTAGAGTATTTTTGTGTCATAACACAAAGCAGTTTTGCGGCAAAATTATTTTTCCAGGCACATTTAACGCAGGGATTCTAAAATGACTGTTGTTGTTATTAAACACAACAGGATAATTCCCAACTTATAAAACCAATTTCCCACAAAGGGCAGTAGCATTACGAAAATATCCAAAGCTCCAAAGCCCATTGATAGAACGTAGGCGATCACGAAAGCAAATATTGCTAAAAAGAAACTCTTGATGAGCTTGGCAGTCAATTTGAATAGAGGAGTATGCTGATTTTTCATGATTTTCAACTTCTCAGATAGAGTTTATATGATTCAATTTGTCTGACTAGTTGTGAAAAACTTAATTACATAGCTTTTACAACATTTTCGGTTCTCCAACTGATTAATGAACTTGTGTTTTTGGTAGATAAAAACACAAAAACGGACGTGTGAAGCTTAGGCTTCAACAACATCCGTCGTGGTTATTCCCATCGATACGATGATCAGTTAGTAGAAATTTATTCAGTTGTTTAGAATTACTCTTGCGCTAGGCGCAATTCATTTCAAAAATGCATGAGGTACAGCTGTGCTGTCATTACCTCTAAAATCAACAAAGCTTAATTCCGTGGACTATCGATGGACAAAACTGGAATCCATATTGACCATTCTGCCCACGATGCCACATCTTAATATTTGCATAGCCCTGCTGTAGATGAAAAGTCTCAAACAATGCACCATTAAGCATTGTCAGAACTTGATCCACAGTTTCCAAGGTTTCCCGCCGTCTAGTTAACAGAGGAGTCTTCCAAATAGTTAAGTCTTCTTCTGCAATTAGGAAATCTTGAAAATATCCATATTGGCACTTGGCTTTATACTGCCCTCGAATAGGACAGCACTGGATTTCTATAAATCCAGTAGTATTGGATTGGTGAAGCCTAACTATATGGTCTTCGCAGGAGTCAATGATTTGCTCTATTGGGAGGCATAAACTATCCATACACTGTAAATTTGATATTACATGTAAATAATAAGAACATATTTTTTAAAATAAAAAATGTAGCATACGCTACTGAAATAAATAAAAATGAAGATTTTTTGAAGAAAATTCAAAATTTACTGCAAAAAACCCCACTAATTAACAAGACTGTGTAAAAGTAAAGTTTTGTAAAATAAATTTCTGTATTGTAAATGACAAAAAAAAGAATAGACTACTATTTTAATGTCAATATGATTTACATATAGTATTTTATTTGTGGACAGAATAAAGATTATGAGCCAAGAAAGCGTTGAAGACCAAGAAGAACTACGGGAACTGCTGTGCTTTTACTTGGACAAAATGGCAGCAACGCAGGTGGAGCTATCAGAGGGGATGGGGGTTAGCCGTCCAGTTGTAATTAATTTTTTGAATAAAGGTAAGAAGCAACGATTGCCAGTTGACCGTAAAAACTTGATCAAACTGTGCGAGAGTCTTCAAAAAGGTAAGGCATCCAAAAAGAAATCAAAAATAGAGTTTGAAAGTAACTCAGGAGAAATTGAATCTAATATTGACGAGTTGCCTAATCCTGAAAAAATGCGTGAATTGTTGGGAAAGATCGGAGTGGACGAGTTACTAGAGTCCGCCGGGTTTTTGCCAGAAAAAACCAAAATTATTCGGGTAACTCCAGAAGTATTTTTTCAAGTTGCTCAAGTAGTTACATTGCTTGAGTTTTTGGATTTTGAAGATTTAGTGCCTACAACCCAGGAATTCTTAGCGATCGCAAGTAATAAAATCGCAATTGCAAGCAAAAAGCTTTTTCAAGAAAATTCTAACGACCAGGAGAATGACTACTTAAAATCTCTGATTGATAATCTCGAAAACCACCCAACACTAGGTTTAAAACTCAGACTCGAAGTAATTGACAAGCTACAGCGAACCTGGAGAAGACTTAAAGCTGGAGGCAAAACAAGCTTTAGTCAGCAAGAGGCGATTAGACTGTTCATGAGCATTGCGATCAAAGCGCAAATGCCTAAAAATTTACCTAGTCTTCATATTAGAGTTGAAAAAACAGAATTCCAAACTTTATCTAAGTATATAAATGTAGGAGAGGAGTATAAAGATTTATACCAGAAGTTTGTACAGATTGGTTATCAGGCAGAATGCGAACTGAAAACTCCAGGTTCTTATTCTTATTTAACAAGACAAATAGAGGCAAAGTCCTTTGATTTGCTTAATCCTGTAATTATGGCGATAGTGACTTGTAGCTTTAGTTACAATAATCAACCTAGTGAGTTGATTGAATGGATTTATACTTCTGGAAACACAATTTTAGAGAATGCTATTGGTGCTTGTAGCTTACACATGGGCTTGACAGAAGATATAGGTAACATCAGCATATCTACAAAAACCTTAGACAGCAGCATTGATTCTCTAGTTGAAACAACTATAATTTTGGGAAAACAGCAAAAGTATCAAGGGATTTGGGTAGATCGAGACTCAATGATCACTATGCTACAAGCGACTGTCTACGCTGCTAAACAATGGCTAGTAGATCAGAATACAAATGACAAACTCGATATAGAAATCTACGTTTCAGCGTGCAAAGCTCTTTCTGAACTGAGAAAACGATTAACTAGAGCAAGGAAAGCTTTTCAGAATTTTCAATTTCTTGATGATGAATGTAAGCCTGCTGAAATTAATAGAATTGCCGATATAGCTATGGATGAATTGAAGATAATTCCAAAAGAAAAGATTTATTTTTCATATCGGCTCAATTTTTATCGTTGTTATCTTCTTGCAAAACGACTGGAGCTAAGACTATCTAACACTCAAGGCAACATCGGTAATTTAAAGTCGCTTATTGAAGAAATTCAAAAAGTACTTGAGGACGATGAGGAAGTAAAAAAAGAGCTTGTTCCTATACAAGCTCTAATGCAGTCAGAAATCTATTTATATGAGCTTTCCTGCGGACATGAACCAAATTTATTTGAATCCCACCAAAGAAGCAAATGGCTTGAATTAGAAGGATGGGATAGTAAAATTAAAAGCGCAATTAAACTAGGATCTTGCTATAAAGACCCAGGTTTGGATATTTATAAAGCCTTATCTGAAATTTATGGAAATGCCGCGCGAATAGAGTTCTACCTTAGCGATGATAAAAATACACTTGAAAAAGCCGTAGAACATTTTCTCAAAGCAGCACACTACGCATCACGTATTGGCTCAACTCAGCGAGTAACTAGATGGTTAGCTTTAGCAGGACGAGTCGGGGTAAGACTTGGAGATGGTAAGTTGTCAATACAGGCCTTTAAGTTTGCTGATAAATTTGCTAATGCTAGTTTAACAACTGGTCACAGTGAGAATTTCCGCCAAGCTGTTCTTTCAGAAATTTCTTTGCTGCATGGAGAATATCTACTATTAATTCAGAATGACCCTACTAATGCTTTAGAGTGTTTTTTAAAAGCACTTAAAGGTTCTGTATATTTAGGGTTAAATCGCCGTATTTGTGATGCACTCTTCGATATTTCCAGGTGTTCAAAAAAGCTTGGCAATTTCAGCACTAAAGAGGGGTTTACAAGGGTATTCATGGGAGAAGATCAGTTAATTGAATCAAATAAAAGCAAATTAAATCCAACAAGTAACCGCACCTCCGAGAAAGTTTTAGATTTGTTATGTTATCTATGGAGTAGAGAAAATAATCCTAGCTGGTTCCAAGTACAGGGTGAGTTCTCTAAACTCGCCACAGATATTTGGCAAGGATGGCATAGTGATACATCTAAGCCTGGAACAACGACAAAACATCCTATCGCCAAACGGATTGAAAACGAATCTTGGCTTTGTCAAATTAATTGAAAGGTATAAATAATTGGTATAAGATACTAGCAGTTGAGATCAAAAAAGTGCATTATATTCGATGGTTACCACTTTCATCTCACAAAAGCGATCGCTTGTAGTTTGGCAAACTCATTAGTTGGATTTTGATTGATCTCATAACATGACTGTTCAAGAAAATCGAGAAGCATTCATTCCCTATAGTCGCACCAATATTATCAAACTTTGTCTGCAAGATGGTAAGTTAGATCCGACTGAAGCAGAAATATTTAAAGATTTTTGTCAAATCTTATCTGCATATTATCACTTTCGTTTTTATAACACCTTAGAAATTATCAAAGAAAACTATGTACCCTTCAACCCCAATGCAGATATCCAACCCTTAACTCCACCAACATTTGAGCAATATGATCAAATGGAGTTAAAAGTAGTTGATGCATTTACAAATATTGTAGAAAGAGCTAATTATATTCGTTTACCTCAACCACTTGTACAACGAGCATTAGATACAAAATCTCTGATTGATTTGAAAACACAAGTTGATTTCGATGAATTTAATCGATTCATTTGCTATTATCGGGGCGATACTAATAAGAAAATTTCGATTAAAAAGTTCTTCTTTTGGCAGGAAGAAAAAATTATTGATACTTTTGAACGAATTGTATTGCTAGTTAAGTTCAAAGAAGCAGATTATTTTAGGAATAAAAAAGATCAACTCAATAAGTTAAAATTTATTCCTGGTAAAATGTATGTCTACTTTTATAAAAATATTCCCAAACTAGATATTGACTTACTGTTTCCTAATGTAGCAACGAGTATGACCTGGAAAGATCGATTGCTATTTGGGATTCCTGCCGTTGGTGCGGCAATTCCCCTAATATTAAGAGCATTGCCAAACTTACTATTATTGCTTGCTGCGATTTTACTGGTATTAAATGTACCATTTTTCATCGAATCATTAGATGTAGAGCCAGATAAAGTCCGAAATGTGATGCCCGTTTTAGTAGCAACTCTATCATTAGCGATCGCCTTGGGTGGATTTGCCTTTAAGCAATATACTAATTACAAAAACAAAAAAATCAAATTTCAAAAAGATGTCACAGAAACGTTGTTTTTCAAGAACTTAGCTAATAACGCTAGTGTATTTCAAATGTTCATCGATTTAGCTGAAGAAGAAGAGTGTAAAGAAATAATTCTGGTGTATTATCACTTACTCACTAGCTCGATTCCCCTCAATCCTCAACAATTAGATGCTCGCATCGAAACTTGGATGCAGAAGAAACTAGGCACTACAATCAATTTTGATATCCAAGGGCCATTGAATAATTTAGAAGATATTTGTGGCAAGGTAAACACAAATGATAAAATAGCACCGGAAATTCCTCTATTAACTTATGATGACCAGGGATGTTGTCATGTTCTTCCTTTAGAGGATGCTAGAAGGGTAATTGATTATGTTTGGGATAATGCCTTTTTATATAATGGAATAGCTTTGTAATTAAGCTTCAATATATTTATCCTAGCCCTTTCAAGGTAACTCATAGAATCTCTTGTTTTTTCTCAGCGTTCTCTGTGCCTCTGCGGTTTAAAAGTAATTTCTTTAACCACAGAGGCTCTGAGGAGCCAGGGCGTTGCGCGGGTTTCCAAGGCACTCCATTGGGCGGCTTTGCCGACTTGTAGGAAGTGCCGCCGCGTTGTAGCAACTGGCGTGACACAGAGTTAATCTCATTATTGCTCATATAACTGATGTATAATCCCAAATTAATGGATCGACGGTCTTTTTTACGAGGTACAGGTGGACTGGTACTTTCACAACTGCTAATTGGGTGTGGTGGTAAAAACCAGACAAAACTAAATGTGCAGCTGTTGAAAGGTTCTATTCCCAGTCAGGTGGTTAATGAATTTCGCAAAAGTGTACAGCAGAAGGTGCAATTAAAGTTTGCCCCAGTTGAACAAATACAAAATTTATTTCAGCAATTGCAAGGTTGGCAAAAGCAACCAAAAACCACTAATGAACCGATTTGGAGTCGTTTTGTGCCATTTAGGCAATCTCAAACTCCTGTAGCTGATCTGGCGACTTTAGGAGATTACTGGCTGAAAACGGCAATTGAACAAAAACTGATTCAGCCGCTAGAAGAGACAGAGGTCAAACAGCTAAAACATTGGTCTGCCTTGGATCAAAGATGGCGACAACTGGTAACACGCAATGAGCAAGGCAACCTAGATACTCAGGGGAAAATTTGGGCTGCCCCTTACCGTTGGGGTAGTACAGTAATTATTTATGACCGTGAAAAATTTCAAAAGTTAGGATGGGAACCACAGGATTGGGATGATTTATGGCGAGAGGAACTGCGATCGCGCATTTCCTTGTTAGATCAACCAAGAGAAGTAATTGGTCTAGTTTTGAAGAAATTAGGAAAATCATACAACACAGAAAATCTGGACACAATACCAGACCTGGAAAAGGAACTAAGAACTTTAAATCAACAAGTAAAGTTCTACAGTTCCAATACCTACCTAGAACCTCTGATTATTGGAGACACTTGGTTAGCAGTTGGTTGGTCAAGCGATGTAATACCAGTTTTAGGGCGTTATCCGCAACTTGCTGCCGTTGTGCCTCAGTCAGGAACAGCAATCTGGGCAGACTTGTGGGTTCGTCCCACAGGTGTTACCAAAAGTGATTTATCATCTCAATGGATTAATTTTTGTTGGCAACAAGATATCGCTAAGCAAATTGCTCTTTTAACCAAAAGTAATTCACCAATTTCTACCAATATTGTTGCTGCCGATATCCAGGAACCTTTACGGAACCTGTTACAAAGTAATAATGAAGTTTTTGCCAAAAGTGAATTTTTGCTTCCCTTACCTCCATTAGTGGCAAAACAGTACGAGTCTTTATTCACCAAAATAAAAGTTTAATGAGCATTAGGCGATCGCGTATAGGTTTAGGTGGAGTGTACGATGAATCTGCTAGAGCTTTAGCAGAGTTATACAAATAATCCCGAATCGCTATTGGTAATTAACAATCGCTCAATTAAGTCTTTTCAACCAGATATTTAGAGGTGAGATACTGCCATTGACCAAAGCAAGGCATTATCCCTACTCTGAAATAAACCCAATGCGATCAGGAGGCCAAAAGCGAAATGCTGCGCGACCGATGATATTTTTTCTCGGTAAAAAGCCCCAGTAGCGGGAATCGTTACTATCATTACGATTGTCTCCCATAACAAAAAACTCGTCTTCTGGGACTTGTACTGGTGGGAATGGCTGATTTGGTGGTTCAGCGATATAGTTTTCTACCAGAGGTTGACCGTTGAGGTAAACTTTGCCTTGAGTAACCTTGATAATCTTTCCAGGCACACCAATTACCCGTTTGATAAAAGCTTGGTCTTTAGGATATCCCCGACGTTGCAGTTCTTCCGAAGGCTGAAAGACAACAATATCCCCAGTTATTGGAGGGTGAAAACGGTAAGAAACTTTTTCCACCACCAAGCGATCGCCTGTATGTAAGGTAGGCAACATTGAATCCGAAGGTATGTAGCGAGGTTCGGCAATAAAAGTTCGGATCAGCAGTGATAAACACAAGGCGATCGCAATTAGAGTCAGATTTTCCTGCCAACTACGCCATATTTTCGAGGACACAGAAGCTTGTTTTGCATCACTTTTCTGAGGAGTCATAGAGATTTTCAGCCACTTCACAAAATGGGACAAATACTTTGATTATGAGGCGTTAACGGTTAGGGTTGTTGCTTTTTCTCTATAAAATCCAACATAATTCGCTGATGCATAGACCCTAAAGGTCTGACTTCGCCTGCGTTTGCCGAATAACAATTGCCTTGATGAATATCTTTTGGTGTCAATAAACCCATATCCCAGCCTTCATTAAGAACTAGTTGATTGAGTTCCACCAATAGCGGTGCATGAAACACATGACGCACAACTGCATCATCGGCATAGCAGCCAAATTCAAAAAACGGCGGTAGATTATAGCCAATTTCTTCTAAAACTTCTCGTTTTACTGCTATATTTGGTGTTTCACCAGATTCAATATGACCGCCAAATAACCCCCAGCAACCAGCAGCAGGAATAGTAGGAATATTGTCTCGTAGTTGCATGAGAAACTTGTTTTCTTGATAAAGAATTGCGATCGCTACATGCACCTGTTGGTTATTCATAAATATTTACTCAACATTTTTGTTATAAGTATTACTCTTCTTCTAAATAAACTTCCCCAAACTCCTTGCCTGCTAGGGGTATGCTTTGGTAGTGAACTTTACCCTTAATTACCACTCGCGCTCCCTCTTTAAGATTGCTTTGATTGGTAACAACCCAAATTGTGTCAGTTGAATCGTTAATTTGGTACGCCCACTGTTTGACTAAGGGAACTCGCTTTTCTACCTTTCCTTCGACGTAAACTGTACTTTGCTTCCCTTGTTGTGGTTTAATTTCCCGAATCGGAGTGACATTGCTGCCAAAGCTTAAATTGCTGGCCTTTAAACTAGGCATTTTTAAAGAACTACAACTCCAAAGTCCTGCTACAAGGAATAAAGTTAATCCCAGACGATAGGGAATTTTGTTGTAGCCGTACAAAAATGAAGGGTAAAATTTTTTAGCTTGTTGCATGAAAGTCATCTTTATGAACAAATTTTTGTAGTAGTACTTATTTGGTCGCCTGCTTAAGACTAACAAAGGAAAACAGCATGGGCCAATGCCCCACTTCGGATTAAATTCTAATGGAAACCAAAACTGCCAAACTTCTTGATGGTAAAGCTTTAGCTGAAAAAATTCACCAAGAACTCTCTGTTCGCATTACAGAATCACAAGCCAAAATTGGTAGACCTCCTGGTTTAGCAGTACTGATGGTGGGCGATAACCCAGCATCAGCCGCTTATGTACGCAATAAAGAACGAGCTTGCGCTAAGGTAGGCATTGCCTCTTTTGGCAAGCATTTTCCTACAGAAACCACCCAAGCAGAATTAGAGTCAGTAATTGCTGCACTCAACCAAGATGAACAGATAGATGGCATTCTCGTGCAGCTACCCCTACCTAGTCACTTGGATGCTGTAACTCTGCTACATCAAATAGACCCAGACAAAGATGTCGATGGACTACATCCAGTTAATTTAGGACGACTAGTGCGAGGAGAAGCGGGTTTACGCAGTTGTACCCCAGCTGGTGTGATGCGGCTTTTACAGGAGTATGAAATTCCCTTGCGGGGAAAACAGGCTGTAGTTGTGGGACGGAGTATTTTGGTCGGCAAGCCCATGGCCTTGATGCTACTAGAAGCCGATGCTACTGTTACCATTGCCCATTCGCGATCGCTAGACCTAAGTGCGATCGCTAAAACTGCCGATATTCTCATTGCTGCCGTAGGTCGTCCAGGATTAATAACTGCTGAAATGGTTAAACCGGGCGCTGTTGTGGTAGATGTGGGAATGAACCGTGTCACCGGTGCCAGTGGTAAGAGTCGTCTAGTCGGCGATGTCCACTGGGAATCAACTGCTGGCGTGGCGGGATTTATCACCCCAGTTCCTGGTGGTGTTGGCCCTATGACTGTCGCAATTTTATTGCAAAATACAGTTGCCAGCTACTTAAGGAAAGCAGGGAGTTAAAAGTTAAGAGTTAGGAGTTTTGACTCCTCACCTCATTCATAATTTTTTCAGCTCCACAGCACCTTAAAATTGTGACGTATATGACCAAACAGCCAAAAGCCCAAAATTGAAGGAATTGAAGGAATTGAAGAATGGTAGCAGCGAATAACCTTCAGAAAATGCCAGAGAAAGCCACTTTTAACCTAGTAGCCTATCTAAAAGAGCGACAAAAAATTTGTGAAGCTGCTCTGGACAAGGCTATTCCCATCATTTATCCAGAAAAGATTTATGAATCAATGCGCTACTCGCTATTAGCTGGAGGTAAGCGCCTGCGACCCATTCTTTGCCTTGCTACTTGTGAGATGATGGGCGGCACAATTGAAATGGCAATGCCAACAGCTTGTGCTGTAGAGATGATCCACACCATGTCTTTGATTCATGACGACCTGCCAGCGATGGATAACGATGATTACCGTCGTGGTAAGTTAACAAATCACAAGATCTACGGTGAAGACATCGCAATTTTGGCTGGAGACGGCTTGTTGGCTTATGCTTTTGAGTTTGTTGCCACTCAAACCCCCGAAAACGTGCCTAAGGATCGAGTTTTAAAGGTAGTTGCCCGTCTCGGAAGGGCAATGGGGGCTGCTGGTTTGGTTGGTGGTCAAGTAGTTGATCTAGACTCAGAAGGAAAGTCAGATATTTCTTTAGAAACGCTGACTTTTATCCATAATCATAAAACAGCTGCCCTTTTAGAAGCTTGCGTTGTTTGTGGTGGCATTTTAGCTGGGGCATCATCTGAAAATGTGCAAAGGCTCTCTCGCTATTCTCAAAACATTGGACTAGCATTTCAAATCATAGATGATATTCTGGATATCACTGCTACCCAGGAACAATTAGGCAAAACTGCTGGTAAAGACCTTGTAGCCAAGAAAGTAACTTATCCCAGCTTGTGGGGAATTGAGGAATCGCGCTCCATTGCCCAACAGCTAATTGAGGCAGCTTGTAAGGAGTTAGAACCCTTTGGGGAACTGGCACAGCCACTTCAAGCACTTGCCCACTTTATCACCAGTCGCAATCACTAGGTCAATACCAAAAAACCATGCAGGACATAGGCGACATTTTAGACAACCGGGTGCTGCTGGTTGCTCTGATAGCTTGTTTAATTGCTCAGGCATTGAAGTTATTAGTGGAGCTAGCCAAACATCGTAAACTGGATGTGCGTGTTTTAGTCACAACTGGAGGTATGCCCAGTGCCCATTCGGCCTTAGTTACGGCTCTAGCCACTGGTGTAGGACAAAGCATTGGTTGGGCATCACCTGAGTTTGCTTTGGCTATGATTTTTGCCATTATCGTCATGTACGATGCGGCTGGAGTTCGTCAAGCTGCTGGTAAACAAGCTCGCATCCTCAATCAAATGATTGATGAATTATTCCACGAAAAACCAGACTTTAGCCAAGATCGTCTTAAAGAATTACTAGGACATACGCCAGTGCAGGTAATAGTTGGGTCAGCTTTAGGCATCACCATTTCTTGGTTAGCTAGGGCTGCTTATTAGTCAATAGTCTATAGTAGCCCTTTCAAGGTGGATAAAAATATTGGTCAAAAAATTGCTTGTCTTGTTAAGCTCTTTACTCTGTGTTCTCTGCGCCTCTGCGGTTAAATAAATTACTTTTTAACCACAGAAGCACAGAGGAGGACACTTGCGTGGGCGGGTCTCCCGACTTGAGCAAAGTGTCCGTCGCGCGGAGAGAAAAAACATATTTTCGAGTCACCTTGAGAAGGCTAGAGTCAATAGACCACAGTCAAAATTTTGATCCTTCTTGATTGCGGGAAAACTATTGCAAACGTACAACTGACCGTAATAGAACTACCTTTCGACTATCTACTAGAACGGCAAAAAAACCGCGCTCATTAAGTTTCTGCAATGTATTGTATGCTTCTTTTTGGTTAGTGGTATGAACTGCCAGCAAGTAAGGACGTTGACCGTAGGAGGCAAAACCTACATTACCTCCTACCACTTGTTTTACGCTATTTACTAGTTCTGGGCGGTTGAAATAATCTACTAAAATGGCAAAACCTTCTCCTAGGGCTTGGGGATTGTAGCTGATTGTCTGAGGTTGAGTCTGAGGTTTAGACTGAGCTTGTGCCACATCTGGCGCTGCTGGTCTTGTAGTAATAATGGCAGATAACCCAGCAATATTATTGATATATCTCGCCCAACGATTGGCATCGTCAATCTTTTTAAATCCCCCTATCCGCGTTACTGTTTCAGTGAGGTATTGGCAGGTGATGCTGGGAATTTGATTTGGTAAGGCACTACGCAGCTGCTTTTGATTATTCGCTGTAGGACTAACTACCAGTAAAAGATACTCTCCAGCACTCGGAGGCTGACAAGCAGGAATGGCTGGTTGGGCGATCGCAGAAGTCATACTACTCATTAATCCCGCGATCGCAAATCCTAAAGCACTGGATAAAGTTTCAAATTTCTGCACAGAATTGGGATGCATAAGCTGGATTTTCTCAAAAAATTCTATTTATAGCTATTGCCAGGTAGTTTAGGACATAAACTGATCATAAAACCCTGACACCAAAAGACTTTCAAACCTGTTCCCCCGTTCGCGTAGCGTCTCCCCTTCTCCTTTTGCTATCCATTACCCGGATCTTTCTTAATATTTGC
>JAYGHB010000095.1:0-143414 GCA_034931985.1 Halotia wernerae UHCC 0503
GATTCCATAAATTCAACAATTTTTCTATTTTTTACATAAGGGGAGCGATAGAACCGACATAATTTAGGTTTTAGGGTTTGAATCTGTAGTCTTATTTAAGAGAATTGGTATAAGTAGGACAGCGTAAATAATTAAAGGTTTGTAGTGTAACCCTCCGGGGAAACAAGCTACGCGTAGCGTCTCGTAGAGAGGACTTTAGTCCTCAAAAAAGGGCTAAAGCTCTTACTACGAGATTATTTCACTTTTCATATTACTTAATGTAGTTTGATTTATTTATAAACTAATTTTTGTTGGTTTTAGCCATGCAAAAATCTGTGTAACTGTTAAATTCAGTTGCAAAAATTCAAGTACAGGCAATACTTCATCTCCACTCATCTCAATAGGTTGCTGTCCTGGCAAAAATACCAACACCAAGCGTTCATCTGGAGCAATTAACCAACCTAATCGAGTGCCGTGTTTTAAACAGTGGAGAATATTTATAATTACCTTGGTTGTATTCTGATCTGGTGAAAGAATTTCAATTGTCCAATCAGGATAGATTGCAAAGGTATTTTCAATTTCCCCGTTAGCATCAAAGGGAATCCGTTTCCAAGCAAATACACTTACATCTGGTACAATCGAACGTCCACCAAATGTGCAGCGTAATTCTGGAAAAGCTAAGGCAATTTCTTGTTCCTCAGCAATTTGGTTTACTGCGTTACAAAGTTTTAATTGTAGCCGGGAATGTTTCCCTTGTGGCATTGGTTTCTGGTAGATACGACCGTCGATAAATTCACTAGCAGGCTTTGTTTCTGCCAGTTTGAGGAACTCTGCTAAGGAGATTGATTTGTGCAGCGTGGTTGTCATAGCTGTGCAAATGCCATATTTAGTTGAAATCTTAGCATTTCCTAACCTGCTCACAATTGAGAGATATGTACAGTATTTCCAGTCATTAGTTGATAACAAGCCTATAAAATCATCAATAATGCTAACTTTTCTGTTTTTATGAAACTCTGCGTGAGTCAATTTGTCAGCTAAAATATTAGCAACATAATCAAATTAAATCCCTATTTGTTAAATAATTATGAATATAAAAGTAGTACTAGAACCAAGTGATGAAGGTGGTTATACAGTTTTTGTTCCTTCACTTCCAGGCTGTATCAGTGAAGGGGAAAGTATCGATGAATCACTAGAAAATATTCAAGAGGCAATACTACTACCTCGAACCCTAGAAAACCTACATAACGAGGCAACAATCATGCAAAATATCACCAGAATTACCCGTAATCCAGAAGTGATGGGTGGTAAACCTTGCATTCGAGGAATGCGTGTCACTGTTGGTACTATCGTTGGGTTAATGGCATCTGGACACAGCAATAGCGATATTCTTAAAGCATATCCCTACCTCGAAGAAGCTGATATTTATGAGGCGCTTGCCTATGCTGCATGGCGAGTTGAAGAAATTGAAGTGCCTCTAAGAAGTGCATGAAAATTTTAATTGATATGAACCTTTCCCCTGATTGGGTTGCGGTTTTTGACAGGTACAGTATTTCATCTGTCCACTGGTCTACCATTGGCAATCCTCGTGAGAAGAATTCAATAATTATGGAGTGGGCAAGAACTAATGGTTATATTGTTTTTACTCACGATTTAGACTTCGGCTCCTTGTTAGCTGCAACAGGTGCTGATATTCCCAGTGTAATTCAAGTTCGTACCCAGGATATTTTACCGAACAGTATCGAAAATTTAGTGATTTCAGCCCTGAATCAGTTTGAGTCCTTGCTAGAGTCAGGCGCATTGGTCACTATTGACCAAGCTCAATCGAGGGTGCGTATTTTACCAATTAAACGTGAATAGCCAGTAACTTTGATTGTTAGTAACAACAACATAAGCATTTGCCACAAATATCACGGCGTTCGTTACCAACAGCACGATGTTTGTAATTTCAACTGGTCAAAAGTCGTTAAATGACTCTTGTAAAGAGGATTTTCTTTAAGCTTCGCATCGCACGAGTAGCAACATTATGCTGATGCCAAGCTTTATAGAAATCGGGGTAAGGCATATTCTGGGCGCAATTCCAGGCTAAATCGTAGTACCTACCATCCAGTTGCCAAAAACCACTTAAAAATTTGACTACCTCAAAGCGATGATTATTATTCTGTAAAACTTGCCCTAAGTTTTTTGCCTCCAGCCAAAAAGTGTCCTCATCCACGCCAAGCGAAGAAAACAGAGTCATCAATGCAGCGAATACTTTTGGATTGTCAGTGATAATTAGCTCTGAGTCTTCTGCTGCTTCACTTTGAGTATTGTTATTCACATCTGGTAAGTTTAGAGCTTGCACTAAGGGAGGAAGTACTTGTGAATTATCAATAATAATTTGTCTTAAGCTTTTTGCCGCTAGCCAACGGGTGTTGAAATCTGCGTTTGTTGAGTTCACTAATTGCAATAAGTCAGCAATGGCGTGTTGATTGCCAATGGCAATTTGCACTAGGCTTTCTGCCGTCTGCTCACGGGTGTCGTAATCTACTCCAGGTGAAGAAAGTAGATTCCCCAAGGCAGTGATTGTCTGTAGATTGTCAGTGGCAATTTGCCCCAAGATTTTTATCGCCAGTCTGAGAGTGTAGTAATGCACATCTACATCTGTTAAATCTAGCAGTAATAACAAGGCTGTGATTACCGATTGATTACCAATGGCGATTATGCCTAAGCTTTCTGCCGCTTTACTGCGAGTGTATTAATCTATATCTGTTGAATTTAGCAGGTGTAATAAAGCAACGATCGCTTTTTCATTGCCAGTACCGATTAGCCCTAAGCTTTCTGCTACTTCCCAACATGTATCATAGTGTACATCTGTTGAGTTTACAAGTTGCACCAAGGCGGCGATCGCTTTTGTGCGGTCTGTTTGTTGCAGTACTGACTTAGCTTCTTCTTTAATTGGATCGAGAAAGTTTACCCACTCTTCGTTTCCAAAAGCCCACTTGACAATTTGCGCTACTATTTCATCTGCTCTAGAATAATCTCTAAACTCGGCAATTCCTGCAGCGGCTAAAAAATAGGCGCGGTACAGCCACACATTATTTTGATTAAATAAAGCAACAAAATCATCCTTCAGTTGCTTGGTGGCTTCAGCTTTACCTGTTTTCTCAGCTACCTGAGTTAACCAAGTCTCAAATAGATAAGATTTTAGTTTCTTCTCTCGCAAATCTGCTAAAGATACCCAAATGACAATCGATTGGTCAATCTCACGAGATACCCAATCAGCAATCTGCTGTAAAAGTGTTGTCTTTCCTGCTCCTGGTTCGCCAATAATTGCAATACGCTTACCTTTACTTTTAGGCGTGTTCTGCTGTTTAAGAACTTCATTTAGAAAAGCACCATGCTCATAAGTTTTGGTGATTTCTGTCTCTTTGTACAGTTCTGAACCCTGTTCTGGAGAAAAATCGCCCTGACGCTTGGATTGTTTATTACGCTCAACTAATCCTAGTGGTACGTAAACATCATCAACTTGCAAGGCGACACCTTCAGTTGATGTTAGAGGATTTGTAGTCAGCGATCGCCGTTCTGCAATTATTTCACAGCAGACTTTACGCCAGTCATCGGGAGTTAACTTTGTCCCATCCTCCCCTGGGGACGACTGTAGTCAAAAGGTCAAGTTATTAGTTTGGTTATTTATCTGTCCTTGATTTACAACCCCAATTTTTTCTGCTAGCTGCGTCAGATTTTGAATGGTTGGCTGTTGAGACTTGAGGGTATTTTCTATTTCTTGAATTTTTTGGGCGAGTTTTGGTTCTGCTTTTGCTGCTGCTTCCACTTCGACAACAGCTTGAGCAATTTCTGGGTCTGCGTCTGCGGCTGCTTTTAGTTCCAGCACTGCTTGACCATAATCTAAACGCTGCGGCTCATTTCCCTCAACAGCATTGGTGAGTAATGGCGACTTATTCTTTTGACGGAGCTTGTCTATTAACTTCCATAAAGCATCACCAATATTTTCGCCTGTTTTCTCCAGTGCTTTGGTCGAAAGTGTGGTAGCGATCGCAGTAGCAACAGAAGCCAGTGTCACAGTGATCATAAATTCACTACGAATAAGTCGATAGTGTATAGTATATGCGTAAAATTACTTATATTCTTGGACAATTGCTGTCAATTTAGCTAATGATTTAGCCACCGCTACAACCTGTTCTGATGTCTGATTAGCGATACTTGCAACTTCTAAACTTGACCGCAAAAGGTTCAAGTTGGCTAATGTGACAAGCACTCAGTCCCGCTTCATAGATATTGTTGACAGCTTGAACTCGACCTGATTGGTATTGTTCAACATAGCCTTCGGCAAAACAAGGGTCTTTGATGTTAGCTCGTAATGCTTTAGGAAAGCCGGGAAGTACTGCTTCGGCAATCACAGTGCCATACCAATTAGCATCAAAGCTGTAAACCATTACTCTGTCAGTACTCAAGGCTTTGCGAATTTCGTCAACGGTGGTTTTGAGGACATCTGCTTCGTTGAGTGATCGCCCCAGTCTCCAGCAACAAAAATGATCTATGTTTCTCAAGCGCCTCTTCAACTGCGGTACTTGCTTTTTGGTCTAGGGTAATCTGCTGAGTAATGGATTGACTACTAAAATAGCTGCTTATACCAACTGCTACTACTGGGAACATAGTCAAGGCGATCGCCCATGCGGTTACTTTAGACTTCAAGCTCCATTGTTGTGGCTTTTGTTGCTGAGGCAAAATAGACTCTGAAGAACTTGAGTAACTTTTGGGATTTGTCACCCGCCTATCAATACTAGTCTGAGAATTACTAGCGGCAGTTTTGTCTGGGTTTTCAACAGAGCCATTGTTGGCGCTATTACCATTAGACTTATTAAAAGAAGGTTGAGTCATGGATAAGAACTTGCCAAGATTTAATTAGCACAGCTAGATTGACAGTATATTTTGCAAATCGGTGGTAAAAAACTCCACCTACAAGGGGATGAGGAACAGGGAAGAAGTTCCCTATGCTCAATGACGGCAGTTGCTCCACTTGGAGAGAACTTGCGTGCGGGGGTTCCCCCCGTTGAGCAAAGTTAGGGGGAGACCCCATCGCGCAGCGTCTCCCCTTCTCCCAAAGGGAGAGGCTAACGCCAAGGGAGAAGACCGCACTGCCTCCCCAATGCCCAATGCCCTATGTCACAGATGTTTTGCTAATTCTGGAGTCCGCCCTTTCAAACCAATCATTAATTTGAGGGTAAATATTTTCAGTGTAGGTACTCGCTGCATCAACCATAAACCTATACGACGAACTATTACCAACGGTAAGAAGTTGTTAGAGAATATCCGATCTAATAAATCGGTCAACCCTAAAATTGTTAAATTCTCCCATTGCCGCCAACGTTCATAGCGTTTGAGTATCTTAATATTGCCAATATCTTGACCAGCTTTGTGTGCTGCTTGGATTACTTGCGCCAAAGCAGCTGCATCTCGAATACCTAAATTTAAACCTTGTCCGCCGACAGGATGACAATTGTGTGCTGCATCGCCAATTAATGCCAATCGCGGCAGGACATAGCGATCGCTTTGCATGAGTTGTACCGGAAAAATAAAGCGATCGCCCAGTAATTCCAATTTGCCCATTTGATTACCATAGCGGCGGCTGAGTTCTGCCAAAAATTGCTGATCATCTAAGGCACATAAGGCTTTTGCTTCTTCATGGGGGGCTGTCCACACAATCCGGCAACGGTTCCCCGGCAAAGGTAAAATTGCAAATGGCCCGCTAGTCCAAAATCTTTCGTAGGCGGTATCATTATGAGGTTTTTCTGGTTTTACAAAGGCGACAATGCAAGACTGCCAATATTTCCAGCCTAAGGTTTTGATGCCAGCCGCTTGACGAATCGGTGATCGCGCCCCATCGGCGGCTACTAGTAATTTACTACGTACTGTATGTATTTTGTCAGCAATTTTGATATCTATTGCTACTATATCCTGCTGATATTTTATATTTACCACCTCAGCCGGACACAGATAAGTCACATTGGGACAATTTTGCACAAACTCTTGCAATGGCTGTAATAGTGCTTGATGTTCTGCCACATAACCTAATTCTGGCGTACCTATATTGCTGGTGTCAAATTCTACCACATCGGGATAATCGGCATCAGAAAGGCGAACTTGTCGATATTTGGCAATTTGAGGTAGTATTCTGTCCCAAACTCCAATACCTTTGTAAATCAGCGCCGAAAGTATATGTACTGCGTAGGCTTGGCCTTTAGCTACTGCTGCTGCTGCTACTCTTGCCTCAATTAACAAGACGTTCAAGCCAGAATCTTTTAATGCAGAGGCTAGGGTTAAACCAGTAATTCCACCGCCTACAATTACCAAATCATAGTCGTATCCCCATTTATCTGTGGAGAATTGCCCAGGGGAAAAAGTTTGAGTAAGCTGCGTCAGCATTGTTAAGAGAAATTAAGCCATCTTAATTACTATTGTGACGCGATCGCTTGGTTCTGAGCAAGTCAAGTTGAAAATGAGCGCGATCGCATCTTTTTAACGTATTAGCTCACTTTTTGGATTAAAATCTGCCCTAAGTTCTATATAAGTTCCATAGGAGAAATGTGATTTCAGCAAATTGTGAAAACTGATACCCTTTTTTATAGTCTCTTTCAAGCTTCTCCCAGCATCTTTTTTGAATTAATTGGTCAACCTGGAACTGATGCTAATAGCTATCAATTCACTTCCATCGAACTTAAACAACAAGCATTTCGTCTCGATGGAGTGTTTTTACCAAAACCGAATAACCCCAATCAACCAATCTATTTTCTGGAAGTACAATTTCAGAAAGACAAGATTTTCTATCAGCGTGTTTTCGCGGAAATATTCTTGTATTTACATCAATACCAAAGCGTCAACGATTGGCGTGCAGTTGTGATTTTTCCTAGGCGTAGTCTAGAACCTGAACAGACTAGACCGTATGATTTTTTACTCAACAGTCACTTAGTGCAACGTGTATATTTAAATGAATTAGAGGAAACAGCAGATACTTCAATAGGTGTTGGTATTGTGCAGCTAGTTGTGGAGCGTAAAAGTAGCACAGTCATCAAAGCTAGACAGCTAATTGAGCAAGCTAAACAGCAGTTGATAGATACGCGTACTCAACAAGAAATTATAGAATTTATAGAAACAGTAGTGATTTACAAATTTCCCAAACTGAGCCGAGAAGAGGTAGAAGCTATGTTAGGGTTGGATGCCATTAGAAACACCAGAGTTTATCAAGAAGCCAAAGAAGAAGGTAAGCTCGAAGGTAAGCTCGAAGGTAAGCTCGAAGCAGTACCTGGGTTTTTAAAGTTGGGGTTGAGTCTAGAGCAAATCGCTGAGGCTTTGAAATTAGACATTGAGGTAGTACAACAAGCCGCAGCAAAATCATCTTCAGATTCCTAAGTAATACTCACAGCTAATAATTGTTCTGCCATTTCAAAGTTAGATGTGACATTTTGCACATCATCCAAGCCTTCTAGTGTATCAATTAACTTGAGGAGCGATCGCGCTTGCTCAGCATCAGTTACCTCAATATTATTGCTGGGAATCCAGCGCAATTCAGCATCAATCACCTGAAAGTCTTGATCTTTCAGCGTCTGGTTGAGGATTTCTAAATTTGCAACTTCTGTAAATACCTCAGCCGTCTCATCTTCAGTCATTTCATAAAACTCGGCCTCGCCTTCGAGTGACGCTTCTAAAAGCTTGTCTTCGTCAACCACTTCCTGCACAATACACACACCTTTTTGCTCAAACATCCAGCTAACGCAACCTGTTTCACCCAAATTACCACCATTTTTACTAAAAGCTACCCGTAAATCAGCAGCTGTGCGATTACGATTATCGCTCAATGCTTCAATCAAAATTGCTACACCACCGGGGCCATAACCTTCGTAGCGAATAGCTTCAAAATTGTCATGATCGCTGCCAAAAGCACCTGCACCTTTAGCGATCGCTCGTTCGATATTATCATTGGGGATACCCGCCGCCTTTGCTTTATCAATGGCTGTACGCAGTTGAAAATTTCCCGATGGATCTGGTACACCATTTCTCACAGCAACAATAATTGCCCTGGAAAGCTGGGTAAAGGTTTTGCCTTTTTTTGCATCTACTACCGCCTTTTGGCGTTTAATATTTGCCCATTTACTATGTCCTGCCATAACCTAAAATTATTAACGCTCTATTTCAAGATTAGGATATACATAGCTTCTGCCAAGATGCAAAGGTACGCTTGGGAAAGTATGAAATTTTTTAAATTTCTATCTTCATCCTTAGTAGAGTCTCTGACTGATCTCAAGCGCCAAAGTTGTAGTTATCAAATTTAGAAAATTGGTGAATCTTTTTAATCAACGTTATGTGCGGCTTTTTTTCACGCCCCACAATTCCAAGAAAAAAAGAAAGAACGTGCAATACTACCTTAGCCGTTTTTTGCTGTTATTCTTGGTGGGCATACTAGCTGTAAGCGGATGTCAGGCTTTGCGGACTGGAGTACAAGCAGATGAAGTGACTCATGTGACTTTATGGCATGGGGTAAATCCACCACCAAATCGTGATGTATTGCAAAAGCTTGTAAACAAATTTAATCAAGCTCATCCAGATATTCAAGTAGAGTCACTTTATGTTGGGCAACAAGATCAGCAAATGCCCAAGATTTTGGCAGCAGTAGTAGGAAATGCACCGCCAGATATATTGTGGTATAACCCGACAATTGCGGGGCAATTAGTAGAACTGGATGCCTTGATTCCTTTGGATGAAATGCTAGCAAATTCTCCAGTTAAAGACGAAATTGACCCTACTTTATATACATCAATGGAATACCAAGGGAAAATTTGGTCAGTACCATTTGCCACAAATAACGTTGGTGTTTTTTACCGTCCGAGTTTGTTTAAAGCCGCTGAAATTACTGAATTACCCCGCACCTGGGAAGAGTTTCGGCAGGTTGCGAAGAAATTAACTCGTGATACCAATAATGATGGCAAGATTGATCAATATGGTATGTTTTTACCCTTAGGAAAGGGGGAATTTACAGTATTTACTTGGTTGCCATTTATGTGGAGTGGCGGCGGCGAATTGGTGAGTGGAGATTCACAAACAGCCGCAGCAGTGAATTTGCAAGGTAATCAAGGAGCGATCGCGGCTTTAAAATTTTGGCGTACTTTAATTACAGATGGTTCGGCTATTTTATCTGGCCCGGAACGAGGTTATGAAACAGATGAATTAATAGCTGGTAATGTGGCGATGCAATTAAGTGGCCCTTGGACTTTGGGACAATTTCAAGAAACTGGCATTGACTATGATATACTACCAATTCCTGTTGATGAAGTCCCTGCTACCAGTATTGGTGGTGAAAATCTATTTTTATTCAAAACTACACCAGAGCGACAAAAGGCAGCTTTTAAGTTTGCTGAGTATACTTTGAGTGAGGAATTTCAAACAGAATTAGCGCTGGGAACTGGCTATTTGCCAATTAATTTAAAGTCCCGGCAAAGTGCCAAATATCAGGCATTTGTCAACAAAGTACCACAGGTAAAAGTATTTTTAGAGCAGGCTAAGTATGGGCGATCGCGTCCCATATTTCCTGGTTACAACCGGATTTCTGATAGTATAGGTCGGGCAGTTGAATCTGTATTGTTGGGAAAAAATCTGCCAACAGAGGCATTACAAAAAACCCAGCAGCGCTTGGATTTAATTTTCAAATGATTAATAATGATTAATTCTGAAATTGGGTTAATAACCAAGCACAAACTTGACCTTGATTCATCTGACGAGTCCGCCGCAATGCATCATTTAGTAGTGAAATTGCCAAACCTGGTAATACTTGAGATTCAGTAATTCGCCTACTACCTTGGTTTTCTACCGCAAAAGCCATAACTTGGACATTTCGGACATCTACGATCCAGTATTCTGTCACTCCTAAATCTTCATACAACAACCGCTTTTCACCTTTATCGTCAGCAAGTGAAGTGTTAGCAATTTCAATAACTTTAATATTAAGTACATTAAGCTGATCAGGAAGCTTTAACTTGACCAAAACGGCGATCGCGTCCTTGGTAACTCAACAATACTTAAAGTATTTCCCAAAAAAACAGCCGCCTCCACAAGGGAAGCAGCTGTTTTTACAAATTGGATGCTACAGAGTATTAGTAATCGAAATCACCGCCACCCATGCCACCACCAGCAGATGGAGCAGCATCTTTAGGCTCAGGCTTGTCAACTATAATACATTCGGTTGTCAACACCATACCAGCAATTGAAGCAGCGTTTTGCAGAGCAGAACGAGTCACCTTGGCAGGATCAACAATACCAGCAGCCAACAAATCAACGAATTCGTTGGTTGCGGCGTTGTAGCCAATGTTGAAATCCTTCTCTTTGACGCGTTCAGCAATAACAGCACCATTCTGACCAGCGTTTTCAGCAATCCGCTTCAGAGGTGCAGGTAAGGCGCGAACAACAATCAAAGCACCAATCAACTCTTCATCCTTAAGATTGCTCTTTGCCCACTCTTCCAAATCGGGAGCTAGGTGAGCCAGAGTTGTACCACCGCCAGGAACAATACCTTCTTCCACAGCAGCTTTAGTGGCGTTGATTGCGTCTTCTAGGCGCAGTTTCTTGTCTTTCATTTCGGTTTCAGTCGCTGCACCCACTTTCACCACAGCAACACCACCAGAGAGTTTAGCAAGACGCTCTTGGAGTTTTTCTTTGTCGTAGGAAGATTCGGTTTCTTCGATTTGACGACGAATCTGCTCGACACGAGCCTTAACAGCAGCTTCGTTACCTTCAGCAACAATTGTGGTGCTGTCTTTGGTAATGGTGATACGGCGAGCTTTACCCAAGCTTTCCAACTTGGTGTTATCTAGCTTTAGACCAGCGTCTTCGGTAATCAGTTGACCACCAGTCAAAACGGCGATATCTTCTAACATAGCTTTGCGGCGATCGCCAAAGCCAGGAGCCTTCACAGCAGCAACGTTCAGTACACCGCGCAGACGGTTTACTACTAAGGTTGCTAAAGCTTCTTTTTCGATATCCTCGGCAATAATTACCAAAGGACGACCAGCACGAGCAACTTGTTCTAGCACTGGTACTAGGTCTTGCACTAAAGCAATTTTCTTATCGGTCAGCAGCAAATAAGGCTCATCAAAAACCGCTTCCATCCGTTCAGGGTCGGTGGCGAAGTAGGGAGAGATGTAGCCTTTATCAAAGCGCATCCCTTCGGTGATTTCCAACTCAGTGAACATAGATTTCCCTTCTTCCAGGGAAATTACGCCTTCTTTGCCTACCTTGTCCATTGCTTGGGCAATCATCTGACCGACTTCTTCGTCGTTACCAGCTGAAATAGCACCAACTTGGGCAATAGCTTTGGAATCTTCTACCGGACTAGCGTGTTGAGCAATTTTGTCTACTAGGAAGTTAGCGGCCTTATCAATACCGCGTTTCAGCGAAATTGCGTTAGCACCTGCTGCAACGTTCCGTAAGCCTTCTTTGACGATCGCGTGGGCTAAAACTGTAGCAGTTGTAGTACCATCACCCGCAGCATCATTAGTCTTAGAAGCAGCTTGACGAATCAGAGCTACGCCAGTGTTTTCAATGTGGTCTTCTAATTCGATTTCTTTGGCGATGGTTACACCATCATTTACGATTTGTGGTGCGCCAAATTTCTTTTCTAGAACTACGTTACGACCTTTAGGGCCAAGGGTAACAGCTACAGCCTCAGCCAAGATGTCCATGCCTCGCTCCAAGGCACGACGGGCGTTTTCGTTGTAGATAATGCGCTTTGCCATAGGTGTCTTAATTCAGGGAGTAAGTCAATTTTGTTTTGAATTGGGAATTGGGCATTGGGCATTGGGCATTGGGCATTGGGAAACTTTTCCCTAATTCCTAGTCCCTAGTCCCTGTTAGATAACGACTGCCAAAATATCTTTTTCAGAAAGCAGTACATATTCTTCCGTACCGAGCTTGATGTCGGTGCCAGCGTACTTGGAGTACAACACCTTATCGCCGACTTTAATTTCCAATTCTTGACGACTACCGTCGTCGTTACGCCTTCCAGGGCCAAGGGCGACTACTTCCCCTACCTGGGGCTTTTCCTTAGCGGTGTCGGGTAAATACAAACCACCTGCGGTCTTTTCCTCAGAGGCGCTCACTTTCACGAAAACGCGATCGCTCAGAGGTTTAACTGTAGAAACGCTTAGAGATACAGCTGCCATAAAATTTTTTCTCCAGAGTTTAGCACTCTCAACTCCTGAGTGCTAATTTACCGAATAGCAGCATGTAATAGCAATAATTGCTTGTGTACGGGTTCCCGAACTAGGCGAGCATCGGTCTGCTTAAGTATAAATACCTAATTGTTGATAACTTTCGGGTTCTGTTCGGTAAGTTACGAATATTTTTATATGGTCAACTTTATTTGCAAAGCGGGGAAATTGTTATAGAACTGTAATCAGGGAGCCGCTCGATGAGTAACAATACAGTGATCCAGTGCAGCCGTCAAATCCCCAAAACTACCAAATCCCTAAACGACAAAGCCTTAAGTAATTGTGTGGAAACTTCTAGCAAGTGCAAAAATTCAGCGACATGCTTTTATTTGTCCTGACTAAACATTTACTAACTGCTGTTTAAAGCAAGCTTGTCTTGAATCCTGGGAATACTGAAAAAGCTAGATCTCGATCAGCCACAAGCCAGTTTTCCCCTTTGCATTTCCAGAAACAAAGCCAATTACTTGCGAGTTTGTGGTTCTGGAACGATAATAGTTGTTTACCCGGATGGTGTCTGGTATCGCCAAGCAAAACCGGAAGTTACTGAGCGGATTATCCAAGAACCTTGATAGGCATAATGGGGTTGAAGAGTACACGTTTTTAACCCATCCTTTGCCCCTTTGCCGGGAACTCCCTTACTTGCTTGTGAACTTTGCTAGAGGCTTAACGTCCGTTGGATATGGTAAAGCAGTAAGCCAATGAAAGTGCGGGTTGTTTTGTAGCTAGGGTCATCTTGAGTCAATACTTACTTGTGAGCTAGAAGGATTATTATTTAATCAGTGTTTTTTCACCTGACACTTTCAAAGGGATATATAATAACGCATTGTAAATACTACTGCTCTACGTATCCTTACTGGACTTTTGCCTATGATCTGGTGGTCTCACAGAAAGTAATAACCACTTTTGAGACTTCAAAGATGCAAAGGCAAGTTAAGTGGGGAATAAGGACAACATCTCAATAATCCACCATAAAGGATAACCATTCAAGACTTTGATGGACCGAAGCGCGACAAGTGCCACTGCTATGAAAGAGCCCAGCATGAAAGATCACAAACGACTTCTATTGATTGATGATGACCCTAACCTCATCTTGCTGGTGAAGGACTATTTAGAATTCAGAGGATATGAAGTCATCACTGCGGAAAATGGACGAGAAGCTCTGGAAGTTTTAGAACAAGACGTTCCAGACATGATCATCTGTGACGTGATGATGCCGGAAATGGACGGATACACTTTTGTAGAACAAGTCCGGCAAAACGAACGTACCGGCTGGATTCCCGTTCTCTTCCTTTCAGCTAAGGGACAAAGTGCAGACCGAGTTAAAGGTTTAAATAAGGGTGCTGATGTATATATGGTCAAGCCCTTTGAACCTGAAGAACTTGTAGCACAAGTAGAATCTTCGCTGAAGCAAACTATCCGCTGGAAAGAACACCAAGCTAAAGGAGGAGAAAACGGTTCCCGCATCCAAGTACCCTTCGATGTGCAGTTAACCCCAACCGAACTGAAAGTAGTGCAGTTTGTAGCTAGGGGTTTAGCTAACCGGGAAATTGCTGAAGAATTAAATGTTAGTCAACGGACAGTTGAAAGCCATGTGTCCAATATGTTGGGCAAAACCAATCTCCACAACCGCACTGAACTAGCGCGGTGGGCGATTGAAAATCAAATGGCTTAAATACATTACTAAGTGCTAAGTATTGAGTGTTGAGTGTTTTTACTCAGCACTCACGACTCACGACTCAGCACTCAAATTACCACCCATATTATCCGAGGATGTGTTGGTAAAAAGTTCTCATAATTTAGTAGTAACGAGGTTAATCATCATTTTGTAGTGACTTTAAGTCTATTTAAGTTGATTACAATGTAATCAACTTAAATTACAAGACATGCACTTTTTATATTCCTCTGTCAACCGCCCCACCCACGAGGGGATGGGGTTTTACGCACGATCAATAAAATATATTTTTGAAATCTTAACTTCCAATCTTCAAAAGGTTGTGGATGGTGCAGATGAGGAAATGCATTTGTCCAACTGCGATACCAAAGTTCGACCACTTCGTCCAAATCATTTTCACTATAGTCTCGAATTGTAATCATAAAAAATACACTTTTCTATGTAAATTATTAATCTTCAAATAATCCGAACTAAAATTAGATGATTGCGTTCAGTTAATCTTGCTTGCCAATTAGGCTCAACTACAATTGTGCTAATTTTTTCTACAATAATTGCAGACCCATTAATAATATCTTCTGGTTGTAAATCTTCTCTTCGATAAACAGGCGTATTATGCCATTCCTCAGCCGTAAACATTTTGACTGTCTCAACAGGTTTGGGTGCTTCATTTATAGGACGGGTACGAATAATTAAGGGTTCTTCAGGAGTATCCATCTTTTGAATTACTTCGACTGAAGCAGACTCGACAATTAAGTCTTTGTCTAATTGAATGAAACCATAGCGAGATTGATGTTCCGCTTCAAACTCTTGTCGCATTGCTGGTAAATCCAAAGCAAAATTAATATTCAAAGTAGAGTTAGTTCCCTCATATTTTAAATTCAGTTTTTGAACTACGTTCTCTGCAATGATTCCTGTTTCTGAATTTAATTCACTTCTAGCTTGGGTTTCTAAAGATTTCATTAACTGCTGTAATGGAGTCATTAATGCTTGCTTTAAAAGCTGTTCTACTCCTTTTTCTTTCATCGCTCGCACATCAGCTAATCCCATTCCATAAGCAGAGAGAACTCCTGCATAAGGGTGAAGAAATATCTTTTTCATCCCCAAGGTATTGGCAATTAAACAAGCAACTTGTCCTCCAGCCCCACCAAAACAACAAAGCACATATTGAGTAACATCATAGCCTCGTTGTAGACTAATTTTTTTAATTGCATTTGCCATATTTTCCACAGCGATCGCTATAAATCCATCTGCTACTTGTTCAGGAGTACGAGGATTATTTGTGGCAGTTTTAATCTCTTGGGCTAGTTGTGTAAATTTCTGAATTACAATATTTTTATCTAAGGGTAAATTGCCATTAATTCCAAAGATAGAAGGGAAATATTGGGGATGAATTTTACCTAACATGACATTGGCATCTGTAACTGTTAATGACCCACCCCTTCGGTAGCAAGCAGCGCCAGGATTTGATCCAGCCGATTCTGGCCCGACACGATAACTAGAACCATCAAAAAATAGAATTGAACCGCCGCCAGCAGCAATAGTATTAATTGCTAATACGGGAACTCGCATCCGTGCTCCAGCAACTTCCGAATTTAGTTGTCGTTCATACTCTCCTTTAAAATGGGCTACATCTGTACTTGTTCCTCCCATATCAAAGGTAATGACTAACTCAAACCCTGCTCTTTTACTAGTTTGGACTGCACCAACAATACCCCCAGCCGGGCCACTCAAAATACTATCTTTGCCTTGAAATTGTTGGGCTGCAACTAAGCCACCGTCAGATTTCATAAACATCAATTTGACGTTGGGTAATTGACTAGCTACTTGGTTAACATAGCGACGCAAAATAGGAGTTAAATAAGCGTCTACAACTGTTGTATCTCCTCGACTAACTAATTTCATTAAAGGACTAACTTGATGAGATACTGAAATTTGCGTAAATCCCATTTCTTCAGCAAGTTGAGCAATTTTTTGTTCGTGGTCGGGATAGCGATCGCTATGCATCAAAACAATGGCACAACTACGAATCCCTATGTTATAAACTGTCTTTAAGTCATTTTTAACTTGTTGAATGTTTACTGGAATTAATTCATTGCCATGAGCATCATAACGCTCATCTACCTCAATCACTTGCTCATAAAGCATGGTTGGTAAAATGATCTGACGGGCAAAGATATCTGGACGGTTTTGGTAGCCAATTCTTAGAGCATCTTTAAAACCTTTGGTGATCAGAAGTACTAGGCGATCGCCTTTTCTTTCTAACAGAGCATTTGTAGCTACTGTTGTCCCCATTTTTACTACTTCTATTGCTTGTGTCGGAATGGGTTCATTCCTGGCAAGACTCATGATATCCCGAATGCCTTGGATGGCTGCATCTGGATACTGTTCGGGATTTTCTGAAAGTAATTTATAGACGATAATCCATTGTTGGTTAGAAAGAGGAACTATTAAAAAATGTTCAGGATATCTTGAGAGAATTTCTATAGTTTTCTGATTATTAGTAACAGCAACAAGGTCTGTAAACGTCCCACCCCGATCAGCAAACACTTTGAGCATGACTCAATTTCCTCAATAGTATAGAGGTAGAATAACAATTCTCCATACCCAAACAGCTACTTTTAAAACAGGTTTTCTTCTTTTGGGTATCCATATCAAATGAACGGTTGCAGACCCAACAGAATGATTATTGTGCCTATACTCCCTACTTGATTTTTGCATCATTGTATATAACAATGAGCCTTATACAAATCAAGGAGGTGATTAATTAGTGGCTAAAAGCAAAACTCCGGAAAGATCATAAATTAATTTGGGGCAAGCTAATCGCTAAACCTATTATTGATGACTCAAATCCAGTTATTCAGCATGGATTAATTTCACCTGTTAAATATGTCCGTCTACTGTGGAAGGAAATTAACGGTAAACGTCGCTGGTTTGTTCAGTTAATTAATGAGGGTAAACCATATCAAAAGCTACAAAATTATACTTCTAGTGGTGTTGTTGGCTTAGACCTGAATATTTCTAATATTGCCTTTGTGGGAGACAATCACGCAGGGTTATTGTCCTTTGCTGATGAAGTTCCAATTAGTGCGCGGAGTGGCTCAATATCGTAAATTTGCAATATAACAGCTGGTAGCTGATAGCTCAGGGCTGATAACTAAATCTATGAGTCAAGTCTTATTTTGTATCGAAAATCTGCGAGTTGCTTACCCTCAGCGTAGCCAAGTAGAACCAAGCTGGGCGGTTGATGATGTATCTTTTACTTTACAACCAGGTGAAAGAATGGGATTGGTGGGAGAATCTGGTTGTGGTAAATCTACCTTGGGACGGGCAGCAATGCGCTTGTTACCAACCTCCAGTCGCGTTGAGGGACGGGTAACATTTCAGGGACAATCAGTATTTGATTTAACACCACCTCAACTGCGAAAATTTCGGGGAGAAGCAGTAGCGCTAATTTTTCAAGATCCGATGACACGGCTCGATCCGTTGATGACGATTGGCAAACACTGTATCGAAACCCTGCAAGCGCACTCACCAAAATTATCAGATAAAGAAGCCAAAGAAAAAGCGATCGCTACTTTAGCAAAAGTAAATATTCCTGCCAGTCGTTGGCATCAGTATCCCCATGAGTTTAGCGGTGGGATGCGGCAACGAGTAGCGATCGCCTTAGCTTTACTGCTTAACCCCAAGTTAATTGTTGCCGATGAACCCACAACTAGTTTAGATGTCACCGTTTCCGCACAAATTTTACAAGAATTGACTCGTTTGTGTAGTGA
Organism: Halotia wernerae UHCC 0503; assembly: GCA_034931985.1. Taxonomy (GTDB): domain Bacteria; phylum Cyanobacteriota; class Cyanobacteriia; order Cyanobacteriales; family Nostocaceae; genus Halotia; species Halotia wernerae. The sequence goes on from JAYGHB010000095.1 coordinate 17,679, forward strand.
AGAAAACATGGCTTTGCTGCTGATTTCTCACGATTTGGCGATGGTAGCAGAGTATTGCGATCGCATTGGCGTGATGTATGAAGGCAAAATGGTAGAAATGGGTGCGACAGAATCTGTATTTCGGCAACCCCAACACGAATACACGCGATCGCTCTTACAAGCAGCTTTGCATATTCAAGCTGTAGATGATGGGGAGTTAGTAATTGCGAATGCACAAGCAAAGCACTCACCAATTATTAATGAACAATCCCCAATTTTACGAGTTACAGAACTCAAGCAGCATTACACTATAGAGCCTAATTTGATCGAAAGGCTATTTAAAGGGCAAGGTCAAACCATCAAAGCAGTAGATGGCATTAACCTAGATCTTTATCTGGGGGAGATTTTAGGATTAGTTGGAGAGTCAGGTTGCGGCAAAAGTACATTGTCACGAACAATATTACAACTCATTCGTCCGACATCCGGCAAAGTCGAATTTTTGGGAAAAGATTTAACTATGTTGTCACGCCAGGAAATTCGTTCTTCGCGGCGACAAATGCAAATGATATTCCAAGATCCCCATGCTTGTCTAAATCCAGCCATGACTGTAGGACAAAGTATAGCTGACCCTTTATTTATCCACAATCTTGCCAATGCAGCCAAGGCCAAAGAACAGGTTTTGGGGATGCTGCAAAAGGTAGGATTAACACCGCCAGAAATGTATTATGAACGTTATTCCTCAGATTTGTCTGGAGGACAACAGCAACGAGTAGCGATCGCTCGTGCTTTGATTACTCACCCTAAACTTTTAATTTGCGATGAACCTGTGAGTATGTTAGATGCTAGTGTGCAGTCGCAAGTACTGGATTTGATGTTGCAGTTAAAAGCAGAATTTGAGTTAACTTACTTGTTCATCACTCATGATCTTTGGTTAGCCCGATTTTTATGCGATCGGATTGCCGTGATGCATGGAGGCAAAATTGTAGAACTAGGACAGACAAAACAGATTTTTGCCAATCCCCAACACCCATATACCAAAACCTTACTAGCTGCTGCTCCCTTGCTGGCACGAGCTTAAGTCAATAATGCTCTTTAAGCTCTTTACTCTGTGTCCTCTGTCTTGAAAAGTTTGCTTTAAGTCGGGCATTGCCCGCCCAACGCACTGGCTTGACGATACAAACGTAGACGCTTTGCGGCTACTATCAGTGATGATTAAAAATGTAGGATAAAAGCTATTTGTTCTACATGGAAAATTCTAATTGTTGCTATAGGTAAAACACTATGTCAGTCTCACGGCAGTTAGAGCGCTTTGGACACCACCTGATTATCGGTATTTCTGGTACTACTTTAAGCGATGAAGATAAACGCGTACTGAGTGAATTGCAACCGATAGGGGTAATTTTTTTTGCTAAAAACTTTCTGGATGGGACTCCCTATGAGGTTTGGTTGGACAGCTTCAAAGATCTAAATGATCAGATACGAGAATATACTGAACGTGATTCTATGTTTATGACTTTAGATCATGAAGGAGGGCGTGTAGTTCGCACACCGCTACCAATTACCCGGTTTCCTCACGCTTTGTTGTTGCGATCGCGCTCACGCGAAGTAGCAAAAGCCACAGCATTAGAACTAAAATCATTGGGGGTTAATTTATCTTGGGCTCCTGTAGCAGATATTTTTTCCCACCCCCAAAATCCTGTAATTGGGGCGCGGGCTTTTGGCAACACTCCTGAAGCTGCTGTTTTAGGTGTGCGTGAATATTTCCTCGGACTTCAAGAGTCAGGAATTTTGGGATGCGCCAAGCATTTCCCTGGACACGGAGACACCAATAAAGATTCTCATATTGAATTACCAACACTGAATCTGACTTTAGAAGACCTGCGAAATCGAGAACTCATACCCTTTCAAGCGCTGATAAAAGCACAAATACCTTTGATTATGACCGCGCATATCTTGTTTCCTCAGATAGATGCTGAATTACCAGCAACACTGTCTCAAGCTATTCTCAAAAATATACTGCGGGATGAACTGGATTTTGAGGGAGTGGTTGTATCTGATGACTTGGATATGAAAGCTGTGTCAGATATGTTTATGAATAGTGGGACTGTAGCGCAGGCATTTCATGCTGGCTGTGATTTGTTTATAGTTTCGCGCAATATTAATTCTTCATCTATTGAACGTACTTATAAAATTGCTGAAGATTTCGCCGATTCTTTGAGCAAAGGTAGTTTAGATGAATCTGTAGTGTCAGCAGCTAGAGACAGAATCGAGAAATTACTGGCGGTAACACCGCAATATATTGTTTATCCTCTCGATAAAAATACATTATTGCAACATGGGGAATTAGCGATCGCTTGTGCTTTCTAAGTAAGTGTAAAAAAAATGAAATTATCTCGTAAAAGTTTTATTTCTCATGGCTACTTAAATTGAGAGAAGAGTGGGTAATAAGCTACCCACCCGAAAATATTGCTTACTTGGTAGTACTTTCTACAGGTACTTCAGAAGCAGACTTGCCAACTAACATAGCAGCATTCTCGTCACTTTCAAGGATACCGAACTCAATCAACAACTCTTCTAGCTCTTCCATTTCAATTGGTGTGGGTATGGATAGCTTATCGTTGTTAATGATCTTCTTAGCTAATGTCCGATATTCGTTGCTTTGATTGCTGTCAGGTGCATACTCGTTCACAGTCATCCGGCGTAACTCAGCGTGTTGCACGATGTTGTCACGGGGTACAAAGTGAATCATTTGGGTGTTCAAGCGTTTGGCCAGGGTTTCGATGAGTTCGATTTCTCGATCAACGTTACGGCTGTTACAAATCAGACCACCTAAACGCACGCCGCCAGTGTGAGCATATTTCAGGACACCACGAGCAATGTTGTTAGCTGCGTACATCGCCATCATTTCACCGGAGGTAACGATGTAAATTTCTTGCGCTTTACCTTCACGAATAGGCATAGCGAAACCACCACATACAACGTCACCCAAAACGTCGTAACTTACAAAATCAACATCTTTGTAAGCACCGTTTTCTTCTAAGAAGTTAATGGCGGTGATAATACCACGACCAGCGCAACCTACGCCAGGCTCAGGGCCACCTGACTCAACGCAACGTACATCGCGGAAGCCTGTGAGCATTACTTCTTCTAGTTCGATGTCTTCCACAGCGCCTCGTTCAGCAGCTAGTTGGAGAACACTTGTTTGGGCTTTACTGTGTAGCATCAAACGAGTCGAGTCAGCTTTGGGGTCACATCCTACAATTAAGATCCGCTGACCCATTTCTGCCATTGCTGCTAGGGTATTTTGGGAAGTAGTAGATTTACCAATACCGCCTTTACCGTAAAAAGCTATTTGTCTAATTTTTTCGTCAGTCATGGTTGGTGTTTCCTACAATTATTTGTTGATGAGTTTGAAGCTTTATACAAGAAGTTCACGCTGGCGAATGCAATCACAGCAAAGCGAGTGTTTAGTCATTAGTTATTTTTTCTGACTAATAACTAATGACTCAATTGCTGAGACTACAAAAACAGCGATGAGCAGTTGTGATTGCTCAAGGTATATTGCAAGTATCACCAGACAACGCACTCAGATCATTTCTTCAGAATATGGGTGCTGAGAATTGATCATTTACCAATAATGAAGCCGTTAAAACTTTGATTTAAGCATTGTCGATTGTTGTAACAAAATTCCAATTGGTTGCTCAAACCTTAAGAGTGGTTACGGTATAAATCCAAATTTATGCAGAGTTTCTTCCCTAAACCACCAACCAACCAAAATTGCAATCCACTCTCAATGGTTGCTACAATTTACTCGATATTTGCTTGAATCATCGTTGTTGAGAACTTCTAATTACTGAGAAAATGCTATGTCGGTGATTGTTCCAAGCATTCCTTGAAAACCACTATGGCTTGCCCAGCTTTACTAAGAGTCTTTCTTCCCAAACTCTAAGGATAATTACATCTGGCAGGTAATGCTCTAGCTAGGTTAGCCAAACTCCTCTGGCTCATACCCAGGTGAATTTTCTTTGACTTCAACTTGTTACAGAGGCTACGATCCTACTCAATCTGGTTTGATTTATTCGCTACAAAAAGTGCAACGTGAAGTGGATTTACCAGAGCAAAAAAAACTTGATTGAGCTTGCCTTAATTTCTCTTGAAGTCTTCTTGTGCTTACAATTTTTTGATTCCTACAATCAAGATAACATAGATATAGGAATCCTATTTGATTTTTGAAAGAATTCAGTACACTTCATCTACCTTCTTCTCTGTTTTCTGCCTACGCAAGTAAGTTCAGAAATCAAAGCGGACTGCTATATATTAACTTAGAGTATTTTGATAAAAGCCCTTTGAAGTTGCCAATAAATTTGCACTACAACAAGCTGGTGAAATAGATCCTTAGATTTTTCCCTTCACCCACTCCCGAAAATTTCGTGTCATTCCCATCACTCCAATTCTTTGACTTTCTTCTAAAAATCGCGGAATTTCAATTAAAGGCAGTTGGGCAAAAGTAGATGAATTATTACACTCTATATATCTGACTCCTTGCAGTTGGTAAATATACAGCATACCTTCGTCATAACGCCAAAGTTCCGCAACACCCAAAGACGCATAAATATCAAATTTATTCAGCGAAGAACTAGTCAAGTCTATTTCTACTACTAAATCCGGTGCTGGATCACTGTTCAAATTAATTCCTGATTTGTTTCTCATCAGTACTTCATTCTGAATATAGTAGCTGCTATCTGGTTCCGAGCCACGCCGTAAATCTTCCCGTTTTAAGGTAGTAGAACCAGCAGGAATAATTTCTAAATTCAACTCTTCTCCAAGTACAAAAATTAGATGTTCAATTAAACATTTCCAATACTCATGGGGAAAGAGTGGAGTCATAATTTCCAGTGTTCCTTGGTCATAGGTTATTAGAGAGGCTCTATCCTCTCCCATATCTGCTAGCATGGTTTCAAAGGTCTGCCAGCTGATATTTCTCAATACAACCCTTTGTTCTGAGGCGGCGTGTGTTGTTATCATTGCTCAACTGCGTGAGTTACTATCATCAAAATAGCGTCAAATAGATACTCTGCGAGCATAAATTGAGATATCATCCCTCAAAAGATAGAGTTTAGAGCTTAAACCCTGTTGTAAAATAGACCTAATAAGGATTTCGGGGGGCCATTTACTGGTCAGAAACGCCTATAGAGACTATCTTTGGAAATCTGCAAGGTCTAAAGTCCAGCCAGCTCAAACAACTACAGCGGCTGTACCACCAGCGTATACCAGGCGATCGCATCACTACGCCTGAGTTTTCCCAGCGTCTGGCAGCAATTAGCACAGAAGTCAATCAGCCTGTATGTGCCTACCTCAACCGTCGCGGACAAGTGATCCGTGTGGGGGTAGGCACACCGCGTCAAACGCAAATCCCACCGCTGGAACTGCCCCGTTATGGTGCAGAACGACTCAGCGGTATTCGTTGTATCTCTACCCATCTCAAGTCAGAGCCGCCTAACGAGTCGGCACTAACAGCGATGGCATTGCAACGCTTAGATGCTCTGGTAGTCATTAATATTACCGGAACTGGATTTACACGACGGGGAGGCGGCGCTGCTGGGTATGTCAAAGAAGCTTATTTAGCTCACTTGATACCCCAAGAGTCTCGTGCTTTGATGACTAGTCTTGCTGCCTTAAATATAGGGGAAAATCAAGTCCAAACTCCCAACTGGAATATATCACCGCCTCTGAGCTTGGATATGCTGGCACAGCAAGACTTTCTCGACTTGGTAGAAGGACTAGAAGAAGAATTCCAGCGGGAATTCATCGCTCAAGAAGTAGATGCTGACCACGATCGCGTGCTAATTGTGGGAGTAATGACTAATGAGTTGACTCTCCAACGATTCCAAGACACTCTACTAGAATTGGCAAGCTTGGTAGATACTGCTGGCGGAGATGTATTACAAACAGTACAACAAAAGCGATCGCGCATTCATCCTCAAACAGTAGTCGGTGAAGGCAAAGTCCAAGAAGTTGCCCTAACAGCTCAAACCTTGGGAGTTAATCTCGTCGTCTTTGACCGCGACCTCTCACCCTCCCAAGTCCGCAACTTAGAAGCGCAAATTGGTATCAGAGTAGTTGACCGCACCGAAGTGATTTTGGATATCTTTGCCCAACGCGCTCAATCCCGTGCTGGTAAATTACAAGTAGAACTGGCACAGTTAGAGTACATGCAGCCACGACTGACTGGTAGAGGTCGAACAATGTCCAGACTAGGTGGTGGTATTGGGACACGCGGCCCTGGTGAAACCAAACTAGAAACAGAACGCCGTGCTATTCAACAACGCATTTCCCGACTGCAAAAAGAAGTCAACCAATTGCAGGCTCATCGTTCGCGGTTACGCCAACGACGGCAACATCAAGAAGTTCCCTCAATTGCTTTGGTTGGTTATACCAACGCTGGTAAGTCCACATTGTTGAATGCTCTTACTAATGCTGAAGTTTACACAGCCGACCAGTTGTTTGCCACACTTGACCCCACCACGCGACGCTTAGTAATTCCCAGTACTGAAACTGGTGAACACCAAGAGATTCTAATTACAGATACAGTCGGGTTCATACATGAACTGCCTGGATCATTAATGGATGCCTTCCGCGCCACCTTAGAGGAAGTCACAGAAGCTGATGCCCTGTTACATTTAGTAGATTTGTCTCATCCTGCTTGGTTGAGCCATATTCGCTCAGTCAGGGAAATTTTAGCGCAAATGCCAGTTACCCCTGGCCCAGCCTTGGTTGCTTTTAACAAGATTGATCAAGCGGATAGCGAGACATTAGCTTTAGCTCGTGAGGAGTTTCCCCTAGCGGTATTTATTTCAGCCAGCGAGCGTTTAGGATTAGAAACTCTACGTCAGCGCCTTGCCCAACTGATTGAATATGCGGTTGACTCCCAGTAAATACTAAAAATTAAGGTATTGCTGAATTAAGGAATGAATCTTGTGGGGTGGGCATCCTGCCATTGGTGTCAAGTTAAGAAAAAGAGAAAGTGGACTCGTTGAACCAAGAATCTCCGCGTCTAAAGACGCGGAGATTCTCAATAAAATCATCCTGTATTTATGCAACGCCAAAATTAAAAACCATGCCCACAAGGGGACGGAGTTTCCCGCCAACTTTGATAAAATAGTCACATACCTGACCTCTGGAGTTCTAGCAGTGGGCTTATTTGATGATTTGAGTCGGTTTCTAGAAAACCGTTTAGAAGAATTCTTGCGTAATAATCCACATTTGGAGTTAGAGGCGCTGTTAGAACAGCTGCGACAGCAAGAGGAAGATACTTTAAAGTTAATTGCAGATTTACAATTACAAGAGAAGCGATCGCAAGAAGAAATTTTGTCCACCGCCCAAGAAATCCAGCGTTGGCATATTCGCGTTCAAAAGGCACAATATGCTGGTAGACAAGATTTAGCAGTTGCGGCGCAAGAAAGAGAAGCAGCCCTACTACGGGAAGGAAATCAACGCTGGGGACAGATGCAAGGCTTGAAAGAACGCATAGACCAATCTAAAGAACTACTGCGGAAAATTCAGGTACGGCGACAGGAGGTGCAAACCAAAGCCGCTGAAGCGCAAATAGCACGCGCTCAACAAGCTCAAACCCAACAGCGCTTAGAAACCAATGGCTGGAATTCAACGAGCAGTTATTCTAGTGGATTTGACGATTTAGAAGAAAAGTTTCGCCATTGGGAAACCCAAGACGAGTTAGAACAAATGAAGCGAAATTTAGGGAAATAAATAGTAGTGCGTCAAAGACTAATTGACGGAGAGATTTTCTGTAGAGACATGGATTTATCATGTTTCTCTAACTGTTATGGCTTTGGTGGCTAAAAGAGACTAGTACGAGAAGGCAAAAGTAAAAAGTCAAAAGGCAAAAGAAATAAGTCTTATACCGTAAGCTTTTTGTCTGCTTTAGATGGTAGGTTTATTTACGCCGTGTTGTACTAGTACCGCAAGGCGGAATTAAAAATTAAAAATTAAAAATTAAAAATGAATACAGCGTCAGCTTTTCATTGATTTAGAATGGGTGGATTATTTACGCCATCCTGTACTAGTACCGCTGCGCGAAAGTCAAAAGACTTGTATTATCGGCTTTTTTACCATTTTTAATGGTCTACCACTTCTTCTAAGATAGAAGGTTGGGTTGACGTAAAGAAACCCAACATTTACATTTCATTAATAAACCATGACACAAGAGTATTCAATTATATTTAAACTATTTTTAATTTTATTTCTCTCCTTTCTAAACTAGAAATCTTTAGAAAGTGAATTATTGAAATTTTATTTAATTTATTAATTAGTCTTTTAATATCTGATAGATTTGATGTAAGCAAATTTCCATACTGTGTTCTTGTTTGTTTATTAGCTACTTTTTGTTATTGCCGCAGTATTCCCCAAACGTTCCAAATAAGAACTGAGGCATGGAACCTAGTATACTTTTAGATGTTTTAGCTAGCCTACAGAAATTATTTGTAGGTTACATACCAGCCGCTGTTTTGGGTAGTTTCACTGGATATTTAATAGGTATAAATGGCACTGTTTATCAGGTATTAAAACGGATATTTGAAATACCACATAGTATCCCTCCTATAGCCCTGCTACCCATTATGCTTATAGTGTTTAGAGAAAAGGAAACTGCAACCATTGTCATAATTTTTATTGGCACTCTCTGGTCAGTAATCATTAATACGGCAATAGGCATGCAACATTTTCGCAGACAGGATAATAATTTTCGAGTAGCTATATTTCATCTTTTTCATGCACTGAAAGTTGGCATTTGGGTAGCTTGGTTTACAGTTATTGCTACAGAAATGTTGATAGGTCAAAGAGGACTTGGTTCTCTAGTTTGGGATGCTTATAAAGCTGGCAATATCAATAACATAATTCAGGCAATACTCTATATAGGTATTATTGGCAGTATGTTTGGTCAGTTGCTAGATTTTACAGCATCTCTTCTTTCGCAAATTGTCTCAGATGGCAAAAAACCATCTTAACCTTCTTTCAAGAAACCAGATTTCCTGAGGGTTGAGGAAGAAGCTCAAAACCAAAGCAGCCGCTATTTCCGCTTCACTACGTTTGATCCGATGATGTTTTTTAGCAGCAAGTACTTGTGGGTCATGTTCCCCGGCGACGATAGCACGTATGATTGCCATTCCTGTAGTGCCTGTAATATCGCTGACTGCTTGATGCAGTTGTATGTTCATTTGAGTTAAAGCTTTCTGCATCCGTTGGATATGAACACTGGCGCTTCTGATGAGACTATCACGTTGACGGATATGAGCAAAATGGTGAGAAAAACTAAAAAATTAATCATATTAATGCGATAAACCCAACCACTACCTAAGCGATCGCCACTTGCTGCATTAAACTTAACTTTAGAAGATTGGTGCCACAAGCCGCAAAAGTATAGTATTGATAATCGATAAGGCGATTGAACCAATTAAAGCACTCCAAAAACCCCACCTTAAGCTAAACCCAGGTACTATAGCAGCTGCTAAACCAAAGATAACGGCGTTCAACACAAAGAAAAACAAGCCTAAGGTAATAAGAATAAAGGGAAAGGTAAAAAATGTTAAAATTGGCAGCAAAAGAGCATTTAAAATTCCAAAAACAGCGGCAGAGATTAACGCTTTACCAAAGTTATCAATTTGCACTCCAATTGGCAGTTTGGCGATAATTAGAAAGCTGACGCTGGTAACTAGCCAGGTAAGTATTAGCCCTCCCATAAGAAACTCCTTTATTTCAGTTATTCATCAAGTTTTTATTTTAAATATTAGCAAAGAATGTGAACAAAATGTGACAGCCAAAAGTGGAGAACTATAAATTGTTGGAGTAAAATACAACCAACTAATAGTTTGAGACTGAGTGTAACTCCTTGAGGTAAAACAATCAAAGCTACAAGACTAATGCCTAATGTAGCGCCAATGCCGGGGATGAGGTCAAAAGCTCCGGCGATCGCAGCTAAAATTAATGCATAAAGAGAAGTCCCTCCTCGCAGGCAGGTGCAGGGGTGATAGCATCTCTCCCAAGTTTGCGACTAGCCATCAAAGCCTGAAGCGGGGGGAAAGGGAGAAGGACTGGCAGCCTAAAGCTGGTTTACTCCTAGCATGAACCCATGAGTAGCGAAAGCGAAGAGGTATAAGCACGGTTTTGAAGACCAGCGGGTTTCGTGAGGAACTCGCTGAGTTTACTAGGATGTCAACAACAGTCTCATTAAGTAAGTCGGCTGGAATAAATCAAACTATGTTAAGCAATGTAAAACTATTGTAATTGATTTCGTAGTAAGGGCTTTAGCCCTTTTTTGAGGACTAAAATCCTCACTACAAACCTTTAATTATTTACGCCGTTCTACTTAATATTCGCCCAATACTTTTAAAACATCCTCTAAACCGCAAGACTGCGGTTTCTATCTCAGGCATGGCATCAAAATAAACATGGGAATGCTAAATTAAAAAACGTGTTTTTCCGATTGCAAAAATTAATATAATGCTCTTACTATGAGCATCTACCAATCCTTCAAAAAATCTTACAGAAAAAGCCGCGAGCGTAACAATGACTGGCGGTTATTTCTGCGTTTAGTACCTTATGTCCGTCATAGCCAAGGAATGCTGGCACTAGTAATGGTTTTACTTGTGCTGGTAGCCATAGCTAATGCTGTACAGCCGCTGCTGATTGGACAGATTATCTCTTTAATTCGCAACGAACCAAGCACCTACGAGTTTCTCAGAAATCGCCCCTTGTCGCAAGGGTTAAACATTCTCTTAGGGCTGTTGCTCGTTGCAATTACTACACGACTGATATTAACAGGTGTTCAGGGTTATCTACTACAGAAGCTAGGGCAACAAATCACAGCTGCAATTCGCCGGGACTTATTTCATCATGTGACATCTCTAGCAGTGCGTTTTTTTGATCGAACACCCGTAGGTAAGTTAATTACTAGACTGACTAGTGACGTGGAAGTCTTGGGAGATGTCTTTTCGACTGGGGCGATCGGGATTGTATCCAATGTATTTTCTATGCTAGTCATCATTGGCGTGATGGTTTCTATCCAATGGCAACTTGCTTGCTTGCTATTGGTGATACTTTTACCCATCACCTCAATGATTATTTACTTTCAGCAGCAATATCGCAAAGCCAACTACAAAGCACGGGAAGAACTTTCGATTTTGAACTCCCAGCTACAAGAAAATGTAGTTGGTATGAATGTAGTGCAGTTGTTCCGACGAGAAAAATTTAATGCCCAAGTGTTTCGCAACAGTAATGAACGCTATACCGAACAAGTAGATCAAACCATTTTTTATGATTCAGCTGTTTCTGCAACCCTGGAATGGATTGGCTTAGTAGCCATTGCAGGTGTTCTTTGGATGGGTGGGTGGTTGCTGTTGGGAAATAATCTCACCTTTGGGACTTTATCAGCATTCGTTTTATATGCTCAAAGATTATTTGATCCTCTCAAAGATTTTGCCGAAAAATTTACTGTAATTCAAGCTGGATTTACTGCTATTGAACGTGTTAGCGATATTTTAGATGAACCGATAGAAATCCGCGATCGCCCCACTGTCAATACGCGTTTTTCTATGTTTGATGCTAAATTCGGCTATATTGACGAAATTGCTGCCGATTTGTCATCACAAAACTTCAATACTGCGCCGGAATTAGGAGAAATCCGTTTTGAACATGTCTGGTTTGCCTACAAAGATGATGATTATGTCATTAAAGACTTAGATTTTATTATTCATCCTGGTGAGAAAGTGGCCTTGGTAGGCCCCACTGGCGCAGGTAAAAGTTCAATCATTCGTCTGTTGTGTCGCCTCTACGAACCCACTCAAGGGCGGATTTTAATTGATGGCGTAGATATTCGAGAATTACCCCAAGCAGAACTGCGACGCTATCTGGCGGTGATTTTACAAGAAGGCTTTTTGTTTGCTGGCGATGTTAAGAGCAATATTACTTTAGGCGATCGCTACACCTTTGAAGAAATCGAAGAAGCTGCACAAAAAACAAACGTTGCTCAGTTTATTGAACAATTACCTCTAGGATATAATACTCAACTGCGAGAAAGAGGTACAAATCTTTCTAGTGGTCAAAAACAACTTTTAGCCTTTGCCCGTGCAGCCATTCGCAATCCGCAAATATTGATACTAGATGAAGCAACCGCTAGTTTGGATGTAGGGACAGAAGCCTTAATTCAAGAAGCCTTAAACCAGCTCTTAGTAAAACGTACTGCGATCATTATCGCTCACCGTTTGTCTACAATTCGCAATGTGGATCGAATTTTTGTGTTGAAGCGGGGTGAATTAATTGAACAGGGAAACCATGATGAATTATTACAACAAGGTGGAATGTATGCCACTTTGCACAACTTGCAAATGTTAGGAACTTAGTTAATTTAATAATTTGATGCTTTCTGGTTTTTTACTATCAACTAAGGAACAGTTTGCTTTCAATTTAGATAATTTTCTAGTAACTAAATAATTATAATCTATATAGCAATACCTGATCACTCTACTGGATCTGACAAAATTAGTACGGTGTACCGTCTTTGTGGACAAATCTCCACTTGCCATTTTCTAACAAGGCCATAAGGTCGTCATCGGGATAGCTGCCTTCGTCTTGCGGTGTTCTGTCTCCGATTTCGAGGTAAAGAACATCCTCTGAGGTTTCATTGATGAGATGGTGGCCGTTACTAGTGCCAGCCTTGAAGCCGGCACACATACCTGGGGAGAGTTGTGTACAACCTTCGTCGGTACAAAGCGTTGGATGCCCCTCCAAGATGTACACGAACTCGTCTTGTTTGCTGTGAGCGTGACGAAGGGCTGAAATTGCCTGGGGAGCTAGGCGTGTTAGGTTTACACCAAAGTTAGTGATGCCAAACAGGTCACCAAGTGGGTGTTTCTCCCTGCCCACCATACGCGATGCAAACGGTTCAGGATAGTTTGAGGGTTTAGTTCTTGTCGGTGTATCAGATGTGTTGATGGCGATCAATTTTTCTCCTTCTGACATAAGAACCTCGTAAGACGCAATGATAAGGGTTAATACAAATTCAAAATTTTTGTAAGCTCTTATTTTAGCAAAGGCAAAGGTATTAATATAGGGCTTATATTTTATTTTTGAAAATTTACTACATCTAACAACTTTTTTTATCTACTTCCTATTTTCTACTATTTAGTAGATGACAACCCTTTTCTTTCACTAAATCATGTACTATAAGTTACGATTTTATGAGAGGCAAGCCAAAGACTATCTACAGCATATTTGACAAAAACCGATTTTCCCGTTGTCTTGCAAGAACTTTTTACCTGTAAAGTCTTTGTTTCATCTTTAACAAATTTAGCCTGGTAAGTGTAGAGAGAACCAGATTTGTCTTCAAAAGTTAGCTCACCTAAAATGGTGTTGTTATCTAAACTTTGCTCAATAATTTTACCTTTCACTTGATAATTGAACCAATTCCATCCGTTGCTTAGAATTAGTTCTCTTTCTAAAATCTGAATCGCTGGAGGCAAAATTCCCCAGCCTCTATAGACTTTATTGAGGCATTGAATATCACCAGTACGCGTCAAAATTGACCGAAATGACTCTTGTTCAAGAATGCCATAATATCTTCCTTCTGGTAAGTCTATAGCTGTTGGTGCAAATCGATGTCCACCAAAATGACTAGATTGCCAAACTCTAATATTTTCCAAGTGCAAATCAGAGATAGTCGCTTTAGCATAAAAATAAAAAGGATTACCGTATCTAGCACAGCACTGATCATGGCTACCGTGAGTACACACTAAAATATCTCTAGTTATACTTGTTTCTATTTCATACTCAGGCATTTTTCCCTGTAAACATTTTCTGACTAATTCGGCTACTTGCTGAATATCTGGCAGTTTAAACTCGTGCTTACGATATCCGTAGCTTAGACCTGCTTGCTTTTGATAAATCAACAAAGTTGTATGATCTGATTTATGTGATAAATCATTAGCAATTAAAAGAAATCTAATCGGCAATTTAGCGCGGTTTATCTCTTCTACCAAAATATGTAAATTTTTTGGTATCCATTTAGAATTAAAAGCTTCTGACATCCACGGCGGTGGACATTCAACTAAAACATAAGTTTGGTAATTACTCGCACTACCAATAACATCTTCTCCTACCTGTCGTGCATAATCAGAACAAAAAAAAGTATTCATTGATCGTACTTATGAGGTCTATATTCAGGGCAAAGGATCCAACAAACTAAAACTGTGTTTTGTGTTACATTCTCCTTAATTTAAAAAGAACAAAAAAGAATAATTTTCATTGGTTATTTAATGCCAGGTAGCCACTTTATAACATTATTTCCCATAAACATCTTTGCCATTAATAAAATCTCTACAATAGGGCTAAACAAACTTCAGAGATGCATTTTTGTGACTAACAGATTAAATTACTAGCATAACTAACAATAGCTTCTGTATATATATCTAGTACAACACGGCGGAAATAAACCTACTATCTAAAGCAGACAAAAAGCTCACGGTGTAAGACTTTTTTCTTTTGCCTTTTGACTTTTTACTTTTGCTTTCTCGTACTAGAGACTTATAGCGGTTTTATATAGATGGAATATACCACTCTAGCCCTTAGTAGTCTGTTAAGGTAAGTTTGCTGGGTTAATCGTAAAAATCCAGTTCTTTTCTCCCCCTTGCTGCTTCCCTTGCTCCCGTCATTTTTGGCTTGACAGAACACTAGTACAGCACGGCGGAAATAAAACTACCAGTAAAAATGGTAAAAAAGCCGATAATACAAGTCTTTTGACTTTTGATTTTTGACTTTTGACTTCCGCGCAGCGGTACTAGCCCCTAGTCCCTAATTTATTTATGGGGATTCCTTCTGCCTTCTTAATAGTAATAGTTCTCATTTGTCATTGGTAAGGATTTTATGTATGTTTACGTTTCATAACATATAGGACTCCTATTTGATTTTTGAAAAAATTCAGTACACATCTATTCCCTTCTTCCCTGTCTTTGTTCGGACTTCGGCGTGAGCGCGACTCTATGGCTCAACTGAGCTTCGCCGAACGTCTCAGTCGAAGCCTCACGGCAAAAGCCTGTTCCCTATTCCCTGCCTATGCAAGTAAGTTCAGAAATCAAAGCGGACTGCTATAGTTCTACTTATTCGGATTTTGGACAAAAAAGATGAGTTCGCGGATTAAATACGCGAAATTAAAATTCACATAGCTTTTCTACCTCAGTCAAAAAAATATTAGTAAATATCGATACATGCGTGGTGATTGAGAATAATTCTGAGAATTTTATAATGACGTTTTTACTAACCTCGGTGACAATTTGAGGAAAAGAGGACACAACCATGCCTGAACGTAAATCGAAGTTTTTCATTCCTGCGATCGGTGCTGCCGTATTAGTAGCAGGAGGTGTAGTTGCTTACATGTACTTAAAAGGGCCTGCTGGTGATATCTCAGGCGCTCTAGGCAGTGCTAAATTAGTACCTTCAACAGCAATCATGGCAACTTATATCACAACTGACCAGCAAGCCTGGTCAAAGTTACAGCAGTTTGGCACTCCAGAAGCGCAAAAGTTACTGGCAAAAGGTCTAGAAGACTTTAATCAGGATATGTTTAAGGGTAGTGATATTTCTTATGAAAAAGATATAAAACCTTGGGTTGGTGGTGTGATGTTTGCAATGCTACCGCCAAACCCAACTAAACCCGCACAATTGAAAGAGTCTTCTCAGGAAGCGAATCCTGTCATAAAATCACAGCCAGAACCGAAGATCCTGATGGTAGTGGGGATCAAGGACAAAATCAGCGCTTTGAATTTTGCTAAAAAACTTAAAGAGCAAAAAAAAGTCAAAAGCCAGGAATCTGACTATAAAGGCGAAAAAATTACAGAAACTATAGAAAATGGCAAACCAACATATAGCGTAGTTTTAAATAATAGCCACTTGGTGTTAGCTCCCGAAAAGCAAGCTGTAGAACATGCCATTGACACCTTTAAAGGACAGCCCTCTTTTGCTAGTAAAGAAGGTGCAAATAGTATTTTGAATAAAAATGTAGATGTAAAAAATACTCTAGCCCAAATTTACGTACCAGACTATGCGGGCATGGTACAGCAATTAATCGCCGCCAGTCCTCAAGCAAAGCAATTGCCTCCACAAACCTTGTCACAGTTGAAACAGATAAAATCTTTAGTGGCAGGTGTTGGTGTGGATGATGCCGGAGTGCGGCTAAAAGCGATCGCCAATTTAGATCCGCAACTAAATAAATTCCAGTATCAAACAACTCCCGCCAATATTGTAGGACAGTTTCCCATTGATACCTTTGCTTTAGTTAGTGGTACTGGCATCAGCCGTGGTTGGACAACTTTAGTAGAACAGTCAAAAGATTATCCAGAATTCAAACAAGTACTCGAACAGGTGCGAGGACAACTGAAATTTGTCGATCTTGACTTAGATAAAGATATTTTTGGGTGGATGGATGGGGAGTTTGGCTTTGGTGCTATTCCATCGAATCAAGGTGTATTAGCAAGTTTGGGTTTTGGCGGAGCGTTAGTATTTGACACAGGCGATCGCAAAACTGCGGAAGCTACTTTTACTAAACTAGATAATCTGGCGAAAGCACAAAACATCAACGTTGCTCAAAGAAATCTCGGCGGCAAAAACGTCACTGAATGGCAAATACCCCAACAAGGAGCCTTACTAGCCCACGGTTGGCTAGATCAAGATACCGTCTTTTTGGCAATTGGAGGCCCCGTTGCTGAGTCTTTGACAGTTGCCAAAAAATCATCTCTCGATACTAGCGACACCTTTAAGGCTGTGACTGGTTCTTTGCAAAAACCCAACGGTGGTTACTTCTACCTAGATATGGATAAAACCATGTCTTTAGTAAATCGTTTTGCAGCACAAGGGCAACCTATCTCACCTGAAGCCCGCGCTATCCTAAGTTCGATTCGTGGTATGAGTGCTACTGCCACTAGCCCCGATAAATCTACCAGTCAAGTAGAGATGTTGTTAGCTTTCAAACCGAGTACTACAAAGTAGGGCATTGGGCATTGGGCATTGTTCTTTTCATCTTCCTCTGCTCCCCTGCTTCACTCGTAGCCCCTAACCCCTAACTATGGGTATTGCGAGATTCCAAAGTATATGTCAGCCTATCCAATGCATTAGTCAGCCTTTCTTGAGCTACAAGGTTAGGATCTGGTGGGGGATCGGTGACGACTTCTTCTTGTCTTTTGAATTTTTGTAAAGCTCTAATTGCCAGAAATAAGATTAAGGCAATGATCACAAAGTCAACGATCGCACCGACAAACTGACCAATAGCAATTCCTGGGCCAATTGTGATGGCTCTCCAGTCTTTGCCTCCTACAGCAATCAAAGGGTTAACCAATGGCATGATCACATCTTCAACCAAAGAAGTGACAATTCTGCCAAAAGCAGCACCAATGATCACAGCGATCGCTAAGTCAACGACATTACCTTTGAGGGCAAATTCCTGAAAATCTCTAAGAAATCCACTCGCTCTTCTTCTTCTTGCTCTTGCCATAATTGACCATAGAGAAGTTGTTGTAATTTTTTTTTAAATGGCACTCAGCTTTTTACCAACTCCTGTGAGATAGATTTTGCTGAGTACCCAAATCTTATCAGTCTGGGATCAAAAACCTTCACCATTGCTTCTAGACTAGCTTGCAGAAATTATGTCATAAGTCGATACGGTTCAGATAAGGCTAAAACTAAGACTAATGTAGGTTTGGTTAAGCAGAGCGCAACCCAACAAATCCCTCGGAAATGTTGGGTTTCCTAATGTCAACCCAACCTACTTTTTTTCTTAATTGAACCGTATTGTGTCATAAGTAAAAAAGACTGTTCACGCAAACTTATGACTGCTGCTGTACAAACCTCTACTAACTTAGCTACCCGCTTAGTAAATGGCATTTTGGCAATCAAACCTCTAGCCAACCTAGCCAAGCACCAAGCCCGACAAATGATGATTAAACGCGCTGAGAAAATTGGCGTGCCTTGGACGAAAGAAGTACAAAAATTACAGGCGCTTGATTGGGTAACTGATCTAACTCAAGTCCAAAATCCTGAGATTTCCTACCCAGATTACTATCTCACCTCATTTCACGCCTACGAAACCGGAAATCTTAGCTGGCAAGCTGCTTTTGAGGTAGAACCTGCTGCTTATGCTGTTCACGCTAAAATTTGGCAAGGTGCTAATATACAAGGCGATGCCAAACTACGCCAAAGTTACCACAATATCCTCAAAACCTCTCTTCTTCATGCACCACAAGATATCTTAGACTTAGGTTGTAGTGTAGGGCTAAGTTCCTTTGCCCTGCAAGAAGTTTATCCCCACGCTAAAATTACAGGCTTAGACTTATCTCCCTATTTCTTAGCCGTTGCTAACTACCGCGCCCAACAGCGTCAGACTAAAATCGACTGGGTTCATGCTGCGGCTGAATCTACTGGACTACCAGATGCCTCATTTGATTTAGTCTCGATTTTTTTGGTCTGTCACGAATTACCACAATTAGCAACCCAACAGATTTTTGCTGAAGCAAAACGTGTGCTGCGTCCGGGTGGTTATTTGGCAATCATGGATATAAATCCGCAAGCTGAAGCATACAAAAAAATGCCACCTTACATTTTGACACTGCTCAAAAGTACAGAACCTTATTTAGACCAATATTTCACTTTGGATATCAAGCAAGCTATGGTTGAGGCAGGTTTCCAGACCCCCACGATTACCAGCAACAGCCCTCGTCACCGCACCATAATTGCTCAAGTGAGTGGCTGATGTCTCTTTAGGGCTGTGGGCAGCGATTCCACCACTATTACTTTTAGGCTTTTATTATTATCGTGTTCAGTTTGCCCCCTCTTTGTTAAGGTTGGTTTTGTTATTTATCTTTGGGGGTATATCTGGTTTTGCTGCCCTCGGCTTAGAATGGGTTTTTGAAACTGTACTCAACTGGCAAAATACCAAATATTCACTTTTTGGTATTTTCTGGCGCCAGCTTGTGGAAGTGGGGCCGATTGAAGAAAGCTGTAAGTTAGTAGCAGTTGTTATTCCCACCTATGTTCTTCAAAGCAAACATCAATTACGACCTATTAGTATCTTCTTATTTACCATAGCCGTGGCTTTGGGATTCACTGCCGAAGAAAACTGGATTTACCTTTTCCACGGAACTGCATCAATTCTTGATCGTAGTATTGGTACGCCAGTCCACGCCATGTTCTCTGCCCCTTGGGGATATGCTTTAGGAATATATATTTCCTCGACGACGCGGTTACATCGAAATGAAAAGTTGATTTTTAGGGCTTGGATAAATTCTGTAGTTTGCCATGCTTTAGTAAACGTTCTTTCTAGTGCTTGGCGTTATTCAACACCGATACGTTTTCTTAGCTATGGTTTATTTCCGTTTCTGTTGTGGATGTTTTGGCGAATGGAGCAATTATTACAAAAAGCGGCAGGCAAACGCCCTACTATCCTGATTTCTGGGCATACACCACAGCACCGTTATTGGCAGCGGGGTTTAGTAATATTTGCCCTATTTATGGGAGGAAATGCGATTTTTGGGCTGTTTCTTTTAGCAAAAATGCTCAGTCCTCTAAGTCCATCGCAGCTTTTTCACCCTGATATTTTATGGTTTATATTTAACCGCTTTTTGCTCAATCTGATTTTTGCAATTATGGCGTGGTTAATTTATCGTTATTTGCGATATTCAGCCCGTCGTCAGTATCTTTAAATCTGAATTAAACTAAGGGTAATAATATTTCAAATTCAGTCCCTACACCAACGTGTGAACGTAAATTAAATTTGCCGCCATGTCTCGCGGTGATAATTCGGTAACTAACGGCTAAACTGGTTTCTTTGTCAGCCCGTTTCTCTACCGAAAAAGATTCTCTAATTTGTTGTTGTAACTCATCAGACATGCCTGAACCATTATCAGCAATGCAGATTGAAACCCATCGTGAATCTGGTGCATCTGGTTTAGTTGCTGCTTGGGAAACGACTTTTGTAGTGATATCAATTCGCGGTTTGGTAAAAGTTTTATTAGATTCTGAATTAATCTGCTGTCGGGCTGTTTCATCAAGTAAATCATCGATCGCTTGACTAAAAATATTCATTAATACTTGGTTTAAATGGCCCATAAAACAAAATACTGGTGGCAGTTTACCGTAGCTTTTGATGATTTCAATTTCTCCTTTTAAACGGCTTTTAATTAATAAAACAATATTATCTAAAGAACTATGTAAATCTACTGGCTTGGGATATATTTCATCGATATGACAGAAGTTTTGTAAACTGGTGACAAGTTTTTTTAATCTTTCGGCTCCGGTGCGGATACTAGTAAGTGCTTTTGACAAATCTTGTTCTAGAAAATCAAATTCAATCTCTTCTTTAAGATTTTCAATTACTTCTGAGCTATGAGCTAAGTTTTGATCGTAAGCAGCTATTAGCTTTAGTAAGTCTTGGCTGTAGTTGGAAACGTAAGTTAAGTTACCCCAAATAAACCCAACTGGATCTAAAATTTCGTGTGCTACTCCATCTACCAAGCGCCCCAGGCTTGCCATTTTATCATTTTGAATCATTTGGGCTTGGCTGCGTTCATACAGCACCTGAGCTTCTATTCCTTGGATTTGCCATGAAGCAAGATTCAAGTCATGCATATCTAATAATCTGTAGGTATCGGCAGAGGTTTGTACTACGATTGGTTCTGCCAAAAGTTCGGGCGATCGCCTCCTCAAAGTTTGTTGCATCGCTGCCAAAATTGGTGTTGTTTCAGGAAGTAGCAAAATAGCTGTACGCGCATAGCTGTAGAGGACACCCAAAGTTTCTTCGGTAAATAACTCTTGTCCACGAGGGCGAATTAAAAACTCCAGCAGTCGCCGCCGCGAAATCACCCCGATGAATTGTCCCTGTTCTAGCAAGATTGCTCCCGGTAGCATAGAGTATTTATCTAAATAATGAGCAACTTCGGTGCCATTACAACTTATTTCTACCTGAAAGTTGTACATTGGCAATTCTTGGAGAGTTGATTCTAAACTCAGATCGCGATCGCTACCCAAAGACAAAACTGGCGGTGATATGAGGGAATTAAATTCTTGTGGCACTGGAAACCCTGATATATATAATAACTAGCTAGCTAGCAATAAGCTAACATTTTAACTTCTGCCAGTCTCTATTACTTTTCGCACAATTACTTATGTATTTTTACCGTATTTATTCCGCTTTGTACTTGCAGTTTGAGAATTTATGTAGTAAATATCAACCAAAGCTCATATTCAATTTTGTTAAAAAATAGCTAAAATCACGATTGTTAGTAACCAACAGCGATCCCCGAATGTTTAAAAACTATGAATGTTTTATGAAAATGCGTCGAAGATAACATCCTAACTAGTCAGTCTAGAGTCAGTATAAACATTAAGTAATTAAACGTTATGCTGATATATGCTTAATCCCCATAACTCGGAACTATTTCGGAACTTGGACAATCTTAGAAATAGCGATCGCCAGTAAATGCACTCAGGTAAAATGACTATTTATATAACTTGTGGGCGCTAATGAGCGCTAAAGCATAACTACAAATCTCATACCGAGTGAATGTTTAAATGATCCTGTGCTGTCCATACACGGTTTTGATCCCCATTTCGATAGAATGACAAGGCATAACCTAAAAACTTCAAACCGCTTTTGACTGCGAGGCTAATGAATCAACTGAACAATGGTTTCACGATCTTTCTGAGTCTGCTAGTCGAGGCGATGCCGTTTTTGCTTCTAGGGGTTTTATTCTCTAGTGTGCTGCTGCTTTTTGTTGATGAGCGCAAACTAGTAGAAAGAATGCCCAAAAATCCCCTGTTGGGTGCTTTAGTCGGTAGTATGATCGGCTTTTTGTTTCCAGTGTGTGAGTGCGGAAACGTGCCAGTAGCGCGGCGGTTCCTGATGCAGGGAGTACCTACGCCTGTAGCAATTGGTTTTTTGCTAGCAGCACCAACAATCAACCCCATCGTGATTTGGGCAACTTGGACGGCATTTCGAGATCAGCCAGAAATAGTAGTTTTAAGAGTGGTATTTTCCCTATCGATCGCCACAATTCTCGGTTTTGTTTTCAGTTTTCAAAAAGACTTGAGTCCCGTCGTTCAACCTGCGATCGCTCGTTATCTAAAGTTTAATCCCCCCGCGCAGCCTGCAACCAAAAAACACGGCAAACGTTACCAACTACAACAAGCAACTGCACCTAGTTTATTGCAATCTGGGACTTATATTTTAGGAGGTAAAGCAGGCTTTCCGACACGGATAGAAAGTAACTTAATCGAGGCAAATACCCCAAACTCCAGCCCTAGTAAACCACTTGCAGATAAACTGCGTTTACTAGTGGATAACAGCATCCAAGAATTACGAGAATTGGGAGCAGTAATGATTATAGGAAGTGCGATCGCTGCTGCTATTCAAGTGCTAGCTCCCCGTGAATTAATCCTCAGTCTCGGTGCTGGCCCCATTAGCTCAATCGTAACCATGCTGATATTAGCTGTAGTAGTATCAATTTGCTCTACAGTCGATTCATTCTTTGCTTTGTCTTTTGCCTCAACGTTTAGCAGTGGTTCCTTGTTAGCATTTTTGGTATTTGGGCCGATGATTGACATCAAAAGTGTTGGGTTGATGTTATCCATTTTTAAGCCTAGAACTATCTTTTACTTATTTGCTCTAGCAGCACAATTGACATTTCTGTTCACCCTTTTTATCAACTTACATGTCCTTTAAAAAATTAGTCTAAAGTCCAAATCTAAATTATTGCAAAAAAGTAATTACGAATTACGCGTAGCGGTACTAACCCCTTTTCCCTACAGAATGTATTGACTCTTGACTAATGACTAACCCAAAGCCCAAATCTATCATCCCAAATCTGTTACTTCCTTGGCTGGATGTGCTAGCAATTACAGCTTGGGGCATTTTACTGTTGAGATATTGGCTGACTGGCAAGCTAAACTTACTAATTCACCCCAATTACTTTGGGTTAGTGATAGTTACTGGCATAATTTTGATACTTGTTGGTGGCTTTAAAGCCCAGGAACTTTGGCGGCGGCGACGACGGCGTGACATTGTGCCAAATGCCCAACATATTACTTTGTTTGCCCCTGGTTGGAGTGGTTGCTTACTCTTAACCGCAGCGATTTTGGGTTTCATCATTACACCGCAAGTTTTTGCCAGCGACAAGGCACTGCAACGGGGTGTGACTACTGATTTATTAGGAACTAGCCGCATTAAACCTCAAGCCTTTCGCGCTTCTGTTCGCCCAGAGGAGCGATCGCTTGTAGAGTGGGTACGCACACTTAACGTTTATCCAGAACCAGATTCATATACAGGACAAAAAGTCAAAGTACAGGGATTTGTCATCCACCCACCAGATTTAGGCAAAGAATATTTGTTCTTGGCGCGATTTATATTATCTTGCTGTGCAGCAGATGCCTACCCCGTGGGACTACCTGTCAAACTAGAAAATAATCAAGATCGTTATTCTCCAGATACTTGGCTGGAAGTAGAAGGCAAAATGACGACAGAAGAATTAGGAGGTAAACGCCAACTGACCATTGCTGCTAACTCCCTCAAAAAAATTCCTCAACCGCAAAATCCCTATAGTTATTAGTCAATACAGTTCACTTAAAAATTAAAAATGAAATCGAATCAATTCAATTTTTAATTTTTAATTTTTAATTTTTAATTTCCGAAGGGATGCCCAATAACCAATGACTAATAAAGCACTTATCCAACCACTAGATCGCATAGCGATCGCCCTAATGCTGCTGTTAAGTCTGCTGATTGGATTTATGATCTTGCAAGGTGATGTAGTGGCAGCTCGTGTCCGAGATTTTACTTGGCAAAATCAACAAATTGGCTCAGAAGATATCTCTTTTACCCTCAACTTTAGCCGTCCAATGGACACAAAAAGTGTAGAGGATAATTTGAAAATTGAGCCGCCTTTAGCAGGTAAAGTCAGTTGGGCAGGGCGGCGAATGGTTTATACATTATTAACACCTGCACCCTATGGCACAAACTATAAAGTGCAATTGCAGGGAGCAAAAGATAAGTTTTCGGAACAAGAAGGCAAAAATAGGGTAATGCAACCCTTTTTAGGTAACTTTCATACACGTGATCGCGTTATTAGTTACATAGGAGCCGACCCAGAAAACCAAGGACAGTTAGTTGTCTACAATTTGACTGAAGAACAAAAAAGAACACTTACCCCCAAAGACTTGGTTGTGATGGATTTTAAGCCATTTCCAAATGGGGAAAAAATCTTATTTTCTGCTCGCGCTGCTAATAATCAAGACTTGCTTTCAGCTCAGTTGTATACAGTAACAACAGGTATTCCTGGGGGATCTGAAAAACCAGCCAAACCAGCCGGGAAAGTTGACCTAATTTTAGATAATAAAAATTATCAAAACCTGAAATTTGACTTATCGCCGGATGGTGAAACTATCGTAGTTCAGCGGGGGAGCAAAGCTAATCCCGGTGACTTTGGACTGTGGTTTATGCCAGTGATTAGCGATAAATCGACTCAGAAACCCACTCCTCAACGCCTGCAAAGCCAGCCTGGGGGAGATTTTATGATCACACCCGATAGTAAAGCCGTAGCAGTTGCCCAAGGGCAAGGGGCAGCCATATTACCACTACAAGGCGATGCCAACAAACCCTTAGATTTTTTACCACAGTTTGGGCTAGTGGAAGCTTTCTCTAAAGACGGCTCACAAGCAGCGATGGTCAAATTTAACACCGATTACACACGAGATTTGTTTTTGGTGACAAACCAAGGCATCCAGAAACCACTATTAAAAACCACAGGCTCTATTATCGATTGTCAATTTGATCCTGCTTCACCCACCCTATACTGCTTATTAACTCAGCTAGTGTCGAAGGCAGAATATGTAGAACAGCCATATTTAGTGGCAATCGACCTCAAAACTGGAGATCAGAAACCTTTGCTGGTACTACCCATCGAACAGCGAAATGTGCAAATGAGCTTATCGCCTGATGGTTTGGGCTTGTTATTTGACCAAGTGATCCCCCAGACAGATTCTACTGCTTCATCTGCTGCAAAAGTTTTGAAAACTGACGATGGAGATGCGATCGCTAGCAGTAGCTTGTGGTTAATGCCTCTATTGCCCATCGCCGATGCTGCCATTACCACAATCAGACCAGAAAAACTGCCTTTAGTGGGATTTCATCCCCGTTGGTTGCCATAATCTCCAGGTCAAGCCTGTCCCCTGTCCCCTGTGATAAAGCTTAGTATCAAATTAGTTTCTTCTCCAAGCCAAGTGTTTGCTAAATTATATACAGCGCTAACATTTATCTAGCGTGTGAATTTTTGCCAGAAATCTACTACTAAACAAGTGTTTATCAAAGCCAAGCAGGATAAAACCTTTGCTCGGCATTTGTACTGAAGCTGTACTGAAGGCGATACATTGGTAACATTTAAACTCAAAAAAACCTTCATTCCGAAGGTTGACGGACTATAAGCTGATAATGTTATAACGGCATCAGTTATAGATGCAAAATGGGGAATACTGAATAGAATGACTAATTCTTTATGGTAAGAGAGAGTCAAACTTGGCCTCTAGAGCAACCCCTAAATGAACGTATTTAGCAATGCTCAGGCTAGCAATAAGTAGATGAACAAAAATATTTACAGTCCATTGCGAGCGAAGCGTAAAGCCTTTGGCATAGCTTCTCTTAACGCGGTAGCGTCTCGCAGGGTAGCAATCCCAGCCGTAAGCGAATTGCTACCCTGCGGGAACGCCAAGGGCGAACGCTACATACCCTACGGGAAGGCTGACGTCAACGCAACGACTTTGTGTAATTAATTATGTTTACCTACTTACTAAATACTCTGATGCGGGCGGGTCAAGAGTGATGAATTGAAGCTGACACCTCAAACAACAGGGCTGTGATGGAATCCTCAAATTCTGCTAATTCGCTACAACCAGAGCAGGCGAGCTGTCCTTTTTACTCAGTGATGCCTTCTGAAAATACGGCAATGACAAACTTGCCACTCCTGAAACCGGTAGAAGAATCACAGCACGAGGCGCGAGCTACCCAATCCCCGCCAGATGCAAACCAGAACGACTGGGTTGCAGAGCCTGACAACGAACAGCAAACCCTGATGAATGCTGAATTTCAAAAACTGCTGGCATTGAATGAGGAATTACGTGCTGCTAACAATGGTTTATATGAGCAAGTAGAGCATCTCAAAGATGACCTAGCTGAGTCAGAAAAAGCTTTGCAGTGGCAAAAAAGGCGCTCCAATGTTACCGAGTCAATGCTCAATCAACAAACTCAAGAACTAGCCGCCGCCCAAGAACAGATCAAATCCTTATTTCAACAGTTAGAAACTGCTGTACAAACTGTACAACGTCAAGAAATCTTTATTGAAAGTTATAAATCACAACTACAAATTAGCCAACAACGCCTTGCCCAGTTAGAACGGGAATGTGCGCTACTGCAAACTAATTATAGTGAACAGTCTCAGCAGGTATTGCAATCAGAAAATGCTTGTCGGGAGCTACGTACTAGGTTAATGCGACAACAACGCCAAACCCTGCAATTTAAGGCGGCTCTAGAAAAATGTTTAGAAACAACAGTTCCCAGCGATGAGTCTCTAGACGAAACAGCCAATAATTCCCAGTACACAGCCAGCCACCAAACGAGATTTTCTAAGAAAGCTCGGTCTTTGTTTCCCAATGTGCAACCAATCAGGCCGTGGTCATCAGAACCAGAATCCTTGACTAATAGTCATGATCATCCTTGGAGTCGCTCTTTTGTAACACCTCCAAGAAGCGATAATTCTGCTCCCCATCCTTCATCTCCTTGGAACTGGCCGATTAAAGAAGAGAAACCTACCCATTCTCAGCCAAATATCTCTTCAGAAACAGAAATTGATGACTCTCCAAATACACCAGAAACAATTTCATCTGTTGGTTCATCAAAACTAGATGAGCAGCTTGATAGTCTAATTCAAATGTTTTTCGCCTCTGAGTCTGCATCTTCATCATCTACTGTTGAGACAACTGTAGATATCAGTCAGCCTGAGACACCTGTGTGGGAAACTTGGGCAACTACTCTTGAGGAGGATGATCAATCAGAAGTTTCATCAAAAGAGCCATTGGAAGCATCAGCGGAAGAAATAAATCCCTCTACAACTATCTCCACTCCTTTGGAGGCGGAAGAGCCTACACTTTCATCAACAAATTACTCACCAGTATCATTCACCTTACCTCTGAGCAATACGACTGCTGAAGAACCGGAGAATGATCACTCAGCAACCTTACAATCAAATCAGGTGGAACTGTCGGAGACTGATTTGCCTCCAGAGTCATCTGAAGACTTGACTAATGAAACACAATCACTCTCGCCAATAGTGTATCCGGAGCGTCCACCCAAGGGACGCAAATCCTTAGCATGGGTAGAACTGCCGAATTTTCGTCCAAATAGTGAGTAGTCAAACGAAGTGACTCAAACACTGTGGATACAAAAGGTTAAAAGGGAACAGGGAACAGAGACTGCGTGTGATGGGAGATTTAGACTCCCATCAACGCATCAATGATTAATGACTAATTCAGAATGATTGCTTCTGGTTTAACTGTTGTTACTTGATTTCGCGATCGCGGCTTACCAGTGGCGATCGCATAATGAATCACTAGCAGTCGTAACCACAACGCCGGATAGCGGGGTTCTAGCCAAGGTCTAATTCGCACCAAAAAGCGTGGAAACCATGTACTCAGAAGGGTACTGACTAAAGCATGAATGCCAAAATTGAAATAATTACCAAGCCAGCGCACTAGATCTTTAAACCCAGCTAGTTGCCAAATCCATAACAACAAAGCAGGATTTTTGCGAGCTGCTTTGAGTGCTAGGCGGTTAAAGGTGAACCAGTCACACCGATCTTTGATGAAGTTATCTGCTACTTCTGGGGGTTCGTCTGCTAATAATCCAAAAAAGGTATTTAGCATTGAGTTAATCCGCTGGGGTGGTAAAAATTTCCCAGTCGGTACCATCATGCCTTTTGAAAATAGCCAAGTTACGGAAACATTGCTTTGATAGGCACGAATGCGGTTCAAGTTGCGGACACTTAACAAATCATGCTTGAGGGCTGTATCCAACAGTGTAGTTAAACGATCTAAATTGCGTACCAGTGAACCAAAGCCAGTAAAAACCAGGGGCGACTGGAGGGATGCAGCATCACCGATCGCAATCAATCTATCAAAGGCAACTGTGCGATCGCTACTCCCCACACTAAAATGTCCTGGTATATAGCCAAATGTCGGCTTTTTCCACACCAACTTATCCAAGTCGCAACGCCGATACTCTGGCAAAATCGTAAAAAAGTCCTCGTACATCTCTAGCAATGAGCCGGGATTTTCTCGATTAACTTCGTGGTAGTGAAATAAGTAAATCGTCAGTTCTTCACCTTCTCCGGGAAACAATTCCCAAATTAACTGTCTTCCGCGTGAAATATCTCCGTGGCTATACAGCACGTCTCCATACTGGGAATCCCAAACTCCCGGCTCAAATCCCTTTGCAATTACTGCTCCTACTGTTGGACATACACTATCAAAAGCACGACCACCATTTAATTGCCAAGCAATAGGGGAAGCTGTTCCCATCGCATCCACCAATAGCCGCCCACTCACTTGCTGCTCATTTTGAGTTGGTAAATGCTTGACTTTGACTACAACTTGTGATTTATCAATATCTGCACGCATGAACTCAGTTTCATCCCAGATTTCACCACCTGCTGCCCGTAGCTTCTGCCCGCACATTTGCAGCCATTTTTCTGAATCTAAGGCTACATTTAATACGGTGGGAGTGTGCAAGACAGGCGATCGCAGTTTTGATGGATTATTGCTGTCAAAAAATTTATTGAATCCGTCTTTATATTCTCTGGCAATTACGGTTTCCAACTCAGCGGATGTCACCAAACCCAGATTAATTAAGCTTTGAATTTCATCGCGGGAAATATTCCATTCCCGATTCATCCGTCCAAAGGGTAAACGCTCTATGAGTAAGACTTTATATCCCAGTTTGGCCATAACTGCCGCATGAATTGCCCCTAATGCACCACCGATATAAATTAAGTCGTACTGGACATCAAAATTTCCTGTTGCCCTATCGCCTTTAAAAATCACCTGCCTTGGCTCTTTCGGATTACGTACCCCTTCGCGCCATCTTTGCTCCCACCAATAGGCACGCTTCAAGTCATATTCACCCTTAGGCATTCGCTGAAAGTATTTGACTGTGAGGGGGTAATGAGGTGCTAACGCCTCAAAAATTGACTGCTGGGCATCAATCTGTGGGGGTTCAGGGTAGTGATGGGGAAAACGCTTTCTAATTTCAGTGGTTAAGCGTTGCAGGATTTCTCTCTCTTTGGGAAAGGGTTTATCTGCCCAACGGAACACTTTTAAATAAGTGGTACGCTGTACTGACCAGACAAATACAGAAAGTTCAGTCGGTAATTTTTCGGAAATAGTTGTGTCAGCAGTTGTAGTTTCAGCAGGGATTTTCAGACGAAAGCCATCGGGGGTAAGCACCTTTTCCCCATTTCCTGGTGCAAAATCTGTTTGTAACCAACTACATACAGCTGCGATGTCCGAAATCGGAACTTCTAGATAGAGTATTTCTTTCATGTTTGGCTGACATCTCCGAGGAATCTATTCACTAAGACGGATTTTAAAAAGGCAGAAATTACGCTAAACTCCGCCCTATTACTTGAATAAAGATTCAGTAAAGAATTTTTAATAATTTCTCAAATTTATTTTTCATTTTGAATTTCTGTAAACCCACGCCATGAATTATCCCATCCCAGACAGTCCTCAAGACATATTTGCTCTACAACAAAAGCCGGTTGATGAAGAACTAGTCGCCTCAGCGATCGCTGGAGTCATTAAAATTGTCCGTTCTCAAGGTCAATCCTTGGAGGAATTAACCGCCCAAGTGCTAGCCGATGACACTGTGCTAGATCAGCAGCAACGACGCTGGCTGAGTAAATTGGTTAGTCAAGTTTGGGAAAATTTTTAATCAAGCAAGTCAAGAAAGTAATTTTTTCAATTTTCGGATCTTGCCAGATTGCATCGGGGTAAGTCCAAAAAACTTGCGAAGGGCTAGACGTAGACTGAGGAAGATGCAAAATTAATATGTTCAGAATGATGTCTGTGACAATATCCAAAAATCCAACTGAGTTGGGTAGCTTGGTAAATATCCAAGCTGAAGAGTTACCCAACCTCATAACTTGGTAAATGCGTTTCTCAAAGACTGGAAACGCATTTACCGATGTTTAGGTACAGCAAATAGGAACTATTTTCTATTCTTATAGATGTGGATAACTGTACCCGCCGCTGCACCATTGACTGCATTATTCAAAGGACTTTTGCAACCACCAGTAACAGCACCAGTGATTGTACCAGCAGCAGCACCGACTGCGGCATCTTGTCCCAAGTTACGGTTTCTGCGATTTCGTCTCAAACCATTAGCGCCATTGACCGCAGCACCAGCACCAGCACCATTGGCTGCATTGTTGATAACAGAACCGCATCTGGTGATCAATCCAGTTACTACACCGGTAGCGGCTCCAATACCTATATCTTGTAGTACTTGATCATCAGCAGCAGCAGGTTTGGCGGGAACTAAGGTGACAGTAGCTAAACTTGCAGCCATTAGGCTGGGTAGAAATGTGCGTTTTAAGATTTGATTCATGGTAATACACTCTCGGAAAATCAATTGATTAAAGAAAGCTCGAGTTGCGGTTGTAAAGGATTTTAATAAGAATCTAGACAACAACAACGTTTTTTAGGTGACAACACTTCTATAATTACATTAAAAAAACGCCAATTTCACCTGTTAAAAGTGATATTTTGGCGTTTGAGTATCAAGAGGTTTTGCTAATTTAGTAGACAATTAGAAAACTGGCACATCAGCAGAAACAATTAAAAAGCCTGAATCCATTCTTTAACAAAATATTCTGTCCAGATGCGATTTTTCCAGTAAGGGTCATTCTCAATTAATTGACGCACAGTGGCTTCGTCTTCAGCTTCATAAATACCAAAAACTTGTGTGACATCTTTGGTGGGGCCTATAGTAATCAGCACACCGGCTTCTTTTTGTTTTGCTAAACCCTCTAAATGAGCTTGACGATAAGGGGAGCGTTTTTCAAGAACGTCTTCGCAGTAAGTTCCCCACATAATGTATTTAGGCATGGCAATCAATTAGAAATGAAAAAGATGAGGGAAGGAGAGAGTAACAACTGACAACTGACTCCTAACTTCTCAGGTTAACGCCGAATTTCTCCACTAAGGCTTCGCGGACTTTATTGTGGACTGGTTCGACTTCTGTATCGGTGAGGGTGCGATCGCTTGCTCGATAAATCAGGCGAAAAGCTAAACTCCGCTGCCCTTCGGGGACATTTTCACCGCGATATTCATCAAACAATTCCACAGATTCCAGCAAGCCCTTACCGGCTTTGGTAATGGATTTTTCAATGTCGGCGACTGAGACTTTCACAGGTGCGAAAAAGGCAATATCGCGATCGCTAGCTGGGTAAGTCGAATAGGGTTGGAATGCAGGAGTGAGGATTTCGTCTTCATCTAAAGAATCCAACAGCACATCTACATCTAGCTGGAACAGATAAACAGCATCTGGTAAACCTTTTTCCAGCCGCAATTGGGGATGTAGTTGTCCAAAAATCCCCAGTTTATTGCCCCTCACCCATAGAGAAGCGGTGCGTCCTGGATGCAAGCGTGGATCGCGGCGATCGGGTTGATATTCTACTTGCAAGCCTAATTGCTGAAAGACGCTTTCTAAAACGCCTTTGGCTTCAAACCAAGTCATCTGCTGCTCACGACTGCCTTTTGACCATTTACCAACGGTGCGGTCTCCTCCCATAATTCCAGCCAGGGCTTCTGCTTCTTGCAAACCGTCTTCTTCTTGCCAGAAAATTCGCCCCATGTCAAAACCGTTCAGCGAACCGTTACCCTGCTCTAAATTGTACTGAAAGGCATCAATCAACCCAGAAATTAAATCGGTTCTCAACGCCGAATATTCTGCAAATAATGGGTTACTTAAGACTATTTGTCTATCATCTCCTGGCTTCACCAAAGAATAGTGAATTAATTCTGTTAAACCTTCCGCCCGCAGGTGAGCGCGTAACTTACGAATCAATTCCTGATCTAAAGATAAATAGCCAGCTTCCGACTTTTCTGGTAAGGTATCGCAGAAATTATCATAGCCATAGAGACGGGCAATTTCTTCAATCAAATCAATTTCCCGTTCTAAGTCACGGTAGCGATAAGGTGGTACAGTAACACTCCAAGCACCTGCTCCTGAAGCAGTTAGTTGACATCCTAATGCAGTTAAAATGCGCTCTACGTCTTGTTCTTTGAGTTCTCCTGTTTCTTCACCCAAATCGACTGGCCCTAAAACTTGATTAACTCGCTCTAAACGTAAAGCAATAGAACGACTCCAAGTAGCAGGATCAGGGCGAGTATCGGCAATTTCTTGTTGAACAATTACTCCCTGGGCTAATTCGCTCATTAACGATAAAGCCCGACGATTGGCTATTTCCAACTCAGCCCGGTTAACGCCTCGTTCGTATCTTCCAGAAGCTTCACTTCGCAGTCCCACACTCCGAGAAGAACGGCGAATCGCTACAGAATCAAATAACGCTGCTTCTAAAACTAAGCTTTGAGTACCTTGATGAACTTCAGTTTCTTCTCCACCCATGACTCCCGCCAGCGCCACGGGTTTGTCGTTAGCAGTGATTAACAAATTTTGGGTTGTGAGGGTGCGAGTTTGCCCATCTAAAGTTTTGAGAGTTTCCCCAGCATTGGCAAAGCGTACACCAACGGTTAAACCTGTGTCATCTGCAACAGATTGTAAACGCTCTTTGTCAAAAGCGTGTAGAGGTTGTCCCCATTCCAACAATACATAGTTAGTTATATCTACCACATTATTAATTGGTCGTACTCCAGCCGCCCGCAAGCGCTGTTGCAACCAATCAGGAGATAAAGCAATTTTTAGATGTGCAACTACTGTGCCAATATAGGCAGGACAAGCTTGTTGATCGGCAATCTTTAAAGTTAAATTTCCGGCATCTTGAGTCACCGATACTTCACTAGGTTCAGGGATGCTCAATTTTCCACCCGTCAAAGCTGCTACTTCCCGTGCTATACCTACCATACTCAGAGCATCAGCGCGGTTGGCTGTGGCTGTGACATCTAAAATCACGTCATCCAAATTTAACAGGGGACGCACATCATTACCCAATGGCAGATCTTCCTGGGGGAAAATATGAATCCCATCGACATCAGTGGGTAAACCGAGTTCCTTTAGAGAACAGATCATGCCCTGAGATGGGACACCACGAAGTTTTGCAGGTTTAATTTTTAAATCGATATTTGGTAAATAAGTACCTGTAGTTGCCACTGGCACATAAATATCTGCTCGGACATTGGCAGCACCACAGACAATGTTTAAAGTCTCTGCTACACCGATATCTACTTGGCAAACACTTAATTTATCAGCATTGGGGTGGGGTTGACGCTCAAGCACTTTCCCCACAACAACACCATCAGCCCAAGTGCGGCGATCTTCAATATCTTCTACTTCAAACCCAGCCATTGTCAGGGTTTCGGCTAATTCTTCTGGGGCAAGTTTAATTTCTACTAGTTCCCGCAGCCAATTGAGAGAAATACGCATCTTGTTTGAGGAATCGTCTTTTGCTCTAATTTTAGGGTGTCTGCTAGGGAGCGATCGCTACTTCGCCAGGTCTACCCGTTCACTTGCATAATCGTACTACGTTGTACTTACGAATCTCTCTTACTATTTTTTTGATGTAAATTAAACTTGAGCAACTGCGATCGCTCTGATATCCACTTTTTTATGAAATAACAGGTGCGGTTTTAGCAAGATTTTCAACAATAACCACAGTGAACTCAATTCTCCTGGGGTATTCTGGCTTTTCCATTGCCCTGGACGACAAAATAACATTTCTACTAAACGGCGATGTTGAGGCAAACTCATTGATGCAAACTTAACTCGCACTGTAGGAAATTCATTACCAAATTCAGTCTGAATAATTTCTCCAGCCAAGTGTAAATTTTCCTCGACAATTTCTATATTAACTGGCTGATTGACTATTAAATACATAAGGAGCTTCTGAGTTAGTGCTACTTCCATACCAACTTCTGAAATCATTGTTGTCACACCCCAAACCTCATGTTCGCCAAATTTTAACCGCACAATTCGCCGTAAATCCAACCATTCATAAATATCAGTTTTAGGGGCATCCCGTAAAATCAATAGGGAAATGCCAATCAAAATTAAATTATAAATGCTCCAAAACCAACCTAAACCTGTACCTGTAGTTTGCTGGGTAATTTCTGGTAGAATTGTTGTCACCCAAGAGGCTTTGACTATGCACAGACAAAGGTTTTGCCATAAACTAGCGGCGGTGGCAACAAATAAAATAATCAGAGGCCAAGCTAAATTCCAGTTGAAGATGTAGCGATCGCTAACTATACCTTTAGGTGTGACTTTAAACCCTTTCGAGAAGGGATGAAGCATGACTTGAATTACTGTTAACGCTAATGGGAAAGACATTACCAGATAATAAATATCTGATAGAAACGCCGAACGTGAGCGCTTATTTAACCAAGCATATACTGCTAGGTTTACCAGATAATAAGGCAACCAAAAATATATGAGTTCTGCCAATGTTGCCCGAACAGGAATTACACCTAAAAACGAATAAGCTAACGGTATGAGCAGAAAATAAAGACGAGTAATACTGCTAAACCAATTCAATAATCCTTCTAAATGAGCTAATCTTTGATGTAAGCTCAACCCAGTCAGTGTTAAGGGATTGGATTTAATAAAAAATGCTTGTAGTGTACCTCGTGCCCATCGTAAACGTTGAGTTACGTAAGCAGTCATATTTTCTGCTGCTAAACCAGCACTTAATTTTTCATTTAAATAAATCAAACGGTAGCCTTGAGCCGATAAGCGAATCCCTGTGAAATAATCTTCGCTTAAAGATTCTGTGACAAAACCCCCAATCTCTTCTAAAGCATTACGTCGCATCACAAAAGAAGTTCCAGAACAGACTACACTCCCTGCTGCATCTTTAATCGGTTGAATTAGTCGATAAAATATCTCTTCATCTGAAGTGACGACGTTTTCTAAGCCCAGATTACGAGTTATAGGATCGGCATTATAAAAACTTTGGGGTGTCTGCACTAAAGCAACTTTGGCATCTTGAAAAAAGCCAACAGTCCGATTCAGAAAGTTGGTTGTGGGAATAAAATCGGCATCAAAAACAACAATTAGCTCACCATGAGTTTGAGCGATCGCATGATTCAAATTCCCGGCTTTAGCATAACTATTATCTAGTCTCGCTATGTAGTGACAACCTAGTTCTTCAGCTAAGTCTTTCATTTCTGGACGCTGACTATCATCCAATAAATAAATTTCTTTATGAGGGTAATCTAGAGCTTGACAACCAATAATCGTGCGCCGCAAAATTAATAGTGATTCGTTATATGTAGGTATCCAAATATCAACAGATGGAGCAAATACGCTATTAATTACATCTAGCGATTTTTCGTCTGCTTCACGGTGGCGCTCTTTAAAATTTAACATTAAAAATAGCTGAAGAATGCTGTTAAATAGCATCAGCATTTCTAAGAAAAATAATACTAAACTAATTACACCATTTAAGGGGTCGGCAACATTCAGTGTAGAGAGCGATCGCCACAGTACATATCGTAAAGCTAAAAAAATTAAAATCCCTACAACCAACCGTCGTGACCAAATGCGAGGTTGAGGAGAAATTTTCATCACCACAAATACAGTTAATAATAATCCTAAAGTTGGTAATAATAAATATTCGTCTTTCACCATTGGTACTTCTAACCAAATTGGTGGATTCATTTGTAAGGCATGCATCTGAGCAAAAAATTTACTAATTCTACCGCCATTCATAAACCATCGTGCAGCGATAATACTAAATAAAATTACAATGCTTAATAAAAGCAGCGTTGCTATTTGTAATTTAAAAATTCTCTTTAACACCAGAGTTGGAGAATTTAAACTGCTAAATCTTGAGGCTGGTATTTTGTGTTTTTGCACCTGTTAATTATCCTGAATAATAAACGTTATACCGTTTTTTTGTGAAGCTGCGCCAAATCCTAGCTTTTTTCAACGCAAAGGTACGCGGAGGTTAGCGCAGAGGTACGCAAAGGTTTTCTAAAGATAATTCGCGATCGTCCCAAAATAATTAGGCGCATCTTCATAGAGAATTGGTACTACTTACTTACGCATAGGTGATAGAAAACAAATTGCAGATGACACTTTTACAGGAGGGTTAACCCACTGATTAAAGTGATAGCAGAGGTAATTTTACGTAAGTACTAAAATTGAATAATTGAACTATTAGCTCAACTGTATTACTCAAATTTTAACTAAGCAAGCATAACTGTTTACATTAATATAATGTCCAACTCAAGAGTTTTTGAGAATTACCTAAAAATAACGCAACTAAATTTTTAGGTAATTCTCAGCCTAAATTAATTTTGTTAATGGTATAAAGCTTTAAATTGTCTTTAGAGATGAATTTGAGGACATCAAAGCCATGAAATTTAAATATTTAGCCGTTCTAGCGATCGCTACTGTTTTTACTGTAGGTTTGACAAAACAAGTAAGTTCCAATCAGCCAGCAACTCAAACGCCTGTAGCTAGTCTATTCGCAGCATCAATGGCTGAGTCTGGAAAGTTTCAAGCTGGAGAACACCCCACTCAGGGAACAGTTAATGTCATCACTGAACAAGGAAAACGCTATCTAGAGTTTGATCAGAATTTTAAAACAAATGCAGGCCCTGATTTATTTGTGATTTTACATCGCTCAGATGCACCGCCCGTAGCTGGGATTAAAGAAAAAGATTATGTGAGTATTGCTCCTTTAAAAAAGATCAATGGTACTCAACGTTATGCCTTACCTGATAATCTGAAGTTGGCAGAATTTAAATCTGTGGCAATATGGTGTCGTCAATTTAATGCTACTTTTGGCTATGCTTCTTTGGAAAAATGAAATTTATTCATGATTTAGTCAGGGGTGTGATATGGAAATAGCGGATTTTTTGGGGCTTTTACATCCAGCGATCGCAGTGATTTTTGTCTTTCCACTAATTGGTAATGTAATTAATTTTGCTTGGCAAACACGCCAACGTCGTTTACAAAATTTAGCTGGAGGTAAAAGTAAAATTCCTCCAGTTGTTGGTAAAGAACACAAGCAATTAGGTGAATGGCTTACAGGTGCAATTGTCGGATTAGTCTTACTCGGATTAGCTTACCCAATTGGCAAAAATATTCTGCAAAATCAATTGTGGAATCAAGCTGCTTTTCAAGTTGTGTTTATTCTACTGATGTTTGTTTTAACTATTGCTGCTTTAGTATTACTTTATCGAGCTAAACAGCGGGTATGGCGAGCAATTTTTGCAACTTTAGCTGGTGCTGGTTTAGTAATTATAGGTTGTCAAGATGGAGTATTTCGTCGTACAAATGAGTGGTACTGGTCACATTATTATATTGGGATTACCGCAGCCCTGTTGATGATTTTTTCTTTAGCGATCGTGCAAGATATTTATCAAGATAGATCTAATCGCTGGCGGACTGTGCATACAATTTTAAATTGTATTGCTTTATTGTTATTTATCGGGCAAGGAATGACAGGGACACGAGACTTACTAGAAATTCCCCTGAGTTGGCAAGAACCCTACGTTTATCAATGTGATTTTGTGAATAAAACTTGTCCGACACCCAACCCCAAAGCACCAAAGTGAATCAAATCAGCAAAATTTGGTCTAAAATTGACCCTTTTTCATTACGAGTACGCCTAACAGTTGGAGTTGCTGGGGTTTCAGCTTTGGGATTAGGTAGCCTAGCTATTTGGACAAGCTGGAAAATGCAGCAAATTTTAATTAATGGTCATAAACTTAATGTTGAACAAATTGCCGAACGTTTACCCCGTGATGTGCAACTGTATAGCGAAATAATGCCATCATCAACTGGGTTACAAAAGGCAATTAATAACTTAACAACTCCCAATACATTTTTATGGATAAAAAGTCCTGATCATCAAATTCTGGCAAAATCTCCCAACTGGAATCAGCTATCTCAGACCACAACTGCTGAGTTAATGTCTTTAACTGAGATGTCAGTTAAACCCCAAGTAGCAAAAGTTAACCAACGCTATTTTGTATTGTGTAGTAGCGCGTTACCAGTACAAGGTAAGACATTAGGAAAGTTGTTTGTAGTACAAGATGTTACCCGTGAACAGACAATATTCTTAGTAATAGTGCGGAATTTGGGGATTGGTAGTATTTTGGCAGTTATAACAATTTCTGTAGCGATCGCATTTTATATTAAACGTTCTCTGCAACCGCTCCGCCAGTTAAGTCAAATGACACAAGTCATTTCCCTAGCCGATTTAGGACAAGCACAACTTTATTTAGATAACGCACCTAGCGAAGTTAAAGAACTAGCTAAAACCTTTGATATGATGTTATCTCGCCTTTCCCAATCTTGGGAACAAGAGCGACAATTTGTGAGTAATATTTCCCACGAATTACGCACACCATTGACTATAGTACATGGTTATTTGCAAAGTGTATTACGTCGGCAAAATAACTTAACTCCAACCCAACAAGAAGCTTTAGAAACTGCGGCTTTAGAAGCAGAACGCACCATTCGTCTTTTACAGCATTTACTAGATTTAGCACGGGCAGATAGCGGTTATTTACATCTGCGGATGGAACCTTGCATCTTGAATGACTTAATTGCAGAAGTTGTCAGTATGGCAGAAAAATATAGCGATCGCCCGATTAAAATTGAATCTATAACTAAATCAATTGAGTTAAAAACAGACTACAATCGCCTCAAACAAGTATTATTAAATTTAATTGATAATGCTGTTAAATATTCTGAAGCTAATACACCCGTAATTTTAAAATTAAATCAGCAAGGAGAAGAGGCAATCATTCAAGTTTGCGATCAAGGTTGTGGTATACCTTTACAAGAACAATCGCGGATTTTTGAACGATTTTATCGTGTAGATGAAGCTCGCGATCGTTCTACCGGGGGTTATGGATTGGGATTGTCGATTGTCAAGACATTTGTAGAGGGTATGGGTGGTACTGTGACAGTGCGTAGCCGTACAGCAACTTATCGACAGACATCGGGCTTGGATAAAGGGAGCGTATTTACAATCACTTTGCCAGCCTGTTCATTACTAGAATGATTAAACAAAGCGCAATGGCAATTTCACTGTTACCGTTGTACCAACATTTTGCTGACTTTCTATTTGAATCTCACCCCCATGTAAATCCACACACCTTTTGACAATCGCCAGTCCTAAACCTGTGCCTTGAATTCGACCTACATTACTAGCACGATAGAAAGTTTGAAATAAATTGCATTGGTCTTTCAGGGGAATACCCACTCCCTGATCTTGAACTTGGAAAGTTGCAGTACCATTATTACAGCTCAAATCAAATCTAATATTACTTTGTTGGGGAGAATACTTGATGGCATTAGAAAGTAAATTGGTTAAGATGCAAGTCAGTAAGTCTTCATCCATTTGAACGTAGTGACATTCACCTTGAGCAGTAAAGCTAATAGTGTGCTGACTACATGTCCTCATTTGAAAAATGTCTGCAATTTCGCTACAAAAGTTTTCTAAATGTAAAGGTGCAGGGTTATATTCTAATTTGGCAGCTTCAGTTTTACTCAAAAACAATATCTCATCTAAAAGCTGAAGCATTTGCTTAATAGCATTTTGAACCCGTTCAAAGTATTTAGCTCGCTGTTCTTCAGTGAGTGCTGCATTGTTATGTTCAAGAATTTCTAAAGCCGTGCGAATCGTGGTCATAGGATTGCGAAATTCATGAGAAACCATGGCCACAAAATTTGACTTGAGTTCGTTGAGTTCCTGTTCCTTCACTAGCGCCTGACGGCTACGTTCCTCTGTCTCCCGTAGCTTGTTGAGAATATCTCCCCGTTCAATGGCATAGCGTGCAGCCCGCACTAACAGTTGCATGGTAATTTGATCTTTAACAAGATAGTCTTGTGCGCCTTCTGCCAAGGCTTGCAGTGCCAACTTTTCATCATCAAGCCCTGTTAATACTACAACTGGGATATGTGGTATTTCCGCCTGATATTCCTTCAATGTATCCAGTCCTGTAGAGTCTGGGAGGCTAAGGTCTAACAAGACTATATCAAATCTGCGTTGCTTGACACTTTCAGTCTGAGAATTATCAGGTGTGATTGTGGAGCTTTTTAAGCTCATATTAATTGCCTCAGATAGTCGCTCAACATGTGTCATGTGCCACTCTTGTTGATCTGCACGCACAAATATCTGACGTAGTAGTCTGGCATCAGTGGGGCTATCTTCTACCAGTAGAATGTGAATCATGATCTTTTGTTTCAGATACGGTTATATAAATTTGCTTAACTCTCACTTGATTTTTATTCGTTAGAAAGTGCTTCAGCTGCTGATTTGCAAGCGAAATTAGAAATTATTAAACCTATGAATCTGGTGGGAGGGCTACTGCTGCTAGCCAAAAATCTTTAATTAGATGCACCACTTGAATGAACTGATAGACATCAAGGGGTTTTGTGACATAGCAATTTGCACTGAGATTATAAGAACGGAGTATGTCCTGCTCATCAGTTGAAGTAGTAAGTACAACAACAGGAATGCATTTGAAATTTGGATCTGATTTGATTTCTGTTAGCACTTCGCGCCCATCCATCCCTGGTAAATTCAAATCGAGCAAGATTAAGTCTGGACGGGGAGCATCAGCAAACTCTCCTTGCTGTTGTAGGTAATTCATCGCACTTTCACCATCTTCAATCCAGCGCAAATTGTTAGCGATTTTGGCATTCAGAAACCCTTTGATGGTGAGGTTTGCATCGCTAGGAGAGTCTTCAATTAGTAGAATTTCAATATGTCGGAATGCCTGATTGTTAATAATACAGCTATTAAGCATATATTAGACGTATGCGAAACTCATAATTTATAAGGTAACTTATTTTGCATTCAAAGTTAAATAAAATATTGTCCCTATACCTAGCTGAGACTCAGCCCAAATTCGACCCCCGTGACGCTCAACGATTTTTTTGCAGATAGCTAGACCAATACCTGTACCAGTAAATTCTCTACGAGTATGTAGCCGTCGGAAAACCTCAAATATACGCTCAAGGTACTGAGTTTTGATACCAATACCATTATCTTGTACCCAGAAAAGCCATTCTGGGGAGTGGGGAGTGGGGAGTTCTTCTGCTTCCTCGGCTCTTTTCACTGCACCGATATGAATTTGTGGGGGCAGATCTTTTTGGCGAAACTTGATAGCATTACCGATGAGATTTTGGAATAACTGCACCATTTGGGTTTTATCAGCAAGTAACTTTGGCAAAGGATCATGAGTGATCATGGCTTGACTTTCGGCGATCGCTACATGTAAATTATTCAGAGCTACATTGAGTGCAGCATTATAGTCAACAAGGGCAAATTCTTGACCGCGAGTCGCTACGCGGGAAAAAGCTAGCAAGCCTTGAATCAGCCGCTGCATCCGGGTTGCCCCATCCACGATATAACTTAAATATTCTTGGGCAGACTCATCGAGGCAATCTTGATACTCTTTTCCCAAAAGTTGGCTATAACCTGTTACGGCTCGTAGTGGTTCTTGTAAATCGTGGGAAGCTACATAAGCAAATTGCTCTAATTCTTGGTTAGAGCGTTTTAGTTCTTCATTTAGCTTTTGTAACTCTGCTGTTCGTTCTTGAACCTTGGTTTCTAATTCCTCGTTTGCCTGTTGCAGTGCTGCTTCGGCAAGTTTGCGTTCTGTGATATCGGTGTTAGCACCTACCCACTCTTGAATCTCGTCATTGTCATCCAAGACAGGAACTGCACGCGCGGCAAAAAATCGATAGCTACCATTAGCAACCCGCACGCGATGCTCGGTTTTGTAGAGACTTTTAGTCGCCAGTGCCTGAGTCCATAATAACTCTGTCAATTCCCGATCTTCGGGATGAATTGCATTGAGTCGCCCT
The DNA here is from genome assembly GCA_034931985.1 of Halotia wernerae UHCC 0503. Taxonomy (GTDB): domain Bacteria; phylum Cyanobacteriota; class Cyanobacteriia; order Cyanobacteriales; family Nostocaceae; genus Halotia; species Halotia wernerae. The sequence continues at coordinate 59,818 of JAYGHB010000095.1, forward strand.
CTACCCTTAACTTCTGCCTCACTTTGTCCTGTTAAATTTCGCCAAGATGGAATATCTTCTACTATGTTGCCGTTAGTATCAGTTATCCAGATAGCTTGAGAAGTGGCAATCACCAACGAGCGATAGCGCCTTTCATTTCTTTCTAAGGCTATTTCTGCCACCTTGCGACGAGTGATATCTTGAAAGAAAATTGATAGTCCTTCTGGAGATGGGTAAATACGATTTTCAAACCAAATATCCCAAGGTGGATAATATTCCTCGATCTCAATGACTCGCTGTTCTGCCACAGCTTGGTAGTAGGCGTGATAGAATTTTTGTCCAACACCTTCAGGAAATTCTTCCCAGATGTTTTTGCCAATTAAGTCTTCAGGATGGCGATTGAAGATTTTGCCTGCCCTTTGATTGATATAGGTGTAGCACCAATTGCAATCAAGGGCAACAAAAGCATCTGTAACCGTCTCTAAAATATCTGCCAGTTTAGCTTTTGCGGCTTGCTGTTCGAGAAGAATAGCTTCTTGCGATAAAGCCTTGTTAATGCGAATTTGCTTTTGCAGCAGTAAGTAAACCAAAATTAACAAGACAATACTTAAACCATATCCCAGACTCACTAAAATAATAATTTGATAAAAACTAGCATCTGTCATTGCTGTCCGCTGTTTTAATGAGGCTTTTTCCTCATTCTCTATTTCTCTACCGACTGACTGAAGTTTTTTACGTACTTTTATTAACTGCTCGGTAATAGCCATTTGACCTACTTGGTCTAAGTTTCTTTGTTCTAACAAGTTAATTGACTGTTGAAGCAGGGCAAATTTCTGGGCAATTAGGGAGTCAAGTGTATCAAGTCGTTTTTTTTGAACAATATTATCACTGATTAGCTGTCGTACTGACTTAAGCGTTTGGTAGACTTTTTGCTTCTCTATGTTATAAGTTTCTCGATCAACTGCTTTTTGCGTGAGTATGTAACTAGTTCTGGCACTTTCGGCATTACTAAGATCAATCCGCAAATGATCAAGATGTTCTAGAACTTGATGAGTGTGAATTACCCATTGCTTTTCCTCCCTCAACTTTTGAATGCTCAGTCCTGAAATTGCTCCCACGCCACACAAAAGCAGTAATGCTAAGCTAAAACCGCCTGCAACAAATTTTTCTGACAGTCTGTTCATAGAATACTCACGCAAGTATCGCTAACAACCAAATCAGTGTTAGCTCCAACAACAAGCTACTACTGACTTATGAATAAAATGATACAGTCGAAGCGTTCACAGGTGATCGTAAAATCATGTTAATAGCTGAGCAATTTTCAAATTGGCATCTAGAATTAATGCTTATACTTGCTAATTTTCTATTCAATTATGATTTTACTGCTTAAGGTATCAAACTATACTTTTATTGAGCAACGCTAGAATATTTAATGTATAGCGATAGCCAGTTAGTTTAGGACATAAACTGATCATAAAACCCGGACAACAACAGACTTTCAAACCTTGACCCCGTTCGCGTAGCGTCTCCTAAAGGAGAAGGGCTGTAGGGAGAAGACCGCACTTCTCTCCTGTCCCCAGTTAAGGTCCCCTGCTATATTGCACAGGGCGATCGCTAAGAGCAAAAAGCTAATATTAAATTGTGAACCAAGGTAACATTTCTACAATTAATATCTTCAAGCTCTTGGGTCTTATATGAAAAAAAGAGTCTTCCCTACAACAGATTTGGCAGCACACTCGTCTGGACAGGATAGCTAGTAGTCCCATTCTTTCAAAGTAGTGTATATACTGTACTCATAAAGTATCTAATGTATCTTAACTACACTACTAAACCACATGAATTTCTTAGTCTCCCTACTGACTAGCCTGATAGCAATTCTCGTTTATCTAAATAGTGGCAAGATATCCAATGAGCGATCGCGCTGGATAGTTCGCGCTATAACTTTAGTGATTGGTGCTATTGCTGCACTTGCTTCCATATCTAGGCTCTTGGTAATTGTTCCTCCAGGTAATACGGGAGTAGTCAACTTGTTTGGTCAAGTGTCTGATGATACTCTCATCCCTGGTGTACATTTACTTAACCCATTTGCGAAAGTCATTAATTTTTCTACTCGCCTCAAAGATATAAAAGAAAATGTAGATACAACCTCACAAGAAGGATTAAGTTTAAATCTTGATGTCAGTCTCCAGTACAAACTTGAACCACAGAAAGCAGCAACAGTTTATAAAACAATTGGGATTGATGAAACAGAACTAGTGATTTCTAGATTTCGTTCTACAATCCGTGCCATTACAGCCAAATACACAGCTGTTGCCATTTACTCTACTCAACGACAGGAGGTAGCCCAACAAATTGACCAACAAATAAGCCAACAGTTAATTCCTTTAGGTTTCGTTGTTGAAGAATCCCTATTAAGAAATATTAAAATGCCTGATAGTCTGCAAGCTGCTATTCAAGAGAAACTCAAGGCAGAGCAAGAAAATCAGCAGATGAAATTTATTCTAGAAAAAGAGCGTCAAGAGGCAGAGCGTAAGCGCATTGAAGCTAAAGGCCTAGCTGATTCTCAAAAGATTATTTCTGGTGGACTTACCAACTCTGTGCTGCAATTGCGGGCAATAGAAGCTACTGAAAAATTGGCACAATCCGCCAATTCTAAGATTATTATCATTGGTTCTGAAAAAGGGGCAGTGCCTATTCTCATATCGCCAGAATCAGCAACTCAAAAGCCTTAAATTTCCTTCTTTCTAAAAAGGGTTTTGCTACCAACATAAAGAATGGATAATAGTAGTTTAAAACACAATTACCCATTCTTTTACTGCATTGGGGTTATTAGAAAAGACTCGATTAAATGATTTCAACTTGGGATAGTTTAAACCAATTAGCGTGATTCAGTTCCCTGATTGGGGCTACCTGCTACAGTATCTTCTCCTGGTGCTTCTGGTGTAGCACTGGTTTTAGCATCAGATTGAGCCGCGTTGCCAGTCTTGCGAATATCTTCCTCAATGGGAGTTTGGTATCCACCAGAAGCGGTGGGTGTCTCTTGATTCTTAGATTTTTTATCTTCAGCCATAATAAACACTCCTGTCATTTAGTATTGGCATCATCATAAGAAAATCAGGGATGTGAATTTATCTATCTAGAATCTGGTTATGGCTAATTGATCCCTCTGTCGGAAGTATTGTTTATTACTATTCATGTATGATTACAAGAATTTACAAAATAGCAGATGTTAACCTGATCGCACTGCTAAGCTGATGTACAGCTAAACTGTATAAGACGAAAATATAAAATTATTTATAGTACAGGTATCTTGCCCACGTCCCATATCCAAATTAAATACGCAACACCTTAAGAAAGAACTTAGAACAGGTTGTATAATTAATTTGCTTTTAGAATTGCTTCAGTAGGACGGCGTAGATACAAACTAGCAAAGTATGAACCAGAGCAATCTCTCGTTACCATCTGGATGCATTCTTCACAAGGCAACTTCTGCGGATCAGTGGTCGATTCGATTGTTGGTGTTCTCAGCTAAACTTGACCCTACACAATTACGTTGGCAAAAATTTTGGGTAATTGAATGTAATGAAGATTTAGTAGCTTGCGGACAGTTACGTAATTTCTCAAGTGTACAAGAACTTGGCAGTTTAGTTGTTGCACGAGCTTGGAGAAATCGCGGTTTGGGTACTTTTCTCACACAGCATCTCATCAATACAGCAACGCAACCATTGTATCTTGAATGTTTAGGCGAGCGACTGGTAAAGTTTTACAGCCGTTTTGGTTTTGTGCCAGTTACTTTTGAGGACTTGCCACAATCTCTCAAGGGTAAATTTGGCATCTCGCAATTAGCTAAAAAGCTGATCAGAGTTCCTGTGGTGTTCATGCAATATCAAGTATCTAAATCATCCCACAACTGATTCTACCAATGTCCGAACTCGCGCGATGTCTCCTTTATTCGTGAGGGGTGTCCCGTGAGCAAGCACGATCATCGGATCATCTTCTAGAGCATTTAGTACAGTCTGAGCGACAGCCTGCTTATTAGAGCATAATATCTTTAGGTACACCTGATTAATCTTGAGTCCAGGGGCACTGCCGGTCAGCCAGAACAGCAACTTGACCAGGAAGGGTCCCGGCAATGATGCCCAGTTACCCACCAATTCATCTAGATAGACAACAGGTCGTTTGCCTCGCCGCACAATCACTAGAGTTCCGCCCTTCTTCGTCCCTGGAACCTCTCGAAACTCGACACTTGAGGAAGAAGACAATTTGGACAACGGAGCAAAGGGACGCAATCCGGGGGCGTTAAGTTGATTCAATGCGGTTGAAGGAGCATAGGGTTGAGCTTCAGGATAACGCGCTTGCCACTCTGCCTGACCCAAGTCATGTCCAGAATGGGGCGCGATGAGTGCAGTAACGCGACCCTTTTGGTCAATCGCTGCAAAGTCTTTGTCAGACATTCCAGTCGGTGGGCTGACGACAGCTAACGTTTTTTCGTCAAGGAGAACGGCAAAAGCATTGATTTGGCTGTAACGGTTAACGCTATACTCGTATACCCACACATCTGAACCTTCAATCACTGCTTGCCAAGCCATAAATTTTATCCCTCCCATGCAACATTATCGTTGTCCCGACTCAACCAGATTAAAAAAAATAACTGGGATTATGAAATGGGATAGTATTAAATATTCCAATCTGAATTAGCATATTCCAATGTCTTTGTGAGTCAATACTTTACTTTCTGTTGCGATCGCCAGCCTAAACCAGCTTCACAAATGATCAGAATGAGCAACCTTTCGTTTCGGTGTTTCAACCAGCACAGAAATTACAAGTGAACTTAACCCAATCATTTTGATCAAGGCATTTACTCCGTGTGCATACTCCCATTGGTTACGATATCGTGTCCAGTCTGACGGAACGGGATTATTCAGCCATGTTGCAAATTCAGCATTCATGGGGGCAACAAATATCACCCAACTAACAAGAGCCAACACCAAAAAAATCGCTCCGCCCAACGCCCAATAAAATGTTGAGCCACGTTTGCGGACGAGGAATGCCAATACAATTGCTGCCAGAACTGAGCCAATTTCAAATGCGGCACCAACTGAGCCAAAATACCGATAAACATTTTCAAAAACGGTCACTCTGATCCAGAGTTGTTGGTCAAACTGCATCCTGCGTGGTAGTTCCAGCAAATGAGCCATAGACAAGCCCAGACTCAACGAAGCCAGCATAATTGTGATGAATCGCCACAATCGTATAAATGTCATTTGGCTTTGCCTCATAGCAGTTGCTACCATATTTCACCGTATATGCTGATGAAACTCAATACACCTATCAAGTGGCATAAATAGCTAGCAGATAAACTTAAAATTCTAATCAATAATCTTCTGGATACTCTAATTCTTTACTTCGGGGCTATTTCTTACCCTATTGCCTATTACCTCGCCCCGAAGGAAGTTTGTTATCAATCGTAGGTTTAGTAAAAATTGTCAGCAAGACAGGCCCCAATAAATAGTGGTGACTCAAACACAATAGCCCCGTAGAAGATGCGAGAAGTTCACGTTGTTTAGGGCTATAAAGCCTAATTCCCAGAGGAGATATTGGCAACTGCTGTGGTTCTGTTTCTTTTTTAGTAGTAATATCAACCAAGTAGAAACGTCCACCGGGAGCAAGCACCCGTGCCACCTCACTTAGTACCTGTTGCGGCTCTAAATAGTGTAAAAAACTTATGGTGTTGAAAACAGCATCAAACTGACCCTCACCAAAGGGAAGAGATTCAGCTTTACCTTCAACATAAATTAAACGTGGATGGTGGCGGTTACTCAGTCTTGCTACCTGCAACATCTTAGAAGATAAATCTAATCCTGTGCCTCGCAAGTCAGGAAATTGAGTCGCCAAGCGTTTAAGTAAGCGTCCAGTACCACAGCCTAAATCAAGTACATTTCCTTGCTCTGGTAAATCGACGTATTCTAGCAACCGTTTGTGAATAGCTAAGTAAATCACTGAAGGAAAGAGCCAATCATAGCTCATCGCCCAGCGGTCAAAAAGTAATTTTTTGTTATTGAGAAAGTTGTGAGTCATCAGTTTTCGCAGTCAATTATCTCAGGTCTAATGCTTCAGTTAAGGAGATTATGGCTGCGCCTCCAAGTAGTTGGTTAAGTATGGTAAGAGTTAGCGATCACAGCTTGGCAATCTGATCATATCTAGCCTAGCGTTTAGCATAACAACTAGGCGATCGCTTGTATTAACTTACTTCCTCGAAGCTACGATGTTCAATTTGGCGGTCAGTTTCAGGCGCAGGAACAAGCGACGCAGACATTGATTATTGCAGGTAGAATTGCCTTTGCGGTGATTTTCATATTGATTTACTTTAGGTCAATATCAAGTAAAAGTTACTGCGGATAGTAGTCAACTCAATGCTTTCTCGGTAGTGTAAAGAAATATTTAGAGAAAATGGTATTTCATCTTGATTTCATTTCTGGATGAAAAACTAAAACTATAGACTCAAATTTGATTAATAACTCAAAACAAATCGAGCCTTTTAGGTAAACTTTTATTTATACTTTGTACAATTTAGCGATCGCAGCTTGGCAATCTGATCATATCTAGGCTAGCATTATTAATCTCAATCACCTCTTGAATAAATTTATTCCAGATTTCATTAGGAACCCAAATTTTATATAAATCTTGTTTTGCCTCTTGCTCATTGATATCTGTAAAAAGCCGACGATAAAGATATATAAAAGCAGAAACTCTTTTATTAGCAGCACAGTGGACAAAAACTTTTTTATCGGCATTCACTTCCATAATGCTAAAAAACTCTGTGACGTTTTCAATAGTAGGATTTTCCCAAAGTACAGGAATATGTACATACTCCATACCTTGAGATTCCACAATTTGTTTTTCATCAAGTAAAGCGTTATTTGAAGTTGGTAATGCCAGATTCACAATTAATCTGTATCCTGACTGTTTAATTACTAGAAACTGTGCTGCGGTTGGTTGTCCAGAAGTGGCAATTTCATCGGATATCTGAAGAAAGCTATCTATATCTTCAAGATGTTGGGTAGACATATTTTTAGAGTAGAATAAAGTTTCAGATAAGCTTTATTTTCTCTTACCCTGTCTACCCCAACAAATAAATTTCTTTAAGAACAAGTAGTCAAGGCAGCACCACACTGATCTTTTCTTGCCAACCAACATTGAATACCTTATTTTTCACATTTTCTCTCCAAATTTTTGACACTAGCATTTATGCTGGTGTCCTATTTTTAACTCACATCGTAGCCAAACAAATTTGGATCAACTTCTCCTAACTGCAAATCTGCCAAACCATACTCTGCCCATCGCCTTTCTACCAACGCTGCTATATTGGGATCTGATTCTAGAGGTGCGCCCCATTCATGGTCTATTTCTGGTGGAATCTTTGTAGTTGCATCAATACCCATACGTCCGCCTAAGCCAATTTTCTCACTGGCAAAATCTAAAGTATCAAAAGGTGTATTCGGTAAAATAAAGACATCTCTTACTGGGTCAACTTTGGAACTAATTGCCCAGACTACTTGACGAGGATCACGAATATTTATGTCTTTATCTACGACAATGACAAACTTGGTATAAGTAAATTGTGGTAAAGCACTCCAAAATGCTAAAGCCGCCCGTCGCGCTTGTCCTGGATAGGCTTTATCAATGGAAATAATGGCTGCTTTGTAACTTAAAGCTTCCATTGGTAAGAAGAAATCGACGATTTCTGAGACTTGTTGCCGCAGAATAGGAGTGTAAATCCGATTGAGTGCGATCGCCATCATCGCTTCTTCTTTGGGTGGACGACCACTAAATGTTGTTAAATAAATTGGATCTTTACGGTGCGTCATACACTGGAAGCGAATCAAAGGTGAATCTTCGACACCACCGTAGTAACCCATGTGGTCACCAAAGGGACCATCAGGTAAGACTTCCCCTGGTGTAATCGTTCCTTCCAAGACAAATTCAGAATCGGCGGGAACTTCCAAATCTACAGTTTTGCATTTTGCCAACTGCACACCCGAACCGCCATATAGTCCAGCAAACAGCCATTCTGATAAATCTACAGGTATAGGCGTAGCAGCTGCCATGATAATTAGAGGATCTACACCAAGAGCGATCGCTACTTCTAATTTTTTCCCACGTTCGGCAGCTTTTCGCAAATGCCTCGCTCCACCCCGCACCGATAACCAGTGAACGGTCATCGTATTTTGAGATTGCAGTTGCAAGCGATACACACCTACATTTGGTGTACCTGTCTCACAATCTTTGGTAATTACCAACCCCAGGGTGATAATTTTGCCAGCATCACCAACGTAAGGACGGATTAAGGGTAATTTGTACAAATCCAAATCATTACCTGGAATCACCACTTGCTGACAAGCAGGAAAAAAATCCCGTCCTGGCTTGGCTTTCACCACGTCAAATAATACTTTGCCAAAATCTATGGCCTGGGAAATCTTTTTTGGCGGTTTTGGTTGTTGCAGCATACTTAGCTTTTTCCCCAGAGTTTCCAATTCTTCTGGGTGTTGCATATTCATCGCCCAGCAGATCCTTTCCACGGTTCCCATCAAATTTATCGCCACCGGAAAGGAAGCACCTTTGACGTTTTCAAACAGCAACCCCGGCCCACCTTTTTGCAGCATCCGGTTGGAAATCTCAGCAATTTCTAATTCTGGGTCAACTAAAGCTGAAATTCGCTGTAATTGCCCTTTTTGTTCCAGAATTTTAATGAAGCCCCGTAAATCTCTCGCCATTGTTTTAATAAAGCTGATTATTTAAGAAGTGTGAAGCGCTTTCTTAATATTATGTAGAGTTTATGGCGGCTTAGATAGTCATTGGGCAAAATCATCTACATCTGATTGGTGTTTTGCTTTCTTCTCAAAATACTGCTGATGCTCTGCTGTTGCTAAGTAATATTCTTTAGCAGGCGTAATCTCCGTGACAATATCTTGTTCAAATCTCCCAGACATCTGAAGCTTGGCCTTTGACATCTGCGCTGCTTGTTTTTGCTGGGTGTGGTGAAAAAAGATCACAGACCTATATTGTTCCCCTCTATCTGGCCCTTGACGGTTTGGGGTTGTCGGGTTATGGATATCCCAAAACACCGCCAGCAAGTCATCATAACTCACAGATTGCGGGTCATATTCTATCTGCACCACTTCAGCGTGACCCGTTATCCTCGACAACACATCAAGATAACATGGGTCAGGAAAATGCCCGCCCATATAGCCGACTGAGGTTGATATTACTCCTTTGACTTGGCGAAATGCTGCTTCCACAGACCAAAAACAGCCAGCGCCAAATGTTGCTTTTTCCATTGTTGTCATGCACTGGCGTAAAATTTCGAGTTTTGAACGAAAGAAAAAATGAAGGTTTCAAAGCCTCTCACTGATGCTGTGGGGGAGAGTATACCCGTCGAACTCACATTAAATAACTTATTATAGGCATCACATTGCCAAAAAAGATTTTTTGTACGTTAAATAAATTTTCAAGCTACGGCTGGGCAGAGTTGTTGCGCGGTCATGGCTTGAAAAATGCTCTCAAACAAATATTTAGTTGCTCAAACCTCAAAAAATCCGATTTCTAGGATTACTGAATTGATATTCTAAACAAAAGTAAAGCCACTGCTAAAATCTGAAATCGAAACTCCTTGAACAAGTGCAATTAAGTCATTGTTGAAAGATATTCCCGTCCCCACGACATTATTAACAGAGGTGACACCCAAGCTTAAGGGAGGAGTAGCCTGAACCCCAGTTAAGGCGATCGTGTAGTCCCCACTTGAGAACCCATTACCTGTGAAACCATCTTCTAGTGACCCAGATGCAAAGTTAGCGAAGCTGGCGATTCCCAAAAAATAAGTGCCGGGATTGAGTGAAGTAGAAAGCGTTGATTGAAGGGTACCACTGGAGTCGTCGTTTTGATCGATCAACGAACCATTGGAGTCGAACACGGCCAATATCGTATCAAAATCAGCTCCCCTAACTGTCGTCGCAGAAAATGCCTGCCCATTACCTACAGTGATTTGGAACACGTCAACATCGTTTATTTCAGATATTATTCCAGTGATTGAGCTTAACGTCCCTGAACCTCCAGGAATGAATTGTGTGTCAAAAAGAGACTGTCCCGCATCATCAATTTCAGCCACACTAACTGCCCTGGTAAATGATGGTAGTTCGATCACATCCTCGTTGATATTGAAATCAGTAATGAGGGCGTAGTCACTATTCCCGCCATTATCATAATAAACGTCAGTCCCTGCTCCCAGTACGAAGGTATCTCTATTACTCCCGCCAGTTAAGGTATCAACTTCGTTAAAAACGAATTCAAATCCAGGGGCTGAAGGTTCAACTCCAATCAGCCGATCAATCCCATTGCCGCCTGATAAGATATCGTTGCCAGCTCCACCAATCAATGTGTCTGCGCCATCTCCACCAGTGAGGGTATCATTTCCAAAACCAGTACCACCAAATACTATGTCATTGCCAGTCCCGCCCTGGACAAGATCATCTCCGGCATCACCATTGAGTTGATCATCACCAACACCACCGGATATGTCGTCATTTCCAAAACCACCGAAAATGCGATCGTTCCCGGCATCACCGAAAATGATGTCTGCACCATCTCCACCATTGATTACGTCATTGCCAGCATCACCATTTATCAAGTCATCTCCAGCATCCCCAAAGATGCGGTCTCCGCCATTACCCCCCTTGATTATGTCATTGCCATCACCACCATTGATTACGTCAATACCGCCACCACCTTTGATTACATCATTGCCAGCATCACCAAAGATTTCGTCGTTACCGTTCCCTCCCTCAATGATATCGATTCCATCTCCTGCAACTATAAGGTCAGCTCCATCACCACCAAATATTTGGTCATCGCCTGCTAGAGCTATAATAGTATCGTTACCAGCCAGCCCAAAAATGCGATCGCTCTCAGTGGTGCCTGTTAGGAGATCAGATCCGTCTGTACCAAAAATAGCCATGTGTTTTTTCCTTTAATTTCTAGGAATAATGTGAAAACTCAACATTAATTAGGCAAATTTGGGAACATAACCACTAAAGTATTACGAATATTTGATTGTTTCATTCATTAAGAATAATCTCAATTAAGCCGACCCTTCAGTTGACTCTAGCCAAGCAACTAACATACAATAAGCAGCATATTAGCTTTCTTATAGTTTTAAAATATCTCTTCAGGTAGATTTATACTTTTGCAGTTTTGCCCCAGTCTTAACCTGAACAGTTACTTAAGGATAAAAATTACTTAAGTTTGGTTAAACTACTGATGTGATCCTAGATACAGTGGAAACAAAAGGTAGCCAGAGAGTCTAAAACATGGGAATAGAAGAATTTATTCCACTAAAGTTAATCGGTTATTGTAGCTAGTACCGCAAGGCAGCAGTCAAAAGTCAAAAAGTTTATATAAATAAAAGGATAAGTTTTAATAAACTATTGATTATATTTTTTATTATTGAACTTTATGAAAAACTTAATTAACTTCACCGTAAAATTATATAATTATGACTATATAATTCAGTTAATAAGTTTTGGTCTTAATGTAAATTTTAAACATAAATTAACTTGTTTTTTACCCGTTGTTAAGCTTAGTTAACTAGTAAATAATATAGCTTACTTTAAAGCTGCGATCGCAGCAAAAACTATTGCTTAAAAACGGAGTAATATGAATTTTTCAACCACTATTTTGCATCGAGTATTTACTGCTTCAGTCGTGACATCCGCTGTTGCGCTTAGTCCTATTTTTACAGCGATCGCTCAAGCTGAAACTCTCAACGGTGCAGGAGCAACTTTTCCGGCTCCCCTTTACGAACGGTATGCTCGTGAAGTTAAAAAGAAGCATCCAGAATTGAAAATTAACTATCAAGGAATTGGTAGTAGTGGTGGTATTCGTCAAATCACTGCTGGAACCGTTGATTTTGGTGGTAGTGATGCTGCCATGAAAGATGAGGAAATTGCTAAAGTCAAAAATGGTGTCATATTAGTACCTACTGCAGGTGGGGCTGTTTCTGTTGTTTACAATCTTCCAAACGTTAACGGACTCAAATTATCTCGTACTACATTGCCAGAAATTTTTTCCGGTCAAATTACTAACTGGAACGATGCAAAAATTAAAGCTGATAATCCTGGTGTAAATTTACCAAATCAACCGATTAAATCTGTAGTTCGTGCCGATGGTAGTGGTACAACTTTCATTTTTACCAACCATTTGAGTTCTATTAGTCCTTATTTTAAAGGCAGAATTGGAGCTAATACTTCTCCTAAATGGACTCTGCCAAATGTACTTAAGGGTAAAGGTAACCCAGGGGTAGCTGCTTTAGTAGCTCGCACTCCTGGTTCTATTGGTTATGTAGAATATGCCTATGCTAACCAAAATAAATTAAAATCAGCACTGCTACAAAATAAAAAAGGAGAATTTGTTGCTCCTTCTTTGCAATCTGCCAACGCAGCTTTATCATCTGTAACTTTCCCTGACAACTACCGCGTTTTTGTTGGAGATCCAGCGCAAGGTTATCCTATCGTTGGTCTTACCTGGATGATAATTAATAAGCAGTATGCTAATGCTGCTAAAGCTGATGCCATCAAAAAATGGATTAATTGGGTATTGAAAGATGGTCAACAATATAACGATGACCTCAACTACACCAAAATTCCTGCTGATGTTTCAAACCGAGTGCTTCAAACAGTGAATACCACTGTTAAATAAAAGTGAGTTCGACGGTTGGAAAAAACCCCGCTTCCATTCCTCTCCCCTGCAAGGAGGGATGCTTTAAAACCTTAATTTTTCGTTCGTGGTTTAAGCTATTTAAGCCCCTCTCCGCGTCGGAGAGGGGTTGGGGTGAGGTTCATCGAATTCACGTTAAATAAAGCCTAATTGTAAATCCTACAACTTTTTCTAAATAGGGTGGGTAGTCAACTCACCCTAACAACATGAAAAAATCTAAGTTATTAATTATTCATGGCAAATTCATCTGAACCAAATAACTCTAATTTCTCAATTAAACAAAATTATAGTGATGAGCATCTTGAACTAACAGCTAAGGACGGAATGAATTTTTGGTTTAACCAAGGATTTACATGGCTAGTTTATGTTTTTGCCATGATTACCGTTCTAGTGTTATTTTCGATGTGTTGGGTAATTTTTTATGAAGCTAAACCAGCAATTATTCAATTTGGCATCGGGTTTCTGTGGGGTAATGATTGGGATACAGGTAATCAAATTTTTGGTGCATTACCTTATATTTATGGAACTCTGGTAAGTAGTGCGATCGCTATTTTTTTTGCTATACCAATCGGAATCGCAGTTGCATTGGTAACTAGTGAAAATTTCTTACCATTATCTGTGCAAACAACCTTGGCATTTATTGTGGAATTGATTGCGGCAATTCCTAGTGTCATTATTGGTTTGTGGAGTATTTTTATCTTTATTCCAGTTTTGGAACCCCTACAAAAATGGTTAGCCAGCAATTTAAAATGGGTACCGCTGTTTAATTCACAAGATCCCGTAGGCACAAATATGTTAACAGCGGGAATTATTCTAGCCATTATGATTTTGCCAACAATGGCAGCAATTACTCGTGATGTATTAATCGCCATACCTAAAGAATTACGCACCGCATCTATGGCTTTGGGTAGTACTCGTTGGGAAACAATTTTTCGAGTACTACTACCAGCGGGCTTTTCGGGAATTGTGAGTGCAGCAATGTTAGCCCTAGGACGAGCTTTAGGTGAAACAATGGCTGTAACTATGGTGATTGGCAACTCTGCTCAAATCAGTGCATCTTTACTCGATCCTGCTTATACAATTCCTGCTGTATTAGCTAATGAATTTGCAGAAGCTGAACCAGGATTATACATTGGGGCTTTAAGCTATTTAGGATTAATTTTATTTGCTTTGACTTTAATTGTAAATATTGGGGCTGTGTTATTAGTACAGTGGGTTGGTAAGACCAATTCTTCATGAAGATGCACTAAATTTTTTAATTACGAACCGCCCTTCGGGTTCGCCACTTTGCCATCAACGCAAAGCGCCAAGACAGCAAGTGGACTCACCAAGAACGCCAAGAACGCCAAGGAAAAAAAGGAGAATCATTAAGTGCAAGTTTATAGAGAATTAGTATAAGAAGAATAGATAATAATTAAATTCAATTAAATCTCAAAATTTAAAATTAATATGAGTAATTATCAAAACTCCGAAATAGATGAATCTTTAACAGCAGAATTATATAGCCCCTTACCAACAGCGAGAAAATTATTTACTTATGGAATGAATGCGATCGCCTTTGGTTTTACAGGCTTAGCACTAATTCCTTTATTATCTATTTTGTGGGAAATTCTCAGACGGGGAATATCTGGTTTCAAACCAGAAATGTTTGTTAAATCAGTGATTGACTATGGATTTGGTAATGCTATTCTGGGAACAATTACAATTGTAGCTATTGCTTCATTATTAAGTATTCCCGTAGGTATATTAACTGGTATATTTTTAGCAGAATTTGGTCAATCCAGCTCTACTGCTCATTCTGTGCGCTTTATTACTACTATCCTAGCTGGTGTACCTTCGATTGTTGTGGGTATATTCGCTTATGGGGTTATTGTTTTAGTAACCAAAAGTTTTAGTGCGATCGCTGGTGGCTTTGCTTTAGCCGTAATTATGTTACCTGTGATCGTTCTTACCACAGAAGAAGCCTTAAAACTAATTCCCACAGATCAACGCCTTGCTTCAGCGGCTTTAGGAGGTACTCGCTTCCAGACAACTTTTCGCATCGTGGTTACATCCGCCTTACCTGGAATTACCACAGGCATTTTATTAGCCATAGCCCGTGCGGCTGGCGAAACAGCACCTCTGCTATTTACTGCTTTGTTTAGTTTAGATTGGTCAGCCGGATTGTTTAGTCCTACAGCTTCCTTACCAGTATTGATTTTTAACCTCTACAACGATCCCAACCCGCAAAAAAACCAATTAGTTTGGACTACTTCTATAGTCTTACTCGGCTTAGTGCTGTGTGTTAGTGTCTTCTCTCGTTTAGTTACAAGTAAGAGAAAGATTAAGTAATATCAAGTCCGTCGAATTAGTTATTTTGCATATTTTTTCATTTTATGAGTAAATTAATTCCTGCTATCCAAGTCAAAAACCTAAGTTTTTACTACAGAACTTCCAAAGCAATTGAAGGGATATCAATAGATATTTACAAAAACCAAGTAACTGCCATTATTGGCCCTAGTGGTTGCGGTAAATCTACCTTCATTAAAACCCTCAATCGGATTAGCGAATTGGAAGGTTCTGTAAAAGTAGAAGGACGTATAGAACTTTTTGGTCAAAATATTTATGACCCTCGCATTAACTTAAACCGCCTACGCCGCCAAATTGGTATGGTATTTCAAAAGCCTAATCCCTTTCCCATGAGCATTTACGAAAATGTTGCTTACGGGATGAGAGTAGCGGGTAGGCGATCGCCTGTAGAATTAGATGAAATAGTCGAATCTGCTCTTAAAGATGCTGCTCTTTGGAATGAGGTTAAAGATAAACTACATCAATCAGCTTTAGGGCTTTCTGGCGGTCAACAACAGCGTCTTTGCATTGCTCGTGCTTTAGCTGTAAAACCAAGAATTTTACTGATGGATGAGCCTTGTTCGGCTCTTGATCCAATCGCCACGATGAAAGTTGAGGAACTGATTCATAGTTTACGCTCAGACTTGACGATCGCGATCGTTACTCACAACATGCAGCAAGCTGCTCGGATCTCTGATTTCACAGCTTTCTTCAGCACTGATGAGAGTCGTATTGGTCAAATGGTTGAATTTGGGATCACAGAACAAATCTTTAATAACCCATTAGATCCCCGCACCCATGACTATGTTTCAGGACGTTTCGGTTAAGTTAGATTTTATCCAATTCATCAATGTAAACGAACTGACTGGGCAAAAGTTTCAGTCTTGAGTAAAAAATAGGAAACTTTCGCCATAAAATTTAGACTGAATACAGCACTTGAATAAATTGACTTTTTTATCCCAAAAACCGACTTGAGAAGACCTACTACAAACCGGCACAAATAAAGCTGTGATTAAAAATGGTGAAAAAGCTGAGAATGTAAGTCTTTTGGCTTCCGTGTAGTGGTGCTAGTACAGCACGGCGTAAATAAACAGACCATTAAAAATGGTAAAAAAGTCGATAATACAAGTCTTTTGACTTTTGACCCTTCGACTACGCTCAGGGTCAAGGCTGAGCGAAGCCGAAGCCTTGACTTTTGACTTCCGCGCAGCGGTACTAGGGTGTTGGATATTTTGACTTTGGCAGTGTTTTTTATCTGCTGAAGGCTAGAAATTCGCGTAAAAGTTACTATCCTCCTGACAGCAGTCCAAAGGAATGAGATAATCGAATTACAACTTAAATTAACGAATATATTATTGCAATTTCAACTTATTAACTAATTGCAAAAAGCCGATGTATTGTTACTTGCTTGATTTAAAACTGATGAAGCTACTATAGCACATTTTTCTAATTTGCGATAGACAGTTGATGAAAATATCTATCCACTCAATGAATTATAGGCTTCGCTATTGAGAGCCATTACGAGTCCATATTGGCTTCACAAATAATGACGAATTTTACTATTTTGTTTAGTCAATATTTATTGCACACGTTTTTCCAGCATGAATAAACTAATTCCAGCCATCAAAGTTAAAAACCTTAACTTTTATTACGATACGCAAAAGATACTTGAAGGGATATCAATAGATATTTATCAAAGTAAAGTAACTGCGATTATCGGCCCTAGCGGTTGTGGAAAAACTACTTTTATTAAATGTCTAAATCGCATGATTGATTTAGAAAAAGATGCGCGAGTTGAAGGACGGGTAGAATTTTTTAATCAAAATATTTATGAGCGTCGGATTAATTTAAATCGGCTACGTCGCCAAGTTAGCATGGTACTCCCCAAGCCGAATCTTTTTCCTATGAGCGTTTACGATAATGTTGCCTATGGGGTGAAATTAGTGGGATGGCGACCAAAAACAGAATTAGACGGTATTGTAGAATCTGCTATCAAAGATGCTGACCTCTGGGATGAAGTAAAAAATAAACTGTATAAATCGGCTTTAGAACTTTCTGGTGGTCAACAACAACGACTCTGTATTGCTCGTACTTTAGCAGTTAAACCGAAAGTTATGCTAATGGACGAGCCTTGTTTCAGTCTTGATCCCGTTGCTAGCATGAAGGTTGAAAGTTTAATCCAGAGTTTGCGTTTGCGCTCTGACTTGACAATGGTATTTATTAGCCACAATTTGCAGCAAGTCACTCGTATATCTGATTTTACGGCTTTCTTTCAAAGCAACGAAAATCGGATTGGTCAAATGGTTGAATTTGGTATCACAAAAAAAATTTTTTCCAACCCTTGCGATTCCCGTACCCGCGACTACGTTTTAACCCGTCTTAATTGAAGTTATTCTTATAAGAGAAACTAAAATTTGTTACTCTATCTATTTTCAAAATTTCCCTGAGTTCAATTATCAAGATGATAATGATCGCATTTGGCTCGTCAGTTCATGAGCGTTATCCAAATGCTAAAGAAGTCCTAGTCTGCTCCTCAGACAAAGTAATGACTAATCTTTGCAACCATCTCCAGCAGAATGGTTTAACAGTTTATTGAAAATCATCAAGAGCAGTCTGCAAACAGCGCCAAATTACCATTACCATCTAGTATTAATTCCAAAGCATATTTAGAGCTTGCTCTCAATCATATTATCAATGAATTAACTATAGAAGCTCCTGGCAGCTACATTAGTATTGCAATTTTAGGTAGCAAGTTTAATCATCAATATGGTAAATCAATTACTGAGCAAATCAAATCCTTGCAACTAAATAGTAGTTTCATTAAATTTTTGTAATCATGTAGTTCTTGGAAATTGCAGAAGACAAAAAAAGCATGGGAAATAGCTTTGCGCTAAAACTCAGCCTGTTTTTTAGTCTACCCATACAGGTATATACAGCAGGGAACAGGAAACAGGGAACAGTTAAGAATGGATAGATATGTACTGAATCTTGTTCAAAAATCAAATAGGAGTCCTATATACTTAATAGAGTATGTAAAAAAATGTAAACAAAACGATGCAGGATAAAGTCGTTGTGGTTGTTGGTGCGATCGCTGGCATTAGTTCAGTTTGATAGTCATCTGTTTTTCTGGTTTGAGGAAGCTTGAGTGCGCCTACACAATTATTGCTTATGAAGGAATTGATAATCTAGCAAAAGAGGCAGAATTTAGAGATAGATAAGCTTTGGTGCTGGATTTTTCAGGAATTATGAAAATTGATCATGTTCACTTCTATGTAAAAGATGCCAAAGCATGGCGGGATTGGTTTGTACACCATCTTGGGTTTAAACCTGTAGCCAGTGGCATTAGTTCATTTCACACTTGTACGGAAGCGGTGAAAAATGGTGTTATTTACTTTTTATTATCTTCACCACTATTACCTACAAGTCCAGTGGCTGAGTTTCTTAGTCAACACCCACCTGGTGTAGCAGATGTTGCTTTTGCTGTCGAAGATGTGGAAGCAGCGATCGCCTTAGCACAAGCATACGGTGCTACAATCATCCAACCAATTCAAGAACGGCAAATAAATGGTATTTCTGTCAAGTGCGGCAAAATTGCTGCTTGGGGTGGATTAACCCATACGTTGATCGAAAAGCCATTGGTAAGTGATCAATTGCAATTCACAACAGACAGCGATTTTATCGCCATCGATCATATAGTGCTGAATGTGGCAGTTGGTGAATTAGAACATGCTGTTGCTTGGTATGAAAAAATTCTCGATTTTCAACCCCAGCAGACATTTACAATTCAGACCGATCGCTCTGCTCTGCATAGTCAAGTCATGGTTTCGCACAATGGCAGCGTCCAATTGCCAATTAATGAACCAGCTTCTCAAAATTCTCAAATTCAAGAGTTCTTAGATGTTAACCAGGGGCCAGGCATTCAACATATTGCCCTGCGGATGTCTAATCTAATCGATGCGATCGCTCAATTTCGTGCTTCTGGTCTATCTTTACTCTCAGTTCCCCAAAGCTACTACTCGCAGTTGCAACAGCGCCCAGGACTTCCTCTAATACCCCTAGAACTGGAGGCGATCGCCCGACAAGAAATTCTGGTGGATTGGAAAGAAGATGTCCCAAACGCACTGCTACTGCAAATTTTTACTCAGCCTATCTTTAAGCAACCAACCTTTTTCTTTGAGTTTATTGAACGCCGTTATCAAGCTCAAGGCTTCGGAGAAGGTAACTTTCGCGCTTTATTTGAAGCCATTGAAAGCGAACAAATTAAACGCGGTACTCTGCAATAGTTTTTTGAGTAATGATTATTGACAACAGGTGAGATAATTTTAATAAAAATTAACATTTTCCGCCGATGCTAAGACTAATTACTGACTTCGACGGCCCTATTATTGATGTTTCCGAGCGTTATTACCATGTTTATCAATTCTGTTTGGAGAAAATACAACGACCAGACCAACCAGTGCAACAACTTTCTAAAGCTGAATTTTGGCAGATGAAGCGATCGCGGATTCCTGAAAAACAAATTGCCTTAAATTCTGGTTTAGACGCAGCACAAGCACAAGAATTTGCTCAGTTGCGGCGACAAACAGTACATACAGAACCTTATTTCGATTATGACAGCTTATTGCCGGGTGCTGTCAATGCACTGTTAAAAATTCAGCAAGCTGGAATCGATTTGGCCGTGATGACAATGCGTCGGGTTTGGGAACTAGACTATGCCTTTAAAAAACATGATTTAGGCAGATTTTTTCCCGAAAATCGCTGTTATTGCCTCAGCAATGACTACGTTAAAACTCGTGACATTGCAGATAAACCCTTATTGATGGCCAGAGCATTAGAAGAACTACCCCCCGCAGCTGATACTTGGATGGTGGGGGATACGGAAGCTGATATTACTGCTGCGAAAAAACATGGTGTTAAGGTGATGGCTGTGGAATCTGGTATCCGCGATCGCGCTCAATTGGAACTTTATCACCCAGACCTAATTGTTAAAGACTTAAGCTCCGCTGTAGATTTAATCCTAGAGCCTAGTACATCGATTTAGTTACCAATCAAAAGCCCCCTTACCAGACAGGAAAGGGGGACAGGCGATTTCAAATATTACATCCGC
The DNA here is from genome assembly GCA_034931985.1 of Halotia wernerae UHCC 0503. Taxonomy (GTDB): domain Bacteria; phylum Cyanobacteriota; class Cyanobacteriia; order Cyanobacteriales; family Nostocaceae; genus Halotia; species Halotia wernerae. Next base: position 80,000 of record JAYGHB010000095.1, read on the forward strand.
TTTGGAATGACTTTTGTACAATCGAAGGGATCTAACGTAGAAAACTGCTAACTAACCACAACAATATAAATGTCAGTACTGTAGAAAACTGATTTGAGGTCAAACTGACAAATTGTGTTTGCGGTAAAAACCAATTAGCAAACAGTCCCCCGATAATTAAACCCATTATTAGTGCAATGAGTGTAAACAAAACTGCTCTACCGAATTTACCTTCTTTACGATTGAGAAAGTAAATACTAATTCCTACCCCAACTACTAGCACCAACTGCAAAACTTGATCGCCTGTAGCTGGATAAAAGATACTAATAGCACTTAAACCCAAGTACCAAGCTCCAGGTACCAGTACATCTGTCGGCGTTGGCTGATCCAGCATTCGTTGCAGCCACGCAGGCGACTGCTCACGGGGGGTTGGACTTTCTTTAACAGGCGGTTGCACTCGTAGTTCTGGAAATCGAATCCGCTCAGGCACTTTTATTTTACCTTCCTGGCGCATCCGTAAACGCTCCATTAAAATCGCATCGTAAGCAGTTTCGATGAGTTCTAGACTCTTGGAATCGCCACCGTACTGCTCCATTAGGCGATTGCGAGCATCCTGAATCTCATCGAAGCTAGCATCTTCTGATACCCCAAGTTTTTCGTAGGGATTTTGATCGCTCATGGGAGTTTATACTTTAGCCTTAGTCAGTGGCAATCTTTTGCTTAAGGAAAAACAAATTTAGGTTTTATCTGGATCGAAACTAAGAACGTACCGACCCATACTCATGCTCTACCACGAATGGTAGCACGGGTTAGTTAGATTGACTTGGGAATTTTAACTACAGCCACTTTAACATATTGCCAGAACTCCGTGTATACCCTCATGTCGTTGACAAGCGAGGGCTTTACTCTAGAATTTGAACTGAGTATACCTAAAACGCATTTTTTATGGAAAAATTAGCTTTTTTGGTTCAAATTTAGTAACTTAGTATTTCTTGAGGAAATTTTCATGAATTATCCTCATAATTGTCAGTGGTATAGATCCACATATAGATTTAGAATTGAAAAGTTTTAAATCAACATGTACTTCGGATAGGAATCTGTCCTATTTTTAGTAAACTGCTGTGGCTAATGTCAGAATGTATGGTGACTGGACATAAAGTTAACAATTACAGTACCTGCACTTGAGCGCGGGGATAACTACCGAAATTTTTTGCTTTCATTGTCCAGAATCCTGATTACACTATTATTTGAATAATTAATCAGGAATTTCATTCTTAGCCCTTGTAGATTCTTAAATAACCTCCAAGTATCAACTGCGTTTTTACGCAATTCTCTTGTTAATCTTACGAATTTTTGTGCAAAGTGATGGTCATGGCTCCCGCCAAGATTCTTGTAGTTGATGACGATCCTGCGGTTCGGAATTTAATCCAACGCTTTTTGATTAAACAGAACTATCAGGTAGAAGCTGCTGAGGATGGTAAGACAGCCTTAGCGCTATTTGAGCAATTTAACCCAGATTTGGTGATTTTAGACGTAAATTTACCAGATGTCATCGGGTTTAACCTCTGTCAAGAAATGCAAAGTCGGAATGGTGTTTTTGTACTCATGCTCACTAGTCGGGCAGATGAGGCTGACAAGATTCGCGGCTTTGCTAAAGGTGCTGACGACTATCTCACCAAGCCGTTTGGTCTGGGAGAATTAGAAGTCAGAGTAGGAGCTATTCTGAGGCGTCAGCGGGTTGTAACTACCGCTGAACAAAAACGCCTAATATTTGAAAAATTGATGATTGATCCAGTACGACGGGAAGTATCACTAAATAACCAACCAGTGCTATTAACCGCCCTAGAATTTGATTTGTTGCATTTTTTAGCTAGCCATCCTGGTCGAGTTTGGCGGCGAGCAGAACTTATTCAAGAGGTGTGGGACTATGAATATGTGGGTGATCAGCGGGTTGTGGATGTGCATATCGGCCAAATTCGCAAGAAAATTGAAGTCGATGCTAGTCAACCAGCGTTAATTCAGACTGTACGTGGTGTGGGATACAAGTTTGATTGTCCTACTCACGGCCAGACGGAAACCAATCCCTAAGTCTTATAGTCTCTAGTCTAGAGTTTTTAACTATAATTAACTCTCGACTTTTGACTTAAGTTACTAGTACCGCTATGGGGAAGTCAAAAGGAGCCAGTGCGTTGGGGAGGTTCCCTCCGTTGTAGCAACTGGCATTCAAAAAGTTTATGCCTTTGATGATTGCCTCTGATATTTAGGGTAGAGGCATAGTATTTTTCTTTAAATAATCTGTAGTTTGGGCACGGTATGACCTGTCCATAGATGATGAACCAGAATAGTATTGCTTGCCTGTACCAGACACTCTTAAGTGCTGGTACATTAGCTATTTCTGATAAATAGTTGCAAGACATTTTTAATTAGCAGTGGTGGAACAAAGTTTCCAAATAAACACGAGCAGCACGGCGATCGCTGTCTCCATTTTGCAGTAAAAAAAGTGACAACGCTGCTGTCAGGACTCGGTTTTGATCCCAATCAGGATGCTTTTCTAAGTAAATTTTCAAGGATTCGTCGAGAGTTTCGGGAATTTCTGTAAAGATGCTAACCGTTGCTTTCATAAGATTTTCCTTCTCTGAGGTCAATCAAGAGGGACAAGTTGTTTGCTGTGAGGACTGCCTGTCTAACAATCTGTGTCAACCAGATAAAGTATTATTTTATACAACTGCTCAACAGACTATAAAAGAAGCAAGTCGCATCATTGTGCGCCAAGAGGGGGTGGGTTTGTCAATGCTGCGAAATGTTAAAAACGAATGTATAAAAAATATTTTTCTACGCAACCATTAGGGTTTACGGCTACTTTTCGTTACCTTACTTAATATAAACTCGGTCTTTCCTGTTTCTAACTTCTGGGAGTAAAAATCCCCAGTAAAACAGCAAGACCCGATCACCTCGTAGAACATCTGTGGAAAACCTGTAAAATCTCTGTGGAAACCTTGTGGAATCAGTGAGGAAAATTGTAGGTAATGATAAGAATTACAAAAATATTATCCTCTGATGACATCTATAGAAGTGGATAGGGGACAGGGAATAGGGTATGGGCAAAGTCGAGGCGTTGAAAATCTTTTGATATGCGGGTTTGATGATGAATTTATGTCTTAAGCGATGTGGTAACTGCTATGCAGAAAAAACACAGATAAATTATCTGTGTTTTTCTAGAGCTAAATTTTCAAACTTTAATTTTCATCACGCCCATGAATTTGAGCAGGCGGACTTGTTGCCTCGACAGCTGTGAATGGTTCTAGAATTTTGTATGTGTGGTTTGCTCCTTTTGGTACTACCCACGAACTCCCAGGTTCTAGCAAAATCATTTGCCCTTCAATATGCAATTCTGCACGGCCATTAATTACATAACCAACTGTTTCGTATTCCCGTGTATTTGGCTGCTTATCTTCACTAGGTTGCTCATTTTCCCAAAGACGCATGGAAATAGATTTGCCAGATGCCAGATACTTCTGACCCTCTTTACCTTTGGGAGAATAGGTAGAGTCTATTTTCTTAACACTTGTGTCACTATTCATAATTAATTGGATGGTTTAAGTACAACTTTGATGCAGTGGTCTTTCTTGTCTTTAAATATTTGGTAGCCGTGGGGTGCTTGGTCTAGAGGTAGACGATGGGTAATGACAAACGATGGATCAATTTCGCCATTTTGAATGCGGTCTAGCAAGGGCTTTAAATATTTATGGACGTGGGTTTGTCCCATTTTGAAAGTTAGACCTTTGTTCATAGCAGCACCCATAGGTACTTTGTCGATAAAGCCGCCATAAACCCCTGGTATGGATACATGACCACCTTTCCTGCAAGACACAATAACTTGCCGTAATGCTGTGGGGCGGTCTGTTTCTAAACGAACTGCTTGCTTTGCTTGGTCATAAAGAGCCATTAAGTCTGTGCCATGTGCTTCCATTCCTACAGCATCAATACAAGCATCGGGGCCACGTCCACCGGTCATTTCTTTAAGTGCTTCCCCAACATTTATTTCTTCGTAGTTAAGAACTTCGGCTTTACCGTCTTCTTTAGCCATGCGTAGGCGCTCTGGAACTCTATCAATGGCGATAACGCGTTCTGCACCCAACATATATGCACTTCTAATAGCAAATTGTCCGACTGGGCCACAACCCCAAATAGCAACGATATCACCAGGTTTGATGTTGCAGTTCTCCGCTGCCATGTAGCCAGTCGGAAAAATATCAGTTAAAAATAATACTTGCTCATCTGTCAAACCATCGGGTATTTTGAATAAACCGACATCGGCAAAGGGAACTCGTGCATACTCTGCTTGACCACCAGCATAACCTCCGAATAAGTGGGAGTAGCCAAATAGACCTGATGGTGAATGACCCATTTGCTTTTCTACCATCCAAGCATTTGGATTAGAGTTATCACATAGCGACCACAAATCTTGATTGCAAAAAAAACAGTTACCGCAGGAGATAGTGAAGGGAACAACGACGCGATCGCCTATTTGCACATTTTTTACTGTACTCCCTAGTTCAACGACTTCTCCCATAAATTCATGCCCAAGGATATCACCCTTTTGCATCGTGGGAATATAACCGTTATAAAGATGCAAATCTGAGCCACAAATTGCGGTGGAGGTGATTTTAATAATGGCATCACGCGGATTGATAATTTTCGGGTCTGGAACTGTTTCTACCCGTACATCATGTTCTCCATGCCAGCAAACTGCTTTCATGATTATTATTCCTTGTTATTGTTGATTAGTTATCGGTCTTTTGTTTTTACACAAAAGACCAATAACAAATTATTTAACGGAATTTCGGTAATATCCTGCTTTAGTTCCAGTTATTGAACTCGCCGCATTTTCAACTTTTGATTCAACTTGATTAGGACAGTGGTTAGTCCATGTTCATCTGCTGTTTAATATTTTCAGCGGTTTCTTGTAAGCTGCCTTTAGCTTTTTCAACTATATTAGTGCCGTTCCCATCAGGCACTCCTTTGTAATAAGTGCCTTCTGGTGTTTTTACAGTATCACCAATATTGGTATTACCAGAAAACTGGCGATAAGCGTTAGGATTTTGTCTAACGTTATTGTCAGTACTTTGTTTTAAGCTATTTTTGGCTTTTTCCAAAAGATTATTGTCAGTGCTGATGTTATTCTGACTATCGGGTACTCCTTTGTAATAGATACCCTCTGGCGTTTTCACAGTATCAGCTTGCGCTACCATTGCATTACCGTAGCCGAAAGCTTGCATTCCCAAAAATGTCAAACTTGCCAAAAAAACTATTATAGCCTGGCGTAGAATCACATTTTGTAGCCAAGAAAATACGCGTGTCATAATTATCCTCGATTACATTACAATGTGTAGATTAAGAATAGCTATATATAAGCTATTTCATGTTTAATAACAACTTTGATGAAGTTGTCTTGTTTCTGTTGAAACACCTGGTAGGCATAAGATGTTTGTTCCAGTGGTAATTGATGAGTAACCACAAAGAATGGATCAAGTTTGCCGTTTGAATGTTTAGCTGTATTAGCAAACGCATACATTTTTATCTATGCATTTGCCCTATTCAAAATGTTTGACCTAGATTGAAATATATGGATGACATTTTAAATGATTTGCTGCAACCCAGGATAAAGGTTCAGTTAATTTGAGAGTTTACCCTTTACCCATTGGCTGACCTTCAGTAGTAGCAATTTCCCTGGCTTCCATGAGCATTTTGAAACGGTGTAAATCATCACCAATTTGCTGTTCTGGTTCTTCACCAAAAAGTTTAGCTATCAGCGAAGCCAGTACTCCACCAGGGGGATTATATTCTAGGACAACTTTGACTTCCGTGCCGCGATCGCCTGGTGCTTTTTGAAAACGCACAAAACCGGAGTTTTCCACATCTGCACCTTCAATAGAAGCCCAAGAAATAAACTCATTTTCCCGATCTTCTAAAATATCTGTATCCCATTCGACATTACCCAAAGGTGCATTAGCAATCCAATGAGAGCGTTTTTCGTTATATACCTTCACAAATTTGAGATGCTTCATAAATGTAGGCAAATTCTCAAAGTTGTGCCAAAAGCGATATAGCTCGTCTGCCGATTTATTAATCGTTACGGTCTTTTCAACTTTGATGGATTGGTTTATGCCCATTGCTTCCTGTGCTTGCTGAATTGTGCTATGTTTTGTTGCACTTTGATAGATCAAACCGCCACCAGCCAAAGCAGTTAGCACTCCCCGTAGGGAACCTTGTTTTAAACCCACTAGCACTAGCGCCCCTCCACTGATAAGAGATGTCCAGCGCTCAGTTTCACTAGCTTCACTGTGACTGCTAGTCAGTTTATTTTCCTGTGTCGAAGCCACTTTTTATCTCCTGATCACAATCAAATAACCGCAGGTGTGCAAAGCAAGTCGCCTACGGTATGCTCTTTATGCCTGCGCGTCCAAGTCCAAAAAACCTTACATTGACACAGCCGCCCCTGTTGTTGGTTTGGGAGGCTTAGCCCCAACTGCTACCTGCGCCCGATAGAGTTCTACCAATCGCTGTTCGGATTTCAACAAATCTTGGTAAATTCCTTTGAAAATAGCAGTTGCTACCGGATCGGTGTACATTGCACACAAGTTACCAATATCGCCAATACCAGTTTGTACGTCTCCTAAAGCGCAACGTAACTGATATATGTCATCACTGCCTGTAAAAGCAGACTTCACCTTGGCATATTGATTGGCAATATTTGCCCTGAAAGAAGGTTTTTCGCCTAATGCGTGCAGATAAGTTTCTAAGTGTTCAATGTGGCGCTTTTTGTCAGCAATCATCTCTTGAAAGAGCGATTTTACTTCTGTATCTGATTCTTTTTGGGTGTACTGCTCTAAAGCTTCTAATGAGTAATGCTCGCCGCCCAAAGCAGTATTTAAACCTTTGATAATATCACCTTTGGTTGAACCACCCCAAGCATCAGCTAGTTTCCACCATTCAGCACTTGCATCCTTTTCATTTGGCAGCGCTGCGTCTTTACCACCATAGCCTAAGCGACTAAGAATAGCTGTGGTAAAAATTGCCAAGTCACCAGGTTCACGGGAGGTAATCAAATTGCCATCAACTACCAATGGTTCATTAAGATAATTTGCACCCGCATTGATCATGTCTTTGCGGATAGCGCTAAAGCCAGTGGCTTGCTTACTTTTGAGCAAGTCACCTTCAATTAAAAGTTGTGGCCCGTGACAAACAGCTGCTACCCATTTTCCTTGTTGCATCGCCTCTTGCACAAAGCGCACCATGTTGGGATTCCGCCGCATTTTGTCGGGAGCCATACCGCCAGGAATAATCACGGCATCAAATTCAGAAACTACGGCTTCTGTGGCGGTAGCATCAGCTTCTGTGGTTAGTTTGCCGTGTTTACCTTTGTATTTTTCATTCATGCGGGAACCGAGGACAACTACCTCTATTCCTGCCTGTTTCATTCCATTGGAAGGAATAATAAACTCTATGTCTTCTACCCCATTTTCAATAAGGATAGCAACTTTTTTATTACTTGAATGTTTGGTCATGTATTTTACCTATTTTTTGAAATTTAATCGGCTAAGTTTGAGTCCACTTGGAATTTTGTGTTGTTTACTAGGCAGACACTTCGCTTGTTGGTGTTGTGGCAAACAATTCCTCGTAATCGTGAGTTAAATGAGCGTGAAACGCAGCAAATGTTTCGGGCTTTATAGCATTTTGCAACACTGCAAAAACAGCCCGGACATGAATGGCAGCAGTAGTTGGTTCTATATTTTCTTTTTGACTTGCACGAGTAATAAACTCTTGTAAGTTAAATGATTCAAAACTCTTTCCCTCTTTGCCTCGTAGATAGTCACTTAATCTCTGAGGCAAATTAGCAGCTAATTCTTGTGCTTCATCGCCAGCAATACGTTCTTTAATTGTTTCTAGGGTTGCCCGAGTAGCACGTTCTGCTTCTTCACGAGAATTTGATTGAGCAAGGCTTTGTACATGTGTAATGAATTCGTCGTATTCCATTTTTCACCTCCATTGAGCAAAATCACTAATGGACTTGCTACTTGATTTTTTAGATATCTCAAGTTACTAGATTTAAATACAAAAATAGTTATGAATTAAGAAGTTGGGATGAGAGAAGAATTGGGGGTTGAGAACTTTTAACTCATAACTTAAATTACATGTGGCTTGACTGTGAATTTACACTTACAAGGTTATGCTGAAATAGCTATCCTAGCTTCGTTCTCAGGGGATAGATTTTTTTATTTCTAAAGTCGTACATCTTCAGCAATACAACCTTTTGCGTTGAAAACGTTATGGTGAGAATGCAAAAGAAGCTAAATATTATGGCAGAAAATAATAATCACGACGAAATTGAATCTGGTGATTTGCCACAGGAAATTACCGAATCTTACGGGACTGGCGTGAAAGATTTGCCAGGATACAATATCGGTGGGCGATCACTACGAAAAAGAAGACACGAGTATACAGACACCAGTCCAGAACTTACCGGTGGGGATGTTGATGCTTATTGGCAAGATGCAGATGCGGTAGGAGATGAAGCTGTTGGTGGCACAGCGCCTACTCCTGATCAGAATGTGACTGAAGATTTAGAAGCAGCAGTAGGGTTGGAAATGAGAGACAACACTTCTCTCCACACTGAGACGATTTTAGAACGGCGTGATAATACTCGCTGGGAATTAGATCCGATGTCTTCTGACGATTATGAAGAACGGGATTGACACTCCTCAGCCGTCATGCTGAGGATTCTTGCTTCAAAGGGATTCCAATGAATTTTTCCGTAAGCTTGCATCTTGACCGTATGCCCTACGGCTGCAAGCCCAAGTATTGAGACTACTTGTGCGGCTGCAACATCTCTATCAGTTGTATAGCCGCAATTCAAACAAACATGAGTACGTTCTGAAAGCTGTTTTTACCTGTCTGGACTCCACAGCTGGGGCAAATCTGACGGGTTTTTCGTGCATCTAATTTCTGAAAATAGACATCACGTTTAAAACAAGTCTGTTCAAGACCAATTGGTTTTTTCTGTCTTTAACCCATCTTCATGGGCTTTATTTGTGTAGCCCCAAGCTTTAGCTTGAGGGCAAATAGGATTTGTGTGTACACCGTAGGTGCTTCAGCCGGGGGAGTATGTCAAAATAGTAGTCTAAAGAAGATTTGTCTAAATAGTTCTATTATGACGACTACGACTGTAAAAACTGAGTATGAAGCGATTATTGGTTTAGAGACCCATTGTCAGTTGAGTACTAATACCAAAATTTTCTCTAGTAGCTCCACGGCATTTGGTGGTGAACCCAATACTAACATTGATCCAGTGTGTATGGGTTTACCCGGTGTTTTACCCGTACTTAACCAAAAAGTGCTGGAATATGCTGTTAAAACTGGGTTGGCGCTGAATTGTCAAATCGCCAAATACAGCAAATTTGACCGTAAACAGTATTTTTATCCTGACTTACCGAAAAACTACCAAATTTCTCAATATGACTTACCGATCGCAGAACATGGTTGGTTAGAAATTGAGTTGGTAGATGCTGAGGAGAATCCTATTCGTAAACGCATTGGCATCACGCGGCTGCACATGGAAGAAGATGCAGGCAAACTTGTACATGCAGGCAGTGATCGCTTATCTGGTTCTACTTATTCTTTGGTAGACTATAACCGTGCAGGCATCCCATTGGTAGAAATTGTCTCAGAACCCGATCTGCGTTCTGGAGTAGAAGCTGCTGAATATGCCGAAGAATTACGCCGCATTGTCCGCTATCTCGGTGTGAGTGACGGCAATATGCAAGAAGGATCTCTGCGTTGTGATGTCAATATTTCTGTACGTCCAGTGGGACGAAAGGAATTTGGTACTAAGGTAGAAATTAAAAACATGAACTCGTTTAGCGCCATTCAACGAGCGATTGATCACGAAATTGAGCGACAAATCGCCGCCATAGAAGCAGGCGATCGCATTGTCCAAGAAACTCGTCTGTGGGAAGAAGGCGCTCAACGCACAATTAGTATGCGGGTTAAGGAAGGTTCTAGTGATTACCGCTACTTCCCAGAACCAGATTTAGCACCAATTGAAGTATCCAGTGAACAATTAGCACAATGGCGTAATGAATTGCCAGAACTGCCGGCACAAAAGCGTCATCATTATGAAAACGAATTGGGACTTTCGGCTTACGATGCACGAGTGTTGACAGAAGATCGGACAGTAGCCGAATATTTTGAAGCTGCGATCGCCGCAAAAGCCAATCCGAAAGCTGCTGCTAACTGGATTACTCAAGATATCGCCGCCTACCTCAACAAGCAAAAACTCACTATCACTGAAATTGCCCTGACTCCTACCAATTTAGCTGAAGTGATCACTCGAATTGAAAAGGGTAAAATTAGCAACGCTCAAGCGAAAGAAAAACTGCCAGATTTACTGACAGGTGTTGCTCCTGAGACAGCGTTTGCTGGTCAGGAGTTAATCACTGATCCTAGTATATTAGAACCGATCATTGATGAAGTGATAGCTGCCAATCCCAAAGAACTTGAAAAGTATCGCAGCGGTAACACCAACCTCAAAGGCTTCTTTGTGGGTCAGGTTTTGAAAAAGACCAGCAAACGTGCTGATCCTAAGTTGACTAATGAATTAGTAGAGAAGAAATTGAGCTAGCCTCTGATACCAAGCCTCAGTTCTCGCTGCCAATGCTCGATTGAACACCAACCGCACACAACCAATTGCCCGGCGCAAGAGAGATTCTTGCTCGGTAGGTGGGTAAAAACGGTAGCGGTAGGCTTTTTCCATGCCTCACATTTTATCACAAAATCTGTGAAATACGTATATTCCGCTATGCACCAAAGATTAATTACTCACTCGTCGCTCACCCCTTCGTCTGTTGTTGCTTTGCAACAATTCAACTCAGGGGTGAAACTTCTTGCTCGTCCCCATTCCTCTCACCGCTGACGCTGTGACGGGAGTCTCCTGGGGGTGCTAGATGAAGGTACTGAATACTAGAAATAATTTTTTATTTTAGGAATGAAATAGTTGGGCATAAATAACTTTTAAGAGATAAAATTAGCACCAGCATTGTTTATGCCAAAATTGGCAAAAGCTAAAAATCCCAACAACCCCATTTGGAATTATTTAACACTATATGGGACAGCAAAGGTTATTTTTATGAAATCAGGTATAAAACGCATTGAAGCAACTCTACACGATTTAGGGAATCGCAGCACAGACTCCACCGAAGCTAGCGATGCCGCTAAGCGGCCTTTCTCTTTTAGAATTAGTGTGGGAGCCACAGAAAGTTCAACAGATGGAGATAACTCATCTGACGGGGAAATCAAGACACTAGATCTGGACGCAGACTCCCAAAGTGAATATACCACTGAGCAGAGTTTATTTCCCCAACATACCTCCGTACAAACATTTCCGGCACAAGATAGCGGTAGCAAAACACCCAGCCTACCAAAGTTCAAAAATCCTACCTTCAGTAGCCATCGCCACGGAGCGAATCCGGCGTTAGCAATGAATATCTTGCAAGAAATTCAAGAACATGTAGCTGGGTGGCAGACAGAGCTACAAACAATCTTGCAGCAAATACAAGATATTTATTTAGAAGGCCCAATTGTCAATGGTTGGTTAGAGTCCAATTCCCAGGAATCAGAACAGGGAGGAACAGCAACACTGCGCCATGCAGAAGTTGACCGCCTCATGGACTATGTAGAAGAAATTTGTACCACTAGCGGGAAAGTATCTTATCAATCTTCTGGGACTGGTTATCGCCTCTGCGGTTTGGATACTTCTGGTAAAGTCTGGTCGCGTCCTTGTCCACCAGAGCAATTACCTACAGTGAGTCTGGCAATTGCCCGCCACCAAAAGTTACGTCAACTTTTGGGTCGCAAACAACACTTAGAATCTCACCTCAGCCAATTGGCTGAAACTTTAGTAGTTTTACACAGTCATATCCAACAAACTTAAAGTTTTCATGGGTATTTCCGAAAAAACTCGGTTGGTGGGTTGGAAAATTTAGGTATAGATTAGCAGGCAGTAGGCGATTATTGGATGTTGTCATTAGTCAATGGTCAGCAGTCATTGGAAAATAAACAACTAACAACTGATCGACAACTGATAAATTATAAAATTTACAACCCATCCTATGCCAGACACCCAAATCTCTGCCATTATCTGTACTCACAATCGAGATACCTATTTAGGCGCTGCAATTGATAGCCTTTTGGCGCAAGATTTTGCAGCCAGTTTTGAAGTTGTGGTAGTGGATAATGGATCTAGCGATCGCACCCGCGAAGTTATAGAACAAAGAACCGGCAATTCTCGTTTAAAGTATGTCTATGAGCCTACTATCGGCTTATCTGTAGCTCGCAACACTGGCGCTAAAGTTGCTAAGGCTGAAATTCTTGCTTATTTAGATGATGATGCAATAGCTAGTACTCACTGGTTGCAAGTTTTGGATTCTGCTTATAAAAATAACTCTAAACTAGCGATCGCAGGTGGCAAAGTTACTCTTTTGTGGCCCCAAGGCATTCAACAGCCGCAATGGTTATCTACTGGATTAACTGTAAATTTGGGTGCATACGACTTAGGAGACAGCATAAAATATATTGAACAACCAGGTTTTACTCCCAGAGGTTTAAATTACTCTATACGCCGCAGCTTTTTGGAAGAAATTGGTGGTTTTGATCCTCATTTAGGGCGAGTGGGGAAAAACTTACTATCGAATGAAGAACTGCAAATGACTGAATTTGCCCTTCAGCGGGGTTGGCAAGTTGCTTATCTCCCTGAAGCCTTAGTTGCTCACAATGTCGCTCCAGAGCGTCTCAAGCGCTCTTGGTTTTTAAATCGAGGCTGGTGGCAAGGAATCAGTGAATGCTATCGAGAACAACTAGCTGGTAAAGCTGGTATGGGTCAGTTGCAGCGGGGTAGCGAACGATTTTTACGTGGTCTATATAAGGCATTGCAATATTTTTCTGACCCAGCGGAACGCTTTGATAAACTTGTGTATGCTTATGGTCAAGTAGGTTATTTAAATGCAGCTATTCAAGGTCTGTTGTTCACCTCAAATAAGAAACATAATAGGGGACAGGTTTAACCCTTCTCTACGAGAATTTGAAAGTATTTTGGTATAAAGGTTTTATGATCAGTTTATATCTTAAACTACCTGGCGATAACTATAAGTGATGGGGCATAATTAAATTCAACTTTGTTTTCCGATGCCCTATGCCCTATGCCCATCTAACTACTTAATCAATAGTAATTACTATGTTATCTAAAATTCCAGTTTCTGTACTTATTCCTGCCAAAAACGAACAAGCAAATTTGCCCGCTTGTCTCACTAGTGTTCAAAGAGCAGATGAAGTATTTATTGTAGATTCTCAAAGTACTGATAAGAGTGCCGAAATTGCTAAAAGTTATGGTGCAAATATCGTACAATTCAACTTCAATGGACGCTGGCCAAAAAAGAAAAATTGGTCTTTAGATAATTTGACTTTTCGCAATGAATGGGTACTGATTGTAGACTGCGATGAACGCATCACTCCCGAATTGTGGGAAGAAATCGCCCAAGCAATTCAAAATGATCAATACACAGGGTATTATCTCAATCGCCGGGTATTTTTCTTAGGAAAATGGATTCGCCACGGTGGTAAATATCCCGATTGGAATCTCCGTTTATTTAAGCATAAACAAGGTCGCTACGAAAACCTAAATACCGAAGATATTCCCAACACTGGGGATAATGAAGTTCACGAACACGTTATTTTGTCAGGACAAGTTGGGTATCTCAAAAACGATATGCTCCATGAAGATTTTCGTGACCTTTTCCATTGGCTAGAACGGCATAACCGTTATTCCAACTGGGAAGCTCGTGTTTATTTTAATTTGCTAACAGGGAAAGACGACAGTGGAACTATTGGTGCAAATTTGTTTGGTGATGCAGTGCAACGCAAGCGCTTTTTGAAAAAAGTGTGGGTGCGTTTGCCGTTTAAACCATTTTTGCGATTCGTTTTATTCTACATTATTCAGCGTGGTTTTTTAGATGGCAAAGCTGGATATATCTATGCACGCCTGCTGAGTCAATATGAATATCAAATTGGAGTTAAGTTGTACGAATTATGCAGTTGTGGCGGTCAACTGAATACAACTACATCTAAGTCTGTACCCTCATCTCTAACTCAGGAAATTGGGCAAACAGTAAGTTGAAGCAGATGAGAATAATTAATGATAACAGACAAACCTTTTGTAGACTTACGCAAATATGACCAATCTTGGTTTGATCGGGGACGTGCGGGTTGGTATATTTTATTATGGTGGTTAGTGCAGGCGATCGCTTTTCCCTTGATTCCTCAGCCACTAAGTATACTGCGTTGCTTTCTACTGCGATTATTCGGCGCTCGTATTGGCAAAGGTGTCTTAATTCGACCTACAGCCCGCTTCACTTACCCTTGGAAAATCACTATTGGCGACTACAATTGGATTGGAGATGATGTAGTTTTATACAGCCTAGATGAGATTAACATCGGTGAACATTGTGTAATATCCCAAAAAAGTTACTTATGCACTGGTAGCCATGATATCCAAGACCCTGCTTTTGGGTTGAAAACAGCGAGTATCACTATTGGCAATGGGGTATGGGTAGCAGCAGATTGTTTCGTAGGGCCAGGAGTGGAAATTGGAGCTAATGCTGTGATTGGCGCTCGTAGTAGCGTTTTTACTTCCATGCCTCCTGGACAGGTTTGCTTAGGAAGCCCCTGTCGCCCACGGTATTCAAGGCTAGTACTAGACCAAGCTAAAATTGACAGGTGAAAATGAGCAGGGGAACTTGGGGAGGCTGGGGGAAGAAAGAGATTTTTCTTGTCGCTATAGCATTTCTGGCGTTGGTATTTTTCTGATCATATAAAACTGCTATAGGTAACTACAGAGGGCAAATTACTCAGATTACTCATATCATAGGCTGAAGTATAAATCTGTTAGTCCAGTTTGAGTATTGAGTCAGAAATATTGCGATCGCGAATATGAAAAGGCAAATTTTAGCAATAGCCACATTTTTAACCACAATCAGTCTTACAACATCCGTCCAAGCAGCGAATTCTGAACAACTTAGACAGTTATTAGCAACCAAAGAATGTCAAAACTGTGACCTCAGTGGTGCAGGTTTAGTCATGGCTGACTTATCTGGGGCTAATTTAAGTGGTGCTAATCTCACAGGTGCTAACCTCAGTCGTGCTAATTTAAGTGGTGCTGATTTGCGGGGTACAAATTTGAGTGGCGCTGGTTTGTTTGGCGTTAACCTGAGTGAAGCTAAGTTAAGCGGAGCAAATCTAGCGGGTGCTGATTTAAGAAATACCTATCTCACAAATGCAGAATTTACCAGTGCTTATCTAAGTGGTGCTAACTTTCAAGGTGCAGTAGGTATACCACTGCAAATTGCTACACCAGATGAATTTTATGCTTGGGGTGTAGCAGAAGCGCAAAAAGGCAACCAACAGCAGGCAATTAATTATTTTAATCAAGCGATCGCAGCTAAACCCGAATATGCTGGTGCTTATTTAGCTCGTGGTGTGGCTCGATATCAGATATTTGATCGCCAAGGTGCGTTTCAAGATGCCCAAATTGCTGAAAAACTGTTCACATCTCAAAGCAACGATCCTGGAATTCAAACAGCACAGGCTTTTATTAAAGAATTGCAAACACCCTACAGTGATCAGGTCAGTACTGGTAAACCCAGTTTCTTTGACTTTGTAGGCAGTCTTGGCTCAGTATTGCTGCAATTTTTGCCTTTTTGAATGACAACGAACTCATGACTTTATCTAGCGAATTGTGGGCAGCAAATCAAGATTTAGCCCAAGCTTGTCTGCAACATCCTTTTGTTCAAGGCATTGCTAATGGTACTCTTGAGCAAGCGAAGTTCGTCTACTACGTGGGGCAAGATGCCTTTTTCTTAGAAGCTTTTGCCCGTGCGTACAGCATTGCCGCAGCTAAAGCACCAGACTGGGTAGGTTTTACTACGTTTCATCACCTAGCTGCTGGAGTTTTAGAAGAACTGCGGCTGCATGAAAGTTATGCTTTACGGTGGGGAGTTAATTTGCAATCTGTAGAACCTGGAACCGCCACTCGCCACTACACTGATTTTTTGTTAGCTACTGCTTGGGGTAGGGATGTAGGTGTAACAGCTGCGGCTATGTCTCCTTGTATGAGTCTTTATGCTTTTTTAGGAGAACAACTGGCTGGTAATGGCATTCCTAATCATCAGTATGCTGACTGGATTTGTACTTACAGCAGCGGAGATTTTCAGTCGTTGTCGCAGCAATTAGCAAGTTTGGTTGACAATTACGCTACAGCCAATGCCTTAGTTCGCTCAACTTATCGTTATGCCATGTTCTGCGAACGTGACTTTTTCCAAGCTGCATGGACAGAAGACTAATAACTCCAAACTCAAGCTCCATTGTGCCGCCTATGCATGAGAAAATCAGGTAATACAATCGCAATAGTTGCGATGATGGCAGGGAAGAAAAAAATGTCAGACAATTTGAAAAGCCAAGTTGTAACGCAAGGAGTGCAGCGATCGCCTAATCGAGCTATGCTGCGTGCAGTTGGTTTTAAAGATCAAGATTTCAACAAAGCCATTGTGGGCATTGCCAATGCTTACAGCACGATTACCCCGTGTAATATGGGAATCAATCAACTAGCACAAAGGGCAGAAGTTGGCATTAAAAATGCTGGAGCGATGCCGCAAATATTCGGCACAATTACTATTAGTGATGGCATTTCGATGGGTACTCAAGGGATGAAATACTCCCTGGTGTCGCGGGAAGTGATTGCAGACTCAATCGAAACTGTCTGCACTGGGCAAAGTATGGATGGTGTGCTGGCTATTGGTGGTTGCGATAAGAATATGCCAGGGGCAATGATTGCGATCGCTCGGATGAATATTCCGGCTATCTTTGTTTACGGTGGCACAATTAAACCCGGACAATACAACGGACGAGATTTAACTGTTGTTAGTGCTTTTGAAGCAGTTGGTCAACACAGTGCTGGCAAAATTGACGACGATGAACTATTAGAAGTCGAACGCCGGGCTTGTCCTGGTGCTGGTTCTTGCGGTGGTATGTATACAGCTAATACTATGTCTTCAGCTTTTGAGGCGATGGGGATGAGTTTACCTTATTCTTCCACAATGGCAGCCGAAGATGCAGAAAAAGCCGACAGTACCGAAAAATCGGCATTTGTCTTAGTCGAAGCCATTCGTCAGCAAATTTTACCTTGCCAAATTATTACGCGCAAATCTATAGAAAATGCCATTTCTGTAATTATGGCTGTGGGTGGTTCTACAAACGCAGTATTGCATTTCTTGGCGATCGCCCGTGCGACTGGTGTAGAACTAACTTTAGACGACTTTGAAACTATCCGCGCTCGCGTTCCGGTTTTGTGCGATTTAAAACCCAGTGGTAGATATGTAGCTACTGATTTACACAAGGCTGGTGGCATTCCCCAAGTCATGAAAATGCTACTTATGCATGATTTGTTACACACAGAGTCCCTGACTATTAGCGGTCAAACAATTGCCGAAGTCTTAGCAGACATACCAGCAGAACCATCCGCTAATCAAGATGTAATTCGACCTTGGAATAAACCGATGTATGCTCAAGGACACCTAGCCATTCTCAAGGGTAATTTGGCAACTGAGGGTGCTGTCGCCAAAATTACCGGAGTGAAAAAGCCAGTAATTACTGGCCCTGCACGAGTGTTTGAATCAGAAGAAGCCTGTTTAGAGGCAATTTTGGCAGGAAAGATTAAAGCTGGTGATATTCTGGTCATCCGTTATGAAGGCCCCAAAGGTGGCCCTGGGATGCGAGAAATGTTGGCTCCCACCTCAGCAATTATTGGTGCTGGTTTAGGCGATTCTGTAGGATTAATTACCGACGGGAGATTTTCTGGTGGTACTTACGGGATGGTAGTAGGTCACGTTGCACCAGAAGCAGCCGTTGGCGGTGCGATCGCTCTTGTACAAGAAGGCGATAGTATTACCATTGATGCACCAGCTCGGCAATTACAATTACACATATCTGATGCAGAATTAGCCCGCCGTCGTGCTAATTGGCAACCACCCGCACCGCGTTACACTAAAGGTGTACTGGCAAAATATGCCAAGTTGGTATCTTCTAGCAGCCTTGGTGCTGTCACAGATTTAGACTTGTTTCCGAATTAGTTCTATTGAGGAAATTCATTCCTGCTATGATTCAGCAGTCCTCAACCAGAAATGATGCATCATTAATAATGGTGCGTCTATCTGTTTTAATTCCTATGCAACAGCTATTTCCTGGAGAAGTCTTTGCCGACACCGCTGATTTTGACATCGGCATTCGCCATTTATTACCGCGATATGACGAGATGCTAGAAGTAATTACCCATTGTCTGCCTTCTACAACTCGTCGCATCTTAGAACTAGGTTGCGGTACTGGCGAAGTTAGTCTCAAAATACTTAACCGCTTTCCAGATGCTCAAGTAATTGCTCTAGATTACTCACCCCGAATGCTGCAATTTGCTCAAGATAAAATTACAGCCGCCGGATATCAACAACAATGGACTGGCATACAAGCAGACTTTGGTGAGTGGGCAAACAATCCAGAAAAATTAAATATTGGCAAAGAATTTGATGGCTGTGTGTCATCCTTGGCAATTCATCATCTCCAGGATGAGATGAAATTACAATTATTTCAGCGCATTGCAAGAAGTCTCAATCAAGAAGGTTGTTTTTGGAATGCAGACCCCATCTTGCCAGAGTCGCCTACCTTAGCAGAAGTTTATCAGGCGGCGCGAGAAGAATGGGCAGTTCAACAAGGAACTAATTTGACAGAAGTTCGCGCTAAACTCGGTACTAGTAATACTCAAGGACACTCCAGCCAAGACCAACTTGCTACTTTAGATGCCCAGTTGCAAATGCTGACAACAGCCGGATTTAAGATCGTGGCAGTACCTTGGAAATATTACGGTTTAGCTGTGTTTGGTGGTTGGCTGTGAAAATTGTTGCTCCCATCATCCCATCAATTTATATAACAAAACGGTAATAAATGGCACAATCATCCTAGACAGGAACTATTATATAGTAGTTCGATTTGATTCCTGAATCACTCATAGGGGTAGGGAACAGGCAACAGAGAAGAAGAAATAGGGTACTGTCCACTCTCAACAGACATATCCGACAATCAAGAGTAGAACGTATCTTCAGAAGACAAACTAGGAAAATGCCTTTTGCATTAGTTTTTCTACTTCTTTCTACAGTGGAGTTAATGCCGCTGTCTGCCATCACTTAGTTTCCAAAGGAGAATATCTTGGATGGCTCGAAATAAAAAAAAATCGTCTGGGTTTGAGTGTGAGCATCCACTGAACAATAGATGCCCTATCTGTTGTATAGTCCCGCCACACATGCTAGAAAATGTCGTGGTAAATGGCAACCCCCAGCAGCGTGCTTGGGCTTTTCGGACATTAAATGTTTCGGCGCAGTTTCGTGGACGGCGAGATATTATCGGTGGTATTTCGTTTGCACCCTCTCCTGGTGAGAAGCGCCGCACTATCTACGATGCTAAGAATGGTCAACAACTCCCTGGTACTATAGTCCGTGGTGAGGATGATCCTCCCAGCAGTGATGAATGTGTGAATGAAGCTTACGATGCTGCTGGTGCCACTTATGAGTTGTTTTATGAAATATTTGATCGCAATTCTATTGATGATAAAGGATTGCGTCTAGACTCTACTGTGCATTACGGTGTCAAGTATGATAACGCCTTCTGGAACGGCGACCAAATGGTTTATGGCGATGGCGACGGAGAACTGTTTCAACGCTTCACCACGTCAATAGATGTTATTGGACATGAGCTAACTCATGGCATAACTCAGTATGAAGCTGGTTTACAGTATTATGGCGAGCCTGGGGCATTAAATGAATCTATGTCTGATGTCTTTGGTTCTTTAGTAAAACAAAAGGTAAAAAATCAGAAAGCAGAAGATGCAGATTGGATTATTGGGGAAGGTTTGCTAGCACCGAATGTCAAGGGCGTAGGCATTCGTTCTATGAAAGCACCAGGAACAGCATACGATGATGCTGTATTGGGTAAAGACCCACAGCCAGGCCACATGCAAGCCAAATTCAAAGGTGACGAGGATAACGGAGGAGTGCATATTAACTCAGGTATTCCTAACTGTGCCTTTTATTTAGCAGCAGTTGAAATTGGTGGCTATGCTTGGGAGAAAGCTGGCAAAATTTGGTATATTGCTTTACGCGATCGCCTGCGTGCTAAATCAGACTTTAAAAAAGCTGCTAATGTAACTATTCAAATTGCTGGCGAACTCTACGGTATCAGCAGTCATGAGCAGAAAGCAGTGCAGAACGCTTGGCAGAAGGTAGGAGTTCTTTAAAAAACTACGGACTCTAATAACTTTTAAAAGTTATTAGAGTCCAGCATACACAACACTTACCACTTGTTATTGATATTTTAAACGGGACTGACGGGGCTCGAACCCGCAACTTCCGCCGTGACAGGGCGGTGCTCTAACCAATTGAACTACAGTCCCTTAATTGGCAACTTTGTTATTATGCCTATTTTCTTCTTACTTGTCAAGTGTTTTGCAGTGAGTAATAATTCTTCCCCATCCCCAATGCCCAATGACGGCAGTTGCTCCACTTGGGGAGCCACTGCGTTGGGCGGCTCTGCCGACTTGTTCGCGTAGCGTCTCCCCTTCTCCTTTTGGGAGAAGACCGGACTGCCTCCCCTATGCCCTGTACCCTGTACCCTGTACCCTATACCCTTCTTGAGCTTGATACTACAACCTGGGGTATTGATGCCAAGTGCCGTAGTATATGAGATTGCATTTGTTTATACTGCTGCTTTAATAAGTTTTTGCCCAACTGGGGTTGAGAAGAAGGTGGTAGATGCTTACTTTGTTCTACCCAGACTTTCAACATTTGCCGCTGAGTTGGATCAGTATAACTGCTGAGAACATTGGTACAGGAATGGGGTGCTTCTAGGGTAAAGCAAATCAAGGGGTAGCGTTCATTTTCTGCCAATGAATATACCAACTGATGATTTGGAGGATGTTGCATATCTAGATAACAAGGTAGCCATCTAGGCTCTAGTTCTGGATTGTAAAGAACTGTCACCCACAACAGCATCGGGTGGGGGGATGTAATAAAGATAAATTGATTGTGACGCTTGGAAAGAACACGTTTTTGAATTTCTTGTTTAGGCAACATCAGCCATAGTGCTGCTATAGTTCCTTGTGGAGTATCTATCAACTGAGGAAAAACAACTTCTTGAATGGGTTTGTTTTGAGGCCACACAAATTGCCCACAGTTTTTTTCTATTGCTAAAAATAATCCAGAAACCAAGGGAATAGTAGGTGCAGTTCTGGAGGATAATTTTGTAGGTAAAATGGGACAATTAGACTTTTCTAAACTGTTTAATACTTGTAAGATTGCCGTCATATTTTGGGGGCGATCGCTAGGTACTTTTGCCAGACAACCCATAATTAAATCATTGATCTGCTGAGGAAGTCTGAGTTGGGGATTAACGTCTGCGATCGCTCTCGGTGGTTCAAAGTGATGTGCTTTATACCAAGCACCAAAGAAATTGGTTTCTGGCTTCCAGGGTTTGACACCTGTGAGCATCTCAAACATCATTACGCCTAAGCTATAAATATCAGATCGACTATCTAATTCTCCGCCTTCTAATTGTTCAGGCGAAGAATAGGCTAAAGTCCCATTAAATCCTTTATTGGTACTAGATGTCGCTGCATAATTGAGAAATTTAGCAATCCCAAAATCGAGAATTTTGACTAACTGACCTAATATTGGATCAGGAACAACTAATATATTAGCTGGCTTAATATCTCGATGAACTAGAGGATAAATTTTGCCATCAATATTAATACCTTGATGGGCACACTGCAAACCTAAACAAATCTGGCGTGTGAGAGTTAAAAATCTGGGCAAAGGTATGGGAATTAAATCTTTTAAACTCCTGCCATTGAGATATTCCATTACGTAAAATGGTTTACCTTCTGCACTTACACCGTAATCATATGCCCGCACGATATGCAGGCTTTTTTGACTCAAAGCTGCGCTAGTACGTGCTTCACGGGCAAAATCTTGTTGTATTTTGGGGTTTACAAAAGTCTGGGAAAGGAATTTGACGGCAACTGGTGTACCCCCTAGTAAAACATCCTCTGCTAAAAAAACTTCACCCATGCCACCCCTCCCAATCAACTGTTTAAGTTGATAACGATTAGCCAGCAATTCTTTCCTGTGTGGTGACACAAATGCACTTTGATTCACTTTTGTAACCTCTATTGTTGCCGCATTAAAAATTAATAATTATAAAAAAATAATTTAACTAATTCTCTCTTCAATTACGTGCTAAAAGTTGTAAAAACCTCTCGCATAAGTTAGACACCCATTCTTTAAAGCCAGCTTTTGCAAACTGGGGATTGACTGCCAAATTTTGCCGAATTTCTAGTTTTACTTTTTCGTACTCTGCTTTGAGAATATTTTTAGCTTGTTCAGGTGAAATTAATTCATTTGACTTTTGATTTGTAGCTAAGTAATCTGCAAGTTTTTGGCGCTGGCTGGCTGTCAAAGTTAAGGTCATGACATGGGCGCAACGAGTCGGTTCTTCTAAGGAAAAAAATAGCAAATGATAGTAGCCTGTATCTGCTAAAATACGAACTATTTTTTGTCCTCTATGATCTTTGATATCTAAAAAATAAGATAGCCAACGTGTCAGGGAAAATTGGGCATCATATAGCACTGTTACCCACAATAGCATCGGGTAGATATTCATTTTGGCAATAAATTCAGTACCATGAGTTTTATTTAAAAATTTGCTACTCTCTTCTTGGGGTAACATTGCCCAAATAGTTGCTACAGTGCCTTGAGTGGTATGTAACAAATGGGGAAAACCTATAGGGGCAATTGGTTTATTTTTGGGCCAAGTTTTCTGCAAACACTCTTTTTCGGATACTGAAGTTACAGGTACTAATTGCACCGCAGATGAAGTTTGCCAACTATGATCATTAAGCTGATGCTTAACCTGCTCTAATTTTTCTAAAATTTGGCTGATGCTTTGCGGGCGATCGCTGACTTCTTTCGCTAGACAATTCATCACTAACTTTTGCAATTCCTGCGGTACTTTAATTTGAGAATTCACTTCCTCAAATGTCGGTGGTGCTTGAAAACGATGAGCTTGATACCAAGTACCAAAAGAGTTACTTTGTGTCTGAAATGGATGTTTTCCTGTGAGCATTTCAAACATCAGCACTCCCAAACTATAAATATCAGAGCGCACATCCAGTAGTTTACGTCCTTCCATGTGTTCGGGAGAACAATAAGGTAAACTACCGATAAAAGAATCAGTCAGCGTCATACCACTGCGTTCTGTTAAAAACTTGGCAATGCCAAAATCGAGAATTTTCACAATCTCGCCTTGTTTGGCATCTTCAATTATAAATATATTTTCCGGTTTAATATCCCGATGCACAATGGGGTAAATCTCTCCTTTGAGACTAATGCCTTGATGGGCGCACTGTAAACCTAAACAAATTTGCTGACAAATATCTAAAAATTTTGATGTCGTTAACGGCTGAACTTTGAGAATCTGTTTGAGGTTTTTTCCTTGGAGATACTCCATAACATAAAAGGGAGTTTTGTCATCTGTCACGCCGTAACTTAACACCCGGATAATATTTTTACTTTTACGTCCCAATTGAGCGCCAATAAAAATTTCTCTAGCAAAGCGTTGGGATATTTGTTGAGTTCCCAAACTCAGCATCAGAATCTTGACTGCAACTAATGTACCACCTTTGGCTGCATCTTCTGCTAGGTAAACCCTACCCATTCCTCCCTTACCAATTAAATCTTTGATTAAGTAGCGATTATTTAAAAATTTTCCAATATAAATATCTACTTCTGTTTTTGGCTTTAGCATACTTGGAAATTTTACGCCAACAAATATTTGATAAACATCCCAAAAATGATTTGATAACTTTCTGTAATTATTAATTTTAACCAATAAAATTTTCTAGGAAAGTAGAGAATCAATCATAGAATATAAGAATCACTAAAAAATATATTAGCTCTTCATAAAATTACTTCAAAGCATTATGAAAAGCTTCTTAAATATTATGTAACATATTAGTTAAGCGAAACGTATGAGAAAATTCACTGAATCCATAAATAGACTGAATTTACTTAATCGAATACAGTAGTAAATCCACGGAAAACCGAGTAATAGAGCCAAAAAGTATGCTGGCGATTAGAAATCACGTGCCACTTCCTACAAGTAGGCAAAGCTGCCCAACGCAGTGGCTTGGCTATACAGACAAAACCTGTCTCCGCAGGTTCTGAAACTCTGAACCTCTTAATTTTTTATGAGTCCAGGAAGATGGTGAGTCCAGCGCTGCGCGTAAAGCCTTCGGCATAGCAACTCTTGGAGACGCTACGCGTAGCTTGCTTACAAGTAGGGGTATGCTTAGAGCGGAGCTTTCGCTTTCTTGAAAAGTTTTGCGCTCCTATTACCCGGACGCGCAAACTTTTCGCTTTAGCGATACGCTTAGAGCGACATTAGGAGCGTCACCCCTTGTGTGTACACCGTAGCTACTCACAAGGGGATAGAGTTTCCCGTCGCTTTCAATGAAAAATTAAACGGCGTAATAATCTAAGAATTGGCGCTTCCATTTCAAGTTCAAAAGCCAGAATCTGGGTGCGTTGTAGGGAATTGAAATTATCATCACTGATGAGGATTAATGAGCGCTGTCCATTAGGTAACTTAGATCCAAAGGTCAAACCTTCAATGTTATCTAGTGCAACGTCTAGGGTTCTTAGATCTAATAGTAGTTTTTTCTTGACTGGTTTGATGTTCTGAAAGTCAACTGCTAAAAGGCTCTTGATATCTTGAATACTATCAGCTCCTTCTAAGGAAATTTGAAACAGAGAAACAGCAAATCCCAAGCCTGTAAAAGATCGCTCAATACTAAGGAAGTGTCCTTTATTATCCAAAGCTAGTAAATCAGGTAATCCACTAGCGAACCTACCAGTTAAATTTAACAGCGGTACAACTGGTTCGGTTTGGTACAAAAATTCTTTTTCAGGCTGATTGGTGAGCAGGTTGTATTGCAAAATCCGGCAAGGACTACCAAGATTAGCTTTAGCTGCTGGGCCATCTTGAATGAGAGCATTTTCGGTAGCTGTGAATAGATGCTTATTATCTGGTCTAATAGTCAGGCTTTCAAACGCTAAATTGTTGCGAATACCCTGCTGACCATTTTTATTTGGTAAAAACTTGTTAGGGATGGGTAGCGTTGTTATTACTCTACCAGAAGCTAGGGAGAACTCTTTAATAAAAGGATTAATTAATTGCCCAACATCACCTTCAGAAGAAATAAAAACAGTATCTTTGTTAGTTAAAGTAATACCTTCTGTATCACTGCTACCAGCAGCAAACATTTGGCCATCGTCGTCTAAAAGTGTAGTTACACCCACGGGCATAACATCACCATTTTTCAGATAACCTTTGCTAAAGTCAATTTTCAGGGTATAAAAACGGGCGTTAGCTTTTTGTCCACGATCATCGGAGATAGCATAATAAAGGTCATTTTTCGCATCATAGGTAATTCCAGATAACCCCCCAACTTCTGTTTTTTGGAAAGATAATCCTTTTGGGAAGGTGGCTTGTCCGATGAACTCTATGCCCCTGATTTCAACAATACTTGTAAATAAGTTAATCAGAAAGAGACTAATAATTAAAATTAAAAAAATACCTAAATAAATAATTTTAGGAAATCTCAAAATCTTTTTAACTAACTTCATTAATTACATTCCATCAATTAAAATAATTATCAAGTTATTCATTGTGACAAAGTTCGTTATAGCAATGCCTGACGCACCTAATAAATATTGTTTTACCTAAAACTATAGCAACAACTTGTAGTGATGCACCTAGTGGTAGTACACGTTGGACTTTAAGAATGTTAGCAGCTCAACTTGTGAAGCCGAGGCCAGACGAATTGCCCAAAAATTAGAGATTCATCATAAAACTCATTCATCCCTCCGAACTAATGGTTCATACCATTAGTATGAGTAGGTAAACGATGTTGCCGCCGACGTTTTCTCCAAAATCTGTTGACAAAAAAGTTGTTTATACCTTGTTCCTGATTTGTTTTGGAATTTATAGAATTTTGTCTCTTGTTTCTCAAGTGATCGAGTGAATAGATATTGAAGCTGTTGGCAGCAAGTAAAATAAATAGAACAATGCCGTAACTCAGCATAGAAGTAGCTGCACCCCAGTTTTGTACTGATGTCACACCCATCTTTAAGATGATCATCAGGATAAATGTGGCAACTAGGGCGCTGCGAGTGGCTAACCCTACTGTAATCAACACACCCACGATTAATTCCACAGGGGGAACTAGGTAGGAATTAATTCTGACGAGAAATTCTGGGAAATAAGAATTTTCCAGTTGCTTGACCGTATTTTCTACAAATCCTGGAATGTTGAAAATGCGAGTAAATCCATGATTAAAGTAATTTACGCCAATGAGAAGTCGTAGCAACAAATAAGCGATCGCAATATCTTTCTGTTTAAGACCAATGTAGGTTCTATTATCAGTCATTGCTATAACTCCAAATATGTAATTGATTGTAATTGCTGGGGTTAAGGTTCACACGACTATGGGAGAAAATTTGGTATTTTTTTAGTGCTAGTACAGCACAGCGTAAATAAAGCTAGCTACCCTGACGCTCCTAACGTCGCTACCGCTGCGCTAACACCAGTCGCCTGGGTCGGGAACCCTCCTTCAGCGCTGGTTCACCATTCTAAACAGTTAAAAAGCCCAAATTATAAGTCTTTTGACTTACGCGCAGCGGTGCTAACATCTTTAACTGGGCAGAATCAAACGCACAGCGCGATCGCCTAATAAATAGGTATAAAGCCAAGTGAGTAATACTAGCAAGCGACTACGCCAACCAGGAAGATATATCAAGTGAACTCCTAGCCACATCAGCCAAGCTAAAAAGCCTGTAAAGGTAAATACGCCAATTTTACCGACACCAGAATAGCAGCCAATAATCGCTAATCTACCTTTATTGAAATAATTAAAAGGTTGGGGCGCTTGGCCCCGAAGTTGCTGCTTAATGTTGCGTGCGACAGCGACACCTTGCTGTAATGCTTCTGGCGCAACTCCATTTAATGGTTTACCGTTGTTTTCCACGTAAGCAAGATCCCCAATAGCGTAAACATTGTGTTGCTCTAGTAATTGCAGAGTAGGCTGAACAAGTAATTTTCCTTTTTTACTACTAGATAAATCCTCAGATGTTTCGGGAGAGTTGGCTTCTAATCCCGCTGTCCAAATGACAGTTGCAGTGGGAATTGCCTGATTATTTTGCAAATGTACAGATTCTGGAGTGACTTGGTTGACTTTGGTTTGCAGGTAAATTTGTACTCCCAATTGACGTAACCGCTTATGGGTGTAAATTCCCAATTTCTTTGGGAGATTAGTCAATAAGCGATCGCCAGACTGCACTAAAATCAGTCTTACTTGCCTCAAGTCTAATGTGGGATAATATCGACGCAATTTCCCGCGCAGCATTTCCACCAAAGCACCTGCCATTTCTACACCCGTTGGGCCACCGCCGACGATGGTAAATGTTAGCAGTTGTTGGCGTTGTGATGGATCAGATATCTGCACAGCTTGTTCCAAACAAGAGATAATTTGGTTTCGCAATGTTACTGCCTCTTCTAAGGTTTTCATGGAAAAGGCATATTCTGATGCTCCAGGAACCCCCAAAAATTGGGTTTGGCTTCCAGTCGCCAGTACTAAAAAGTCGTAAGCGATCGCACAAGAATCAGTCTCAACGATCTGCGCTGAAAAATCAACTCGTTCCACCTCAGCCATCAAAAACCGCAGGTTGGGCTGTTTCCAGGAGAATCGCCGTAAAATCTTACGGATGGGGTAAGCAATATGCTCAGGTTCCAATTGTCCTGTAGCAATTTGATACAGCAGTGGTACAAAAGTGTGATAGTTATTGCGATCAATTAACAATACATCTGCTCCAGAATTAGCTAAAGATTGGGCAGTTTGCAATCCACCAAATCCAGCGCCGACAATCACAACGCGGGGACTTTTCATCTGTCCTCTCCTGATTTAGCTAGCTGGATGATATTTCTTAATTAAATTTTTATCGCGATCGCCTAATTTTTGCAACTATCTCAGTTGTGAAATTACTTAAGCCAGTCGCAAATTATATTCGTTCTGAATAAAGTTGACAAGCCAATCTTTGACGTTGTGTGTAGCACGGCAGTCGTCTTCGTTGTAGCGTTGGATCAACTCTAGCAAGGTGCGATCGCTTGTTGTTAACCACTGATCGTACCAGTAAATACATTTAGCACCATTAGCTTCTTGATCACGCCACTCAAACCCCAACCAACGAGCGATCGCTTTCAGGGCATAGCTTTCTACAGGCAGTGCTACACTCTGGGTTAATTGTTCATATACATCGACAAATCGATTCAGTACAGGACGCACTGAAGAATATGGAGTATGATAAAGTTTCGCCAGTCGTTTGACTGTATCAAATTCGTAAACACAAAAATGGTAAATTGGCGCTTCGGGATATTGCCAAACCAAATCTAGAAATTGCTGCCAGACTAATTCTTCTTCTGCTAAATTTTCAGCTAAAAACGAATAAAACTGTTCAGTGTTAGTTTGCCTATCAACAACCAACACTCCTAAAAGATAATTTAAATCTAAGTCTGGTTGTGCCTCAATATCAAAATAAAGCTCCACAGAAGCCGTAAACGTAATATTATCTATTGCTAGTGGACTAGGTAGGAGAAAAGGTCGTCTTTGCAATGCAGATTGAGCTTGTACTACCAACTTGGGTGCTACTTGGGCATCGAAACCAAGGAGATTTTCTAAAATAATGGGATTGGTATGAGCTAGAGATTCTAGTGTATTAATAGATATGGCTTGGAGTTGAGTGTAGCGAATTGGTGTAACTCCTGGTAACAAGGAGAGATGTTTTTGCGATTGAGCGATCGCATAACATTGATTGTACCAATGGCAAAGATTACACTTTTGGCGGGAGATAAACACCTCTGGCGCATCTGGTGATTCTACAACTTGAATAAACTCCTCCAAAATGTGTTGCATCTGTGGTATCCATTTTGTTAGATCCACGGCATAATCAGTGTTTTTGTTACGCAATAACAACCAAGCTGTTTGAGGTGCAACTCCCTGCACTGTTGCCAAAACTTGGGCGTGAAATGCGATGACAACTTGATATTCCTGCTTGGGACGCTTACCCAGTTCGATATTTGCTGGAACGTACATCCAATCTCCAAAGCAAGACTGTCCTGGCTGTTTTACAAGTAAATCTGGACAACTAAGGAAAGTATATCCTTCATAGTTAGGGGATTCACTGACTTTATCTATTAACTTATTGTTAACTAACAGTACTCCTTGATGAATGTAATCGACTCCCTGCTGCATCAATTTTAAAGTGGCTGCTTGCCCTGCTTCCCAGTTTCCCCGCGGGTAATCTGGTTTTTGACAGGTTAAACTTGCCAAAATTCCCCAACGATGAGCCTTTTTGTCTTGTTGCAGTTTGAGCAACAATTCATTCGGTGCATCGCGCTGAATTTTGTCACCGTGAATATCTAAAAAAGGTCGGCGCTTACAGCGTTGATATTGCAGTAGGAGTTCGGCATTTATTAACATTCCTTTAAGCTAGCAAGAATTAGCACTCTCTGGGAGTAGTCCAGTAAAGAAAGATCACAAAGGAAGAGGAATCTAACCTACATTGGCTTTAATATACAAGGGTGCGTTATGGACATTAGTCTTCAATACGGTTCAGTTAAGGAACGGATATAGCGGTTTCCAATGTGGTATTTATACTTTTTTCGTTGGTACAGTAGGTTTGTGGGAATTATTTACGGAATCGAATGAAGATTTAGTTCCAAAAGCTTAATAATCACATTCTGTTTCATCGCGATCGCTTGACTTTTCAAGACAGTCGCTACGAATGATTGAATTTCATACCCTTTTTGTGGTGGGCTGTACTAAGGTTGATAGGATGAGAAAAAGGTAAATATTTCGCCATCATTAAAAATTGTTTTGTAAGATGACTACTTTCCAAGTTGCTTCTCCTTTAATTGCGATCGCCCAAAAAACTCGCCAAGCTGCAAGTAAACTGGCTATTTCCTCGACTGAAGCCAAAAATCAAGCTATTGAAGCGATCGCTCAAGCTTTAGAATTGGCAAAAGATGAAATTTTGCTAGCAAATGTTGCCGATTGTCAAGGGGCTGCGGAAGTAATTCCCAAACCACTTTATAAACGTTTGCAATTGGATGAACATAAGTTAAGAGAGGCGATCGCAGGAGTGCGAGATGTAGGCAAATTAGCTGATCCAGTAGGTAAAATCCAGATTCACCGCGAACTCGATACAGACTTAGTCCTAAAGCGGATTACTTGTCCTTTGGGTGTTTTGGGGATTATTTTTGAAGCACGTCCAGAGGCCGCAATTCAAATTGTTTCTTTAGCTATTAAATCGGGTAATGGCGTGATTCTCAAATGTGGCAAGGAAGCTGTTCGTTCTTGTGAAGCAATAGTCAAAGCAATTAAGCAAGGATTATCTCAAACTGCTGTTAACCCTGATGCAGTGCAGTTACTAACAACTAGAGAAGAAACTAGAGAACTTTTAAATTTAGATAAATATGTAGATTTAATTATTCCTAGAGGTTCTAACTCCTTTGTCAGATTTGTCCAAGAAAATACTCGGATTCCAGTATTAGGTCATGCTGATGGAATTTGTCATCTTTATATAGATCAAACAGCTGATATCGACAAAGCTGTAGAAATTACAGTAGATGCGAAAGCCCAATATCCTGCTGTTTGTAATGCGATTGAAACTTTGTTAGTTCATCAGTCAATTGCTGCCGAATTTTTACCAAAAGTAGCCAAAGCTTTGCAAGAATACCATGTAGAATTAAGAGGTGATATACGCACCTTGGCGATTTTGCCTGATATTGTGACTGCTACAGCAATAGACTGGGAGACAGAATACAGCGATTATATTTTGTCGATTAAAATCGTGGATTCTATAGAAGATGCGATCGCTCATATCAATGATTATGGTTCTCGTCATACCGATGCGATCGTTACAGAAGATGCTACGGCTGTGGAAACTTTTTTTGGGACTGTCAACTCAGCCAATGTATTCCACAATTGTTCTACTCGCTTTGCTGATGGTTTCCGCTACGGTTTTGGTGCAGAAGTAGGGATTAGTACCCAACAAATGCCTCCCCGTGGCCCCGTCGGTTTAGAAGGATTGGTGACATACAAG
Source organism: Halotia wernerae UHCC 0503 (assembly GCA_034931985.1). Taxonomy (GTDB): domain Bacteria; phylum Cyanobacteriota; class Cyanobacteriia; order Cyanobacteriales; family Nostocaceae; genus Halotia; species Halotia wernerae. The sequence goes on from JAYGHB010000095.1 coordinate 111,394, forward strand.
TATCAAATGACAGGTAATGGTCATATTGTGGCGACTTATGCTGGAGCCAATGCTAAGGCATTTACTCATCAGGATTTCGGATAAAAAATCTTGACATGTTTCAATACCTTTGCCAAAATAAGAGCCTAGATAAATTTTGGCAAAAGTGGCAAAATTAAGCATACATAAGCGTTTCGATGAAAAGGTGGTTTTTCATCTGAAACCCTTATCCTGCTGTCAATACGTTAAAAAACCCTTGTAGGAAACCTTAAAGGAATTTTTAGGACTGATTGTTTTTGCCAACCCTCAAAGAAATGGGAGTTAATGGTTAAAGCATCATCATCTCACCCTCGTAAATTGGCGAAGGTATTGATGTTTAATATCATATTCGGTTGATTACTTATAAAATGTCATTGCGAGTGCAACGCAGTGAAGTGAAGCAATCACAAAGATTCTGCGATTGCTTTGCTTTGCTCGCAATGACAAGTGTTTATCCGAATATGACATAACACATTCTCACCGAAAAAATTAGGAGTCAGAAGTGTTCTCAACTCCTGACTCCTGGCTCGTCTAATGAGCCTGTATTTCATTAATCACTTTTTTCTTTATGGAATGGCTAAAATACTTAGGGGAACAGCTTTGAAAGTCTCTTGGTGTTGAGGTTTTATGAACAGTTGATGTCCTCAGCTACCTCGCAACTGCTATACCTGACAACGAGTATCAGCCTAAAAATTTCAGTTAACACAAATCGAGAAGTCATTGGGATCTAAATCAACAGGAAATAAAAAAAGTTCCTTATTCAAGAGCGATGCTTTATAGGAAAGCTTAACTGCTTTATCCAAGGTACAAAACTTGATTGGAACCCACTTACTATTCCAGAAAAAGTAGACAACGACACGGACTGGTGTATGCTCTTCCAATGGGACTGGAAGTTGCCAAGGTGAAAACACAATATATAAAACTCATTTTTTATGGTAATAACATCTAACTTTGGCAGTAGCAGCAAAAAATAACAACTGTCATAAGTAAGAAATCAATTACATTACTATCTAATACCTAAACATAATTCACAGCTTCAAACTAATGCTTTGAGTAAAGCCTGAAGCTTAAGTTGTACCTCTGCAAACTCTTTATCAGGATCGGAACCAGCAACGATACCAGCACCAGCATACAATCTAGCGCGATCGCCATCTATCAATGCTGAACGAATGCCAACTATAAATTCACAGTTCCCCTGAGAATCTATCCAACCCAAAGGCGCAGCATATAAACCTCTCTCAAAGCTTTCGTAACGACGAATTTCGGCACAGGCGATATCTCTAGCTGCACCGGCAACGGCTGGTGTAGGATGCAGTTGGGAGACAATTTTTAATGGGTGTACGTTAGTAGGAACTATGGCACTAATTGGTGTCCATAAATGCTGGATGTTAGATAATTGTCGCAGACGTGGTGCTAGTGCTTGAGGTAACAAACCCAACTGGGATAGGCGTTGTGTAATAAAATCAATCACCAGCAAATGTTCATGTCTTTCTTTTTCACTATTAAGTAAACGATTAGCATTAGCTGCATCTTCGGTAGGTGTTTTACCTCTAGGTGCAGAACCCGCCAAAGCATCGGTAATTAACTGTTGGCTATGAATACTAATTAATCTTTCTGGACTAGCTCCAATAAAGTTTTGTCCCTTACCGTTGCTAGTAGAGAAAATATAACAGTTAGGATGTATTTGTCGGAGATTATCTAAAGATTTAAATAAGTTAAAACAATTGCTTGATTTGACATCTAATGCATCAGCCAGCACAATCTTACTTAAATGACTAGACTGGATTTTTTGCAGGGCAGATATAACAGAGCGTTTAAATTGTGCAGAATTAGTAACAGGCTTTTTACGAAATTTTGTGGGAAAATAATCAAGCCTTGGAGAATAATATTCTAAAGAATCTATAAGTTTGAGTTTGTTCTGCAAATTTTGGATGAAATTTTGCACATCTACTCTAGCATTGACAATTATATTATTTACTAATATGCAATGCTGATTCTTGACAGCTATTTGCCAACGAGGCAGGAAAATCGTAGCAGATGGAAATGGATAATTAACTTGGGAGTTTTGATCAAAAAAACTGAAATAACAAAAAAAATGAGAACCAGCAAAGGGTTGATTAGTATTACCAAAATTAATTATATTTTTTAGACAAGATTTGATAAAATCTTCAGCTTGAATAAAACGCTCTTGTCCATCAATTTGCAATTTTGCTACAGCATCAATGGCCGCGATCGCTTCTTCTTTACCTTTGTTCTCAAAGTAAAAATTTATTTCATTTGCTTGCGTAAGTTGATCTAATACAACTAAAGGATCTACCCAGTCAATATCTAGCGAAATACTGACAATTTGCTTGCAATCATTTTTGAGACAATTTTCTTGAACAGATAACAGAAATTGATATAAATCTTTGTGTTTGACAAAGAAGTTGTTACGACATGGTGAAACTGTCATGGATCTAGCAATAGTAAACTTTTTTTAAGTTATCTTCCTAAAGTGTAATTAAACGTGGTCGTATTTCTACAGGTAACATATTAAGTTGCCATTTCACCAGAGTATGGTTTGCCTTGTTTGTGGTGTTCTCAGACGCTGACAAGCCATGCCCAGTTTTGGGTTGCAACCAAAGAGTGAGTGTTACCAAAGGGAGGTTAACCAGCCACAGCAAAAGCTATAAGATTTTGCACTTAACCAATATCTAGTGTCTCTGAAAATTGTAAAATTTCACCCATGAGTAAATTGCTGGTAATTAATTAATCACGAGTAATGACTACAAAGCAGGTTTCACATCCTAAAACTAAGTTATGGATGGCGGCAATTAAACCGCCAATGTACAGCGTTGCGATTATGCCCATTTGGGTAGGAACAGCGGTTGCTTTTGCCGAAACCAAGATTTTTAATTTAGTAGTATTTTCCACTTTTGTAGCTGCGGCAATTTTAATTCTGGCGTGGGAAAATATCAGTAATGATGTCTTTGATTCTGAAACAGGAATCGATCAAAACAAACATCATTCTTTAGTGAATTTAACTGGTAATAAGCGATTAATATTCTGGTTAGGAAATTTAAGTTTAATTTCGGGTTTGTTAGGAATAATAGCGATCGCTACTTGGCAAAAAGACCCCACTGTGATCGGGATAATTCTGCTGTGTTGTGGTTTAGGTTACGCTTATCAAGGGCCGCCCTTTCGCTTAGGATACCAGGGTTTAGGGGAGATTATTTGCTTTTTTGCTTTTGGCCCTTTAGCAGTAACGGCAGCATATTACAGCCAAACCTCAACTTGGTCAATGACGAGTTTAGCAGCCTCGGTAATTGTGGGTATTCCCACAAGTTTAATTTTGTTTTGCTCCCATTTTCACCAAGTTAAGGATGACATAGCCGCAGGCAAGCGATCGCCTGTTGTGCGGTTGGGTACGGTAAAATCTGCTCAACTGCTATATTGGTTCACCGCAAGTATTTATCCCTTAACTTTGCTGTTTGTATTACTCGGCATTTTTCCAGGATGGACATTGTTGAGTTGGCTGAGTTTGCCTTATGCCGTCAAATTATGTCGTCATGTCCAACAAAATCATCATCTACCAGAAAAAGTTAGTAACTGTAAATTCATCGCCGTCAAAATGCATTTCTGGAGCTGTTTATTGTTTGGCTTGGGATTCATGCTTTAGTCAGTGGTCAGTTGTCAATAGCAAAACACCAACAACTAACAACTGACAAACCTAATAAGTTAGCTTGATTTTCATATAGTGACTTACAAATTTAAATTTCGTTCTTATCAGCGGAGATTTGAGCGATCGCTTACTACCAGTCATGGTAATTGGGATATTCGGGAGGGTGTTATCCTTCGTCTTACCGATGAAACAGGTAAAATCGGTTGGGGAGAAATTGCCCCTATTAGTTGGTTTGGTTCGGAAACTTTAGAACAAGCCTTAGATTTTTGTCACCAATTACCAACAGAAATCACAGACGAAATGATTTTTTCCATCCCAGAGGAGTTACCTGCTTGTCAATTTGGCTTTGAGTCAGCGTTAGGGGAAGCAAGGGAGCAGGGAAAGCAGGGGGAGAGAATAATAAATAACCAATGCCCCATGTCCCATGCCCTATGCCCTATGCCCAATACCCCATATTTAACTTACAGCGGCTTATTACCAGCTGGAGAAGCGGCGTTAGAACAATGGGAAACGCTCTGGGAGCAAGGATATCGCACGTTTAAATGGAAAATTGGTGTGGATGCGATCGCTCAGGAATTGGAAGTTTTTAAATTACTTGTCCACAGATTACCAAGTTCTGCCAAGCTGCGATTAGATGCCAATGGTGGACTTAGTTATGAGGAAGCTAATTTATGGCTGAGGATTTGCGATCGCCTCCAGGCAAATATTGAATTTATTGAACAGCCTCTACCTGTAGAACAATTTCAGGAGATATTGGAATTGAGTGGATGTTATGCAACTGCGATCGCCTTAGATGAATCTGTCGCCACACTTAAGCAACTTACCACCTGTTATACAAAAGGCTGGCGAGGGATTTTTGTAATTAAACCGGGGATAGTAGGTTCCCCATTCCGCCTTAAACAGTTTTGTCAACAGCATGAAATTGATGCTGTATTTTCATCAGTATTTGAAACTGCGATCGGTAGACAAGCCGCTCTCCAACTAGCAGCAGCATTATCCCGACAAAATAGGGCTGTTGGTTTTGGCGTTAATCACTTTTTTGCCCAAGAAGAAATTTGGTTACAAAATCTATGCAAAGACCTTTAGCATATCTCAATAACCATACTGAATATGATTGGTTAATTGGTTGCAACAGCCGTCAATTTCAGGAACTAGTCACAAAATTATATTTAGAATTAACCCAGTTATTAACTAATAAAACACCACCAAAAATCATTTTATTTGAACGCGAACCAGTGAGATTTCTAGCAGGTTTTATCGCCGCTTGTGCTGCTGGTTGCCCAGTGTTTCTTTGTAACCCCGATTGGGGAAAACAAGAATGGCAACAAGTCTTTCAGTTAATACAGCCCGACATTATTTGGGGAATAGCGCATAAATCACAAAAAATAGCAAATGTAAATAACAACCAATGCCCAATGCCCCCTTCAGATGACGCTCTCTACGAGACGCTGCGCGAACACAAGCTCGCTAACGCTGCGTCGCCTGGGTCGGGAAACCCTCCCGCAGCGCTGTCTTACCATGCCCCATGCCTAATGCCCAATACCCAATGTTCAATTCCCAATCACATCATGATTCCCACAGGTGGTTCGTCAGGACAGATTAAATTTGCCATCCACACTTGGGAAACTTTGATAGCTTCTGTACAAGGATTTACCGAATATTTTCAGCTAAAGCAAGTCAATTCTTTTTGTATATTGCCGTTATATCACGTTAGTGGTTTGATGCAATTTATGCGCTCCTTCACTACTGGGGGTAAACTAGCAGTTACATCATTTAAAACAATAGAATCTGGTCAAAAACACAAAATCAATCCCTCAGATTTTTTCATATCTTTAGTACCCACACAATTACAACGTTGCTTACAAAATCCACAATTAACAGAGTGGTTAGCCCAATTTCAAACTGTACTTTTGGGAGGTGCGCCAGCTTGGACAGAACTACTAGAAAAAGCTAAATTTCATCGCATCCGGTTAGCCCCTACTTATGGCATGACAGAAACCGCCTCTCAAATTGCTACCCTCAAACCTGATGATTTTCTCAATGGTAAAATTAGCAGTGGTCAAATTCTACCCCATGCCCAAGTAACAATCCGCAATCAGCAAGGCGAGGTTTTAAGTTCCCATCAGACAGGAAATATCACCATTCAGGCTAGATCTCTAGCCCTTGGTTATTATCCTCAAATCGAGGAAGATCAAAATTATTTATCCGTAGATGACTTAGGTTTCTTAGACGAACAAGGTTATTTAAATATTGTCGGACGTAACAGTGACAAAATCATCACAGGTGGAGAAAATATCTACCCTATAGAAATTGAATCAGCTATACAAGCAACTCAAATGGTTATTGATGTTTGTGTAACGGGTGTACCAGATCAACACTGGGGACAAGTATTAACAGCCCTTTATATTCCCAAAAATTCAAACACATCTAACTTAGAAATTCAAATCCTACTCAAAAACAAACTTAGCAAATTTAAAATACCTAAACACTGGATTCCTCAGCAAAACTTGCCCCGTAACTCCCAAGGCAAAATTAATCGTCAACAGCTACAGCAAATAGCCAAAAAATTCCTACAAAACCTCTCTTGACTTTCTTCTTTCCGCGCCCTCCGCGTCTCTGCGGTTCATTTCCAACCACTCGATCATCTCATCAGGTAATTCCTGCTTACTTCTACTACTCACATCAATACAAACGTGTCTAGTAATTGCTTTAGCAATTAACACATCAGTATTAGTAACTTCGTAAGTAATTTCAAACCTATCAACGCTGAGTTTTTGAGGAATTAAGCTAATTGCTAAATTATCACCACAAAACATTGGACGCAAAAAATCCACATTAGCATGAACAATAGGAAAACCCACAGACGCATTAGTAAAAAAACCTTTGAGATTAATACCTGATGCTGCTAGAGATTCTTCGTAAGCTTCATGACAGATACTTAAAATATTAGCAAAATAAACTACCCCAGCAGCATCAGTATCATGAAAGCGAATAGTACGATTATAAGTAAAAGACATTTTTACAAAATCAAAAATAGCAGGATTATAACCTGCTCTACAACATAATCTTACAGTAACGATAACAGCAATTATTTTAAAGGGTGATATATATCCTCAGAAGTGGGATTGAGGTAAGGGCGCTGCAAATCAATTAAATGGCGCGTAAAATGTTGATCAATCACCCTCATCTTTTCCTCGATCGCATTCTTACCTTTTTGCCAAGCTTATAACAAAATATACAAGAACAGCACAGCGTAAGCACTTGTAGCTACAGACTGGAGAGTAGCTACTTATTTGCTACTCAAACCCAGCTTTTTAATCTCAGTTTTAAGCGATCGCCCACTGCGATCGCGCTACTCAAATGCTGCTTATTATAACTGATGATTAAATCTGCGAGCTTTGCATCACAATAGTTCCGGTGGGACGAGAGACATTTGCATTTGTCTCCAGGGTCACGATTAACCCGGAAAATTGTGGGTGAGAAAATTCTCTGTACATTTGAGGAGTAAATGGTAACTCATAGGAAGCGTTTCCCCAGGAATAGGGCTTGACTTCACCGCAGGGTAGCTTCTCGCTAGCAACAACTGTCCATAATAAGTATACATGACCAGGAGGTGGGGCAGGCAGATTTTGGAAAATCATCACCGCTTTTTGTTGTTCAGGATTTATAACTATACTCCCTGAAGCCACATCTGCTGAGTTGACCCCTTTAAAAGTAAACAGTCGCGTTTGATCATTTTGGAGCATGGTCTTAACTACTTGAGCTTGGGTAAAATCTTGGCGTAAACGCTGGTTGTCTGCTGTGACAACGCCCAGATTTTGACGCAGCCGATAGTTATCAACCCCTAGAAGTACCATAAACAGCGCGGCGATGCTACCAGCAATTTTTGTCCACAAAAGAGGCGATCGCCCAGCGACTCCTGCGGAGTATCGCCCAAGCGTTGATTTATCAATTCGCTTGACCACTGTATCTTGTCTGGTGGAGCTTTCAGCTTGTTCCAGAATTTTGGGCAGCAAATGCGCTGGGGCTTCTACCTCGATGAAGCCATCTAACACTTGTCGCAGAATTTCCTGCAAGTCTTCAACTTCAACTACAAGTTCTGGATGTTGATCAAGCAACAATCGAAACTCTTCAGCTTCTTCAGGGGTGAGATCATCCACGACAAACCCCGCAGCGAGGTTTTTTATGTGTTCGAGATCGAAAGATTTATTCATATACTGATAAATCAGAATCTAGCAAAATGCGCTTGAGTTTTATTAATCCTTGACGGGTACAGGTTTTGACTGTGCCTAGAGGGATATCGATTTGTTTAGCAATTTCTGACTGACTTAAACCTTGGTTATAAGCCAGTTCGATTACCTGGCGTTGCTTTTCTGGGAGTTGTGCCAGAGCATTGAAAATTCGCCTTGATCGCTCTGCAAAGTTTGCTTGCTCAACAGGCGTTGGAGGAGGTGTTGCTTCATTCTTCATTATTTGTCCCCACCGTTCCACAAGTTTGAGTCGTCTGCTGCGATCGCGAAGCTGATCAATTGCTCGTGATCGCGTTACAGTCACCAGATAGCGCACAAAAAAGCGACAATCCAGATTGCTAGATGCTTTTCGCCACAGCGTCAGAAAAATTTCTTGTGTCAGATCTTCGGCTTCTTGCGAGTTTGCCAAAATTTTCAACGCTAACCCATAAACTAGACGACCATGACGATTGAACAAAACGCTTAATGCCGAAGAGTCACCATTTTTAAGCGCCAAAAATAAAGCTTCATCCGTAGCAGATGAAAGCTTTCTCGAATTTGAATGGGGAAATTTAGACTCCATGCTGTTGCAAAAATAGGTCTGAACAGATACTGGAGCAAGTTAGGGATAAACTTTCTTCCATCACCTCTCTCCAAGACTAAAACCAGCAACTCTTTCCTCTGGAAAATGCTATCTATTTTTATAACGACTGGCAAAGGCGATCAGATTGGATTTTGTAAACAAATATTTCTATCTGCGTTCTTGAAGGTTGTCGAAATTTCAATTTGCAGGGAGAGCAAGTTTTTTGGAAGTGCGATCGCGCCCAACTTCAGTTCAGACAAAACACGGTCACGTCAAATTTCAAGTTCTGAAACCCTTGGCAATCCAATAGAATGTTTTGCGCTTGTGGTATCAGATGTCTGTTGCAACCAAATCCACGGTAAATCTGCTGTAGCTTGAAATTGGAAGAGTCTTCTGAACCATTCCAAGAGCTTAATTTGCAACAGTCGTCAATCCCCTAACGGGAACACGGTACAATCCAGGGGGACTTTTATTTTTACCAACGCGAGTTAAGGATGGAAGCAAATTTTCTGACGGCTGTTTTTCTGCCCCTGGCTCTATTTATTATCATGTTAGGCATGGGGTTAACCTTGACTCTAGAGGACTTCAAGCGAGTTGTAATCTATCCCAAAGCGGTGGTGATTGGCTTGGTAGCCCAGCTGATTATGTTGCCGATTGTGGGCTTTGGCATTGCGTCGGTGTTTCCCCTTGACCCACAATTAGCGGTAGGTGTGATGATTTTAGCAGCCTGTCCTGGTGGCCCTACTTCTAATATGATTACGTTTTTGGCTGGGGGTGATGTTGCTCTTTCTGTGACGCTAACAGCTATTAGTAGTTTCATTACGGTTTTTACAATTCCTCTGGTCGTAAATTTTTCAATGCAGACATTTTTGGGGCAAGGAACAACGCTACAATTACCTTTCTTAAGTACTGTTTTGCAGATTGCGGTGATTACACTTTTACCTATAGCAATTGGAATGATAGCCAAGCGGTATGCACCCGGATTGGCAGACAAGGTAGATAAACCTGTGAAGTGGCTGTCTTTATTTTTCCTGGCGGTAGTAATTACTGGAGTGCTGCTGCGAGAACGGAATAATTTTGTTTCTTATGTAATAGATGTGGGCTGGGTAACTCTGGTTTTAAATGTGGTAACAATGGCTTTAGGTTTTGCGATCGCTACCTTAACCAGATTAGGAGAAAAACGCGTTACGGCAATTACAGTAGAAGTAGGAATTCAAAATGGGACTCTGGCGATCGCGATCGCTTCTACGCCTACGCTGCTGAATACTCCCACAATGGCCATTCCTGGGGCAATTTATAGTCTGCTAATGTTTGTAACTGGTGCTGGATTTGCTTGGTGGGCTAGTCGTCGCCAAGGCTTGTTGAAAGCATAAAAGTAGTTTGCCTCATTTGAATTGGTATATATGATACCGTATGCTAGTGCTACTAAAGCACCAGATTGCCAATATACTCTAAAACTTCAGGACTGGAAACCTCAAAAGATAAAACTTCGGAACTTGGTTTAAATAAAACAGAAGATTCAGTAATATAAGGTATATCTCTTAATCTTTGACGCTTCCACTCAGTATAAATGTAATTTTGCAACCAGCAATTAAGCTCCCAAGAATACTTGTTGTCTATCTCATTTAATAGCGCTATCGCGTTATTTTTAGATAAAAAATCAAATTTTTCTCCATACAGTTCTAATGGGAAGGCCAGATTCCTTACAAGGATTTCATATTTACTTATTTCTGGATTTAGTTGCTGCTCAAAACAATAGTTAATCAGAGAAAAACCTGCAATACTTAAATCTAAATCATCAGAAGCAAATATAAAACTTTCACCGTCTTTATTTGATTCATAATCAATAGGTAGCCAGAAATCTATACAAAAAAACTGATAATTAGTAGACATAAATCTCCTCATATTTTAAAACAAGAACCAAATGACATCGGCATTCCTTGGACTAATGAATTTCAGTTAAATTACTTTAAATAGAATAACAGTAACCATAGTGTGAGTAATGCTTAAGATCAAAGCTATATAAATAGTTTGAAATTTTAAAAGTTTCAAATCCAGCATAATTTTCTAATAATTATTGGACTTTATATCAAAGTTAAAACGGTAAAATGAGTGCGTAGTTAAACCATCTAAATTACAATTAAACTTTCTGTTTTGAAATAAACAGTTTGAATTCATACTGTGAAAACAATACCACTATGCCTACTGGTCTATTTATATATCTAAAGGAGTAAATTAAAGGAGTTTATCTAACTTTTAAGTGTTTTTTTATACCAAATGTTAAAATATCAATAACATCGTGCGTCTAAATGGAGGTTTCGTTGATGTTTCTCGCCTCTTCTGCTAAACTTATTGATGATAATCTTAAGAATTTGGTAGACGAAATTGAAGCCCAAAGTTCTGGCTTATCAGTTTTAGCAGCGCGTCAATTCCGTTATAGTTTGTGTCAAAATCGTGTAGAAATAACTATTAAAGAACCACGCGAATTTAACGTACTTGAAGAATTTATCATTCGTGCTGGAATTGAATTTGACCCTCCGCCAACAGAAGATGAATTAGCATCTGTACTTGGGCTTGATCTTATATTCATCCGCAATACAACTGCAAATCTTCGGACGTTACAAACTCTATCAGCAACATCACCAATTACAGTTACCTCTGAAGGTCATTCATTTTATGAGAAAGGTTCTGTACCACAGCCCCCATATTCCATACAAATTTATGCTATTTCAGATCCTCTAAATAAAAAGCTGACTTTTCAGTCTGAACCTTTAAACGATATTTCATTAAATCAACCTGATTTAGCAAAGTTTATAACTATTGATCATACAAGTACTAATATTTCTTCCTTATCACTTGCAGAAATGCAACAAAGTATTAAAGCTTCAGGTTTAGGGCTTCATGTCCCAGAAGAGGGAAAAATCGTTACTTCCTGTAGAGTAGTAGGTGGAAATCAAACGATTGGGAAAGAAATATCACTTTTTATCTTCTTCAATGTTCTTGAAGATAAATTGAGCATCCAATTAAGAAGCGGTAAGCAAATTTTAGAATCGGCACAAAGTTGGCTGGAATCACTACAAAATGAAGGTAAAATATCCTTGCAATTATTGTGTGAATTGTCAGATGAAACCATCAATTTTGAACGCCAAGTAATCTTAAATCAGAAAAACTCAGAAGTTGAGGCGAGACTCGAAAAGATTCAACAGCAGGCGCTAGAAAATATCACACAAAATAGTTCTTCAGAAAAAAGTACAGCTATACAGTTACGCGATGGACAAATCTCTCAAGCTTTTTCAGAAGTTTTAAATTCAGCAAAACATCAAATTCTCATTTATTCACCTTGGATAACTCAAGCAGTTGTAGATGAAAAATTTCTGACTCTGCTACAAAACTTAGCAAATCGTGGAGTTTGGGTTTTAATTGGATATGGAATTGCACAGCGACAAGAAGATGAAGAGAAACCAATCCCACCACAAATAGAAGAAAAACTTCGATCAATAAAAACGCCTGATAGTTTACAATCTGTACAGGTTTTTTGGTTGGGAGATTCTCATGTCAAAGAAGTAATAGTTGATCGAGAAATTCATCTTTGTGGATCTCATAATTGGCTTCCTTATCGTGGTGACTATTTACCAAGAGGTGAATCAGTTTATAAAGTTACAATCCCTCAGCAAGTTCAAGAAGCCTACGATTTTCTTGCTAATCGCTGGCAAAATCACGCTCAAAAGTTATGGGAAAATGCTCTCAAAAACCACGACTTACAACTAGCGATGGAGCCTTTATATATTTGGGGCGCTTTAGGTGTAGAAGATATAGCACTCCAAAAAATAGAGCATAACAACTGGTTAGAACTTCTCAGTGTGTGGTTGAATATTCTACTTCCAGGGTTAAGGGCGCAGAACATACAAGCTGATTCAGGAAGTATTAAAACAGCACTTTTATTGCTCGCTCAAGTTGCAGATGAAGCAGCTTTTATCGATTTATTACAACAAGCATGTCGTAAAATTATCGGCGCGATCGCTACTAATAATCGTGAAACTGCTTTAAACTTACTCAATGACGAAATATGGGCGCAGTTTTTACGTCTTCACATTGCCCATGAAAGTGATTTACCTAATACCTTTATCTCGCAACAGACAAAACCTCAAAAGCAAAATCAAGAACAAAAAAAGACAAGAAAACCACGAAAAACCTAACCATCATTATATTTTTCCATAAAATTACCGACTTTAATCTCCTCCTCCGCGTCTCTGCGCCTCTGCGTGAGAAAATTTTACTTTAGCAGACGTAACATTACATAGAATACTCAAGACATCTATCTTTCTTAGTACTTGGGATAAACGATTCTTAACTTTGGATTAACTCAAATTGTAGATGCAGAGATTCGTCTAATTAGATACAATTTATAAGCAGGGAAAGCCGAGGAGAAGTTATCAAGTGGCGCTATTAAAAGGCTTTGAGATTGAGATGTACACTGGCACACCTCAAGGTGAAATAGTCGGTCTTTCCGACAAAATTGTCGGATCTTTGGATGGATTTATGCGCGAGCCAGATAGCCGCAATGTGGAATACATAACCGACCCATCCAGTAATTATGAGAATCTCTTGTGCGCCTTATTGCGTCCCAGGCGGGAGTTACGAAACTATCTCCAACGCTTGGGTGATTACACCTTAATACCAGGCAGTACTCTATCTTTAGGTGATAGCGATCGCTTTTTTCGTTCTGACCCTACTAACCCCTATCACGACTATATAGAGATAACCTACGGTACAAAAGTGGTTACCGCCAGTGTTCATATTAACGTTGGCATCAGTGACCCAGAAGTTTTAATGCGGGCTTGTCGGGTAATTCGTACAGAAGCACCCCTATTTCTCGCCCTTAGCGCCTCATCTCCCTTCTTAGATGGCAAAACCACTGGTTATCACTCCACCCGTTGGGGAATCTTCCCACAGACGCCTGTTCATGTGCCATTATTTGCCAGCCACGCTCATCATATTGAGTGGGTGCAAAATCAGCTAGCTACTGGGACAATGCAAAACGTGCGGCATTTGTGGTCATCGGTGCGACCAAATGGCGATCGCCGTCCCTATGACCTCAATCGTCTAGAACTGCGAATTTGCGATTTAGTCACAGATCCCATTGCCTTGCTAGCGATTACTGCTTTATTAGAAGCGCGTCTGTTGCAAATAATAGACAATCCCAGCATCGATCCTTTAACCCAAAGTATCTTTTCTCCCGAAGAACTGATTACCCTCACTGCTAGCAACGAAGCAGCAGCCGCTAGTACTAGTCTTGATGCTCAACTGAGACATTGGCAAGATGGCAGAAGCATTGTAGCTAGAGATTGGATTACTGAACTTTACCAAGACGTTTGGGCGATCGCCAAACAACAAGGTTTTAGTTGCTTTCTTTCTCCTGTGCAGAAAATCCTCCGCGAAGGAAATGAAGCCCAACAGTGGTTGCAACTGCACAAAGTTGGTTTTGACAGCCAGTGTGTCATTACCCAGGCTATTGCAGCGACCCAAGAACGCGAATTGGAATTAGAAAATAATTTGTGTTCGTCCCTCTTAGCTTAACAGCAGGTCTTCTGTCTTCATACCAAAAGTAGATTTTCTGGATATCCAACCAATTCCAGAAAAATCTACAAATACAATCGTTTACTGTATTTTGTCTTCAAAAACAGTCATGTTGCCTAAGACTGATCATAAATACTCTCAGATCATGCTCTGGGATAATTTATTTTTTGTTTTAAAAATCTAATCGGTAGAGGTCATTTGATATTTATTAATAAAACCTATGAATGACCTCTATCTTATGATAGATTTGCTTTGATAAAAATATCATTTTATACAGAATAGAAGTTATACGGTCAATGCCTCAGGTAGTTTTAGTTAATCCGCAAATACCCCCAAACACAGGCAACATTGCTCGTACTTGTGCTGCTACAAGTACAGAATTACATTTAGTGGGGCCTTTGGGATTTGAAATTAGCGATCGCTATCTTAAAAGAGCCGGTTTAGATTATTGGCCTTATGTCAAACTGCACTATCACGAATCACTAGAAGCCTTTAAAGCCATACACCATAAGCGTGGAGGCAGATGGTTGGGTTTCAGTGTTCAGGGCAGTTTTAATTACGTCCAGTTCCAATTTCAAGATGACGATTGGTTGCTTTTTGGTAGTGAAACCACTGGTTTACCACCAGTAATTTTGTCAGATTGTGATGCGACCCTTCATATTCCTATGGCACAACCCCAGGTTCGCAGTTTGAATCTTTCAGTGAGTGTAGCAGTAAGCTTATTTGAAGCCCGTCGTCAGTTGGGCTGTTTACTATAGTCTTTATCCATAATTTTTATTAAGTATTTTTACTTAAAAAGTTTTCAAATATTCATCTTAAAATAATCCACATCATCATTACTCCTGGGATACTAGAAAATAACTTCTTAGTTCATAACAGATCTAATGTCTTGGACGATAACTCATATAGATAAAGACTTCTATGGGATAAATTAAACATTTCCATCTGCAAGAAAATTCAATTGCATTAGCAGAAATGGTAAATAAAACTATCAATATCTGTAGGGAGGGAGCTACTCCCATAATCATCCTAGTCTAAAGTATATTTTTATGCTTAAACCTAGTAAATTATGTGATATTAGTGAGAAATGCTCACCAAAACAAGTGGGTTGACATAAGAAATTTGTATATCAGATTCCCAGGCATACCAGATTTAAATGATAGATTTTGATGAATTTGAATAGTCTTAGCTAGAGAAACAAAAAGGTTAAAACCTTGTCTTATCAAGTATTTGAGATATTTCGCGTGAATACGTATTTCTCAGGAGGACAAAAGTAGCTATAAGTTTGTACGGTTGTTTTCTAGGGAATAATCAACGTAAAGTCTCATGTTGGTAAGACGGATCAGGTAGAAAAACCTTGAAGATATCTACAGCAGGGGGCATCGCTTTTCCAGAAGTCGTAGCAACTTAATTTGCTCGCAGCGACAGCGGACTTGGAAAATATATATTTTCCAGTCACAGCTAGTAAAGCAAGATAAGCGCGGATAACTGCTAAAAGCAACGTGTTCTAGGGTGTTGAGGAGTGGAGTGGACAAGTAAGCACAGCAATTTTTACGTTTTGCTAACAGGTGTGAACTTGTCTAAATCAGAGAAGCAGGTTAATCTTGCCTAAGTATCTCTGATGAATGTGATCTTGATCCATAGTTTGATGTGATCTAAATCATTGACTAGTATCCGACTGAAAAAATCGAGACTCAGTTAAGCGCTAGTGATCATAGGAGGTCGTCTTTGAAACGAGCATTGAAAAAAAGAGTGAAGGCTGTGCTGAAAAATACCCCCAGCAGTGATGGTGCCCCGTTAGAACAGCTAAATACAGTTAATCCAATGGTTAAGCGTCGAGTACGGACAAAAGCCGCCATGATTGGCTTAGCAATCTCAATGGGCGCAACTAGCCTTTTGGTGACTCGGCAAAGTGATCAAGCCCAAGCAGCAGCGCCTGTAGGCAGCCAAAAGGCTGCCTCAACTATTCCAGCTGCTCTTGACACTGGGATGAAATTTGTTTCCACAAAGCTGAAGACTCAAATAATCTCATCAGCTAGCGTGCCAGAAAATCCTGTCATCGTGGAACCAACAGCAATTTCACAGTTACCTGGGCTTGAAGCTAAATGGCAAGTTGCAGCAAGCGGAATATCTGTATCAGACACTGTTTCCAAAACAACGGCTAACAAAACTGGCATTTCCCAGCAATCTCAATTGTTGAAAGAAATCCAAGCAGCCAACAAGTTAAAACAGACATCACAACCATCACAACAACTGTCTAGTGTTGATGGTGTTGCTGGCGGACAAGATTCATTCCTGAAAACCCAGGCACAACAAAGTATAGTCGTTAGTACTGAAGTTAATGCTCAACTCAAGGCACAACAAGAGTTTGCACTAAATCGCTTACAAGAAAAATCGAACCGTTTAAGAAAAAGTCTGGCGGAGTTAGGGTCTGGCGAGTCCAAAAACTCATCAAAAGCTAAAATTGATTTAGCACAGGCAACGGCTGAAGTAGATAAATTACCGCCTATAAGTGCGAGTAATACGGTAATAGAACAGTCACCAACTCTGAGCGACACCAGCAAAGCCGACCTCTTATCGAGATTAAAACAGACAAACCAAACGAGTGAGCCAACGCAGCAAGTAGCAACAGCACCCGTACCAGCCACACAAAAAGCTGTTGTGTCATCGGCCACTAAAGCCTATGAAGTTAAACCTGGAGATACACTAGCGGCGATCGCTAGCAGATACAATACTTCAGTTTCAGAACTAGTCAAGGCGAATAATCTCAGCAATCCTAATCAACTGAAAATCAGCCAAAGACTGATTATCCCTGCTGCTCAAGTTGAACCTAGCGCTATCCGTACCCCAGTTGTCGCTAACTACACCAATATAGGGTCTAGCAATAATTCTCAAGTAGCTACTTCCCCAGGTTCACAGGTATCAATCGTTGCCGATAACAGCAGTGTTACTATCCCAATACCAGTACCTGCAAACAACCAGGTAGAGGCAAATACTGCGATCGCACCCAAGCCAACCCCTGCAAATGTCGATACTGACGGCGTGGGTGGTGATACTCCAATGCCAAAAGCTTTTACCGAAATGCAGCTGTCTAAAAAACCGGGGCAGAAGGTAGCAAGAGTCAGAAATGAACGTCTCCAAAGCCTACAAGCGGAAATCCAAAGATTACAGGAAAAATACCGCGCCCAACAATCTGGGAATGTAGCTGCTGGCACAACTACTGATACTGATATTGAAAGCAATAGTGCTGCTGTGCAGATTCCGGTTGCTAGCCCTAATAACTTGGCGGTATCAACATCCGTTTCGGGACGCAAAGATTTTGCAGTGCCAATTGCCGTTCCTAGCCCAATGGCACCGACGAGCTATAGTAATCAACCGATTAAGCCAGAATTTCGTGCTACTCTTTCCGCTGACGAGCCAATAAACCCAGAGTTCTTGCCTAATCCAATGGCTGGCCAATTGACTCCTTCTCCTAAAAAATCAGCCACCAGGATAGCAACGCCTCCCATTGGAGTTAATGCTGCTGATTCTCTAGGAAGGGCGCGAGGAACCACTGTTTCTCCAAAGTACCCCCTCCCACCATTGGCAGCAGTAGATCAATACCTACCCAAACCAATTGACGAGACTATACCCCCTCCTTCATCGTCTTCCGTCGCCTATGTTTGGCCGGCAAAGGGTGTACTGACCTCCGGCTATGGTTGGCGCTGGGGCAGAATGCACAAGGGAATTGACGTTGCTAACGCTACTGGCACACCAGTTTACGCATCAGCGGACGGTGTAATAGAAAAAGCTGGCTGGAATAAGGGTGGCTATGGCAACCTTGTTGATGTTCGCCATCCAGATGGCAGTATGACTCGCTATGGTCATAACAGCAAAATTTTGGTAAGAGCAGGTCAGCAGGTTCGTCAAGGAGAAACAATTGCTTTAATGGGTAGTACTGGTTTTAGTACTGGTCCACACAGCCACTTTGAAATCCATCCATCAGGTAAGGGAGCAGTGAATCCCATCGCTTTCCTACCAAACCAGAACCGTATGTAGTTTCTGCTTGTCTACAGCTAAATAGCTATTTTATTTATAAGAGGAAGTTTAATTAACTTCCTCTTTTGTTTTTAATTGAATTGCTCGCTGCGCTAACGTAATTCCCTTTAACTTTATTAAAGACCCATCAAAAGGATACGATGCATTGGCACTGCAAGTTAGCGATCGCTCTCGTGCCCGTGGTCTGATAGAACTACTAACCGAAGCTAAAATAGATATCAAAAAAGGCATTGACCCAAAACTCCTAGCAGAAGAACGCCGTCTTCAATGGCAAATAAATGCTAAAGAAAAATTATTATCAGAACTAGTAAGTAAAAAAGAAACCCCAGAACAACTTTTAACCAACACCAAACAACAAATCGAAGACATACTCCAACAACAGCGAGAACTTCAGATACAAATCCGCGCCAAGAACTTCGTAATTAAGAACGAAGTTTTGTAGTTATGTCTTTGGATAACGCACCCTACCTCCGCGTGTCTCTGCGCTTACCTTTGCGCCCCTCTGCGTTTAAATTTCCACCTCAAAATTTATTAGGAGTGATTTTTCATGAAAAGCATATTTCCATCCAGACAATTTATTTTTCCCTGCGTAGCAACAATGTTTTGACAAATGCTCACTGTGTAGTTAACCCTGAAACCCGAAAAGTTAGTCAAGCGATCGCATTTCTGCCAAACTTAGTTAATGGTGTCCTCAGAAATAACAATGATGTAGCTTACGCAACTTAGAAATTTGCCCATTATCAACGGAATATCCCATTGAAGACGGGAAAAATCCGGTAATTCTTTCTCAGGATGCCTATGGAATTTATGATGAGAATTTAAATGGGCAACTGCGTCAAAGTGCCAAGCAGTTAGAAATGCCAGTGCAGTTAGTGACACTCAGCCAATTTGGCAGTGATGCTTCAATTGCGATGAAGTTTGGTCATGTTGGTCGCGCTGCTTGTTTGGCCTTTCCTACACAAAATACCCACGGTTACGAAATTGCTCATTTAGGAGCGATCGCTAACTGTATCGATTTGTTAAAAACCTTTTGTGAAACTGAGTTTGAGTGATATGTGAAGACTGATTGCATGAGAGGGCGATCGCTTCTGGAAATTTTAAAAGCCGATGGCGGGATTTGAACCCGCGACCGCTCGATTACGAATCGAGTGCTCTACCACTGAGCCACATCGGCGCACACGGTTAACGATTATAGCATTATTTACTCATGGTGGAACCAAATCCCAAAACTCGTCTGAGTCCTGAACAATATGCCCAACTGAAAGCAGAAATGGCAACTCCCTATCGCGGCTTGCGACAATTTATCTATCTCGGTTGCGGTGCTTCTGGTTCAATTGGTGCATTTGTCTTCTTTTTCCAGCTGCTTGCTGGACGAAATGTCGATAGTGCTTTGCCTAACTTGGCTATTCAAGTAGGAGTAGTTGCTCTGATGGTATTTCTCTGGCGTTGGGAACAACGGCGGTAAGGACGTTCTTAGATGAGTACAATTCTTGTCACTCTAGGCGGAGGAAAACAGTAGCATGATTTATCCTGCAATAGAAGCGTCTCCTGAACGCTTTCCTAGCTGCCTTACCAAAGCGATGAGTTCAATCGTTGTGACATCTTTCTTGCAAACATCATCGAAATTGGGCATTGCTTTTGTCTGTGCAAAACTTACGTCTTCTACTGAAGAGTAAGCCAGTATCTGAGTATGTGGAGAAATAGCTTTAATATGACTAGAAGCACTCCAGCCATCCATGACTGGCATATGTAAGTCTAGAACAATCACATCAGGGTGATAGCGTTTAACCATTTCGATAGCTTCTTGACCATTACTAGCTAACCCTACTACTTGAATATTTTCCTGACAAGAAAAAGCTAATTGTAGGGTTAAACGAGTTAACTCGTGATCATCTGCTACTAGAACACGTAAGGTAGAAAACTCACAGGATAACATTAACATTCAAGGAAAAGAAAATAATAAGAACGATAACTTTATCTAGTTTACGGGAACAAGCACCAGCATTTACTCTATCTTATGGATGAATAAATTGTCTTCATCCATAGAGATTAATTAATAACTTGTGAAAAAATTAAAGTTTACTAAAAAAATCAACTTGAATTTAGTTGTCAGTATTAAGAATAACTTTTTTTGGCAT
Source organism: Halotia wernerae UHCC 0503 (assembly GCA_034931985.1). GTDB lineage: Bacteria > Cyanobacteriota > Cyanobacteriia > Cyanobacteriales > Nostocaceae > Halotia > Halotia wernerae. The sequence goes on from JAYGHB010000095.1 coordinate 131,638, forward strand.
CAATTCAGATTTGAGGCTATGCCAGTGAACGTAATGCCATATTCATGAGAGTTTTTTGCGAGTTAGTTTCTGGACAATCCTCACAGGGTCGCCGTTGGACATAATTGCCATCAGATTGTAAATCCCAAGCTTGGCGGTTATCTGCTAACATAATTCCCATAATTTCTTGCAAATCTTTGGCAATGTCCGGGTCTTTAACTAAAGTAATTACTTCTACTCTGCGGTCTAGGTTACGACCCATCCAGTCGGCACTACCGATATAAATTTCTTCTTGTTCGTTGTTATAAAAGTAAAAAATCCGGGAGTGTTCTAAAAATCGACCGATAATACTAATAACACGAATATTTTCACTGATATCTTTGAGTCCAGGGCGCAAACAGCAAATGCCCCGAATAATCAGATCAATTTGCACTCCAGCGCGGGAAGCTTCGTATAAAGTAGTAATAATTTGTGGATCAACCAAAGAGTTCATTTTAGCAACGATGCGCCCAGAAAACCCATTTTGAACATTCTCCATTTCACGATGAATTAATGATAAGAAGCGATCGCGCATATTCACAGGTGCAACTAGCAATTCTCGATAAGACTTTTGCAATGAATAGCCTGTTAAGAAATTAAATACATCTGTAATATCAGCACCCAATTCTTCACGACAGCTAAATAATCCCAAGTCTGTATACAGTCGCGCTGTTTTGGGATTATAGTTGCCAGTACCAATATGCACATAACGACGCATCCGGTCTTTTTCTCGCCGCACCACTAAAACTATTTTGCTATGAGTTTTGAGACCCACTAAACCATAGACAACATGAACACCAACTCTTTCTAAACGCCTTGCCCAGTAAATATTATTCTCTTCATCAAACCGGGCTTTTAATTCGACTAATACAGACACCTGTTTACCGTTTTCCGCAGCTGCAATTAAAGCGTTAACTATAGGCGAATCTCCAGAAGTCCGATAAAGAGTCATTTTGATCGCCAATACATTCGGATCGTGAGCAGCATGGGTAATAAACCGCACTACTGATGCTGAAAATGATTGATAGGGATGGTGAACTAGCAAATCCTTTTCCCTAATCACAGCAAAAAAGTCCTTACCTTCCTCTACATCCAACGCGTCTAGGCTTAAAGTCGGCTCTCTGAGCCGTTGCAGACGAGAAGGTACTACAGATTGGCGTGGTGGGTCTTTGAGTTCTGGCAATGGTAATGCCAGAAAATACATCAAATCCCGCAGTCCTAAAAGACCATCTACTTCATAAACATCGCTTTCTGTTAATTCCAAATCTTGCAACAACCTAGAACGGATGGATTCAGGAGTCTGGGATTTAATTTCTAATCGTACTGGAGTTCCACCCATGCGCCGTTTGCGTAGTTCTTGTTCGATCGCTAGCAGCAAATCATCTGCTTCATCTTCTTCTAAAGCTAAATCGGCATCGCGGGTAATCCGGAAAGGATGATATTCTTGAATATTCATTCCCGGAAATAAAGACTCTAGGTTATGAGCGATCGCCTGTTCTAAAGGTACACCTGTCCAGTTAACGGGTTGTTCGTTTTCCTGAATTCCTAACTCCGGTGGTAAAGGCAAAAATCGGGGCAAAACACTGGGGACTTTGACTCTAGCAAAAAATTCTTCTTCAGTATCTGGGTTTTTGACCACAACTGCCAAGTTCAGGCTGAGATTGGAAATGTAAGGAAAAGGATGGCTAGGGTCAACTGCTAGAGGAGTTAAAACCGGAAATATTTGGTCTTCATAGTAATTATCCAAATAAGTCCGCTGTTTTTGAGACAAATTAATGTAGTCCAGGATATGAATCCCGTGATTTGCTAGCAGCGGTTGCAATGCTTGGTCAAAATGTTGGTGCTGTTTTGTTACCTGAGGAACGAGGGTAGACCGAATATCATCTAGCTGTTGCTGCGGCGTGCGACCATCGGGAGTTAACAGGCTAACTTTCGCCTCTACTTGTTGCTTCAAAGCCGCAATCCGCACCATGAAGAACTCATCTAAATTGGAACTGAAGATTGCTAAGAACTTGAGCCGTTCGAGTAGTGGCGTTCTGGGGTCGCAGGCTTCATGTAATACCCGACAGTTGAACTCTAACCAGCTTAACTCTCGGTTAAGATAATATTGTGAATCGTTCAAATTGATGGGAGTAGTACTCTTCTTGAATTTCGGCATGGCGATCGCAGGGTAGCCAGGTGTAGCCCATACAACTGGAGAACAATAAATATAGTAGATGAAATCGGGCGATCGCTTCTAGACCTAGATCAAACATATCTAAGGTTTTAAGGGTTCTTCATTCTCCTTAATTTTTTTAGCTGCGGCTGCGATCGGTAACTTGAGATTTTGGTCGTAGACGAAATCTTTATTAATCGCTACTTGAAGATTAGGTAAAGTTATGCCGTTGGTGATGCCTTCTTGAGCCGGAACACGCAATGTGTAGTTACCAACGGGAACGCCATCTAAGCGATAAAGACCAAATTGGTCAGTCGTGGTTGATAAGACGCGTGCGCCAGCGGGATTGATAAGTTCTACTCGCACTTCTGCCATCGGCTGACCAACTACATCGGTGATGCGTCCAGCCAGACCATATTCTTCTGTCACAGAGAAATCTAAACGAGTGATCGCAGCACCTGCAACCTCAGCTACTATGGTAGACTTACCAATCGCCAGTTCTATGGGCAACCTGTCTGGATCGAGTTCAACTATATAGACCCCTTCTCGTAAGTTGCCAACAAAGAAGTTGCCAGCAGAGTCCGTTTTGGCTGTACTGACTCTATTGTTGCGACTATCTACAACACGGATATTGGCTCCGCCTAAATCAAAGCCTTTCTTGCCTCCTTCTACCACAATTCGTCCAGATATCGCACCTTTTTCCTGTCCCAAACCGTAAGAACTAGCAGGAGCAACGCCACCCCCAGCAAAAGACAAATCTGATACCAACAATACAGTTAGGCGATCGTCTCCGAATCCTCCTAAAATATTTCTACTTCTAGAAGGAATGCCTTGATATTCTGCCCTAGCAAATAAACCTGGAACCACTTGCATACTAGCACCCACAATTGGCCCGACATCACCATCACTGTAAGCAAGTCCTACCCGCCAACTCAGACCGCTGATGTTACGAGAATTATAATTAAGGGTTGTAGAGTAACGAGGCGCTAAATCGCCACCAAACTCGCCACCAAGAGATAACTGATAGTTGCGGTTGAGATTCTGAGTAAGATCTGAAGTGTATATATCACCAAAGGTATTGAAAGCCAGTCTAGTTGCTCGACTAGGGTAATAGTAACTACTGAATAAATATCGTCCGTCTAGATCGGGTCTACCCCTTAAAGATAAGTTGTTAAAAGGATTTAGAGAAAAAGTAGGTAAAATATAACTAGCATCTCTACTTTCATCTTGGCGGCTGCGGGCTATCAATCCCAACTTAAAATTATTGCTGAATTTATAATTTGCTTCTAGGCTATGATTGAAGCGATCGCGTGATTGTCTGCTTGAGTTATAGCCAGTAGGAAATAACTGCGAATTACCAAGAATTTCTAATTTATCAAAATTGATATCTAAATCGGTTGTATAACCAACTTGACCGCGAGATGTACCAAGGCTAGTAGCCAGAACAGCCGGACTTGCTAATCGCCAAATGAAGCCAGCTTGCGTCTGTATAGTATCAGGAATTGATTGTACAGAACCTTCAAAAGTTAAGTTCTCAGAAAGACCTTGACGCAATTGATAAAATCCGACTAGCCTACCTGATTCTGAACTGAAATCTCCAAATAAAGAATCTTGGGCTAAGTTACCACTTAAACCCAAGCCCCCTAGTTGTACGTTACCTCCTGCTGGTAGTAACAAATCAGAAGTATTGATTCGTAAAGAGCGAATTTCAATAGGAATGCTGAGATTGTTGCGATCAAAAATTAATAATTCGATGTCATTGTTATTACTTGTAGGCAAGTTAACATCAATAAAATCATATATTCCATTAAGTCCAACTTGTTGCTGTGCAACTATAATTCCACTAACTCTAAGTTGCACAAAACTTGCTGGTGGTACTTCACCTCTAAAGCTTTGTACAGGTTGCGATCGTCTGGGTAAAAGTTCAGATGCACTATACTGTTGTCTAAATCTATCGGCTGGTAAGTTGCTATAACCTATTTGTGCCCCTGTCAAATTTATCCCATTCAATAGGGGATGCAAACCAATTTGTTGCCTACCTGCTTGATAGCGAAATTGATTACTACGTTTATAGAAAAAGTATTCAGTAATATCAGGTTGATTGACAAAATTGTTATTCAGACGAACCCGCCAATTTCCTCCTGCTAGTCTTCCTCCTAAAAGGGTAGAACTGCGAAAGCGTGTATCTCCAGAAGAGTTAGTGATTTGCAATTCTTGCCTGAAATTAGAAAGCCCACTGACAGGAGGTAGAACTTCAGGTTTTAAAGCAGATGCTGTCTGTTGAGATTCACCACTACCGCGCCGCCAAGGTAGGTCAACAACCAATGCTAAGTTTGAGGAATTGAACTGTAATGATGTAGATAATTTTTCTTTGATTGTTGTCTCACTAATATAAGTAATACCATCAATCTCTTTGAGGTTATTTGCTACTAAATCAACAACTCCTAAAGGTGTTTTGAGTCTGGTATTGCCATCAATATCTTCAATAGTGAAACCCGCAATTTCTGCAAATGCTTGCAGGGGAACTAAAATTGAATTAGCATCAATGCGAATATCTAAACTACCGACTTCCCGGTTGTTGATAATCACTCCTACTAGAAAATTTCCGTCTTTGGCTTTTATATTCTGAGTAAGAGTAGACGAACCTGAATTTACAGGTACAGGACTACCGTTATTTTCTGTTTGTTTAATATCAGTACTAGATTTTGTACCAGCTTCTGAATTAGATACTGCACTAGTAGGAGAATTTTCTGCTGGTTGATTGCTATTTTTTGGAATAGATGTAACTTCGGCAACTACTTTATCCGCCGAACTCAAGACTTCTGATGAAAGCGGTAATTCTGTATTAGCCAGATTACCAGTAGAAAATTCAGGTGAAAATTCTTCGTTATTGCTGAGGTTACCAATACCCGCTATTGAATTTTGAGACTGTATTTCTTCCCCAACAGCATCAAGGTTATGTGCTTTCGCTGACGTAGCATTACCGCCATTTACTGAGGCGGCTACCGTCTCTTTTTTTTGCTTTATAAAAGTCAGTTCTTTTTCATGCAAATGTTTATCAAAAAGATTTTCTGACTGTAAGGTAATAACAATTATAGGTGGTGTAGGTGGTAAAGCAAAATGCAGCATATTTAATTAAGCGCAAAAATTAGATTAAATTGGGAAAGTGAGTAAGCGAAGATTCACTGCCTAAATAATCTTTGGCAGCAAATGAATTCAGACGCAGTAAAAAATCAACTCCGCCTGATAAGTTAAGCTAGCGATTCGGAAAAACTCACATCTTGCACCAAAAAAATGATGTTATTTAAGCACCAAGTAGCAAAACCAAAGTCCTTGATTTAGCGATAAAAGCCAAGAAAAGTAATGCAAGTTTATTGGGACTGGTCCCCCTAAAACAAGGATTATATGAAGAGGTGCAAGATATGAAAAAAGCTATTTCTTACGAAGGCGAGTTCCCAGATTGCGAGCAGCAGGCTTAGTTTGATTTGATGCGTTCGCAGTAGCTTCTGGAATAATAAAGGGAATGCCTTGCTTGATTTTTATCCCATTCAACTCGCCGTTAATATCTAATACGTATTTACCAGGAGCTAATGTCTTAGGGATGGTCAATGGAAGGCGACGACGAGTATCAGGTAACACAGGTAACAAGGGTAAACTTCCCGCAGCTAATAAATTCTCTGGAAGTTTTTTTCCAGGTTTTTCTAGGTCATTTATCGGTTTTGTGGCATTAGCTCCCGGATATTTAGCAGCAGGCCAAATAGCATATTGACCGTTTAAGCGGACGTAACCAGTACCTTGGCTAGAAACATCAAATAAGGCTGTAGCACCATTGGGTTTAGAATCTACAGTAATTGAATTGAGTACACCAACTCGTTTGATGTCTCCTACATAACCGTAGAGAACAACACCTATACGTCCGACTGAGCGCAAATCTTTGACTTTCCCATTAGTAGAGGGAATTTCTTCAAAATAAATTACAGCCCGGTGTTCGCCAGATTTAGGCTGAACTCTGGGACGAATGGCAAAACGTATAGTCTGAGCGCTGCGGGCAGGAACAGTAAATTGAGATGGAGTAAAGATGACCCACTGTTCTAATGATTCCTCAGGGGGGGGAATCTGTACAAGTTTATTGTCTTCGCTCATCTTCCAAGTCTGGACATAAGCCTTAAGTTCAACCGGCTCAGAAGACATGTTGAGTACACGAATGACTTGCGTGCGAGTTTTGCGATTAATTTCTAGTTCAATTCGGGCTGGACTAACGCCAATATTGAGAGCATTGGCGCTTGGTATTCCTAGGGCAAATGCCCCTATTAAACTTAAGGTTAAAGCTGTAGTTTTACGAAACATTGTGATAAATTTTTGACTTTTACATACTCCTTTCGCGAGGAGTATTACTTAACTAACGTTGATTTACCGTTACAGTTAATACACCCCCGTATCCACCCGCAGAGCGAGCATTAGCGAGGTCAAAATTCAACCGCGCGCCACCCTCAACTAAAGCTGTGTTGGTGTTTTCATCACGGGAAATTTCGATAATAGGTAACGGTTCGACAACTACGCGTACTGTTTGTTCAGAACGTTCATTGTTGCTAAATCCATTACTTTTGCCATTTCCTGCTTTGATTTCATAAGTGGCATAAAGAGAAGCCACTTGATCTAGAGGAACCCGCATCTGCCAAAGCCCTGGTAATTCGCGGGTAATCACCGTATTAAACTGAGGAGGAGCTAGTAAGTCTTGCTGATTTGTCACTGTCTCACTGACAGGAGCAGGTATGATTTCCCCTAACTGTTGGGAAGGAACAATCACTTGTTGGGGTGTAGAGAGCTGATAAATTTGTGTTGGCTCTGGCACATTCAACGATTGGGCTATAGCTTTGGGCTGTGGCCAAGCCAGAAGTGCCACTAGCATACCCAGGCAGTATTTAAGATGATGTTGGTGGCTATTTGTCTGATTGCTGACCATTTGACTGGATTTTTCCCAAAATTCCGGCTATATGTTTAGTACTCTGTCAAGATAGTTTTGAGGGTTTGTTACGAACTGAACTTACCCATCAATTTAAACTTGACGCACTACTAAAACTCTTGCACTGATAAAGGCATCCTGCTTGCCTGATAATGGCAGCAGGCAAGATGCCTGCACCAGCAGCATTGGAGCTATGGAGTGGCTACGCTGACGTTAATGATACCTCCAGTGTAAGTACCAGCTTCCGTAGCAGTACTCAAGTCCAAGTCGATATCTGCACCACCAACATAAGGTGTATCTAAACCAATTGCAGCAGTTGCTCCCGCGCCTGTATCAGCGACACTAGCAATGGTTGCAGTGGCACCACCAGCAGATGTAAGAGTATTGGTAGGGGCAGTCAAGGTGACGGTAGCGCCACCAGGGTTGTTAGACCAAACTGCGTATAGCTCAGCCACATTTTTTGTGATACTGCCACCGGTTAAGCCAGTAAATGGACTGGTTTGATCGATAGTAGTAGTACCGTCTGTAAGGGGAGTGGAGTTGTAATCTTTGCCAACTCCAGTTGCATCAACTACTCCCGCACCTCCAGCCAAATCATCCCCAGTAAGAGTCAAAGAAACTGTTTGGAAAGTCCGCAAGAAGAGTACTTCTGGCACGTCAATTTCAACGGCCACGTCTTGGTCAACAGTCAACTGGGCATGAGCTGGTGCAGAGAACAAGCTACCTGCAACAACGGTACCTGCGGCAACAACAATAGCTAGAATTTTGCTTTTCATGAAAATTTCTCCCTCGTGTATTTGTGTCAATTTGGTTACTTTGGAATTTCGTGGCTTTTGCTCTTGGGTTGGATTTTGAGAATCACTATTTAGAAGAGATTTCCTAATCAGCCCAGAGTTTTTTTCAAATGAGAATGCAATTATTCAACTGGCACTAATTACTTAAAACGTTATAAACATCACCTCCTTTTCATAAAACCCACAATTCTGTGCCGTTTGTCCCGTCTGTGGCAGTCAAGAACAGTCGTGTACCAACGACAGTCAGCTGGGCAGGGTTAGCATCTCCAGTTCCAGAACTAATGTTGCTAACCCTACGCGTACCTACATCTGTGCCGTCACTGCTCCACACTTCTCTACCATTTGTAGGCTCTGAAGCCGCAAAATAGAGGTTGCCACCGAAATTAACGAGACTATCGGGAATACTGTTGTTAGGGTCTGCACCAGACCAAATATCTTTAACTAGAATTGTGCCCGCATCACTGCCGTCACTCTTCCATAGTTCTAACCCGGTGGTGCTGTCATAGGCTGTAAAGTAGAGGGTGCTACCGACAGCAGTCATATTCAGTGGGCCAAAACCAATGTTTGGAGCTGCATTCAGGTCATTTTTAACCCGCCCTACCCCATTACCATCAATCTTCCATAGTTCCTGCTTGAAGTCATTATTGCTATCTGTGACGAAATATAAGGTATTGCCTACAGATGTGAGTTCACTTGGCGCAAAACCACCCGTACCTGGGGTAATATTTTGGACAAGACTGGTTCCACCTGCTGTACCATCACTCTTCCATAGCTCAAAGCCGTTAATACCATCATTGGCAGTGAAGTATAGGCTGCTATCAAAAACAGTGAATTTGGCAGGAGCTGAACTCAGCCCACCGATTCTAATGTCTTTAACAAGACTGGTTCCCCCTGTTGTGCCATCACTTGACCATAGTTCAGCACCGTTAGCTGAGTCACGAGCAGAAAAATAAAGCTTGCCGTTAAACGCGATAAGACTTTCAGGGTTAGAACCTGTGGCACCTGAGTAGATATCTTTGACCAGACTTACTGTTGTGCCATCGTAAACCCACAGTTCATTGCCGTTAGTACCATCATCGGCAGTGAAGAATGCTTTATTACCAAGTACGGTCAGATTTTTAGGGTTTGAACTGGCAGACCCAGAATTGATATTACTGACCATTGTGGCTGTCGTGCCATCGTAAACCCACAGTTCTCTACCGTTGATACCATCATCAGCATTGAAGAGCAACTTGCTACCAAAAACCGTGAGCTTGTATGGGTTAAAGCTACCAGGATTAATATTAGTGAGTTTGGTTGTACCCGCCACAGAGCCGTCACTCTTCCACAGTTGAATACCATTGACAGCATCATTGGCACTAAAGTACAACGTGTTGCCCAACGCCGTCAGATTGTTGGGGTTAGAACTGCCAGAACCTGGGGAAATTTCCAGCATGTCGCTTTGAATCTCGGCAGATAAACTCAGGTTATAGAAAGTCTCAGCAGAGCTAACAGGCTTAACACGAACATAATAAGTACCTGCTGCGAGGGTAGTGTTGATATTCTCGTTGGCATTTCCTGTGAGACTGGAACTTTGAATAGTTCCCCCAGAGTTGTTAAGTAAATCTACATCGGCGTTATCAGATAGACCACTGAGGGTAAGACTGAAAGTACTTTTGTTAGTCAGATTAAACTTGTAATAGTCGTTAGTGTCGATATTGCCAACAAAATCACTAAAGTTTTGGGAACCATTCAGTGTACCGATGTTGTTAGCTGTAGGTCTTGTGTTGGGCGCGATGTCTGGGCTAATAGCTGTAGCCGAGACACTCAAATCGTAGTTGGTTGCCGCACCGGAAGCAGGATATACCCGGATATAGTACGTACCTGTATTCAAGCTACGGCGGATAACATCTGGATTAGTACCAGTCTCAGTGGAAATGACTATTGAACCACCACTGCTGTTGAGCAGTTGAACATTAGCGTCTGCTGTTTCAGGTGTTACTGTCAGGTCAATTAGGGCGCTTGATATTAAATCAAAACGGTAAAAATCGTTAGTATCAATGCTATTTACATAGTCTGTGAACTGTGAAGGAGTGGAAGTTAAGGTGTTGATATTGCGGGCTGTTGCTAGGCTGTTCCCTGCATTGTCTGCCGGGTCTGAGGTGAAGGCAAGGTTCAAGGTGTAGTTTGTGGAACCTGTCCCACCAGGAAACACCCGAACGTAGTAAGTACCACTAGCAAGACTAGTATTAATCGCTTCTGGATTAGTATCTAATAGAGTGGAATCAGTAATTTTTGTGCCAGAACTATTCAGCAATTCTACGTTGGCATTGCCGCCTAGACCATCCAAGGTCAAGCTGAATGTCCCATTATTAAGTATGTCGAATGTGTAGTAGTCATTGTTATCGAGGATTACACCTCTATTGCCAACATAATCAGTAGTACTGTAGTTGGTAGTTAAAGTGCCAATGCTGAATGCTTGTGCTAGTGTGTCATCACCGGATTTATTTGTGGTAATTGGATTAGCTGAGAGACTGAGGTTGTAATTAGTGCTAGCACCACTCACAGACCCAACGCGAACGTAGTAGATACCTGGATTTAGGCTACGAGTTAGTAATTCTGGTGTTGTACCACCAGCATTCGCAGTTTGGAGAGTACCAACTTCGTCATAAAGTATCAAACTTGCATTACCAGTCAGACCATCCAATCTCAGCGTTACTACACTATCGGGGTCGCTGCTACTAGCACCAATGCGAAATTTGTAATAATCACTAGTATCAGAACCACTAACGGAGTCCTGAAAAATATTTGAGGTACTGCTAAGGGGACCATTAATATATGATACAGATGTAGTGTCTAAAGCTGCATTTCTGCTACTTCCTGGATCTGGAAATCCTGAATAAGGTGATGGCATAATTTTTTCTCTAAAACTTCAGCAATTATGGTGATTGCAAGTTACTGATAGTGCGGTAATAAAAACTAAATGCTATTTATCAACCAAAAATTACTGTTACTTCTGTCAAAGCCCTAGTTTATTGTGTGAAGATGCAACCCGCTCAGAAGTAGATTTCTGCTTTTGTAATTTAACTGGTTGTGTATTGATTTGATAGATGTGAGATGTTTTAGATTTTGAGTTCTAGAAAGTAGCTAAAAATCTTCGGTAAAAGAGCAGATATTAGCGACAACATCAGATAATTTGTTGATTAATGCAAGTAACTAGTTTAATAAGTTCTATTTCATGGAAAATTAAGTACTAAATCGGTAAGATTATTGCTAGTTACAGAGTTATTCAGACTGTATGTAACAACTTAATATTTTTGTTACAAATTTATGAAATTTTGCACTAAGCAACTTGTGTATTGTTTGTATATCTGGGATTTCTGCTGTCTTTAGGCTATTTCCTTCTGGATTCACTGCAACTAGAATTTAACCCCTATAGAAAATGTCTAACCACAGTAAATTTACTTAAAATTTAAAATGTGAGTAATTTATAGTGTTAAAACTTCATGCACTGGCAAAAAACGTTGAAATGGTATCTTCTCCAGAGTTATACAAAGATAAAAATCATTAGTAAAGCTGTTTTTACCTGAGTTGTCTAACTCGCCTATCTAACTACAGACAATATGCAATCTAATCGCTTTCGGTCGATTTGCTTCATCAAAAAAATGGCAGCGCACCGCATCATGTAACATTTCCTTCAAGCTAGTAATATTATCAGCTTGAGTAAGAATTGATTCACCCAAAGCTTTCGCTGTGTAACCACCCTCTGGGTCTTCTTCAATTAAAAATATGATTTCAGTCGCTATGTTGTTCCTTGAGGGGAGACAAAATGGTCTAGAATGCTTATATTACAAAGAGTGTAGCAATT
>JAYGHB010000096.1:0-118330 GCA_034931985.1 Halotia wernerae UHCC 0503
GCCCTGCGCTAAGGCGCACGCTGCGCGAACAGACTTCAGTCTGGGGCTATACAAATTAAATACGTAACAGCTTATTTTGTATAGGCATATATTTGTTTCTATACCAACATCATGACTGATTAAGGTAGAGTATCATCGTGTCAAGAAAATTTGCATGAATTGTATCTGATTCGCTAGGCTATTTATATTCTGGTTTTTAAGGCGTGCTATGGATTTTGAAAGCAAAGCGACTGCCCCAAATGCTACGGATAATATAGAATTTGCTCAGCCAGCTCGTAAGCCACTGGAATTGCTGCGAAACACTGAAGCTTTGCTACGCCGTCCTACTGTAGCAACACTGACACCGATTTTACCGCCCAAACTGAGTAATAAATTGCAAGTAGCTTCAAATTTAGCAGATGAAGCATTGCAGGAGCTTGCAGAGATTGATTTAGAGCAAATTAGCGACTTTGAACTGCAATCGGCACGAATTCGTGTTGGTTTAAGTTTTATTGGTTTTGGGGCGCTGATGATTCTGATGCTGCTACTGTACTTGAACACCTTGCATCCAGAATTAAGTACCGTAGAACAGATTCGGTCTTTTTGGTATCAATATGTCTGGTTTGTCTGCTTAGGTGTGGCGGGGCTATTTGTCCTGGGTCGAGAAGCGATGCGCCCCACCTCTAAGAAGGGAATAGGGGACAGGGGATAGAAAAAGCAGGGGAGCAGCAAAAAATTTTACAAAATTTAAAATTTTACGGTGCGGAATTTTTCCGACTATCAACCGTTAGGAGCGACTTTACGTGAATCATGATGCTTTTATTGTTCCACCAAACTCAAAGATTTCTCTGCAAAAAGACTATGACCCAGCTTATAAAGCTGATAATTATCAAAAACCTGATGCGGCAAGCAAATTACAGACAAATATTCAACAAATAGCAAACTACCAAGAAATTCTCTATGCTCAAAATACTTATGCATTGCTAATTATCTTTCAAGCAATGGATGCTGCTGGCAAAGACAGCACAATTAAACATGTGATGTCTGGTGTAAATCCCCAAGGATTTCAGGTGTTTAATTTTCAAGCTCCCAGTGCGGAAGAATTAGACCATGACTATTTATGGCGAACAACGAGAGCATTACCAGAACGCGGTCGTATAGGAATATTCAACCGTTCATATTATGAAGAAGTTCTAGCGGTTCGTGTGCATCCAGAAATCCTTTTAAAACAACAAATCCCCCAGCTTCCACAAGGAAATCAGATATGGAAACAACGATTTGAAGAAATCAATAATTTTGAGAAATATTTAGTAAATAATGGTGTCATTATTCTCAAGTTTTTTTTAAATGTCTCCAAATCAGAACAAAAACAACGCTTTTTAAAACGAATTGAAAACCCAGATAAACACTGGAAATTTGCAGCAAGTGATGTCTACGCAAGAGCTTCCTGGAATGATTATATGGAAGCTTATGAAGCAGTTTTTAATCATACTAGTACTGGAGCAGCACCTTGGTATATCATCCCTGCCGATCGCAAATGGTTTACACGTTTGGTAGTTGCTGACATTATCTGCACTAAATTAGAAAAACTCCATCTCAAATACCCAACAGTCAGTGATGAACATAGACAGCAACTTTTGCAAGCAAAATATATGCTAGAGCAAGAAGATTAATTCGCTAGTTTAACAGTTCAATACAAAAAAGTCTAGAAAGCTACAAAATAATGCATAATATTTATAGGGGTATAAATGAATTTAAGATTTAAATTCATCTTGTAGCTAATTGAAAATAACAAAATTGGGCTGATAGTTACAGCCGAGAAATTATGACGCAGATGGCAGGAAATGCCAACAATCATCCACCTCGGTTTGCTAATGCTGCTTTTGATATTGTAGCTTTGGCAGCTTCAGCAGGAGGGCTGAATGCTTTAGCTGAAGTACTATCAACTTTACCCGCAGAATTTACAGCCGCAATCGCCGTTGTGCAACATTTGGCTCCTCAGCATCGCTCACTGATGGCAGATATTCTCAGTCGAAGGACTGCACTCAATGTCAAACAAGCACAAGAAGGAGATTCCCTTACCCCAGGAACAGTCTACATTGCCCCACCCGACCGTCACCTACTGGTCAATGGCGATGGTACGCTTTCTTTATCACAATCGGAATTGGTACATTTTCTGCGTCCCTCTGCCGATTTATTATTTGAATCAATGGCAGGCAGTTACAAAGATAGAGCGATCGCCGTTGTGCTAACTGGTACTGGTAGCGACGGTGCAATGGGTGTAGAGGCAGTCAAAAAAATGGGTGGTACCGTCATAGCCCAAGACGAAGCAACCGCCGAATTTGCTGGGATGCCCACCGCGGCTTTTGAAACAGGTAATGTCGATTTTGTTCTACCTTTACAAGAGATATCAAAAGCCCTAGTAAATTTAGTGATGGGCAATTGAATTAACAAATTGGGCATCCCTTCTCCTACGGAGACGCTACGCGTAGCTTGCTTCACCGGAGGGGTACGAGAATTAAAAATGAAATCGAATAAATTCAATTTTAATTTTTAATTTTTAATTTTTAATTTTTAATTTTTAATTGAGCGAATGCTCCCTAGTCCCTAACTTATGAATTCTTCAGAAAAAGACCCGGAGTTTGAAAATTTACTTACTTATCTTAGACAAAGCCGGGGTTTTGATTTTACAGGCTATAAGCGTTCAACTTTGATACGTCGTGTACATAAGCGGATGCAGCCATTAAATTTAGAAAAGTTTGGAGATTACTTAGATTACCTAGAAGTTTACCCAGAAGAATTTAATTTTCTATTTAATACTATCTTGATCAATGTTACTGCCTTTTTTCGGGATGCTTCAGCCTGGCAAAACCTAGCAGAGCAAGTACTGCCTAATATCATTCAAAATAAAACAAGTTCTGAACAGATCCGCATTTGGAGTGCTGGTTGCGCTTCTGGGGAAGAAGCTTATACCTTGGCAATGTTGATGACTGAACTCTTGGGAGCAGAAGAATTTCGCCAACGGGTAAAAATCTATGCCACAGATGTAGACGAAGAAGCCTTAAACCAGGCTCGGCAAGCAGTATATTCAGCTAAAGATATCCAATTGATACCAGCGGAACTCAAGCAAAAGTATTTTGAACCCACAGGTAACAACTATGTGTTTCGCCAAGATTTGCGTCGCTCAGTAATTTTTGGTCGCCATGATTTGCTTCAAGATGCACCAATTTCTCGCTTAGATTTGTTGGTCTGTCGCAATACATTAATGTATTTCAATTCGGAGACTCAGGGGCGGATTTTGGCTCGGTTTCACTTTGCGTTGAATGATGCAGGTTATCTTTTTTTGGGGAAAGCAGAAATGCTGTTGATGCATTCTAGTCTATTCACCCCCGTAGATTTGAAAAACCGGATCTTTCATAAGGTATCGCCAACAAATTTGCGTGATCGCCTTTTAGTTATGGCCAATACAGCAGATGATGAATCTAGCAGCCGTTTGTCACGACATATTCGTATGCGAGATGTAGCTTTTAATACAGCACCAGTTGCCCAAATAGTTGTTGATACAAATGGCACAGTAGTATTGGTCAACGAGCAAGCACGCACTTTATTTGGACTCTCGCCCAAAGATTTAGCTCGTCCCTTTCAAGATTTAGAACTTTCTTACCGACCGGTAGAACTGCGATCGCTCATTGAACGAGCTTATAATGAACGCCGTGCCGTCAACTTGACAAACGTAGAACGTTATTTGCCCAACGCCGAAATGCAATATCTGGATGTACGGGTTATGCCTTTGCAAGACACTGATAGCAGTGTTTTGGGTGTCAGTATTGCTTTTCACGATGTCACCCGTTACATTCAACTGCAAGAAGCATTGCAACGTTCCCGCCAAGATTTAGAAACTACCAACGAAGAACTTCAGTCTACCAATGAAGAATTAGAAACTACTAACGAAGAACTTCAGTCTACCAATGAAGAATTAGAAACTACTAACGAAGAGCTTCAATCTACTAATGAAGAATTGGAGACAATGAACGAAGAACTTCAGTCTAGTAATGAAGAACTACAAACCATCAATAACGAGCTAAGTGAGCGCACCACAGAACTCAACCGCGCAAATGTTTTCCTCATCTGCATCCTTAGAAGTCTCCAAAGTGGAGTAGTGGTGATTGATAAAAGCTCTAACATCTTAGTTTGGAATCACATGCTAGAGGATATGTGGGGATTACGGGCAGATGAAGTATTAGGAAAGTCTTTATTTAGCTTAGATATTGGTTTGCCCATCGAGCAAGTGCGATCGCCCATCCGCGACTCTCTATCTGGAAAGCGGCAGTTTCAAGAAATGATCTTAGATGCTACAAATCGTCGGGGCAGACAGATAAAATGTTATATCGCGATTACTCCCCTATTTGGTACGGAGATGGAAGGAACTGTTTTAATGATGGCAGATGTAGAGAAAGTCACCAGTATGATTTCTAGCCAAGAAATGGCAGAACGGCAGCAGCAATAGCAATAGGGGTAAGGAGTTAGGAGAAGATTGCCAATGACACAAGATAATTTGGAACAAGCGATCGCCAGCGCACACCGACGACTGGAAAATTTATCGCGGCGTGCTAATCAAACACAAAGGCCAGACTTTGCTGTAGAACTATTGCAAGAAGCGATCGCGGAAATTTCCATTTCTCTGGAAGAGTTACATGTGTCGGCTGAGGAACTACAACAACAAAATGAGGAATTGGTAGCTACTCGCCATCTCGTAGAAGCAGAACGCCAGCGTTATCAAGATTTGTTCAACTTTGCCCCCGATGCTTATTTAGTCACCGATTTAACGGGCATTATTCAAGAAGCCAACCATGCAGCGGCGCAGTTACTCAATGCGCGTCAGGCTTTCCTCATTGGTAAACCACTTTCTGTATTTATATATCAAGCAGAACGGCAAAAATTTTGGCAGATGATACTACGGTTGCGACAGCAAAAGCAAATCCGCGGGCAAGAGTTGTGGATGTTTCACAATAACGGCGATATCGATTTTCCTGCCGAAGTTACCGCTACCATAACCGAAGACAGTTTACGCTGGTTATTAAGGGATATTAGCGATCGCTACCGCGCAGAACAAAAAATCCGCGAACAAGCTGCCTTACTAGATATTACAACAGATGCAATTTTGGTGCGAGATTTAAATAACCAAGTCTTATTTTGGAACAAAGGGGCAGAAAATGTTTATGGCTGGCGCGCAGAAGAAATTTTAAAAAAGAACGCCTCAATACTTTTCCCCCAAGCATCTCCAGAAATTTCACCTCAACTGACAGCAATTATCAAAACAGTTTCTGAGTTAGGTTCTTGGCAAGGTGAGTTATACAAAGTCACCAAAGACGGCAAGAAAATCATAATTTCCAGCCGCTGGACACTCATGCGTGACCCCGCAGGCTTACCCAAATCTATTCTCACTGTTGACACTGACATTACTGAGAAAAAACAACTCGAAACTCGGCTTTTCCGCACCCAACGCTTAGAAAGTCTAGGTACTTTAGCTAGTGGTATTGCTCACGACCTCAACAATATCCTCACCCCAATGGTGACAATAGCTCAACTGTTGCCCTTGAAACATCTTCAGATTGATGAAAGTTCGCAACAAATGCTGAAGCTACTAGAAACCAATGCCAAACGAGGAACTGATTTAGTCCAGCAAATTTTGTCCTTTACTCGTAGTTCAGAAGTTAAACGCACAATTGTATCGGTGTCACACCTAATAGAAGACATCGAGCAGATGATTAAACGCACATTCCCCAAATTCATTGACATCCACACAGATATATCACCAGATGTGGGGATTGTTCTGGGAGACAGCACTCAACTACATCAGGTATTGATGAACTTAGTAGTCAATGCTCGTGATGCTATGCCTAAGGGTGGCAGCTTGCATATTTCTGCTACTAAGCTGTCACTCAACCAAAACCATCACAAAACGCTTATTGGAGCGAAAATTGGCTCCTACATTTTAATTACAGTCAGCGATACTGGAGTAGGCATTTGCCCAGAAATTATCGATAGAATTTTTGACCCTTTTTTTACTACCAAAGAAGTAGGCAAAGGTACAGGTTTAGGTTTGTCCACAGTCATAGGTATTATCAACAATCATGGCGGTTTCGTGGAAGTATCGAGTCAGATAGAAGTTGGTAGCCAATTTCAAGTTTATTTGCCCACTAGCGAAGTCAGCATTGACTCCGTAGTAGATGAAATAGAACTGCCAATAGGACAAGGAGAATTAATTTTAGTCGTCGATGACGAAGCGGCAATTACTCAAATTACCAAAACAACACTAGAGATTCACAACTACAGAGTAGTGACTGCCAAAAATGGGATTGAAGCTCTTGCTCTCTATACCCAACACAAGAACGACATTAAACTAGTGCTGATGGATATGATGATGCCATCAATGGCGGGAGGAACAGCAATCCACACCTTGCAAATGATGAATCGAGAGGTGCAAATTATTGCCATGAGTGGATTAGCATCTGCTGAGGCTTTAGCACAAGTTACAGGTAGTGGTATTCAAGGATTTTTACCAAAACCCTTTACTGCTCATGAATTATTGAACTCTGTACAGAAGGTACTTACACCAAGTCTTAACACACTTTTCTCAAATTAATTAACCATCCACTTGTGGGTCTGACCCCTCACTAATTCGTCAACAACATCATTTATTTCTTCTTCACAATATAGTACTTTTGTACTATAATAGATTATAGCGTCCACAAAGCCTATTACAGTACAAAACGGCTATGTGACAGTCTTCTGGAAGATGGATTCAAGGGTTAGTCCGATGATTAAACATTACATTCTCAACCTCAACCCAACTGCCAAGCATGAATGGGATCGGTGCATCTTACGTGATCCCCTGACTGCAAAACGCCCAGATATTGCTAAATTAATCGCTGAAGCAGTTGGTGCTGACACAGGCAGTTATTTAGTAAGTGTAAATATTGAAGTTCAGGTGTTGGAACAAGCCGCAGTACCTCAAGCCGAACAACTCTCGCTTTCACTTCCAGATGTGGCTATTTCGTTGTCGCAACTCCGGGAAGTAGCGTAAGTATAGCAGGGGACAGGGAACAGGTTTGAAAGTCTGTTGGTGTCCGGGTTTTATGATCAGTTTATGTCTTAAACTAACTGGCTATCGCTATAAATGTGACTTCGACGGCACAATTTTGGCCTTTTCCTAAACCTCTCTCCTACAAAGGGAATGGGGGCAAAGAGTTTATTTGTCAAAATTTTTTCATAGGAATATTATTTATGATGCAATTGAGTCATTTTCCAACTGCAATAACACAAGCTGCCCAACGGATGAATGAAATAGACTCTCAGTTAATGGCAATTCAGCAGCAGATTAACCGATTTGAAGGTAATGCAGATCGCGCCGCTGCTTTTGATATAGATTTAAAAAATGATGCTCAACGCAAAGCACGTCGCTTTGAAGTGCTGCTTGTAAATCATGAATATCAAAAGGCAATAGATATGCAGATCCAATTAACTGTTGAGAAAGCAAACGCATTTGCTCATTTGGAATATCTGCGTAACCAGTTCAGTGTAGCTAAATTAGAAGCAAGATTAGCGATCGCCCAACAACTTACTGATTTTGAATCTAAAGAATTAGTCGGTTTGTAGAGACGTGATTAATCGCGTCTCTACATTCTATCGTATCTATGCTGAGAACCTTCGGCTAAAAGCCGGGGGATGAAAGCTAACTGTCTAATTTATTAGACAATCTGATCAAATAAAAGTGCGTGAAAACAGGATGAAAAACTCCATAACAAAAAACGTTTTCACGCACTTTTATTACAAGTAGCCATACAGCTAGAACTAATTCTAGTCAAGGTGGGTAGGGCATTTTGACAGTGCCACAACGAATTAATCAATTCGTAAACGTTGCCTAGTGAGTCTTTTAGACTTCGTAGCAACATCAGTTTAGAATCCCTCGATTTTCAATCGTGGGAGATGTCAATAAATTTGCTTGCTAGTAGTTTAGCAATGGCATCATTAATAGCTGTCACATCAAAACGTTGACTAGCAAG
Source organism: Halotia wernerae UHCC 0503 (assembly GCA_034931985.1). Lineage (GTDB taxonomy): Bacteria > Cyanobacteriota > Cyanobacteriia > Cyanobacteriales > Nostocaceae > Halotia > Halotia wernerae. Next base: position 8,046 of record JAYGHB010000096.1, read on the forward strand.
AGTTCTGGCATGACTTGCTATAGTTGCAGTCATTTCTGGTTCTTGAAGACATGTATGAATTACTTGTGTAAGTTCCTGAGGTTCTCCTGGTGTCACCAGAAAACCATTAATTTCATGTTCTACTAATTCTATCGCGCCTCCTGCTTTGGCTGCAACTACAGGTTTTCCACATAGCATCGCCTCCACAATAACTCTACCAAAGGGTTCTGGGGAGGTGGATGTATGTGCTACTAAGTCACAAGCTGCCATTAACTGAGGAATATCAGCACGAAATCCTAAAAATTTGACGCGTTTTTCTAGACCTAGTGCAGCAATTTGCTGGTGTAATTGTTTGAGATAATCTTGTTCGCCAAATAGTGCATCACCGACTAAAATTGCTGTCACCTCTTGGGGACATTGAGCAAGTGCAGAAATTAAAATATGTTGACCTTTCCAAGGTGCAAGTCGGCTGAAGTGTCCGACTACAAATTTTTCTGCTATCCCTAAATGCTGGCGTAATTGTCTAACTTCAGGTTCAGAAGTTTGATAAATTTGTGGTTCAAAGCCGTTATAGACGATCGCAGTCAGTTCTCGTCGTCCTCCGGCTTGCACAAAGGCTGTTTGACTAGCTTGAGAATTGGCAATTACTAGTGATGCAAAACGATTAGCTAAATTAACTGCAACACGCAGGTTAGTTTGGCTGAAATGTTCTGTAGACAGAATATCGTGTAAATGATAGACCAAAGGACGACGGGCTAGAAAGCTAGCTAATGCCCCAATAACTAAGGCTTTTTGGGTGTTGGCATAAATAATATCGTATTCAATAGCTTTTTGCACTACCTTAGCTAGCAGTGGCGCAAGTTGTCCCAGACTTCCTAATGCTTGGACTAAATTACTTTGTTTGTTAACTGAGATCGGTTGAGTGGCAAGAATTTCTACTGGGATATGATGCTGCTGTAGTAAATCTTTAAAAGATCCATCTGCAAATAATCCTACCAAAGCGCGATCGCGATATGGTTTAGCAATATCTATTAAACATAATTCTGCACCGCCTGGTTTACCACTCTGGTCTAAAAATAAAATTTTCATAACTTATAAGTTAAGCATTAAAAAATAACAAATCTTTACTTCATCCTTTCAACAGAACATGCCGTACTTGCTGGGCTATTTTGTCCCAGTCAAAATTGGTAGCAGCGTACTGGCGACAGGCTTGACGCGAGGGTATTGGTAGTTGTCCCAATAATACCTGTTCTAATTTTTCGGCAATAGCTGAAACTTCAGTTGTAGCAGTAATTAAATCTGGCGATAAGGGTTGTAAAATTTCTGGCATTCCACCCACTGGAGTACACAAAACTGGAGTGCCACAAGCTAGAGATTCTACAATTACTAATCCAAATCCTTCAAAAGATTGGCTAGGCATAACAGTTAATTCAGCTGCTTGGTAAGCTACCGGTAATTGTTCATCAGGTAGAAAACCTAAAAACTTTACATGATCATCTAATTCCAATTCTTTAACTTGTTGTTCTAGTGCAGCTTGCATGTGACCCCGACCTGCAATTGCCAACCAAACATCAGGAATTTTTGGTTTAATTGCCGCTATTGCCTGTAATAATTTGTCAATTCCGACTCGATGTACTAAACGACGGGATGTAAATAATATGCGGCGATTTTCAGTCCAGCCTAACTGCTGACAAGCCTCTTGAGAAGATAACTTTGGTTGGAATCGATTAATATTAACTCCGCCGGGAATGACATAAATTTTGCTCCACGGAATTTGGTACTCTTGATGTAAAATTTTACCAAATGCTTGACTCAGAACAATAAAGCGATCGCAGCGATTATAAGTGTTTTGTTCTATCAACCGACGCTTTATCAAAATGCTGAGTTTATGATTAATTTTTTCTTGCTTACTTTCAGAAGCCCAAGGGCCATGAAAGTTGAAGGTAACAGGTACTCCCTTGGGTAGAAGATCTAAAATAGGAAAGCTGTATAATGCAAAATGCAAATTAATGGCATCTGGTTTGCCTACTCTTGTTTTTTGGAAGTTATTACGAATAGACCAAAATCGTTGCCAAATTGTACTATCTGGAGAAGCCAAGTTAGTTAGCTTGATGGGCAAATTCAATTCAGCTTCTGGTAGACCAACTCCACATAATTCGATCTGGTCTTGATTTGCCGCTAAACTATGAGTTAATTCATAAATATACCTTTCTAATCCTCCAGGTGTTTGAGGAAACCAGCCTAGCCCAAGAGTGAGAATAGATACAGATTCTGAATTAAAATTATCTTTTTTACCTTCCATCTACTTGTCTCCTATGATGTATTGAGCTTGCGTATGTTTACTTTTACAACAAGCTCAACCGTCTTTGAAATTCAGCAGTAAATTGATGCTGATAGTACTTATATTCTGCTATTTTCTACTGTATCCGTACTGTTCGCGTCATGCCGTATGGAGATTTTACTAAAAAACATCTATCTATAATAAAAGCGCTAAGGCGCACGCTGCGCGAACAGACTGAAGTCTGGGGCTATACAAACAAAGTCCCTCCGGGTTCGCCAGTCGCCTGGTGTTTCTTCCAAAAGTGGATGCTCCCTTTTCACCTTCGTGTCTTTGTGTCCAGAAAACCGACTTGATTTTAGTTTATAAATCGAAAAGGCTGATTTTTGTAGCAAAAAAATATTCTTGGACATACTCTGAGATTTTTGTCTTAATATTTACTATTATTTCTACTAAAAAAGTAAATATTAATACTTCAAAAGTATTAGTGGTTCAAAAAATCATCTATCAATGTTTTGATTAAGTTTAAAAATCCATGTGGTTTTGATAAATTTTTGGTAAATATGATTTTTTAAATATCAAGTGTTTGCTATTTATGTATGTGTGCTACTAAAACTTGATAATTAAGTTTAAATCAATTTTTAACTTCAGGTAGACAAGCTTAAAGTTGGCACAAATATATTTTTATAGTCTTTGTTATCTTCAGTAGGTATCATTCTGTAAAAAGCTTTACTGACGACTAGATTTTTTCATGATTACTTTTATTAAACACTGGTCAATATCAGTATTGATAAAGTAATTAAAATTTTAGGGATTGTATGCAAAATCAAGTAATACAGCAGCTTAACAAACTTTATAAAGAGTTTATCCACCAAGTCAAAAAACTATCCCACAGTAAATATTTGCGGAAGTTCAAGAACACCAAATTTTTACTTCTTGCTTTTGCGATCGCAGGGGTAATAGTTTCAGTTGAAATGACCACAGATTGGACTGTGAGTGGAGTACCTGCAAGCACTTACAAAACATCTTGGATAGGTAATACTTTTGGTGGTGGCAAAAAGTGGGTACAGAACAATATTGAGACAATGTACGTTGCTCCAAATGGCACAGTCTATACTAATAGTTTCTGGGATGAAGGCGGAGCAGAAGCGGGAATATATAAAGATGGCGATGTAATTGGTGCTTTGAATGATACTCATGGCTGGAGCCGTGGCGGTGGTAAAGCCATAACAGCCAATAGTAAATATATTTACATGGCTATGGTTCAGGGCGCTGTTGGCAAAATCAATCAAGATTATCCTCCAGATGGCACTACTTGGTACTGTGTCAGACGCTATGACTTATCTGGAAAACCCACACCCTTAGACAAAGGACGTGGCTGGGATCAAAGTATGTTAATCGTTAGTAATCAAAGTGAAGTTACTGGATTAGCAACAACGGGGAACGAGTTATATGTAAGTGACTCAGCTACCAACCGTATTCGCGTCTACAACACCGACACGATGAAAGAAATACGCAACTTTAGCGTGACTAATCCAGGTGCGATCGCTATTGATAAACAAGGTAATCTATGGATTATTCAAAGTAAAACTGAGAAGAATCCTGCCAAAATTGTCTATTATTCCCAGGCAGGCAAGCAACTATCTCAACAAATTACCGATGTAGTCGAACCAACAGCGATCGCTATTGATCATCAAGGTAGACTTTTACTGACAGAAAATGGCCCTCGTCAGCAAGTACTAATTTATAACATCAAAGACCAACCAATACAGGCTGGGACTTTTGGCAGCAAAGGCGGTATTTATGCAGGCGTTCCTGGCGAAGTCCAAGATTTGAAACTGTACGGTCTTACCGCAGTAGGTGCAGATGCCGCAGGTAATATGTATGTCAATAGTAACGGTTTCAATAAATCAGGTACAGACTTACGCAAGTTCTCACCTTCTGGAAAACAATTATGGCAATTACTGGGATTGCTGTTTGTTGATAATGCTGATGCTGACCCCAAAACTGATGGAGTAGATGTATTCACCAAGCAAGAACGCTACCTGATGGACTACAGTAAGTCTGCTGGTAAGCAATGGACTTACAAAGGCTACACATTAAACGCCTTCAAATATCCTCAAGACCCACGCTTACATACATCACCAGATGCAACCTTTGTCCGGCGCATCAAAGGTCAGCCCTTTTTGTTCCTCACAGATATGTACAGTAGCTTTCTGCAAATTTATCGTTTTAATCCAGCCAAAGACGGCAAAATTGCGATTCCTGCGGGAATGTTTGTTGGTACTCATGGCGGAGGTAAAAAATCAATCGCGGGAAATTGGCCGCCCCATCAGCCAGAAAAAGGAGAGTGGATTTGGCGCGATAAAAACGGTAATGGTGCATTTGACAAAGGTGAATATGACAACAGCGAAGATTATCCTTACTTAGGGGGATGGTGGGTAGATAGTCAAGGAGACATTTGGAAAACCTTACGAACTCAAGATGGTATTCGGCACTATCCTTTACAGGGATTAGATACCAATGGCAACCCCATCTATACTTATAGTTCCATGCAAAAGGAAAAAACTCCGAGCATCTTTACAGATTTGCGACGGATTGAATATTTTCCCCAAACAGATACTATGTACTTGTCAGGCTTCACTCAAGATCATCCAGCAGTTGGGGATGACACCAAAGTCGTAGGATCTGAGATTGCCCGTTTTGATAATTGGAGTAAAGGCGATCGCACCCCCCGTTGGCGGATTGTAGTTCCTTACGACACCACTGGCAAGCGCGAAGTAGCGACCGCAGCCATGAGTGTAGCAGGTGACTATGTATTTGCTGTAACCGTTAAAACCGCAGAAGTATATGTCTACGATGCAAAAACAGGAACTTCTGTAAAAAAGTTGAAACCCGGCCCTGAAGTTGCAGGTGAAAGTGGCTGGATTGATATACCCCACGGTATCCGTGCTTTTCGTCGTTCAAATGGTGAGTACTTGGTATTTGTTGAAGAAGACTGGAAAGCAAAAGTGATTGTGTATCGTCTGCCAAAACGAGTGTAAAAAGCTGAAACGACCTATTTACCTTAATGTCTTTTTTTGGTGTCTTAGTGGTTAATTGACTTTTGAACCACCAAGGCACTAAGACACGAAGGTAAAAAGCCAAATTTCGGGATAATACCAATTCCATAAAATTCGGCAACAGATTCAAAGCCGGAAACCCAAATTAAATATTGATTCCTTAATTACGTAGCTTGCTTCTCGCCCTTGGCGAGTATTACGAATTACGAATTGGTATAACTTATCTCAATAATTATGATCATTAAAATCTCTCTGCAACAACTCCAAAAATTATTTCCCAGTGCTTGGCTAGAGAAAATTCAATATATCCATTCCAACTTATTATTTAGATGGATTTTACGTGGTGGAAGTAAACAATTAGCATTTAGCCAGAAATCAGCAATGGTATTTTCTCCCCATCAAGATGATGAAACATTTGGCTGTGGTGGGATGATTGCTTCCAAACGCGAACAGGGAATACAAGTAGTAGTGGTATTCCTCACAGATGGACAAGGTTCAGGAGGTTCTAATTCAAACTCTCCAAATGAAATCGTCCAAATCCGCAAACAAGAAGCATTGACAGCATTAAAAATTTTAGGAGTAGAACCACCAGAAATTTATTTCTTAGAAAAGACAGATGGAAAACTACAAAAATTAAATGGCCAAGAAAGAATCCAGACAATTGAACAAGTAACTGAACTAATTAAATATTATCAACCAGAGGAAGTTTATGTACCCCATAAAAAAGACTGCCATCAAGATCATGAAGCTACTTATGAATTAATAAAAACAGCAATTATCCTAGCCGGTATTACAGTTGATCTGCTACAATATCCTATTTGGCTATTGTGGAGAGCGCCACTATTTATTCTACTCAAGTTACAGGATATAGCAGCAGCTAACTCTTTTTCTATTACATTGGTTCAGGAAAAGAAAAATCAAGCGATCGCCTCATATCCTTCTCAAATTCATAGCCTACCTTGTGGCTTTGTCAAGCGATTTTTAGGCTCATACGAAATCTTCTTTAAAAGTGAATATTAATCGCTAATTCTTTGTCTAAATAATATTGCCAGGGCTGCATATATTTTTTTAATCATAAATTCATGATAATTTATTAAGGTTAATTTGTAGGAATAAGAAATTTTAAACCAAGTTAATATGTAGGGGTAATCTAAAATTTAATAACTATTATGGAGAAATGTAAATGAGAATATTACATATTACAAATCATATACAACAAGTTGGTAATGGAATTGTCAATGTAGCAGTAGATTTAGCCTGTTTACAAGCAAAAGATTATCATAATGTTGCTGTAGCTTCTGCTGGAGGACAATACGAAGCATTATTAACACGTCATGGTGTCAAACACTTTCAACTAAATCAGTCAAGAGAACCGCTAAATATTATCAAAGCTGCTTGGCGTTATCGAGAGATTGTGCAAATGTTTCAGCCTGATATTGTCCATGCACACATGATGACAGGAGTTATATTAGCAGGGTTTTTCAAAAGTGGCTGTGAATATAGTTTAGTTTCTACAGTACACAATGAGTTTCAACGTAGTGCAGTACTAATGGGATTGGCAGATCGGGTAATAGTAGTTAGTCATGCAGTAGCCGATTCGATGCTGCGGCGTGGTATATCCCAAAAAAAGCTGCGAGTAGTTTCTAACGGTACTTTAGGCAGTCCCAGACACCGTAATATTAAAGATTACCAACCACTGTCCCTACAGCGCCCGGCAATTACTACTGTAGCAGGTATGTATTCCCGCAAAGGAATTGCTGAGTTAATCGAAGCTTTTATTAAAATTGCGACAAATTTCCCCAAAGTACATTTATATTTAGTAGGAAACGGCCCCGATCGCTCAACATTCGAGGCAATAGTGCAAAAGACACCTTTTAGTGAACGCATTCATTTTGAAGGTTTCCAACCAGAGCCGCAACGGTATATGCTAGCAACCGATATCTTTGTCCTCGCTTCACACTGCGAATCTTTTGGTTTAGTGCTGACTGAGGCGCGGGAAGCAGGTTGTGCAATTATTGCCAGCGACGTAGATGGCATACCTGAAACTTTGGATGATCGGCAGGCTGGCCTTTTAGTACCACCTAAAGATAGTCAGACTTTGGCGACTGCTTTAGCGCAATTGCTTCAAGACCCTAAACAGTTGCATAATTGGAAAACCCGCGCGAAACAAAATCTAGAACGTTTCAGCGCTGCACGGGTTCATGAAGAAACACTCGCTGTATACCGTGAACTTTCTAGTAACTATAATGTCCTCAAAACAATTGAGACTAGAGAACTATTCGTTAGTAAATAAATTTGTAACAATTTGCCGGATTCTTGTAAATTATAACTGAAGAATTTAATTGCACTTAAATAAAAAGTAAACACGATTAAACTTTTAATTTTTATTAAATAAACCCCCTCAAGGCATAAATAGAAACTTTTAAACATTCCATATAAGTATCATTATTTTTCAGAAAAAATGTGTTATTTTATATTTCGTAATAACCATGTATATTAATACAGGTCACTATGAAAAGACGAAAACAAAATAATCCCGTTTTCGAGCAACTTTTCGCTCAAATTTCTCCAGAAATAAAAGATACCTTCACCGTAGACCAACTAGAGTCTATCAAAATGGCTTTTGGCTCTAAAAATATAACTACCCACCCTTTAGAGTTGCGAGTTTCTGTCCCAACTCCAGAACTACGGTTTTATTTGATTTTTTTAGCGGGTTTAGAACGTCGCTCACTACAACGTTTGCGCTCTGAAAAAAGTCTACATCCTTTAGGGATTCCTAGTAATATCATCTTCATCATAGGATTTTTAATTGTCTTATTGGCTTCTGGCTATGCTACTTTTTCTTTTATATTTTCTTCTACATTCATACCCACCTCGACCTATCCTACATCCATTCCCTGGATTGATAATCAATCTGAATGCCGACACACTAATAGAATTTGGCGCGATGGCAAGTGTTGGGATAGTGAACATAGTCCCACTTTCTAAAGTGTACTCTTACTAATAGTAAAAACAAGATGTCCCAAAAGTCTTTTAACCACAATTCTTTGAGGAATGATCCTTTCATTAAACAGTTTTTTGCTCGGATTCCTTCTCAAACAGTAGCTACTTTTAGCGATGCTCAATTGACAGAGCTAAAATCGGTCTTTAGGGATCGCATTAGTAAACGTCATGCTGTAGATATCAGAGTTTATATCCCAGTTTTTAAACGGCGTTTTTATGTAGTTTTAGTCATGGGAAAAGAAAAGCGATCGCTAAACCTAGAACTATCTCCAAATTTAAAATTATCACGTATGTTTTTATTAAAAATGTCTGGGCTATTATTAATCACATCTTTTCTCGGTGCTATTTATATAATGAATACAACAACAGTAAGTAACTTTTTTCAAAATAAACAAATAAACAAATAAAAAGATCTCCGACTTCTTCAAGAAGTCGAAGATCTGAGCCTTGAAAAGCAAAACATCTAAGTTTATGGCATATAACTTTAAAGCACTGACTAAACTTTACAAAAACGCCCTGCTCAATGACGTACTGCCATTTTGGGAAAAACACTCCCTTGACTGGCAGCAAGGCGGTTATTTCACCTGTCTAGATCGCCAGGGTAAAATTTATGACACAGACAAATTCATCTGGTTGCAAAACCGCCAAGTGTGGACTTTTTCTATGTTGTGCAACCAGCTAGAAAAACGTGAAAATTGGCTATCCATTGCTAGAAACGGTGCTAATTTTCTTGCCCAACATGGTCGAGATAGTGATGGTAACTGGTACTTTGCCCTAACTCGTGAAGGTAAACCATTAGTTCAGCCTTACAATATCTTTTCTGATTGCTTTGCAGCGATGGCATTTAGCCAATACGCCTTAGCTTCTGGCGAAGATTGGGCTAAGGATGTGGCAATACAAGCTTACAATAATGTTTTGCACCGCCAGGATAACCCAAAAGGCAAATACAACAAGACTTATCCTGGCACGCGTCCCATGAAATCGTTAGCTGTGCCGATGATTTTAGCTAACTTGACTTTGGAAATGGAATCGTTGCTGTCCACTGAAACTCTAGAGAATGTCTTGGCTGCGACTGTTCAAGAAGTGATGAACGATTTTCTTGACCAAGAACGGGGACTGATGTACGAAAACGTTGCCCCTAATGGTTCCCACATTGATTGTTTTGAAGGCAGGTTGATTAACCCCGGTCACGGCATCGAAGCTATGTGGTTTATCATGGACATTGCCCACCGCAAAAACGACACCAAAATTATTAACCAAGCCGTTGATGTGGTACTAAACATCCTTAATTTTGCTTGGGATAGTGAATACGGCGGACTATACTACTTTATGGATGCAGATGATTATCCTCTCCAACAACTAGAATGGGATCAAAAACTGTGGTGGGTTCACTTAGAGTCTTTGGTGGCATTAGCAATGGGCTATCATCTGACCAGACGTGAAGCATGTTGGGAATGGTATCAAAAGATGCATGATTACGCTTGGTCACACTTTGCCGATCGCGAGTCTGGTGAATGGTTTGGCTATCTCAATCGCCGTGGAGAAGTACTATTAAATCTCAAAGGTGGCAAATGGAAGGGCTGCTTCCACGTACCCCGTGCGCTGTATCTTTGTTGGCAGCAGTTTGAAATGTTGAGTGCAAAAACAGTTTAATTTCTACTAAAAAGCTGAGATAGGGTATCTTATTCAAACTGTATTGATTCAATCTTGACTCCCAACTCAGGAAAGGGGGTAAGATACTTCCTTACAATTAGGCTTTTATAAGTTAATCTTCTGAGATGTTTCATTGGGTATAGCTATCGCCAGATAATTTAGGACATAAACTGATCATATTTATCAAAAAACTGTTAAAAAATCTAAAAGTTTTAGTAAATACACTCACTGCAATTACCACCCTTGTATTTTTAGATAAACGTAGTTTTTTAGATATTTTATAAAATATCGGGGAGTATAGTATATGAAAGTACTGGTACTGAGTTGGGAATTTCCGCCAAGGATAGTTGGGGGAATTGCGCGTCATGTGGCAGAATTGTACCCAGAATTAGTAAAACTAGGACATGAAATTCACCTGATTACAGCGGAGTTTGGTCAGGCATCGATGTATGAAGTGGTCGAAGGAATACATGTACATCGAGTGCCAGTAGGAATTAGTCATGACTTCTTTCACTGGGTAGTTAATCTTAACCAGAGCATGGGACATCATGGCGGTAAATTAATTTTGGAAGAGGGGTCGTTTGATTTAATCCATGCTCATGATTGGTTAGTTGGGGATGCAGCGATCGCTCTCAAGCATAATTTTAAAATACCTCTAATTGCCACAATTCACGCTACTGAATACGGGCGTTATAACGGTATTAATACTGATATTCAACACTATATTAGTGGCAAAGAAAACTCACTTGCCTACAATGCTTGGCGGATTATCGTTTGCAGCGATTATATGCGGCAAGAAGTAGAACGAGCATTACACAGTCCTTGGAACAAAATCGATGTGATTTATAACGGTATCCGAGCCGAAAAGAAACAGCACCATGAAGATTTTCATGCTCAAGCTTTTCGATACCAATTTGCTGAAGAACATGAAAAAATTGTTTACTATGTCGGTCGTATGACTTATGAAAAAGGTGTACCTGTGTTGCTTAATGCTGCTCCTACAGTACTTTGGGAAATGGGGGGTAACGTTAAATTTGTGATCATTGGTGGTGGCAATACTGACCATCTCAAGCGTCAAGCCTGGGATTTAGGAATTTGGCATAAGTGCTATTTTACCGGCTTTCTTTCAGATGAATATTTAGATAAATTTCAAACAGTAGCTGACTGTGCTGTTTTTCCTAGTCTTTATGAACCCTTTGGTATTGTTGCTTTAGAAAGCTTTGCTTCTCGTGTTCCGGTGGTTGTTTCCAATACAGGGGGTTTTCCAGAAGTAGTACAACACGCTAGAACAGGTGTTGTTACCTGGATCAACAATCCTGAATCCCTAGCTTGGGGAATTCTGGAAGTTTTGAAAAATCCCGGTTATCGGCAATGGTTGATTGATAATGCTTATAAGGATTTAGGGCAACGCTTTAGCTGGCTGAAACTAGCCAAGCAAACAGAAGCTGTTTATCAGCGAGTTGTACGAGAGCGATCGCAAATTGTATGGTAATAAAACGCCGAGTCAAACCGAGTTTTCCGCAGATTAGCGCAGAAAACTAATAGTTAATCTAGGTTATTTAGCGTAAAAAAACAGTACAAACCCTGTACGCTGGAAATTTTGCCCTATCTGGTGCGAAAGTTAGCAATAATTGCAGTTTGCACCAAAAGCTGATTATGACCAAGGCATTTCCGAATATAGCAAAATGGTTGAAGACTGTAGGAACTAAGCTGATGAAGATGGGAGTTTCAATCATTACCCATCTTACAGCATACCTGAAACCCGACTTCCAGAGCAACACTCTCGATACTTTCGATGTTCGTCCCTCGTTAGCTGGGCCAGTCCTGAATATGGGTGGGGGTGGCGTTGATGTAGAAGAGGCCATCCAATGGATGATCAACAAAGTCAGAGGATCTACTAACCACACTGCCAAAGTTAACGTTGTTGTGCTTCGTACTTATGGCAATGACGATTACAATCGGCTCATTTATGCCCTCAAAGGTGTGAACTATGTAGAGACTCTGGTGATTAGCAATAAAAACGACGCTAATAAAGCCGAGATTGTGCAGAAAGTTAGAAATGCTGGTGTGATCTTTTTTGCTGGCGGCGATCAATGTCAATACATCCGCAACTGGAAAAACACCAAGCTAGAGACTGCCATTGAATCAGTTTATGCCAAAGGCGGCGGTATTGGTGGCACTAGTGCGGGAGCAATGATCCAAAGTCAATATATCTACGATGCTTGTGCTTCCTCTGAAGAAGGCATTGAAACTAGAGATGCACTTGCAGATCCCTACAAGCATATTACCTTCACTTACAACTTTTTCCCTTGGAAGTATCTTAAAGCAACCATCATAGATACTCACTTTGACAGGCGTAAAAGAATGGGTCGAATTATGGCTTTTATTGCTCGTCAAATTCAAGATGGTGTATCTCAAAGTGCTTTAGGAATAGCCATCAGCGAAGAGACGTCGGTTGTTGTAGATAAATACGGTCTAGCAAAAGTTATGGGGAGGGGTGCAGCATATTTTGTACTGGGAGATCACCCGCCTGAGGTATGCAAACCCCGAACTCCTTTAACATTTTCCGACTATAAAATTTGGAGAGTTCCCCGTGGCGATACTTTCGACCTCAGCAACAGACCAACAAGAGGTTATTATCTCAGAAGTGTTAAGCAGGGAAAATTTAGCTCAGATCCTTATTAAGTTAGAAGTCTGGAGTTTAGAGTCAAGATTTCTAAGGGTTTTTCTTATCTTTCCTGCTTCCCCTGCTCTTTTATCTACACCAATGTTGCCTGCTTGCGTAAACTTTGAATAGTGGCGATCGCATGTTTCGCTACAATATCAATCTCTGCTTGGGTATTAAAACGCCCGATGCCAAATCGCACTGAGGCATAAGCTAGCTTTTCTGAATGTCCCAATGCTGTAAGCACATGGGAAGGTGCTGTAGTTGCTGACGAACAAGCAGAACCGGAAGATACCGCCATCACTGGCTGCAATCCTAGCAAAAGTGCAGCCCCATCTACTTCTTCAACGCTGATGTTTAAGTTTCCTGCTAGTCGCTGGGTAGGATGTCCGTTGAGGTGAATTTTTTCCACTTGGGAAAGTCCCTCCCACAATCTTTGCCTTAACTGGGTGAGACGTTGGGTTTCTGTCGCCTGTTCTGTTAAAGCTACTTCTATAGCTTTAGCAAAACCGACAATTTGGGGTGTATACAGAGTCCCAGAACGCATCCCTCGCTCATGTCCACCGCCATGCTGTTGGGGAGCGATTTGGACTCTGGGGTTGCGCCTACGGACATATAGCGCCCCAATGCCTTTGGGGCCATATACTTTATGTGCAGTTAGCGACATCAAGTCGATTTTCATCGCTTCCATATCAAGAGAAATTTTACCAATAGCTTGGGCTGCATCTGTGTGAAATAAAACTTGGCGATCGCGGCAGATTGCGCCAATTTCAGCTAAAGGCTGTAACACTCCTATTTCATTATTTGCAGCCATCACTGATACTAAAATTGTTTCGGGACGAAAAGCTGTTTCTAATTGACTTAAATCAATCACCCCATCTTTTTCAACTGGCAGAATAGTAATTTCAAAACCCAGTGTTTTCAAATATTGGCAAGGATCAATAACTGCACTATGTTCAGTCGCAATAGTAATAATATGTTGACCTTTATGAAAATAGGCTTCAGCAACACCTTTAATAGCTAAATTATTCGCTTCTGTTGCGCCACTGGTAAAAACAATTTCTTCTGGTGTGGCATTAATTGCTGCTGCTAAGATTTCCCGTGTTTGTTTGACAGCTGCTTCTGCTTCCCAACCGTAAACATGACTAATACTAGATGGGTTGCCAAATTTTTCTGTAAAGTAGGGAAGCATTGCTGCTAACACTCGTTCATCTATAGGTGTAGTAGCATGGCAATCGAGATATATAGGACGATTAGACATAAATTAACTCAAAACTTCACTTAGTTTTTTTTAAATGCTGAGAACTTTATATAATTCATTCTCTGGTTTTAAAAGCGTAAATTCATCAGAAATAGCATACTGAACTAAAGGTTTACCAAATAATTCGTAATTCGTAATTCGTAATTAAAGGTACAAGCTCCTAACTTTAGTTATGGAGACAAATAAATTCCTTCCTTCTTCCCAGCCCCCGACTTCAGTCGTGGGGTAATAACTACGAATTACGAATTATGTTGACCTTAGTCTGGGGAAAGTTCAAACTTCGACGGGGTGCTGTTCTTGTTGTCTTTCTACAAACGCCTGAACACGAGTGCGATAGTTTCTAGAAGTTTCATCTACCCAATCGCGATTATTACTATTGGCGTACAAATGTACTAAAGGCTCACTGGCATCTGGTAAAACTAACAGCCAACTGTCATCGTAGGGCTGACAAATTTTCACTCCATCAATGAGTTCTAAATTTTGGGCTGGGTGAGTTTCGACTAAATAACGCATCAGCGCCCCCTTGGCTGTCCAAGGACAGCGGACTGTATGAGTTTTATAAACGACACGAGGCAATTCTGAGCGCACAGTAGCCAGCGATCGCTCTTGGATGGTGAGCATCTCAATTAGCTTGGCAATGCAGAACATGGCATCAAATCCCGGATGCAGATGTGGGAAAATAAAACCAGTTTCTCCACTCCCTCCTAGTATGACATTGGGATTTTTCTGACAAGCCTCCATCAAGGCTGTAGGGTTAGCCTTGGTACGAATTACCCTACCATCGTGGCGACGGGCGACTTGTTCGACAGCGCTGGAAGCATGAACTGGTACTACTACCGTTCCTCTAGGATTAGAGGTTAACATCATGTCCACCATCAATGCTGTTAAAGTTTCCCCACGAATCGGCGAGCCTGATTCATCAACTAAAATCAGCTGTTCTCCATTAGCCGATACTTGGACACCAAAGTTAGCTTTCAGTGCTTCCACGACATGACCCAACTGAGTCAGTAGTCCTTCGCGATCGGTAACCGACATAGCTGTTTTATTCACACTGGCATTCAGTACCACCGCATCAGCGCCGAATTTATCTAACATTAAAGGCAAAACTGCCCCAGATACAGCATAAACATAGTCAATTACCACTTTTGCTCGACTATGGCGCAAGGTATGAACATGTAACAGCTTCTCAAAAGCAGTGCAGTAGCGTTCAATGACTTGACTAGGGTAAGACACATCGCCAATTTCATGAATTTGCGATCGCCGCATGTCTTCTTTAAAGTAAGCTCCCTCTATTTTCTTTTCTAGGGCTTTGGTTATATTAATGCCCTTAGTATCCATAAATTCAATCAGGATGTAGTCAGGACGATCTGGGTGTACCCGCACATGAATACCACCAGCCACCGACATTGTAGGGATAATTGTTCGGGCAATGGGGATAGCTGTAGCATCGAGGTTTTGAATATCAATCCCTACTGACATCAAACCAGCAATTAGCGATCGCGTTACCATGCGCGAAACATTACGTTGGTCACGGGAAACTGTAACCTTAGAACTAGGTTTTAAAGTAGAACCATAAGCGGCTCCTAACTTCACAGCAAATTCTGGAGTAATGTCAATATTAGCTAAGCCTTGCACACCACGTTGCCCAAACAAATTTCGTTGGGCAGTATGACCCCAAATCAAGTTAATGTTTAAAATTGCCCCTGACTCAATCTTCTTACTCGGCCAAACACGTACACCTGGGCTAATTTGGGCTTCTTCTCCCACAGTAGAAAGGGAACCTACCACAGATGCTTCTAATACATGAGCGCGGCGGTCTACACGAGTTCCACGGGAAATTACACAGGCGCTCAGATGTGCTTCATCTCCAATAATTGCTCCATTCCACAAAATCGGGCGCTTGAGATTAGCATCAGCACCAATGGTGACATTATCCCCAATTATAGTTCCGGACTCAATTTGGACTCTCGCCCCGATACGGCAATTATCCCCAATAACTGCTGGGGTTTCAATCATAGCTGTAGGGTCAATGAAAGTATTTTGACCTATCCATAAATCGGTCGAGACTTCTTTATAGGCAAAGTCGAGTTTTACCTTACGCTCTAATGCATCATACTGAGCTTCACGATAAGCATCTAAATGACCCACATCACACCAGTAACCTTGAGCAATGTAACCATACATTGGCTCACCTTTTTCTAGGAGTAAGGGAAATAGATCTTTGGAAAAGTCAGATTCAGTGTTTTCTGGTAGATATTCCAAAACCTCTGGTTCCAAAATATAAATGCCAGTGTTGACAGTATCAGAAAAAATTTCACTGGTAGAGGGTTTTTCTAAAAAGCGGCGAATGTTTCCTTGCTCATCAGTAATTACCACCCCAAATTCGATGGGGTTGGGAACCCTGGTTAAAATCAAAGTTGCTTTTGACTGTTTTTGTTTGTGAAAGGCGATCGCTGCGCTTAAGTCAAAATCTGTGATACTATCGCCACTAATCACTAAAAAAGTTTCATCTAAAAGTTCGGCAATATTTTTTACACAGCCTGCCGTACCAAGAGGCTGGTCTTCTTCGACAGCGTAAGTCATTTGGACGCCAAAATCGTCGCCATCTTGAAAGTAATCTCTGAGAACATCAGGTAAATAATGCAATGTCGCAATCACTTCTGTGATTTGATGTCGTTTGAGAAGATTAATAATGTGTTCGGCAATTGGTCTATTTAAGATAGGCACCATCGGTTTGGGCAAATCGCAAGTTAACGGGCGAAGCCGCGTTCCCGAACCGCCTGCCATCAGTACTGCACGCATAAATCCTCCTTAGCTGTTTGCAGCATTTGCTGCTTTAAGACCCGTGATAGTTATATTGTGTTTTTCTTTCTTTAGTTTCCTACGGATATTCATATTTGAGGAACTTCCGCAAGATGCATCTGGCAAGGAATAAGCATTTTTACTCATCACATTAGCCTATCTGCTCAGAGAAAATTAATTAAGGGAATTGTCAGTAAGTAAGGTATATTCTTAAATGCCGCTGTGCGAAAGTCAAAAGTCAAAAAGTTGATGAATATAAGCTTTTGAGCTATTTTCATCCGAGAAATGCGTGCTAAAATTCATCGGATATTTGAAGGCAAAGTGACACACTCCACACACTGACCTGGGTACAGGTACAGTAAGTTAAATAATAACCATCAGCTTTTTTTGTTACTGATGCGGTTTTAATTTTAAATCCGTCAGGTATTGGGCGGTGCAAAATAACTTTAACTATGCCGAACATTGGTAAAGTTATTAAATTACCTTGCAGACACCCATCTTTTATCTGTGGATATGTAAACGTGCGATAACGTTCACGAGATTTAAACCTCGGTCGCCCACTTCGTTTTCCATTGCTATCACCTTTTAAAAAACGGTCAAATGTCACCTTCACTCGTTTAACTATGTCCTGTAGCACCTGCGAGTAAATTTCACCGTACCAAGGATGAGTTTTTTTCAGTTGTGGTAGCGTTTTCTTTTGTGAATAATAGTCTGGGTTATCCCGCAATTCTGGTATATGGCAGACAAGAGGACAGGCATTAATCGGTGAACGATTACGCTCGTACCAGGCGAAACGTCGAGCCAACAAAAAATTATACTGAGCGCATAGCATAGACAGCCATCTATCTATCTCTATGGCTTGTTTTGCTGTTGGTCGTAGCTTGTATTGGTACGCTGTCCTCACTTGTTCGCGGAGCGTTCCCGCAGGGTACGGAGTACCGTTTTAGTGGGAGGCTTACGGCGTAATAGCTAAAAACTGTTACTTTGTCTTTCTTGCGCTTATGTTCTATTTTGGCAATAGGTACTTCTCTTTGTTAACTAATTGGCTGCGATGTAGAAAGCTACTTTAAACTGGAATAAGGGAATTTATCATCAAGTGACTCAGATGTCAAAGACTGATGGTTTTAATCAATACCATCAATGCTTAAATCAAATTCTATCAGTTACTAACGGAGTTGATGGGAATGGGTAGTTTAATTACTTTTGGTTTAATAGTAGTTTATGTAGGTGGTGTTTGGAAGTTCTGGACTGGTTTTCAACGGACTAATTTTAGTCCTAGCCTACCTAACCGTCTTGGCTTATCTTTGTTATGGCCAGCTTTATTTATTAGTAATAAATCCTATCGTCAAAACTTTAGAAAGGCGTTGAAGGGGTAGAACTTACTATTAGTTAGGTATACATTTAAACAAGAAATGGCTTAGACTTGTCTACTAATCTGCCAGAGCCGTAGTTGGCAATTGATCGCTCAAATGCCAACTACACAATTATAGGAGATAATTTTTCTACAAAACTTTGATGTTCTGGTGTAGATAATCCGTGATTCAAAATGGCTAATACTTTAGCTAAGTTTCCTGATAATAAAGCTGATTTTGCTAACCATAACCCAGGAAATGCTTGCGAGCAAACTATATCATCTGTATTCGGCTCAATTTGGATATACTCTCCTGCGTTTAACCTAAACCAATCGAATTGGCGGTCATAAACTCGCCAAACTAAATATTCTTGGACTTGATTACGACGATATACTTTCAGTTTTTCATGCAAATCATAGGAAGCACTAGAAGCAACAATTTCTACAATTAATTCTGGCGCACCTTCGACATAATCATCTTTGCTAATCATTGATTGTCCATCTTGTTCTATTCTCAGTATTGCATCCGGTTGAGGTTCGTTATCGGCATCTAGGCGCACATTAGTGTTATCCAGTGTTTCTACTCCTGGCGTAGCAGCTTCGTATGTGCCTAACCAAGTCATAATGCTTGCATGAGGTTTGCCATGTTTTTTGGCTCGTACAGGAGATGCCATATAAACAATTCCTTCAATCAATTCCGCTTTTTTCACGGTAGGCATTGCTTCATAGCGTCGCTCAAATTCAGCACGAGTCAGCTTGTCACCGTTCTCTAAAGGCAGAATTGTCAACAGTTCAGAAGTTGTGTCAGCAGATATCATAATTTTTAAGGGTGATAGCGAATTACTGACATGACTGATTTTACCAAAAAAAAGCAAACCCCAACCCGATGTTACTAGTACTGAAATCGCTGTGTCATACCACTATTCTCTGTCCCTATCCCAACTAAATAATTTATTTTGCACGACTACTTATATTCTGTTTCAGTACATCTAGGCGTGAACATTTCCAATAATCAATGTGGGAAACAATCAAACCATCAGAATTGAGGCCTAATTCACTCCAGCCTGGGATGGAAATGCGTGGTTTCCAAGGTAAGGGAGTATTCCAACTGAGTGTCCATTCAGTTTTAATTGTGTTTTCTAAAAGTTGAATATTGTGCAAATCCATTTGGGGATTGATAAACCAAGTTTGGATGAATTTAATCATCTTTTTGTAGCGTTCAACGCCCCAAAACTTATTTAGTGGATCTTGAAAATAAACATCTTCTGCATAAATGCTGTATGTTTGGTTATCTGGAAATCTTTGATAGTCTTGTTTGAGGATTTCAATGATATCCATAATTAATAGACCTATTTATAAATAATTACGTAGACGCGAAGCGGCTTCTCCAAGAGTACCCCTCAATTGACACGGGGAGTCCATATATCCCGACGCTGACCTTTCCGGTACAGCGCGGGACTTATAGCTCCCCGAACCCCTCAGAACGTTAAATTTACCTCGTTCCATAGGCGTTCTAACTGACGTTGCCAAATAGCTAGTACTTCTTCTCGCGCCGCTGATGTTTGGCTGATTTCGCCCATTAATCCTTCTGCATAAAAGCGTTCTAGGGTTTGCATGGTAGCTGGAAGTGATTGTCCCTGCTGTTTTGCAGCCTGGATAATTTGCCGGATGCGGCTTTCAATTAGTTGGTTAAAAACATTATTTAAGCCAGCCTTAGATAAAGATACCAGTCGAGCGATCGCACTCTTAAAATCTGCACTTACTAAAGTGACGCTGTTGTGATGAAATACTCCCCAAACTACCCCTTCATGGAAAGCGTAGCGTACTTCTTGAGTGTCATCAAAATTAGCTTCTAAAAACTGTGCTAAAAATGCTTGAGCTTCTTGGATTGGGGCAATTGGTAGTAAAATTTGTAGCCAAGTCTGATCTTCAGATAGCAGTACCAATAATCGAAAATTAGCAGTCTCTACTTGCCACGAACTAGGAGCGATCGCTTGCACATCTTTTGGCTCAAATAATTCTGTCAGCGTAGCGGCAATTTCTTCAGGTCTCATTTTTGTTTATCCTATTCATTAGTTGCTGCTTCCAGCCAAACTTCTACATCATCTGCTAGTAACTTTTGTGCTGCTTCTAGCATTGAAGCTGCTATGTCTTTGAGGTCTTCACGATTATTTAAGTAGGTTTTCAAAGCTTCCATTGGGTCAATACCACTACTGGCGCTCAATTCGGGAATACGGGGTCGAGCTAACTGACTAACCAATTCTGCTTGAATGGTATAGGTGTGAGCTGGACTTAAGGCAGTATGTAAAGAGGTGCTATCAATTACATCCATCTGTTCCGAACGGAGTTTGTAAATTAACCGCACTACAGCATCTTGAATATCATGTTTAGCGATCGCTTTCATTAATGCAGCTTGAGGATCATCGGCTTTCGAGATATCAACCTCTATTGTGCAGAAAGTCCGAACTGGTAAAGGACAAAATTCCCAATCAACTTGTCCCCGTTCCAGTGTGATCATCACATAGCCTTTGTCTTCTTTTTCTTCACTAAAATCTACTCGCTCAATACTCCCTGGGTAAATCACTGGCGGGTTGTTGGATTTATTCAAATTTTGATGGCGATGGACGTGTCCCAAGGCTACATAATCAAAACAAGGTCGCGTCAGCAAAGATAGAGGTAAAGTAAAGCCTTTACCTACTGCTAAAAAGCGCTCGGCTCCCAAGGTAGCATTGTCAGCCATCAAGTGAGCTAACAGAACTGTTGGTACATCGGGGTCAAGACGACGAATTTCCCCTTCTAAAACCACTTGCAGCCGTTCTGTTAATAGTTGATTGACTTCCGATAAAGATAAACCTTCCGTCTCTTGACGAGTCATCAGCGTCGAACGAGTCAACCAAGGTAAGGTGATCACTTGGACACTACCATTGCGAGTAGAGATACAGTGAGTAGTTAACGTATCACCCACAACAAACCCTGGCACTCCCAAGGTGCGGTAAATATTTAAACTTGCTCCTCCCTGTCCTTGGGAATGTTGGTCGTGGTTGCCTACTAACAGCACAGTGGGAATATCAGCATCTACGAGGCGGCGAAACTGACTAGCAAAGGCTTCTTGCACATACGGCGGCGGAGTGGCATCCGGAAAGGCATCGCCGCCAAATATTACCAAATCCACCGCATCTGTCAGCGCTCGGTCAATGCATATAGATAGTGTAATGACAAAATCCTCTAACCGTGTATTCAATCCTGTTGCTGAATTGATTCGTCCGTGGGAGAAACTGCTTCCCATGTGGATATCGGAGAGGTGGAGGATTTTAATCATAATTTTAGTTATTAACGAGTATTCATTCGTTATACATATTAATGACTATAGCGGCGATCGCTTGTGTGTAATACAGTATGGAAGTACGGCTCTTAAAAACATCATCATCCATACTGAAGTTTCAATTGTTTACATAACTTTTTATAAAGGTTTTGATCATTGTCCCCCTGATCATTAACTATTGTGTCATCATTCGAAGTGAGAGTTAATTCGGCGACCGCGTTTGTTTTTATTATTGATAGGCTTTTTCCTTTTGGTATTCACAGACTTTTCTCCGAAATCTACATCTCTACACACTTATGATTTTGGAGACAATCTATGTCAGTTTACGTAGGCAATCTTTCTTACGAAGTTACAGAAGATAGCCTGAATGCTGTATTTGCAGAATATGGTTCTGTAAAGCGTGTTCAGCTACCAACAGACCGTGAAACAGGTCGTGTACGCGGCTTTGGTTTTGTAGAAATGGGTACAGATGCAGAAGAAACAGCTGCCATTGAAGCTCTTGATGGTGCTGAATGGATGGGACGTGACCTCAAAGTTAACAAGGCTAAGCCTAAAGAAGACAGAGGTTCCTTTGGTGGTGGTAGTCGCGGAAATAACAGCTTCCGTAACCGCTACTAAGCTTTAAAGATTTAGTTTTTTAAGTTAACAAATTAGTCCAAAAAATTAATTGGATTGAATAACGGCTCAAGCAGCAATGCTTGAGTCTTTTTGATATTTGCATTTTTACTTAGGTGATTTTTATGCCAGGTAACAGGCTTGACCCTTCGGACTTCGGCGTGAGCGCTCAGGGTCAGAGCCGAGCAAAGTCGAGGCGTTGAAAGTTTTTTGTTGTCCGGATTTTATGATCAGTTTATGTCCTAAACTACCTGGCGATCGCTATATTTGCTATGTGTTTGAGTAAATGCACTAGTTTTTACTAAGAAATTTTACAGATTTTTAAGTTTTACTTTCATTTTATAGATATTTATACTGCTACTGATATTGTAAATAGAATACTCACAATTTAAAGAAATTTACTGAAATGAATAATACAAAAATACCCAATGCATTAGGCGAATCTATAACTATGGGTGCTTTGATTGCTTTGACCAGCGCTAGCATCATTACAATCATGAGTTTGTTTTAAAGCAAGCATAATCAAGCTTTAACAAAATAACTTTTCATAACCCCACTTAAAACTGAGTGGGGTTTTTACATTTTGTAATCAAAAGTGTTGCATTTTGGTCTAGCGGGGAGTTGAACTTGTTGCCCTTGAGTGTTTGCTTGAGCTTGCTGCAAGTCTCTTTGCGCCTGCAAAATGGTGGCTTAGGCAACTGGAAACTCCATTTATGCCGCTAATATTAGGGCTAGGGCAACGAAACTAAGTTTTAGGTGGGATTTCAAGACTTGTGTGTACACCGTAGAACTCACTACAAACCCTCAAAACTAACTTGACAAACTTGCCATAGTCAACGTTTATTTTTCTGGAATATTCGGCGCTGAGGCTTACTTTCGTGGGATCTTCGTAAGGGTACTACTTCCGCTTCACTACTCTCGCGGGCTACTCGAATTAGCAACCCAGCAGCTACTAAACTAGCAATCATGGAATTACCACCATAACTAAACATAGGCAAGGGTAAACCTGTAGTTGGTAGTGAACCTGTGGCCACACCGATATGCAGCAATGATTGTCCTATCATCAAAATTGTCACACCGATCGCGACTAGTCGATTCACTGGGTTTTTCGCTTTTAGTGCCACGATTAATCCTAAAGTGGCAAATAAAGCTAAAAGTATCAACAATGCCATGCTGCCAACAAATCCAAATTCTTCTGCGAAGATAGCAAAAATAAAATCGGTGTCTTGAATTGGCAAATAGAAAAGCTTTTGTTGGGAAAGTCCATATCCAGCCCCCCAGGTTTTACCAGAACCTACTGCTAGTAAACTTTGTACTAGCTGGTAGCCATCACCTGTAGCATCCGCCCAAGGATTGAGGAATGACATCACCCGTTTGCGCTGATATTCTTTAATACTAATACTGAGTGTCGCTAATAGTATTCCACCGAAGGCTGTTCCTCCCAAGTATTTGTAAGGCAACCCGGCTGCTAAGGCAATTAGCCAAATAGTCATGCCGCAGAGTGCCGTTGTACTTAAGTTAGGCTGGGCAAGAATTCCTAAAAGTACTAAACAAAATATACCCAGCCAAGTGAAGCGAACTCGCCAACTCAGCCGTTCCCACTGTCCAAACAGTCGCGCACTTTGCAGTACCAAAAAGGGTTTAATCAATTCTGAAGGTTGAATTGGCACTGGCCCGATCGCTATCCAGCGCGCAGCATCAAAAGCTTTCTTACCTAATCCTGGGATCAGGGTAACGAAAATTAACACCAAAAATAGTGCTAAAAACCAATGAGATACCCCCAAAATTTTCCGTAAGGGGAGATTAACAATAATGTTGAATCCGACTAAGGAAACTAAAACCCACAATATTTGACGCTTAAAGTAATACAGTCCATCACCTTGACGTGCATCAGCAACAACATAGGATGCTGAAAACAGCATAATCAACCCGACGAACAGCCAAATTAATGTTAACCAGCGCAGCAACCGCGCCTCTAACGCCCAGCTAGAGACAGAGTTATCAAAAATTGGAATCAGGCGGCGTAGATTCACGATTTAGTACGGGTAATAAAGTTAGGAGTTAGAAATAAAACTCATAGTTTATAACTTATAACTCATAAAAAGTCGGCGGGAAACTTCATCCCTTTGTGGGTGAACGAGGTTGCTCCCCCACCGACTTGGGACATTGGGCATTGGTGTTCTTCCCCATGCCCAAAAAATTCATTCCGCAAGTGGGGTGGAGTTTTTTATGAAACCTTTCTACAAAGGGTTTTGAGCAACGCATAGTTGTTTTTTCAAAGATGTCTATCGGCTAGGTCTGAGTCTATCCCGCCACGAAGGTTGTGATGATGAACCAGAACTCTTGTTTTCAGCAGATGAAGAACTCCGAGATCTCGAAGGCGATTCTGATTTCACTCGTCGAGATTTGCGGCTCCCTGAAGCAGACTCACCAGAACTTGATGTTCTGCTACGATAACGTCGCCGTCTTCTGGGTGACTCTGAAGATGTATCGTTGTTTTGTTGGTAACGTCTTCTACTCCTTCTAGATGAACCGCTATCATCAGAATTACCAGAATTTGCCTCAGTATCATCGTCTGAAGAAAGGGAGCGATTAAGTATTTTTTTTGGCTTCACAGGTTTGGCCTTAATGCTGCCTTTGCGACCCTCTAATTTCGGTCTTTCGGGGAACTTTTCTACAGGCATTCCCTCGACCGCTTTTTCCATAAATTCATTCCAGGTGTAAGCAGCACTACCACTGCTTCCCCAAGTGGGGCGGTTGTCATCGTTACCCAGCCAAACCCCTGTGACTAGTTGAGGAATATAGCCAATGAACCACAAATCGCGGGCTTCATCTGATGTGCCGGTCTTGCCGGCTACAGGTCGATTACCTAATTGGGCAGCAGCACCAGTACCATTTTCTACAACGTTGCGTAACATCCAGGTCATAATAGCAGCACTACCAGCGTCAAGCACCCGCTGAGCTTGGAAGTTCTTTGACCAAATTACCTCACCTTGGCGGTTAAGGATGCGGCGAATACCGTGAGACTCTGTGTGCAATCCTTGAGTGGCAAAACTACCGTAAGCACTGGTTAATTCCAACAGATTGACTTCGTTCGAGCCGAGAGCTAAGGAATAGGTAGGTTGGAGTTCTGATTTAATTCCCATATTGTGAGCCAGTTTAATCGTTGGTTCAAACCCCACATCAATTAATACCTTCACCGCAATGACATTGATAGAACGGGTGAGGGCATCTCGCATACTCATCGAGCCTCGGAAGGTCTTACCATAGTTTTTAGGTTCATAGTCATCGACTACAAAGGGTGCATCCATATAGCTATCGTAGGGGTTCTTCCCAGTGGCTATAGCTGTAGCATAAACGAAACCTTTAAATGTCGATCCTGGCTGACGTTGTGCTTGGGTGACACGATTAAACTGGTTCTTCCCGAAATCTTTTCCCCCAACCATGGCCTGAATTTCGCCATTACGGGGGTCAATAGCTACCAAAGATGCTTGTTTAAAGTTCTCCCAGCGCCCTTGATTTCGCAACGTTTTAGCAACTGCGGCTTCTGCTAACTTCTGCCAATTTGGGTCTAGGGTAGTTTCTACCACTAAACCTCCGCTATCTAGAACATCAAGGGAAACGTACTTCGGTAATTCTTTTTGGATGTAGCTGGTAAAGTAGGGAGAGTCTACTTGCAGTCGCTTGGGTAAACTGCTTATAAGGGTTAATGGTGCTTGAGTTGCTTCCTGCCTTTGGGCTACTGTAATCACTCCATCTTCTTGCATCCGCTGCAATACCAAATTCCGCCGCTGTTTAGCAGCTTCTGGATTCTGCTCTGGTGAATATGAACTGGGTGCGGGAGCTAATCCGGCAATCATCGCCATTTCTGGTAAGGTGAGTTGATCCACCGTTTTACTGAAATATACCCAGGCGGCATCTGCTACACCATAAGCACCAGACCCCAAATAAACCAGATTCAGATAGCGTTCAAGAATCTGGTCTTTGGTTAATTCTTGCTCCATTTTTTGTGCTAAACGGACTTCTTTGAGTTTGCGCCAAATTGTCCGTTCTTGTTTCAGGAAAAGAATTCGTGCTACTTGCTGGGTAATGGTGCTACCACCTTCTATGACATTCTGCGATCGCAAGTTATTCCAACCTGCTCTGATAATTCCTTGAGGGTCGATGCCATGATGTTGCTTAAACCTTCTGTCTTCTGAAGCGATGAAGGCTTTTTGCAGGGTATCAGGTATCTGCTCTAGTCTTAGCGGTTCTCTAGTTACTTCTCCTTGCTGTTGTAAAATGCTGCCATCTACAGCTTTGATTGTCAATGTTTGCTCTCGAATAACAGCTTTCAGTTCAGATTTATCTGGCAAAGTCCGATCTATTGATCCGAGAACGTAGGTACAAGCAATAATCCCACCACCTACACTCAAGCCTGTCCAAAACCAAATACGACGATAAAACGGTTTATCGCTGTTGGTTAACCTAGTAATTATCCTAGATGAGACACCACTCACCTGACTCAATAATTGCCTTGCCCTCACAAGCTTTGTTGGTGGTAAGGTCTCATTTGTCGATTCTTCATCATCGTAGTGATTACCAGGTTGCAATCGCGGTTCCTCCTTTATTCAGAGTCACTTAAATTAGTTGCTCGTTGCTTGAACTAGGAGGTAGGCTTACCCACGTCAGTTCCTTGCTCAAAGTAGCTGACACTTAACCGCCATGTAATCATTTTGGGGTTAGCGCACCACGTTTGTGTTAGTATAATAGCCTATAAATAATTAACTACATTCATTGGTACATAATGTTTTTTGAATTTTTTTATTTTTATTTCTTTAAAATCAAACAGTAGTTTTATTGTAGTTTATAAGACCTATTACAATTACTAAAAATATTTGGTAAAAATGTGACAAAGGATGCAATCAAGCACCCAGAGAGTGGGATGATCTCCAAGTATAGGCAAAGTGCAATTGCTCTTGGTAGTAATATGGGCAATTCCGCAAAAACTTTAGCAGCAGCTATAGATATATTAGCTAAAACACCTAGTATTTTTCTCCAAGCTAGATCTAGTTTGTATCAGACTAAAGCAGTAGGGCCACCGCAGCCAGATTACTTAAATGGCTGCGCTATTTTGCAAACAGAAATGCCACCGCAGCAGTTGTTAGATAACTTGTTAGCAATAGAGCAAAAATTTGGGCGGGTGCGGCGAGAACGTTGGGGGCCGCGATCGCTAGATTTGGATTTGTTACTATATGATGACTTAGTTTTAAATACACCAACCCTTCAGATTCCCCATCCTCGGATGCGGGAGCGAGCTTTTGTATTAGTGCCACTTGCAGAAATTGCCCCAGATTGGGTAGAACCAGTTTCTGGGTGTGTTATCAAAGATCTGGTAAAAGAGGTAGACTGTTCTGATGTACATTTATTGCAGGGCAATTAAAATTACTACCCAATAAACGCACAAAACGCTGGTTTGACTATTAATCACAGTGTTTATCTCGGTATTAAAGATAACAGAATTTTATTATGCCATTAGGTAGAGAATTACCACAGCTGCTAAAACAGCGCTTATTTTATAAAGGACGTAAGTTTGATTTTGAAGTGAATCGCCTGCGTTTGCCCAATAAATCCGAAGGAGAATGGGAGTGTATTCGTCACCCTGGCGGTGCTTTAGCTGTACCCATAACAGCAGAGGGAAAACTAGTACTTGTGCGCCAATATCGTTTTGCAGTTCAGGGACGTTTATTAGAATTTCCTGCGGGTACTGTAGAATCCACTGAAGAACCTTTAGAAACAATACAACGTGAAATCGCCGAAGAAACTGGCTATAGCGCCCAAAAATGGGACAAATTAGGAGAGTTTTTCTTAGCTCCTGGCTATTCTGATGAAATTATCTATGCCTTTCTCGCACGAGATTTAGAAAAGCTGGATACACTACCAGAACGTGATGAAGATGAGGATCTCGAAACTGTATTGTTGACTCCCGAAGAACTAGAAACAGCTATTCTTGAAGGAGAGCTAGTAGATGCTAAATCAATTTCTAGCTTTTTCCTAGCTCGTTCTTTTTTGCTTTAAATTGCGTAGTAAGGACTAAAGTCCTTATTTTTTTCCAGAAATTAAATGTGCGTTATCCAAAACCCTTGTAGAGACGCGATTAATCGCGTCTCTTTGAGTTAGGCTGCACAATAAATAGGGGCAGGTTTTAAACCCACCCCTATAGCCTCTGATATATTCCGCCCAACGGCTGCTGCTATAGGCTTTAAACTATCAACCAAATTCACCATATCTTCTAAAGCAAGCGCTTGACGAGCATCAGAAACAGATTTTTCTGGCTCTGGGTGACACTCAATAATTAACCCATCTGCCCCACAAGCAATTGCAGCCTTGGCCATAGGTGCTACTAGTTCCCGCTTGCCTACAGCATGGGAAGGATCTACAATCACAGGCAAGTGAGTTATTTGCTTGAGAGCTGCTACTGCTGCTAAATCTAGAACATTGCGGGTATAATTATCAAAGCTGCGGATACCCCGTTCGCACAACACCACATCAGGATTGCCGTGGCTTAAGATATATTCAGCCGCCATAACGAACTCTTCAATTGTTGCTGCTAAACCACGCTTGAGAAGTATCGGCTTACCCGCTAGTCCCAAAGCTTTGAGTAAATCAAAATTTTGCATATTGCGACTGCCAATCTGAAGCATATCAGCATGGGCAGCGACTATTTCAATTTGGGAAATTGACATAACTTCGGTGATGACGGGAATATTGTAATGCGATCGCACTTTCGCTAAAACCTCCAATCCTTCTTTCCCCATACCCTGAAAAGCATAAGGAGAGGTACGGGGTTTGTAGACACCACCACGTAATGCTTGTACAGATGTAGATAGCTTTTGGGCGACTTTCTCCATTTGTTCTAAGCTTTCCACCGCGCAAGGGCCACCAATGATTACCAATTCTTCACCACCGAAGGCAACTGTTTGTGAGAGTTTAACAACTGTTTGGTGGCTGGAATGTGATTGTTTTGCAAGTTTGGCGTTAATCATTATTTTCTCTCTTTAATTGGGCATTGGGCATTGGGCATTGGGCATAAGTTATTCTCCCTGTCTCCCTGCTTCCCTGCTTCTTTACTAGTCCCTAGCTTCCAGTAACAACAAAAAAGCCCAGAACTTAAAGGTTCCGGGCGCGTTCTGATTTATCAGCATGACGCTATTTACCCGGAACTTGCTCTAGGCCAAAAGTAAAAACCATAAAACCAGCTACTGAAATAGGTCATCACGATGAAATTTTGCTCCTTAAAAATATAAAAACCGCAGAGCTTGCTCTGCGGTTCACCGGGCGGTTTCCATTTGGAAACTTCATTCACTCCCGGTGAACCGCCTTAAACCAAAAATAAAAGTAGTAACTGCTGCTGAACATTTGTAGGGTGATGGGCTAAAAATTTAATGTACACCTTTACTTAAGGTAACGATAACAGAAGGAGTTGGTAGCGTCAAGACCCGCACAACACTTAAAAAAAGCGATAGACTCATTACAACTCTGGCAATAAAGACTTTTTGCTTGTTGGCGTAGGCAAAGAACAGTTTGTGAATAGACACTACCAGATTTACATAAATTCTATTTTTAGATAAGGGGTCATCAAAATCATCAGTGACAGATCTCGAAAAATTCAAATCAAATACTCATAAACTATCGTTCACAACGCAGATTGAAGAATTCAGAAGCCAGAATTCAGGAGTCAGAATCAATGAATTGGGGATTCAGACCCGCCACTCATTGCAGACCACCAAATTAAAAATTTGGTGGGGGTCTTATACCCATTTATTCATCCGCCAGTCACATAGAATTCAATTCTGAATTCTGGCTCCTGACTCCTGAATTCTGTTTGATAAAAATCTTTCTTCTCACACCCCATTCTGCATCTACCGATCAACTTTTGAGTACAATTTAGTTTAATTATGCCCAGTTCCAAAATCTTAACCACGTCTTTTGACTATCAAGGAGTTTACCCCTGCCCAGTCTGTCGGATAGGTAAGATTTATCACATGCCCTTGATGGAGGCTATGGCTTGTGATTTCTGCCATGAAATTTTTACCGTCAACCTAGAACAACAGCAAATCAAGATGCCTTCTCGGCAGCCTCCCTTGGTTTGGCGTTGGAATGGCTTTAATTGGACTGAAGCTCAGTTGGAAGGTATGGAATTGGGTTGGGGTTATGGGCTAGCAGCAATTGCTTTTGTATTTTTTCCCACGACTTTAATTGGTATAGTAGCTTATTACTTTCCCCCAACTTTAAATGCTCCTATTACCTGGATGCCATATATCTGGACAGTATTAACTTTTTTGTCACATTTAGCAATTATTGTCTGGATTTTTATTGAAGTTTATCAAATTCCGGTTACAGCATATTTGAGAGCGATAAATCGATGGATAAATGGGGAAATGGGCAGTTAATAAGAGTAAGTCAAAAGTAAAAAAAGAGAAATTAAAAGTCCAATTGTATAACTACACACCTTTAAACAACCTAACATTTATATAAAAACTTATGTGAGGAGTAGCTTAGAGGATATTTTAAAAGTATTGGGCGAATAAAATTCGCTACTACACAAGCAAAGTCCCGCCGGGTGACTCTTCTAACGTCGCTCTAAGCGTATCGCTAAAGCGAAGCTATGCCGCAGACTTTACGCGTAGCGTCTCCAAGAGTTGCTATGCCATAGGCTTTACGTTACGCGAACGCAGCGCTGGAATCACCACCTCCGTGGACTAACGAAAAAGCAAGGTTTTTAACCCGCGCAGGCGGTCTTCCCTTCGGGTACTCCTTACGGAGAACTCGCAGAGTAGCCGCTACGCGTCCTGTCTGTGTAGCCAAGCCACTGCGTTGGGCGGGTTTCCCGACTTGTTTGCTCTTAGCGTTCCCGCAGGGTAGCAAGTGGCGCGCGACTTCTAGTCGCCAGGGCTAGTAATAAATTAGACTTTACAAACATCCTCTTAGATGCGTAGCGGCTTGTTGTTAGATATCGTGGTGATGTTTAGGTGTGCATTATAGCGGTTCCCATCTGGGTCAGGTACAGTAAGAAATAATGAATCGCAGATGTAGACGCTTTTGTGGCTACTCTACTAGTTCTCTGTAAGGAGTACCCGCAGTGTACGCAGATAAGTTTGTACCTGAGCAAAAGGAAAACCGCTATATAAAAAGATAACATTTTGAAGTATGCCAACAAAAGAGTTATGGATAGACTTAGTTTGCTGCGCTACGCTTGTATAATATTTGGATATGAGTTTACTTTATGCAAGTAGCTGCTACAAAACTGCCCAGTTCTAATTTTGGTTAAATATTCTCAAGCATATCAAACTGTTTTTGCTCTAAAACTGCATATCAAAAAAGACATTCCATCAAAAATTAAGCCAGTAGAGGGCTGCACACTCATAATTAATTCGATTGTCCACTAAAATACCTTATGAGCGAATTGGAGCAGTATTATAGAGTATTAGAGTTAGAACCTGGGGCAACGCTTGAAGAAGTGAACCAGGCTTATAAAGATTTGGTTTTTGTGTGGCATCCTGATCGCATTCCCAGAGATAATACGCGCTTACACCAGAAAGCACAAGAAAAGCTGAAAGCAATTAATGAAGCTCGCGATCAATTACGCTCTTTGAGTGTTAAACATCAAACCTTTTATCATTCTCCGTCATCTCAACCGAAAAAATCATCTTCATATCAACCGAGAAAATCATCTTCAACTCAACCGAAAACATCATCTGTAAACAATAATCAACCACCAAAGCAAAACTCTGATTTGAGTGGTAAAGACTTCAGCCAAGCTAATTTAAGCAATAAAGATTTA
The DNA here is from genome assembly GCA_034931985.1 of Halotia wernerae UHCC 0503. Taxonomy (GTDB): domain Bacteria; phylum Cyanobacteriota; class Cyanobacteriia; order Cyanobacteriales; family Nostocaceae; genus Halotia; species Halotia wernerae. The sequence goes on from JAYGHB010000096.1 coordinate 39,860, forward strand.
TCTGGCAGAAACCTTAGTTATGCTAACTTAAGTGGTGCTGACCTGAGTGATACTTTTATGCACAAAGTTAATCTTAGAGGCGCGAATTTGTCAGAAGCAAATTTATTTAGAGCCAACTTACTCTTATCCGATATGAGAGAAGCAAATTTGCGTTATGCTAACTTGATTGGTGCTGATCTCAGTGGTGCTGATTTGCGTGGGGCTGACTTAACAGGAGCGCGTATTCGTTCTGGCGAACGCCTTCTAGTGAAAATGATTGGTGCTAATTTGGCTGGTGCTATTATGCCTGATGGTGCTATTCATAGTTAATCAGCAGTTACAGCAATTTCAAGTTTTTTAATTATGGAGATTTTTCTGTTACCTTTTATACTGGCTTATAGCAGAAGTTGAATAGGTGAATTGGTCTTACATACTTTAGTCATGAGCCAAAAACTCTTGTAATATTAAGGCAAATACGTCGTTTCAGCCTTTTACAAATCATGTTTTGTTAGTTGCGTAGGCGTAGCCCGCCGCAGGCATCGCAAACAGGTAGCTGAAAAACCTTGAAAAGCATACCTGCTATTTCGGCTTTTCTGTCAATGCGTAAGTCCTAGTATATTATGTTTAAATTATCATGAATATTGCAATTATCGGTTGTGGCTACGTTGGTTGTGCAGTTGCCCAATATTGGCAGCAAAAAATGACTTTTGTAGTTACTGCCACTACAACTACTTCTGAGCGTATCCCAAAACTACAAGCAGTAACTCAAAAAGTTGTAGTAACTCAAGGAAATGACCTAGAGAAACTCAAATCAATACTGCAAAATCAAGATGTTGTGCTGTTGAGTGTCGGTGCAAAAGGTGCTAATTCTTATAAAGAAACCTATATTGATACTGCCAAAACCTTAGTGTCAGTTTTGCAGGATATCCCCAATGTTAAACAACTGATATATACAGGAAGTTATTCAGTTTATGGCGATCAGAATGGGGCATGGGTAGATGAAGAGATGCCAGCTATCCCTACTAATATCAACGGAGAAATTCTGCAAGAGACTGAAGAAATTTTGTTAGCAGCATCAAGCGAAAATCTCCGTGTTTGTATTTTAAGATTAGGTGGCATTTATGGCTTTAATAGAGAACTAATAAGAATATTTAGTAAAGTTCCTGGCACAACTCGTCCTGGTAATGGCGACGATGTGACAAATTGGATTCACCTAGATGATATTGTGGCTGCAATAGAATTTGTTCGTCAACACCGCTTGCAAGGCATTTATAATTTGGTAGATGATGCACATATGACTAGTCGTGAATTACTAAATACTTTATTTGAAAAACATAGTTTACCCCAAGTTACATGGGACTCTTCTACAAAGAGCAACCGCCCATATAATGCCAAAGTATCCAATCAAAAGATTAAAGCTGCTGGATACAAATTAATTCATCCACAGATGATTTTTTAGCAGATAGAATTAACTCAAAAATATGCAAACATCTCCTATCCAATTTTATACTTGGCAGAATTATCGCTGTTCCTATGAACTACATCAACCTACTATTTCTGCACCTGAGGGTATTCCCTTACTATTAATTCACCCGATTGGTGTGGGATTATCGCGGCAATTTTGGCAGCGCTTTTGTGAGGAATGGTATTCTACAGGTCATCGTAATCTCATTTACAATCCTGATTTATTAGGATGCGGTGAAAGCGATATGCCATCTGTAGCTTATACTCCCAAAGATTGGGCAGAACAATTGCATTACTTTTTACAATCAGTGGTGCAGAAACCAGTAATTTTAGTAGTACAAGGTGCTTTATTGCCAGTTGCTATTGAATTAGTTGAAAAAGAATTAAATTTAATTACTGGACTGATACTTGCTGGGCCTCCTGCTTGGCCTGTAATTACTAAAAAATCACCAGTATGGCAGCAAAAACTAATTTGGAATATTTTAGCTTCGCCTTTTGGTAATGCTTTTTATCGCTATGCACGCACGCCAAAGTTTTTGCATTCTTTTTCAACTCGTCAACTCTTTGGTTCAGCAGATGCTGTTGATGCAGAGTGGTTAAATACTTTAGTTGCAGGTGCAGAAAATACTACCAGTCGTTATGCAGTATTTTCTTTTTTAGCTGGTTTTTGGCGACAAAATTATGCTAAAAATCTCACTTTTATCAAGCAACCAACGCTAGTAATTGTGGGGGAAACAGCATCGAGTATTAGCGAAGAAGGTAAACAAGAAACACCTGATGAACGTTTAGCTGATTACCTCGCTTGTCTACCTCAAAGTCGGGGAATTAAATTGCCAGGACGAAATGTTTTGCCTTATGAATCAACTGCGGAATTTGTAGCAGCGATCGCACCATTTATAGCTGAATTTTCTTAAAATGAGCTAAATGATCTTCTCAACAGCGCTGCTGAATTGTTCGTAAGGAGAAACTCCTACGATAGTTTCTGTTAATTCACCATTTTTGAAAATTAAAACCGCTGGAATACTGCGAAGTCCAAATTTTTTAAAAATCGGCTTGTTATTGTCTATGTCTACTTTAACGACCTTGGCGCGACCTTTAAATTCCTCAGCAAGTTGATCCATTAACGGACTGATGAGGCGACAAGGACCACACCAAGTAGCAGTAAAATCAACAACAACTACTGCTTCTTCACTTAAAAGCGAATTAAATTCACTCTCTTGAACATAAGCAACTATGTCAGCAGACATTTTGTCAGTAGACATTTTTTAAATCTCCAGCGTCAAACTAAAATTTCAGTAAAAAACTGATTGTATAAACTATACTCTTTTCTGCTACAAGATTTTGAGGTTTTAGAAATAGAAGTTAGAGTTATAGTACAAGAAATTCAACTTAGCAAACAGTATCAAAATGCAACTTACTCCCCTGTTACCAATTGTTTACCACATTCTGCAACCAAATTTTTCCAATTGTTTTTGGAGTGGCGATCGCTCTCACATTTGATTTTGAAGTCATCGGTTGGGGCGGTCATCGCTCTGACACTTGACCATTCTGAGCAAATGTACTAGCTTTACTTCAGTTATTTTTATGAGAGGCGAAAGTATGAATGCTGTAGACATACAAGCTGCGCTCGGATCTGTCGGTGAACTAAAAATTGCAAAGCAGACTACAAGTGATGATGTCAGAGCCGCAATGAAAATGCTGGGTAACTTCAATCAGTGCATAATGGGTCTGGTTTATTTTTTAGGTTCAACACCTTGGGAGCGTCATCCTGACGATGAGCTTCTCCAGATTCTAGAAGGCGAAGTAGATGTCACAATTCTTAGTGATAGTGGTGTTGATGAAGTGACTCTTTATACAGGTTCGATTTTCATTGTTCCACGAGGTTTGTGGCACAAGCAGCATTCGTACAAAGGCGTAAAATTACTTTTCATAACCTCACAAGAAGGTAATGAAGCGTCGGAAGCAGAAGATCCTCGCACCAATAGTTCAGTAGAGATTGCTAAATAATGCAACTTGCTCCTTTGTTACCAATTGTTTACCGCATTCTGCAACCAAATTTTCCCAACTGTCTTTGGAGTGGCGATCGCTTTCAAATGGCGATCGCTCTCACATTTGATGATGGTCCCCATCCCCAATACACGCCCCAAGTGTTGCAAGTGTTAGACAGTTACAACATTAAAGCTAGTTTTTTTTGGTTAGGTGCTTGTGTTAATCGTTCACCAGCGATCGCTAAAGCAGTTAGCGATCGTGGACATTGGATAGGATTGCATGGTTATGATCATCGTTCTTTTCCAACACTTTCTCCCAACGATCTCAAGGAGAGTTTAGGGAGAACTCAAGCTGCAATCTATAATGCCTGTAAGCTGCTACCCGAACAAGTGCGCGATGTTCGGCCGCCCAACGGTTTATTTACACCCAAAACTTTAAAATTATTCTTAGAGTGGAATTATCGTCCAGTTATGTGGAGTGTTGTACCTGAAGATTGGGTACTACCGGGAGTTACTACCGTAATCCAGCGAGTTCTCAAGCAAGTCCAAAATGGCTCATTAATTGTCTTACATGATGGTGCTTGCGGTGGAAAAGACGTTGCTGCAACAATAAATATCCTGATTCCTCAGCTACTACAACAAGGCTATCAATTTGTGACCGTTGATAATCTATGGCAACAAAACAAATTCAACCATGCGATTGAAGGTTTACAATATTAGAAAAAACTTGATTGCAAGGTGACCAAACAGCCGTGAATCATCATGGGGCAATGCCACAACGCAGTGAACCAACTTATTACTCCCTGCTAGGATTGTATCCCTCGGCATCGGTAATAGATATTCGTCGTGCTTATCGGGAACTGAGTAAACGCTATCATCCCGACACTACAGATTTGCCTGCTGCCTTAGCTACTACAAAATTTCAGCAAATCAACGAAGCCTACGCCACTCTTAGCAGTCCAGAACGGCGACAAAGCTATGACCTGAAAATTGGCTATTCCCGCTTTACAGTAATTCAAGCCCCATCTGACTTGAACCGTCCTGTTTCCCGTTCTTATAAATGGTCAAAATCAGCTTACTTGGATGCAAGCGATCGCCCCCTATCATCTGGGGAAATCTTTGCTTTATTTATTCTGGTGTTGACCTTTGTCGGTTGTGTACTGCTAGCAGTGGCTATTGGCTTAACTCGTGGTGAGGCTGCTTTCCAAACGCAACTACTGCAACCAATCCCCGCAGTCCAAAAGCAGGTTTCCCAACTATCCCAACCGACTAGTCCGTGGGAAATTAAAAACTTCAATTCTCAAGTCAAAATCTAAAATTATTATGTCTATTATTTCTGCTGATACTCCCCTATACAGTCATTCTCTACCACAAATTGAGGACTGGCTCAAAGACCAAGGCTGTCAGCAAGATGAAACACAGCTGCATTGCTGGCACTTACAGCAGTCTAATTGGCAAGCTGAACTGTGGCTTGATACTGAGCAAATCGTAGTGCGATATATCGAAAGTGGCGACAATGGACAAGATATCCAACGCTCATTCAAATATTCCCTAAGTCGGGAAGATATAGAACAAGCGGTTTTTTCTGGGCCATAAATTAGGGGCTAGTACCGCTACGCGGAAGTCAAAAGTCAAGGCTTCGGCTTCGCTCAGCCTTGACCCTGAGCGTAGTCGTTCGCGTAGCGTCTCGCAGAGAAGGGTCAAAAGTCAAAAGTCAAAAGACTCAAACCTTCCCAAATCGTCTCTCCCTTTGTTGGTAGGCACATAAGGCGCGGTGAAACTCGGTGCGGTCAAAATCTGGCCAGAGAGTATCGGTGATATAAATTTCTCCATAAGCCATTTGCCAGAGCAGGAAATTCGAGAGCCGCATTTCCCCACTGGTACGAATTAATAAATCTGGGTCTGTAATTCCTGCTGTATATAAGTGTTTTTCAAAAATTTCTTCATCAATTTCATCAGGTTGTAGTAGACCTTGCTGAACTTTTTGGGCGATCGCTCGACAAGCTTGTAAAATTTCTTGCCGTCCACCATAATTGGTTGCTACAGAAAACCGGATAGCGCGGTTGTTTTTGGTTTCTTCCATAGAACGGGAAATTTCTTGTTGGAGCGATCGCGGCAAAGCCTGCAAATTTCCCACAAATTTAATTTGAACGTTCTCCTCGACCATTTCCCGCAATTCTTGGCGTAAAACTTTTTGGAACAAAGTCATCAAAAAATCTACTTCTTCCTGGGGTCTTTTCCAGTTTTCGGTTGAAAAAGCATAAGCTGTTAGTGCTTGGATTCCCCAATCCTTACAACAATGAAGCAAATCCTTCAAAGCATCTACTCCTCGCTTATGTCCCATAATCCGGGGTAGACCTTGACGTTTAGCCCATCGACCATTGCCATCCATAATTACCGCAACATGTTGGGGTAGTAGTTCTCGTTTTAAGTCAAGGGGTAATTCTCGCAGTTCTGTTTGTTGTGCTGTCATTTTTTATTTCGAGAGGCGGTCGATGGTAATCCGAGTAAACGCGAAACTAGTGTTAGTGCCTTACCACCAATCTGACGACCCAAACTTAATAAACCAGGAGCAACAGCTTCCCGATCTACAGTTGGTGACAATCGAGCTTCTAATGACTCTTTTAGCTTCCTAATCGTCAGCGGTCTATTTAGGATTCCCCTTTCCGCTAAGGAAATAGAACCAGTTTCTTCTGATACAACGACACAAATACAATTTTCGACCCGCTCAGTTATTCCCATCGCTGCCCGATGGCGTGTTCCCAACTGGCGCGAGGCTGTGCGTCCCGAAAGTGGTAAAATTATACCTGATGATACAATCCGTGAGCCACGGATTAAAGTTGCCCCATCATGCAACAAAGTTTTTGGTTGGAAAATCGTCTGTATTAGTTCCTTAGAAACATCAGAATTTAGCTTCACTCCGGGCACAGAAAAATCTCGCTCGTCAATCGGACCAGTTGTTTCCAAAATCAGCAAAGCTCCAATTCGGTTTTTCGATAGTTCTTTAACCGCATCAACAATTTCATCAATCACACTATCAGACTTAGGGATTGTTAAATTGGAAGGTTGAAATAACTGCCGAAATTCACCACGTCCCAATTGTTCTAAAAATCGGCGAAACTCTAACTGGAGAGCTACTGCCATCGCCACAGCACAGCCAATTACCAACTTTTCTAATACAAAATTTAGCAGTGGTAGACCTAATCTACCACTGAGTGCGGAAGCTAGCATTAAGATAATAAACCCCCGTACCATCCACAGTGTTCGGCGCTCACTAATAATGACCAGTATCATGTACGTCAGCGCTAGCACTAACACGATATCCAGAGTCCCAAGCAGCAAGGACTGTGACCATCCCAGGTTTGTCAGCCATTGCTTCCACCAATCTCTCATGACATCTGGTGTGAAAGGATGAAGTGTGAACTATAAAGTATGAAAGATGAAGTGTGAAGTTATAAAGTATGAAGTTGAAAATTTTCATTCTTATTCTTCAGCCGTAGGCTGCGGCAAGCCCTTTGGGTGATGCTACTAACGTCCTAGCGCTGCGCTCTAAGCGTACCCCTACGGGGAAGCAAGCTACGCGTAGCGTCTCGTAGAGAAGCCATGCCACAGGCTTTACGCAGTCGTTTATGGGGGAAACCCCCTTAGCGCTAGTCTCTCTTAAAGGGAGAAGACCACGCTAGTTCACCGTTTTGCGTCTACAGCCTTTATCCTTCAACCTTCTTGAGTCTTTCTGGTAGGCGATCTTGTCGAATCAAGTCTTGATATGTTTCGCGTTGCAAAATTAAATTTGCTTCGCCATTCGCTACTACAACTGCTGCCGGTCGGGGCAAGCGATTATAGTTAGATGCCATACTGTAATTGTACGCACCAGTTCCCATAACTACGAGAATATCTCCTGGTTCAGTTTTTGGCAGTTGGGCATTTTTAATGAGAATATCTCCCGATTCGCAATGTTTACCAGCAATTGTCACCGTTTCTGTGAGGGGAGCAGACACTTTATTAGCCACTACTGCCCGATAAACTGACTGATAAGTAATTGGGCGCGGATTATCTGACATTCCGCCATCAATAGCCACGTAATTACGAATTTCGGGAATAGTTTTAGATGAGCCAATAGTGTAAGCCGTAACACAGGCTGTGGCAATTAGCGATCGCCCCGGTTCAGATAGTAATTTAGGCAAAGGCAAATTTTCGGCAACACAAGTTGTTTGGATGATTTCACAAATTGCTTTTACCCACTCATCAATACTAGGTGGATCATCTGATTCTGTGTATTTAATCCCTAAACCACCACCAACATTAATTTCTGTAAAGTTTAGACCATAATTGGCTGCATCTCGCAACCACTGCACCATGACAGCAGCTAAATCTTGATGGGGTTGGCGTTCAAAAATTTGGGAACCAATATGAGCATGTAACCCTACGCAGTTCAGAGCAGGTTGCTGACTAACAAAGGTAAAAACTTCATCTAAATCGTTGGGATCAAAGCCAAATTTGCTGTCTAAATGTCCTGTGCGGATGTATTCATGGGTATGACATTCAATACCCGGTGTAAGCCGCAACATAATTTTTATAGGAAATGGGAAATTAAGAGTTAGAAATTCTTCCCCGAAGTTTGCTCGGAGGGAAACCCTCCCGGCAACTTCTCTTCCTGCTTCCCCTGCTTCCCCTGCTTCCCCTGCTCCTCTACTCCCCTGCTCCTTTGCTATCTCCACCAGGGTATGTAACTCATACCAGTTATCTGCCACAATGGTTACACCAGACTGGATTGCTAAAACTAGTTCTGCACGAGATTTATTATTACCGTGAAGATAGATTTTATCAGGATTAACACCTGCACTCAAAGCCGTGTAGAGTTCACCCCCGGAGACTACATCGATTCCTAGCTCTTCGGATGCGGCGATCACACAAACAGCTAAACAGTTCCATGCCTTAGAAGCATACAATACTTGAGATTCACCTTTGTAATATTGCTTGAAAGCATCCCGGTACTGCTGACAAGCCAAACGTAAAGTCTCTTCATCTAAAATATATAAAGGTGAGCCAAACTGCTGAACTAGGGTTGTGACATCACACCCACCAATTTCCAGGAAGCCATGACTATTGACTTGGGTAGTCAGGGGTAAAAGTTCCTGATTGGGTGAAAGATTGGCGTTTGTGCTGCGCCTTTGAGGTAAATACTGAGTACCAGTATGTTGAACCCCAGTGGGGTGAGTCGATACCATAACTGTAAAGTTGTCCTTGCTCAAAATTACGGGCGTGATTAAATCTCCCGATTCTCAGTTTACAAAGGCTTTGCTATCTTATTCAAATAAATGTGATTTCATTAGACTTGAAACTGCAATTACTGACATCAAAGGATCTAAGTGCAATCTTAGAATTAGATCAAGACTGTTTTGGGGGATTATGGACTCTAGAGGGCTACCAAAGAGAGTTGGGCAGTCCTAATAGTGATTTAATCGGTTTATTTTGTCCTTTATCTAGGACAAAACTGCTGGGAATGGGTTGTTTTTGGTCAATTCTAGAAGAAGCGCATATTACTATTTTGGCGGTTCATCCCCGATATCACCGCCAAGGTTTGGGACAGGTTTTACTGTATTCTCTACTCAAGATAGCAAGCGATCGCGGTTTGGAACGAGCTACCCTCGAAGTGCGAGCCTCTAACTTAGCAGCAATCTCTTTATATCAAAAATTTGGCTTTAAAACAGCTGGGAGGCGGCGACATTACTACCAAGATAATGGTGAGGATGCCCTAATTCTCTGGCGCTCAGATTTACAACAGCCACAATTCCAAGCAACTTTGGCAGACTGGCACACCATAGTTAGTCAGCAGTTGAGCAATTTTTCTTGGCAGTTTTTAGGTTAATCATGAATTTTTATGCTGTATTTTTTATTAGAATACCTAATTAATTATTTTTTTTACTTTTAAAAAAGATATTGATGCTTGGTATTCTTGACTTTTAAATTGCGAATATGGTAATAATTAATATTTGTGACTGCTAAAAATTTTATCATCCTACGACGGTCTGCTGTGTCTAGTCAACCCCAGAAATGCTGGAAAAATCAAGCTCCTCAGTACAGCAGCCACATCAAAAGTAATAAATAATTGGCAACTACCCGATTACCGTCGGTGATGCTGATTGGGTGTCTATAATCTTTATACAGGCATCCAAAAGCTTAGCCTGTGCTAAAATCAGCGTACCGGCACGACGCAGGTGATGGGAAAAATGCCATGTTTGAACGCTTCACAGAAAAAGCCATTAAGGTAATCATGCTGGCCCAAGAAGAGGCCCGCCGTCTAGGTCACAACTTCGTCGGCACCGAACAGATCCTCTTGGGTTTGATCGGTGAAGGGACGGGAGTTGCGGCCAAGGTGTTGAAATCAATGGGTGTCAATCTTAAAGATGCCCGCATTGAGGTAGAAAAAATCATAGGGCGGGGTTCGGGCTTTGTTGCCGTGGAAATACCGTTTACGCCACGGGCAAAGCGAGTTCTGGAACTATCCTTAGAAGAAGCGCGCCAATTAGGGCATAACTACATTGGCACCGAGCATCTGCTGTTGGGCCTGATCCGGGAAGGGGAAGGTGTAGCAGCCAGGGTGCTAGAAAACCTAGGGGTGGATCTATCGAAAGTAAGAACCCAAGTCATCCGAATGCTGGGAGAGACAGCAGAGGTTTCAGCTACTGGGCAATCGGGACGCACCAAAACTCCAACCTTGGATGAATTTGGCTCGAACCTAACCCAGATGGCGACCGATAACAAACTCGACCCAGTGGTAGGACGCGCCAAAGAAATTGAACGGGTGATTCAAATTTTGGGTCGCCGGACTAAAAATAACCCAGTGTTGATTGGTGAACCAGGGGTTGGTAAAACTGCGATCGCTGAAGGTTTAGCGTCACGCATTGCCAACAAAGATATTCCCGACATCCTGGAAGATAAGCGTGTAGTCACACTGGATATTGGCTTGCTCGTAGCAGGTACAAAATACCGGGGTGAATTTGAAGAACGCCTCAAGAAAATCATGGATGAAATCCGCTCTGCGGGCAATGTCATTCTTGTGATTGATGAGGTACACACCCTAATTGGTGCAGGTGCGGCAGAAGGTGCGATCGACGCAGCAAATATCCTCAAGCCAGCTTTGGCTAGAGGTGAATTGCAGTGTATCGGTGCTACAACCCTTGATGAATACCGCAAGCACATCGAGCGAGATGCAGCTTTAGAGCGCCGCTTCCAACCAGTCATGGTAGGTGAGCCAACAGTCGATGAGACAATTGAAATTTTGCATGGATTACGTGAGCGCTACGAGCAACATCACAAGCTGAAAATCTCCGATGAAGCTTTGGTAGCGGCGGCAAAACTATCTGATCGTTACATTAGCGATCGCTACTTGCCAGACAAAGCCATCGACTTAATCGATGAAGCTGGTTCTCGTGTGCGTTTGATTAACTCCCAACTGCCACCAGCAGCGAAAGAGTTAGACAAAGAACTGCGGCAAATCTTAAAAGAAAAAGATGATGCAGTCCGTTCCCAAGACTTTGATAGAGCTGGGGAACTGCGCGATCGCGAAATGGAAATCAAAGCCGAAATCCGGGCGATCGCTCAAAGCAAAACCAATGGTTCCGGTACAGAAGGCGAAGAACCTGTAGTCAACGAAGAAGACATTGCTCATATTGTCGCTTCCTGGACAGGCGTACCGGTGAACAAACTCACCGAATCAGAATCCGAAAAGCTGCTGCACATGGAAGACACCTTGCATCAGCGGCTAATCGGACAAGAAGAAGCTGTCAAAGCAGTTTCACGGGCGATTCGCCGCGCTCGTGTCGGTTTGAAAAATCCCAACCGACCTATTGCTAGCTTTGTCTTCTCCGGGCCTACCGGGGTTGGTAAAACCGAGTTAGCAAAATCCTTAGCATCTTACTTCTTCGGTTCTGAAGAAGCAATGATCCGTCTGGATATGTCGGAATATATGGAGCGCCATACCGTCAGTAAATTGATTGGTTCGCCTCCTGGTTATGTTGGTTATAACGAAGGCGGTCAACTGACCGAAGCTGTAAGGCGGCGACCTTACACTGTGGTGCTGTTCGATGAAATCGAAAAAGCCCACCCCGATGTCTTCAACATGCTGCTGCAAATCTTAGAAGACGGGCGGTTAACCGATGCCAAAGGTCGCACCGTTGACTTTAAGAATACCTTGCTGATATTAACTTCCAACATTGGTTCTAAGGTAATTGAAAAAGGTGGTGGCGGTATCGGCTTTGAGTTCGCTGACGATGTTACCGAGTCAGCTTACAACCGGATTCGCTCCTTAGTGAACGAAGAACTGAAGCAATACTTCCGTCCAGAGTTCCTCAACCGACTGGATGAAATTATCGTCTTCCGTCAATTGAGCAAGCCAGAGGTGACACAAATCGCCGAAATCATGCTGAAAGAAGTGTTTGGTCGTTTGACTGAAAAGGGTATTACCTTAGAAGTTACTGATCGCTTCAAAGACCGCTTGATTACTGAAGGTTACAGTCCCAGCTACGGCGCAAGACCGTTACGCCGAGCGATCATGCGCTTGTTAGAAGATAGCCTAGCAGAAGAAATTCTGTCTGGTCGCATCAAAGATGGCGATACAGCCTTAGTTGATGTCGATGACAGCGGTAATGTGCAGGTGACTTCTCAACAGCGTCGGGAATTATTACCCCAAAGTGTTGAGTCATAATTAAAGTTTGGGATTAAATCTCAAGTTTAAAAATTCAAACGGTAGAGTGTTTATTGCTCTACCGTTTTTTTGTTGTTAATAAAACTTCATAAACTACTGAATAACCATTTATTGAAAGCGACGGGAAACTCCATCCTCTCGTGGGTGGAGAGGGATAGTCGCCCCGTCGCTTGGGGCATAGGGCATAGGCAAGGGCTGATACCGTTTCACTTTAAAGTTGATACATTTGGCAAGCAGGGGGAGCAGGGGGAGCAGGGGGAGCAGGGGAGGCAGGGGGAGTAAGAAAAGTAATTTGTATCAATAATTTCGTGAAATGGTATGACAGGTGTAAGTTTATTACGTGGTTGTGAGTATTCACAATTAAAAACGCGAAAATAAAGCATGAAACCAGAGGTGTATTCAGAACTAAAATGCTGAAAAACAAGCATCTACTCGATTCATGTTTTGAATGTGGTAATTCTCAATGAAACCCTCTTCTGTACATCTTTTGCAATTTTTGTCCTTTACTTAGTAAGTAACCATGTTGTACCATTTGGATTTTCAAGTTGAATACGCTGCGGATATGTCCCAGCAAGATCTACTGACTACCTGGAAAGAAGAAGCAGATGTAGCGCTGGCAGCCAAGCAAAAGGGTATTATCGTAGATTTGTGGAAATGCGTTGGGATGCGGCGAGTGATAGTGATTGTCGATGTCCCATCACCAGATCTACTCGACCAAATTCTGTTGGATTTACCTATTATGAAAAAAATGGGGCAGCATGTTCATGTTGAGGTGGTTTCGTTGAGACGCTATGAAGATTTTGCGATTGATGTTAGCGATCGCCTTGATTTTGCTAAAACAACAGCCGACGCTTCAGCCTCAACGTGACGGTGCTTGCGAAAGGCGATGAAGCACGAAAAATTAATCCCCCGGCTTTGGCTAATGCTTAAAGCCAGGAAAATCTCAAAAGGCGAATATTACTCAAGCAGTTAGATGTAGTCTGAGACAATTGCCTAGAATTTGTAAAATCTTTGTACATACGCAATTTGGCGAAAGCTGTAAAAAATACAAATAATACAGCAAGATGAGCTTCATAATTTGGGCATCCTAAAAATAATAAGTCAAGTATTTTTGTTTGCCAGCCATGCTAAACCCGATGTTTCTTGCCCAATCCTCAGGAGCAAAGCCTAAAAAGGCATCCCAGCAAGTACCAGCAAGCGATCCTCAAATCCCACCAGTTTTGATTGCAACCTCTGGAGGACTGGCTTTAGCGGTGATTGCTTTGATTGTGTATGGCAAGTTCCAGATGAATAAATTTGAGAAAAAGCTCAAATTTGAAAAATTCCGGGCGCGAGAATTAGAGAAAAAGTTTAAACTAGCGCTGGAAACAATTCGCAAAATGGAAACTAATCCCGACTTGGTTAACTCGCGGGATTTCAACCTTGACTATCTGCGAATGCGGATGTCTGAGGAGGTGTTTCATTTTGCGATCTTGAATCAAATTAAAATAAGGGTCAAAGATAAAATTTCTCAAGCTTTGCGTCCCAATCAATCGCAACAAGGAACAGTGGGAATTGCTAATAGTGCTGGACGACAGGTGGATGAAACTTTCGATGTCGAGTATGAGACTGGTACACCACCAAATTCAGCGAAGCGAGTACTGTTTCGCATTCAAATTCGATTAATGAAGTTACCAACACAAGCAACTTCTGCTACTATTAGCCAAATTATTGACTGTATTGAAACTTATCTTAGCCCCATAGAAGATGAGGATACTTGGCAACCAACACTCCAAGGTCGAATTGCCCACATGCATTGGGATCAAAAGGCTAAACCTACACCTCTACTGGTGCTAGAGCAATCGAATGAAGGCGTGAATGTGACTTTCCGCACTAGTCGCCAACCAAATGCCATGACACCGCAGAAGCAGTCTGGAGTTAAATAATTATGGTTTGAGGGTGCAGCTTCTCGGTTGTATGCAGTAGGGACTAGGGGCTAGAGTGGTGTATTTCATCCATAGAAAAACCGCTATATTTGTTATGAGTTATGCCGAGTATATTTCGGTTGGTTGAGGTTCTATTTAAATGCTACTGGTTTAGCGTTTAAGGCTAAGTTATTTTGAGATAACCAACGAGATATTAATTTGTAAATAATTTAGTATGACTACTGGTCTGTCAAGATAGTTTTAAGGGTTTGTAGTAAGCACTTTAGTGCTTAGAGAATAAGGACTGAAGTCCTTACTACGAACTAAACTTACCCATCAATTTAAACTTGACACAATACTACATTTTACAATAGTGCGTGTAGTCTAGATTCAAGTGTGGGGTAAGTGAATGCAAGTCGTTTTAGCAGCTGATGAACATTTAGAAGGTTTGTCAGTATTGTTTGATCAGTATCGCGTTTTTTATCAACAGACATCCGATCTTAAATCTGCGAATAAATTTTTATATGAACGGCTCCAAAATCGTGACTCTGTAATATTTGTGGCAAGTGATCAGGGCGACTTGGTTGGGTTTACACAGCTTTATCCCAGCTTTTCTTCGGTATCGATGAAACGAGTTTGGATCTTGAACGATTTGTTTGTGCAGGAAGTGCATCGAAACAAGGAAGTGGCTCGATTATTGATGGAGGCTGCCGAGAATTATGCAAAACAAAGTAGAGCAGTTCGGGTTGTGTTAGCAACTCAGATTTTAAACTCAGCAGCACAAGAGCTATATAAATCACGCGGATATTTAAAAGACGAAGAGTTTTATCATTACGCATTGCGGTTGTAGCAACAGCAGAAGTTAGACTTGAGTGCATAGTATCAATTTTCTGTCAATGCGTAAGTTCTAAAAGTGCAGTTGAAGATCAAGAAAATTTATAGAACGATACCTAATATAGGACTCGGAACCGACCCAGGCTAATTAGCTATCATGCACTATGAATGATGAATTATGATTTCTGGCTCTCAGGATCGGGACTGGTAACTGTACTTTGGGAGTCACGAGCTAAAAGACCATCTTCCATTTCTACGATCCGATCGGCTATGTCTAAAATCCGGTTATCGTGCGTCACCAGCAAGATAGAAGTTCCTTGTTCTTTGGCGAGTCCTTGCATAATTTCTACGACATCACGTCCTGATTGTTTGTCTAAAGCTGCGGTTGGTTCATCTGCTAAGACTAGTGGAGGACTATTGACTAGGGCGCGGGCGATCGCTATTCTTTGTTTTTGTCCACCAGAAAGATTATCTGGGTAGTAACTAGCTCGTTCTTGTAAACCAACAGCCCCCAGCATAGCTTCTGACTTAGCCACTGCTTCAGTTTGAGAAACTGTTTTATTCAATTCCACTGCCATTTGGACATTTTGTGTAGCAGTTAAGAATCCTAGCAAGTTGTGAGCCTGAAAAATATAACCAATGTTCCGCCGAATTTGTACTAATTTATTTTGACTAGCACCATACAATTCTACACCGGAAAATTGTAGACTTCCTTCTTGTACAGAACGCAAACCACCAATCAAGCTCAGTAATGTTGTTTTACCCGACCCTGAAGGGCCAGTCATAATGACAATTTCCCCAGGATAAATGTCTAAATTAATATCAAATAAAATCTGTTTTTTCAGTGAGCCTTTACCATAGTAATGGTTGAGGTTTTTAATGGAAATTACAGGTTCTTTTTTCATCATAATTGGGGTAGCTAAAAGTTAGTAGTGTTTTCACAGCAATTAAAAGATATCTGCGGGATCAGCAGAGCGCAATTTACGAACTGCGATCGCGCCAGAAATAAAACACATGATTATAGTCAGAATTAGCACTGTAATTGCACGTTCAAAGCTCATAAAAACGGGCAAAAGCGTAGCATTTCTAGCAGCGTTGTACATAAACATAGTGAAAATCCATCCGGGAATATATCCTAAGCAAGCTAACATTAATGCTTCTTGAAGAATTACAATTAATAAATATCGTTGTGTATAGCCTATGGCTTTCAAAGTAGCATATTCCGATAAATGATCTGAAACTTCGGTATAAAGAATTTGGTAAACAATTACGGTTCCCACAATAAAACCCATAACTGTTCCTAGAGTAAAAATAAAACCAATAGCTGTACTACTTGCCCAGTAATTACGTTCAAAATCAATAAATTCTTGCTTAGTTAAAACATTAATATCTTCAGGTAAATAATTTCGCAATTCCTCGGCAGCAAAAGTCGCGTTTACTCCCGGATTTAATTTAATTAAACCAATATCAATTAATCCCCGCTGACGGTTATTAAATATCCGTAAAAAATTCACATCACTAGTAATTAAGTTACCATCTGCTCCAAAAGATGCACCTAAAGTAAAAAGTCCTGCTACTTTAATTCTTCTCCTCCTCACTTCTGCTGTGACGGTATTTCCTTTATCAAATTCAGCAGCAATAGGGCCATATTCTTTCCGAGAAGAACGGTCAAATAAAACTACATCAGGCAGTTTTAGCTTTTCTAAGTTTTCCTGAACTCCAGGTAAATCAAACACATTCGTCTCTGGATTAAACCCAAATGTCAAAATACTCCGAGGACGACCAGTGACAGGATTCTTCCAGCTTGTATAATCTAAATATATTGGATGTACTGATTTTACTATTGGTAATTCTAAAGCCTTATAAAGTCGCCGCTGTGAAAAGCTTTTCATCGCCAATACGGCATTAGATTGACTATTAATTAAAACAATGTCAGCTAGCAAGCTACTATGTAAACGGACGTTACTATAATAAAGAGCATCCCGAAAACCAAGTTGCATAAACATCAAAATATCGGCAAAGGCTATTCCTGCCAGAGCCACGGCTAGTCGAGTTTTTTCTCGTGTTAATTGTAGCCAAGACAGAGGTATTTTACGATTCATTTTCTAGGCTTTGATGAAGTAAGAAGTGGAAATGATGAATTATAAAATTTCAGCTTGGACTAATGCCTTGTTGCCCTAAAATTAGTTAAAAAAGGGCTGAAGCTAGGGTGTTAAATACTTACCGTTGCGATGTTCTAAGGTACTTGATTGTTGCTAAAGTTATTAATTTCAACAAGAACTTTAGCGTAGGTTAAACCTGATACTTTGAAGCTATCTTCTGGAGATAGGGCGATTTTTACTTCTACGACTCTGGCATCTACATCTGCTGCTGGATCTGTATTCAGCACATCTTTTTTGCCGATTTTTCTGCCAATTTCAGTAACGGTTCCCTTTAATTCTTGATTAAAAGCCCCATTATCACTGGTGATTGTGGCATTTTGACCTAAACGCACTCTAGCAATACTGTCTTCAGGAACTTCAGCAATCACCATCATTTGCTCGGTTTGTCCAATTTCAGCAATACCCTTTGGACTGATGGCTTCTCCTGACTTGGTATGAATTGCTAAAATCTCTCCAGCAGTTGGGGCTTGGACATAGCTTAATTTTAGTTGTGCTTCCGCTTGTCTAACATTGGCGATCGCATTACTAACTTGGGCTTGGGCCATTTGCATATCAGTAGGACGAACATCTATAAGTCTGTTCAATCTGGCTTTTTCTTCATCAATTTGCTTTTGCAAAGTTGCTAAAGTTTTGTCGCGGTTAACTTTAGCTTCGATCAGCTGCTGTTGCAAAGTTGCTAAATTTGTAACCTGATTAGCTCTGGCCTCAGCGAGTTGTTGTCGCAGAGTTGCTAGTGTCTGCCTTAAGGTGGCTTGGCTTTCGATCACCTGTTGACTGGTAGTTACCGCGCTTAAACGTCTATTATCCCGTTCTTGCTGAGAAATAGCACCTTCTCGGTATAACATCTCATAGCGTCCGGCATCGACTTGAGCATTACGCTGTTGAGCTTGTATCCGTGCGATCATTGCTCTTAAACTATCTTTTTGCCCTCGAAGTTCTGCTTCTATACGATTAACTGTTGCCTGTTGAGTAAGTTTTTCTCCACTCAATTGGGCAGCAACTCTATTGATTGTGGCTTGCTGGGCTGACTTTTCCCCGCGCAACTGGGCTTGTAAACGAGCAATGATTGCTGTTTGAGCTTGAATATCCCTTGGTGATCCCACTCTTACCTGGGCTAAACTAGCACGAGATTCTTGTAGTTTTGCTTTAGCTTCTTCCAAGCCTGCTATTTGAGTATCATGATTGTCTAAAATCGCAATTACTTGACCTTTTTTGACCCGTTCTCCTTCTTTGACAAAGATTTGCTGAACTCGTGATGCTGCTTGTGCGCCTGCGGTTGGGGCAGAAAGTTGAATAACTTCTCCTCGTGGTTCCAAACGCCCCACAGCACTAATGTTATTAGCAACTGGTTTTACAGGCACAGATGGGCTTAGATTTCTGAGCTGTTCAACTTTGGCTGTGGTGAGTAGTCCTGCTGCGATCGCTATTGGTAGGGCTACAGCAATACCCCACCAAACCTTAGGTTGTTCCGGATCAAGTGGCTGCTCTATTGAGCTTGTCTCAGTCACCCTTGACATAGTATGTTGCCTGTTTATCTAAATTGTGCTGATGGAAATAATAAAAGCTAAGTAGGCTTAGTTAAATTAGTCAATAAGGGTTTTTAGCAAACAGCCAGCTTAAAAAAACAACAGTAGCCCAAAGCCGGATATTGCTTAAAATTCACGGACTTGTTTCACCCAGATAGTATTTTGATGGCAACCTGGTACAAATTTAGCAAGTATGTTTTTGTAGACAGATAGCAGTAAGTAAAAACTTGCAGATATTTGCTGCAACTTAAATAACTTCTGCGGGGTTTGGGAGAGACTATATCAACAGTTTTATAAAAACTTTACCTATGAAATTGAGTACGGCACTGTACTGCTATACTCGTTACTACAAAGGCAAAGTTGTTGCTATCAATTACCTAGATATAGCTCTGATAGAAGTCTAAATTGATGAGCGTTGAACATAATCTTGCTGAAAAATTGCGTATTCCTTCATTTAGTCAACGAGTAACTAAAACATATATGTCAAATAGAGCATTCCTGACATTACAGTTTTCTTAAGTTTATAGTCAACTTGTGAGCAGAGTTAGTTGTTTATACATATAGATATCTGCTCCTAAGACCTTTGCTGTTGCTGTCTAAACTCCATTAAACTCTCGCTGAATAAATTCTACATTTATCAGTTACGGGAAAACGTAACAGAGCCTACAGATGGGCAGAGATGAAGAAGCAGGGGAAGCAGGGGAGAGAAAGAGAGAAAGAGACAAGAGGACAGTTCTTTCCCCAATTCTCCAATTCTCCTTGTCCCCAATTCCTCTTCTCTATGCCCTATGCCCCATGCCCAATTACAATTAACATCCTTAATCTGGAAGGTCAAACAAGACTGTGGTCATATAATACTCTGCCCAATCTTGACCAAAAGCTTTTTCGAGTACCCGACGGGTTTTGTCGTTTTGTTGTTGTTTGGTGCAGTAGTTGCGTTGTCCAGCGATAATTTGCAATGTCTGTTCGGATGTAACTGGACTAGAGGCGATCGCTTGGGTACAATGAATTTCTAAAAATTCCCGCACACGGGAGAGAAACATTGTTTCTTCTTCTGGAGAACTGGGGCGCACAAAGATACAAAAATCTGAGAAGATATATCCCCATTCTGGTAATTCACGGGGTTGGGAAAAATTAGGTGTTGTAAGTGCCGTTAGTGCCACAGTATAAAATTTTGGTAGGGTGCGCTCTAGGCTGACAGGAGACAGATCTGCGATCGCAGCGCTAATTTGACCTCTACCCCCAACTAAATCACAACCAAACATCGGTAGGTCATATTCTGGACGGGGAAACATCACGCAGTGCAGAATATCCAGCATATTTCCGATCTTTGCCAGTTCCAAGTGCATTTTCCGAAACTGGGGTGTTTGATAGCAGCGATTTTCAATCGTTAGTTTCTCGCCCTCTAATTTACCTTCGACATACCCCAACTCAGTAGGCAAATAGTAAGGGGACAGATCCAAATGCTTGTACCAAACTGTCTCAATACAATCAGCAAGCTGACGAATTAAGGGATGTTGTTGCTCGCGCAGCGAGGGGACAGAAGTAAATGACATGTTCTCATTGAAAATGCTATCTATTTGCCAGTCTACAGCCACCAGCGCCACTCTATTCTAAGCAAACACTTACGCTTAACTAACGTAAAGTTATGAAACGATAACTTTTCAAATTTATTATAAATTTTGTAGTCTAGGTTACAGAAATATTTTTATATTAGCCCTTTGGTTAAGGCTAATACACAGTTATGAAACTAAATTCTCAAAGACCAAATTTTGCTGAACCAACAAGTCAACAGCATCGAGATTGGCTAAGTACATCTTATGCCCTAGAGTCAGAGCAAGATTTTCAAACTGCAATGTGGGTTAAGCTTTTAGAACTGCCTAACCCCTTTAGTTTTGACGAAGCACTGTTACTGTGTCGGGTGTCAGGAGATGAGTGGCTAGCCTGGATTCCAGATCATGGAGAATGTACACTGCATATTAGGCAATTTGTCAATAATCGATTTATGACTAGATTTTGAACTATTTAGTTGTTAAAAATCATTCATCATGAGCTTCAAAACAGTAGTATTCTATGGTTCCTACAGGAGCGATCGTCAGGGTATCAAAGCTGCCAAATTCATGATTGATCAGCTCAACCGAAGAAACCATGAGGTGATTTTTGCAGATGCAAAAGAGTATGACTTTGGCATTTTAGACCGAATGTATAAGGAGTATGGTCAAGGTCAGGCTCCTGCAAAAATGGAAGAACTGGCAGAACATATCCGAACAGCAGATGGTTTTGTAGTTATTGCGGGAGAGTATAATCATTCCATTCAGCCAGGGTTGAGCAATCTGATGGATCATTATCTAGAAGAATACTTTTTCCGTCCGGCTGGTATTGTTTCCTACTCAGTTGGTGGTTTTGGAGGAGTGCGTGCAGCCATACAGTTACGCGCTTTTCTAACAGAGATGGGAATGCCTACTATTTCAAGCATTTTTTCCATTTCAAAAATTGGGGACTCTCTAGATGAAGCAGGTGCTTCACAAGAAGCGGTTTTGACGAAGAGAGTTAGTCAATTTTTGGATGAATTAGAGTGGTATGAAGAAGCATTGCAACGACAAAGAAAAGAAAAAGGAAACCCGTTCTAATCAAGTCAGGATAACCCTGTTTTGTCACTCTCGGAAAACAATAATCTCTGCCTGATTCTGAGACTTTGATTTCATCAAGGTTTGAGGCTTTATTTTCTAACAGAAACTAAAATTTATAGACAAAACGTGGAAATTAAAGCCCTGTAACCGTTTGGGCGATTGGATTCTCCCACTCTGACAAAAGAGAGATAAGTATTGAGTAACAGTTATCAGCAATGCCTACAAACGTTAGACCATTGATGGGATGATTTTTTCCTCACGCAAAGGCGCAAAGACGCAAAGAATTTACCTTCCCTGATAGGGATTTTAGGTGATTGTAACTCTGGGGTGTGCTTACTCCATTAATGAACACAGATAAGTTAGGTTTCAATCCCTGATAGGGATTTTAGGTGATTGTAACGGCTAAAAGTCGCGAGTCCGCGTTAGTAGTAACTAGTTTCAATCCCTGATAGGGATTTTAGGTGATTGTAACCAAAAGGCGGTAGATGCTTATGGAAATCAAACTAAGTTTCAATCCCTGATAGGGATTTTAGGTGATTGTAACCGATACCATCCTTGCAGAGTCGGCACGATCTGCTTCTGTTTCAATCCCTGATAGGGATTTTAGGTGATTGTAACCTGATGAACCAAGCAAACCAAGAAGCGATCGCAGTTTCAATCCCTGATAGGGATTTTAGGTGATTGTAACAGGGCAAACTGTATGAAGTGGTAGGTCAAACTACTGTTTCAATCCCTGATAGGGATTTTAGGTGATTGTAACATAACTCTTGTGGCACAAACACGCCAACAACAAGTTTCAATCCCTGATAGGGATTTTAGGTGATTGTAACCCAAAACCGATTGTATATCCACCCCGGAATAGAAGTTTCAATCCCTGATAGGGATTTTAGGTGATTGTAACCGAGACATTTCAACCAATGCCTCAGGTGTGTAATGGTTTCAATCCCTGATAGGGATTTTAGGTGATTGTAACCAGGTGCTGGACTAATAAAGTCTACTCAATCGCCTTGGTTTCAATCCCTGATAGGGATTTTAGGTGATTGTAACTCCAATGTGTGCGATCGCATCCTAGTTAGCTAAATGTTTCAATCCCTGATAGGGATTTTAGGTGATTGTAACATTAGAAATAAGCAGGTGCAGAAAGTTGAAGACATGTTTCAATCCCTGATAGGGATTTTAGGTGATTGTAACAATTGGTCACTTGGCTAACTACAATGTAAAACAAGGTTTCAATCCCTGATAGGGATTTTAGGTGATTGTAACTATTCTATGAACGTCTAGTCCAAGGTATTCTCTGGTTTCAATCCCTGATAGGGATTTTAGGTGATTGTAACACTAGAACTACCAAAAATATTTTTGAGAAAACCCTTGTTTCAATCCCTGATAGGGATTTTAGGTGATTGTAACTTAATGCATTGTCGGCAATCGGTTATCCTACTCCTGTTTCAATCCCTGATAGGGATTTTAGGTGATTGTAACTTGCGAGTCTATTAGCGGGTAAGATTAAGTGTTTTCTGGTTTCAATCCCTGATAGGGATTTTAGGTGATTGTAACATAAGATTGCTTTAAATCAGCTACAGTTTGCTCTGTTTCAATCCCTGATAGGGATTTTAGGTGATTGTAACTTGATTTCGTCCTCACTTTCAGCTAGTTTAGAGTTTCAATCCCTGATAGGGATTTTAGGTGATTGTAACCAAATCCACTCTATCGGGCTTTTTCCCCCTCACCTCGTTTCAATCCCTGATAGGGATTTTAGGTGATTGTAACTCGAAGTTTAATTTATACTGCCATGTTCTATCTTGTTTCAATCCCTGATAGGGATTTTAGGTGATTGTAACTCATTATCATTTTTTTTCCACCGCAGAAGATCACCGTTTCAATCCCTGATAGGGATTTTAGGTGATTGTAACGGCCGAGACTTGGAAGGCTTGATGTATTTGGTTTTCAAGGTGCTGTTGCGTCAACCTGGAACTAAAATAGCTTTTCAAGCATTGGGTTGTCAAGAGTAACATTGAAAAAAGTAGCTTAAAAACAGTCGCCGTAAGGTTTTAGTGTGCTTGCGTCAACCTAAGTTTTAGTAAAATAGCCTTCAAAGGCAGATATACTAAGCTTTTCGGGTACAAAATTTAACCTGTTTTATCAAACACCTACTGGTTGACGCAAATTTGGTACTTGCAATCTATTTTATGAGAAGCGATCGCAGTTCCGTTACAGCGATCGCCCCATGATCAACCCCTAGCCACAGGAATCAACCAAAAAGATTGTATGTCTTGTAATGAATTTAGGATTGCAGTGGTAGCCCCCCCACACCCCCTGACCAGAGTTAGGGGTTAATCAACAGAAATGAGCTTGCTATTAAAACACTGAAAATTATTCTTTTGGGCATTAAACGAGCATTTTAGAAAGTATAGTCGCTGAAAGTATTGATATTATGTCGGTTTATCGTAATCTGCAAGAAACTCACTTAAACCGGGCCCGTGCTAGTCTTAGACAAGCGCTGTCTTGGTATGGATATCTTCGTAAATCAGGACATCTATTATCCAATCCAGAATTAGCAGGCTTGCTAAAACCAGAATTAGAAGCATTAAACTCCACACTCAACAAGCTAGACTCGAACGTGATTAGAATTGCCGCTTTTGGTTTGGTGAGTCGCGGTAAGTCAGCAGTGTTAAACGCTTTACTGGGAGACAAAATTCTGCAAACTGGGCCTCTTAACGGTGTCACCCAATGGCCGCGTTCGGTGCGATGGCAACCAGGTGGTAAGGTATTGGTAGAGTTAATTGATACCCCCGGATTAGACGAAATTGAGGGTGAATCGCGATCGCAAATGGCGCGAGAAGTAGCGCGTCAAGCTGATTTAATTTTGTTTGTCGTATCTGGTGATATTACACGTACTGAATATCAAGCATTGTTGGAATTACGACAGTCGCAAAAACCCCTAATTTTAGTATTCAACAAGATAGATTTATACCCCGATGTAGATCGGGCAGCGATTTACGAGAATTTACAGCAATTGGGTGCAGGACATACCCAAACTAAACCCCTGCTACCTGATGAAATTGTCATGGTGGCGGCGGAACCCGCACCAATGGAAGTACGAGTTGAGTGGCCTGATAATCACGTCAGTTATGAATGGGAAACACCACCCACCCAAGTAGACGAACTTAAGCAGACAATTTTAAATATTCTCAATCGAGAGGGGCGATCGCTTCTAGCCTTAAATGCACTCATCCAAGCACGGGATGCAGAAGCCGCGATCGCCCAAAAAACTATTGACTTACGCGAACGAGAAGCCGAAGATATTATCTGGCAATTTACTAAATATAAAGCTTTGGCAGTAGGACTAAATCCCATCGCTTTTTTAGATATTCTCGGTGGAACTATGGCTGATTTAGCTTTAATTCGCTCTCTAGCGAGGTTGTATGGTTTACCAATGACTAGCTATGAAGCCAGCAAAATTTTAAAAACGATTTTATTTAGCTCTGGCGGTTTACTACTGGGAGAATTGGGTAGTAGTTTATTATTAGGTTTAGGCAAAAGTACCGCTGCTTTAGCTAGTGGTGATAATCCCACCAATATTACTGCTTTTGCCGGCAGTGCGATCGCTCAAGCTGGTATTGCTGGTTATGGAGCATATTCTGTAGGTAAAGCGGCTCAAGTTTATTTAGAAAAAGGCAGCACTTGGGGACAGTTGGGTGCTAGTACTGTAATTCAAGAAATTCTCTCTCAAGTTGACCAAAATACAATTTTGTATCGTCTGCAACAAGAATTAGGAATTAAGTAATATAGCGTTTCCTAGTTTATAGAACTTCTGATCTTGTGTACAGGTTATTTGAAGAGTTATCTACCGTCGGTTTCACTACAACAGATCCTTTGATTGGTTTATGCGGAAATGATGGGGAATTGATCATGAGTCACATCATTCATGCCTTCCTCACAGTCTCCTCATCTTTTTTTAATATCATGAGAGACAGTCGATATTCTTGTCATTCACAAGGGTGAAATCTATGAAATGGCAACAATTAATTCTGGCTTTTATAGCCACCATTTGCTTAATATTTGCAGGCAATGCCCTGGCGCAAACTGATATCAATATCAACAATACCAACCTCATTCGCTTTGGTGGAAGCGTAACCGTACCAGAGAATCAAGTTGTCGAAAATGCCCATGCCTTTGGGGGAAGTGTTACGGTATCACCTAATGCTAGAGTTTTGGATACTGCTATTGCTTTTGGTGGAGATGTCGTGCTGAAAAAAGGAGCGCGGGTAGATGGTGATGCTTATTCCTTTGGCGGCAAAATCTTACAGGAACCAGGTGCGATTATTGGTGGTGAGAAAGCAACATTCAGCGATCGGCATGGCATGATGTATGGTTCTGATCGAGGCAGAAGTAGCTTCTTCGCTCACTATTTCTTCAGTGCCATTTTTAGAATTAGTGCCGCCGTAGTAGCAGCTATTCTCGGACTGATTATTTTACATACCAGCCCACAATTCCTGCCGAATTTGGCTACAAAATTGCGTCAACACCCCAGTTTAACTGCTCTATGGGGGATCGGGGCGATTGTCGCCATTATCTTTGTTAGTGTGTTTCTGGCGATTACGCTCATTGGTATTCCCCTGATTCCACTACTAACTTTGACTGCGATTATTACTTCTTTAGTAGGGTCATTAGGCGTGGCACTTTTTGTCGGTCAACGCCTAGTCAGTAATGGCGATCGGTCGTTACAGCAGCAGTTCTTGGTGGGTTTGGCGATCCTGACAGTTCTGGCACTAATTCCATTTTTCGGAGGATTAGTAGTTTTCCTAGTCAATCTGTTCGGCTTGGGTGTCATCTTGCTGTGGCAATTTGGTAGAGAAAAATCCCAAACAGCTACTTAGTGAGTAGGGCAGCATAAATGTTAATAATTATTATCTGCAACCAATATCTGAAGCTGATGCAATTGTCAAAATAGGGGAATTTATCATGAGTTACCTCAAACCCTGATTTGCAAGCTAAATTGGCTATCCAATGTCATGGACAAGCATAGATTCATCGCACATACATTCCAGGTTCGCAGTGCAAGCACAGAGGGCTTTGGTGATCGAAAACGCATGAATCGCCTTGCATGAAGGGCATAGGCGCAGCCCATCGCGCAGGCATCGCTGGTTATGTCGCGATGGTGAGGAAGAAAATTTATCTCTAAAGGAAGATGCACTCACCGCAGAATAACCTGGGTTCGCGCAGCGCCTCTACTAGGAGAATCGAGAGATTAGCAATGCCAACTACAACAGATTTTAAGGACTATTACGCCATTCTGGGAGTGAGCAAAACCGCAACCCCTGAAGAAATCAAACGGGCTTACCGCAAGCTTGCCCGCAAGTACCATCCTGACCTCAATCCTGGAGATAAAGACGCAGAGGCAAAGTTCAAAGACCTGAACGAAGCGAATGAGATACTTTCTGATCCAGAGAAACGGCAGAAGTACGATCAGTTTGGTCAGTACTGGAACCAGCCTGGTTACAGTGAAGCGCCGCCGCCAAGAGGAACGAATGTTGCGACGGACAACTTCGAGCAGTACGACAACTTTGATTCGTTTATCAACGATCTGCTGGGTGGAATGAGAGGTCAATCGAGACGTAGAACCTATACGACTGCGACCGGTGGCTTTGATGATTTTAGTAACGGATTTCGTTCTCAAGCTCCCGCACCGGATACTGAAGCCGCGATCGCACTCACATTTTCCGAAGCGTTTCACGGTGTCCAGAAGCGGCTGCTTCTTGGTGCAGTTGCTCTCGGCGGAAACCGCCAAGACCGCACTGCACCGCAACTCGACGACGAAACGATCAACGTCCGCATTCCCGCAGGCGCAAAACCAGGTAGTCGAATTCGCCTCAAAGGTAAAGGTCGTCCTAGTCCATTCTCTCAACAGCGTGGCGATTTGTATCTCACGATCGAGGTATTGGCGCATTCTTTCTTCCGATTTGAGGGCGATAACCTAGTTTGTGACGTGCCAATTCGCCCCGATGAAGCGGTTTTAGGGGCACAAATCAGCGTGCCAACCCCCGATGGCAGCGTGACGGTGAAAGTTCCCAAAGGGGTACGATCGGGGCAATCGCTAAGACTGCGCGGCAAAGGCTGGACATTGCCAAAAGGGGGACGAGGTGACTTATTCGCCAAACTTCAGATGGTCACGCCGAAAGACCTCAGTCCAATCGAGCAAGAATGCTACGAAAAAATCCAGGCAAATACTAGCTTTAATCCGCGTGCCCAGTTAGAGGAAATTAAGTTATGAGCTTCAGCCTTTCAAAAACCGTGGTTTCACTCGAAGGCGAGCAACTCTACACCTTTGAATATGCCGCATTGATAACTGAGACTTCGATTACGGTTGTGAAGATTTATGTTGAGTTAGGCATAATCGAACCGATCGGCGACCTGCTACATTCCCGCGATATTGCTCGAATTGCTCAGATTCAGCGATTGCGTCAAGACTTGGGACTGAACCTAGTCGGAGCCGCAATGGTGCTAGACATGGCGACTGAAATTGCCCAATTACGGGCACAGCTAAAGGTGTATCAGTCTCATTAAATCTAAATTAGGAAAACCTCTCTAAGAAAATCTATGATCTTCAAAAACTTTCTTTCAACAATTCTGCTCGGACTCGCATTATCGATCTGCTTCTTTTTTGGTATTGGGCAACCCTCGATCGCTGCTGCTCCTTCCCCTGCATTTATGTTTGGGGTCAAGCTTGCGGCAGTTGCTACAGTTTCACCGAATGTGGAATTGGAAGTAGATCAGTTTCTCACGTCGATTCCAGCAGGCTATTACACGATCGCCAGTGTGGAAGGGTTAAAAAACCTATTAAAGAATTCTCAAACCGTGTTGGTGGATGTGCGAGAACCCTCTGAGTATAAGTCGGGACATATACCTAACGCGATCAATATTCCGCTCAGAACCTTGACTCATAATCTAGATCAAATTCCGCGCGATGCCTACGGCGGGCTACGCCTACGCTCCGTAGTGTTGTACTGTTCATCCGGTTATCGATCGGCAATGGGAGTAATGACACTGCACCTATTGGGCTATGAGAATGTACAGGGATTTCCACCTAGCTTTGCGGGTTGGAAAACCGCAGGAGAGGCGATCGCCTCCAGGTAATGCACCAAAACAATTGGATTAAAATCCCAAATTTTTACTCTGGAATTGCAAGAGATTTTCAACTTATGAACTTATTAACTAAGGTCGTCTAACTTTCCCCATTCCTGCCCAAATTTCAAATCTTGTTCCGTGATTTGCTCATAAAGGCGTGATCTCATGACTGTATCTACCGATCAAGAAACGCTTTCGCATCTATCGTTAGAAGCACTACAAAAGCAACTGAGTACTTCCAATCAGGGATTAAGCAAAAAAGAAGCCCTGCAACGGCAATCAAAAGGTGGCTACAACGAGTTACCCGAAACAACCGTTAGCCCAATAATGCAATTTCTGTCACACTTTTGGGGGCCTATTGCCTGGATGATTGAGGCGGCGGTCATTCTCTCAGCAATAGTTGGAGACTGGGTTGATTTTGGCATCATTTTGGTACTCCTAATTGGCAACGGAGTGGTAGGGTTTTGGGAAGAGTTTCAGGCTGGTAATGCGATCGCTGCTCTCAAGGCAAAATTGGCACTCCAGGCACGGGTTAAACGAGACAACACCTGGATGGAGATCCCTGCCCGCGAACTGGTTCCTGGCGACCTGATCCGGCTGCGTCTGGGCGATATTGTACCGGCAGATGTGCGGTTTTTATCAGGCGACCCGGCACAGGTTGACCAGTCGGCATTGACGGGGGAATCACTACCCGTAGAATGCAAAGTGGGAAGCGTACTGTACTCCAGTTCCATCCTCAAGCAGGGAGAATTGGATGGAATTGTCTATGCCACTGGAGTTAATACTTACATGGGCAAAACTGCCCACCTGGTGGAGTCTGCCCAGACAGTCAGCCACTTTCAACAAGCGGTATTAAAAATCGGCGATTACCTGATCATGATTGCCCTGGTGCTGGTGGTAGTGGTGCTGGTGGTAACGCTGTTTCGGGGCGATCCCTGGCTGACTACCCTGCGGTTTTTATTGGTGCTGACGGTTGCCTCCATTCCAGTAGCGATGCCAACGGTGCTGTCAGTGACGATGGCAGTAGGAGCGCAAAAACTGGCGAAAAAGGAAGCGATCGTGAGTCGGCTGGCGGCGATTGAAGAGATGGCTGGCATTGATATTCTTTGTTCCGACAAAACAGGTACTTTAACTCTTAACCAGTTAACTTTGGGAGAGCCTTTTTGTGTGGGCAATACGGCTCCAGAATCGCTGATCCTCAACGCCGCCCTGGCTTCTCGTGATGAAGACAAAGACCCGATTGATCTGGCAATTCTCGCGGGTTTGAAACCAGATCAACCTTTAGATGCTTACCAAATTGTCCACTTCCAGCCATTTGACCCTGTGGGTAAACGTACCGAAGCCACCGTTGAAAGTGCTGGCGATCGCTTTCAAGTGACCAAAGGTGCAACCCAAGTGATTCTGGCGCTCTCAAAAAATGTGGCTCAGGTGCAGCCGCAAGTGGATCAAGCGATCAATGGGTTTGCCCAACGCGGATTTCGCTCGCTGGGGGTTGCCCGAACTGACGATGCGGGGAACTGGCAGTTTTTGGGCGTACTGCCGCTATTTGACCCACCCCGCAGCGACTCCCAACTGATGATTCAGGCAGTGAAAAAGCTGGGAATTGACCTGAAAATGTTGACGGGAGACCAGCAGGCGATCGCCCGCGAAACTGCCCAGCAACTAGGGCTAAAGGGAGACATCCTCGATGCCAGTCTGCTGGCAGCCGCCGCTCCTCACGAAAGCGGACAGGTTGCCGATGCGATCGAAGCTGCTGCCGGATTTGCTCAGGTCTTCCCGGAACACAAATACCATATCGTGGATGTCTTGCAGCAACGGGGGCATCTTGTGGGTATGGCTGGCGATGGTGTTAATGATGCCCCTGCCCTCAAAAAAGCTGATGCCGGGATTGCGGTTTCTGGAGCCACCGATGCCGCCCGCGCCGCCGCCGATATTGTCTTGCTCACACCTGGACTTTCTGTGATCGTGGAGGCGATTCAAGAAAGCCGTCGGATCTTTCAGCGCATGAACAATTACGCTATTTACCGGATCACCGAAACCATCCGGGTTTTGTTGTTCATGACCCTTTCCATTGTGGTCTACAACTTCTATCCCGTCACTGCCATCATGATTGTGCTGCTGGCATTGTTGAATGATGGTGCGATCATCTCCATTGCCTACGATAACACCCGTCCCGCCAATCGCCCCGAAACCTGGAATATGCCCATCGTCTTGGGGCTGGCAACCATTCTGGGGCTAACTGGGGTAGTTGAATCCTTTGGGCTGTTGTATTTGGGGGAACGGTATTTTCACCTTGATCGTAGCATTCTGCAAACGCTGATTTATCTGAAGCTCTCGATCGCTGGGCATCTCACCATCTTCGTGACGCGCACTAAGGGGCCCTTTTGGTCGATCAAACCAGCCCGAATTTTGCTGGCTGCCGTCCTGGGAACCCAAGTCCTGGCAACCCTAATTGCAGTGTACGGGATCTTTATGACTCCAATCGGGTGGGGTTGGGCAGGATTTGTCTGGGCTTATGCGTTGATCTGGTTTTTGATTGAGGACTGGGTGAAACAACGTACCTACGGCGTGTTTAATCATGCTAAGCCCGTCTATGTAACACGGGGTTTAAGACGGTTGAATCAATGGTTTTCCCATAAGCCTATTTCATAAGCAACCCCAGATGACATCTCTAAGCGATCGCCATTAAAAAAGAACAAACTATGAACAGGGAAATCAAAATTATTGCTAATGGTTTGTTGACTTGATCGCTTACCTCAAGACATTAACTTGACATTTAAGTGTTAAAAGTATGACCGATAAACATAGCCACACTGATTCATCCTTGAATCCATTTCCCATCAAAAGACTTGACGATTTTATTCGTCCCTTTATTGTTCCACCAGGGCAGAAAATTTCTCTTGCTAAAGACTACGACCCAGATTATAAAGCTCATTATCTGGAAAAGTCAGAAGCTGAAAATGAATTACAGGAAGGCATTGAGGCTTTAGCACATTATCAGGATATGTTATATGCCCAAAATACCCATGCATTGCTAATTATCTTTCAGGCAATGGATGCTGCGGGTAAAGACAGTACCATTAAACACGTGATGTCTGGTATCAATCCCCAAGGATGCCAAGTGTATAGCTTCAAAGCTCCCTCTATGGAAGAGTTGGATCATAGCTATTTATGGCGATATTTCAAAGCCCTACCAGAACGAGGACGGATTGGAATTTTTAATCGCTCTTATTATGAGGAAATCTTGGTAACACGAGTCCATCCAGAAATTATGGAGCAGCAACAACTCCCGCCTGACTTGATAGACAAGCATGTTTGGAAACGCCGCTTTGAGGAAATCAACAACTTTGAGAAATATCTAGTCAACAACGGGACTATCATCCTCAAATTTTTTCTGAATGTGTCTAAAGAAGAGCAGAGAAAACGCTTTTTAGAACGGATTGACCTCCCTGAGAAGAACTGGAAGTTCTCTGCTAATGATGCTAGAGAGCGCACTTTTTGGAATGACTACATGGCTGTCTATGAAGATATGTTCAATCATACCAGCACAGAATGGGCACCCTGGTACATTATCTCAGCGGATCACAAATGGTTTACTCGCCTTGTAGTAGCTGGAATCATTTATACCCAGTTGAAAGAACTGAACCTCAAGTATCCAAAGGTCAGCGAAGAAAAGCATCAAGAGCTTTTGCAAGCAAGGGCAATTCTTGAGAGTCAGTAATATGGACAAAAATATTTACAGTCATTGCGAGCGTAAAGCCTTTGGCATAGCTTTGCTTAACGCTTAGTAAAGCTTTGCGTAAAATCGTGGCGAATTGAGGGTTGAAATTTAAACGCAAAGGGGCGCAGAGGTAAGCGCAAAGGTACGCAGAGAAGTCGCTACGAACTTGTGAAATGCTGCACTTAGCGCAATGACGTTGTGTAATTAATTATGTACGATTACTTATGAATCCCCAACTCTCCACATTTTGGAGCTTACCTACGGAACAGGTGCTTCAGCAGACACACTCTACAATCGCAGGGTTAAGCCGTGAGGATGCGAAACAACGCCTGAGCAAGTACGGCGCAAACAGCCTCAAACAAAAACACAAATCGAACGCACTGATGCTGTTGCTCAATCAGTTTAAGAGTCCGATTATCTTAATTTTGATTTTTGCGGCGGTGCTATCGATTTTTCTTCGAGATGCGGCAGATGCCATAATCATTTTGATGATCGTCCTGATCAGTGGGCTATTAGGATTTTGGCAAGAGCAAGGAGCCTCAAACGCCGTCGAAAAGTTATTGGCATTAGTGCAAGTTAAAGCAACTGTTTTAAGGGATGGGAAATCTCAAGAAATTCCTCATGAGGAAGTGGTTCCTGGTGATATTGTGTTGCTTTGTGCAGGAAAAAATATTCCGGGCGACTGTCTAGTTTTAGAGTCGAAAGATTTATCGGTGAGTGAAGCAGCACTGACAGGAGAAACCTATCCGGTTGATAAGCTAAGTGGCGTATTGCCGGCTGTTACTGGACTAGGCCAACGCACCAATTCCCTGTATCTGGGAACTAATGTTATTAGTGGAACGGCGATCGCAGTCGTCGTTCATATCGGTAAAGAAACTGAATTCGGCAAAGTATCGGAACGCCTGAAACTCAGACCGAGCGAAACCGAATTTGAAAGGGGACTGGGTAAGTTTGGCTACTTTCTCATGGAAGTAACGCTAATTTTGGTAGTTCTAATTTTTGTTGCCAACGTCTACCTCCATCGCCCAGTACTGGAATCATTTCTGTTTTCTCTGGCGCTAGCAGTCGGTTTGACTCCCCAACTACTACCTGCGATCGTTAGCGTTAACCTGGCTCGTGGTGCTAAGAAAATGGCGAAAAAGCAGGTGATCGTGAAGCGCTTACCCGCGATCGAAAATTTTGGCAGTATGAATGTGTTTTGTACTGATAAGACGGGGACGCTGACAGAAGGAGAGGTGAAAATTCACTCTGCGGTTGATGTGGAGGGGAAAGAAAGCGATCGCGTTCTACTTTATGCTTATTTAAATGCCGCATCTGAGTCGGGTTATGTGAATCCTATCGATGCAGCGATTCGCCAACACAAAACCTTCGATATTTCTGACTATCAAAAGCTAGATGAAGTACCTTATGATTTTAACCGCAAACGTCTAAGCATCTTGTTCAAGACACAGAGTACGCATCTGATTGTTACTAAAGGCGCACTGAAAAATATTCTGGATGTTTGCTCAAGCGTTGAGACTGCTGAGGGGAAAACGATCGCCATTGTAAACCAGCGAGAAAAACTCCACCAACAGGCTGAAGATTTGGGCAGTAAGGGATTTAGATCCTTGGGTGTGGCTTATCGCAATTTTAATCAAGATTCCTTCAGCAAAGATGATGAAACGAACATGACATTTTTGGGCTACCTTAGTCTCTTCGATCCACCAAAAGCTGGTATCGCTGACACCCTCAAAGAGTTGGAATTGCTGGGAGTCACCCCGAAAATGATTACTGGAGACAGCAAGGCCGTTGCGATGAGTATCATTCAGCAGGTAGGATTGCCTGAACCAAAGGCGTTGACAGGCTCCGAACTAGAGAAGCTCAGCGATGAAGCCTTGATGCATCGAGTACAGCAGACAAATGTCTTTGCCGAGGTAGAGCCAAACGAAAAAGAGCGCATCATTATCGCCCTCAAAAAAGCGGGGAATGTAGTTGGATATCTTGGAGACGGCATTAACGATGCCTCTGCGCTTCATGCTGCCGATGTCGGCATCTCAGTCGAGAGCGCAGTCGATGTCGCCAAGGAAGCCGCTGACATTGTGTTGATGGAAAAAAATTTGAATGTCCTCGTTGAAGGTGTAAAGGAAGGACGGGTGACATTTGCCAACACTTTAAAGTATGTATTTATGGCAACTAGCGCCAATTTTGGCAATATGTTTAGCATGGCGGGAATTTCTCTGTTTCTGCCCTTTTTACCACTGCTGCCCAGTCAGATTTTGCTGACGAACTTACTCACCGATTTCCCGGAATTGACGATCGCTACTGATCGGGTAGAT
Organism: Halotia wernerae UHCC 0503; assembly: GCA_034931985.1. Lineage (GTDB taxonomy): Bacteria > Cyanobacteriota > Cyanobacteriia > Cyanobacteriales > Nostocaceae > Halotia > Halotia wernerae. Next base: position 74,215 of record JAYGHB010000096.1, read on the forward strand.
AGGGAGTTAGTCAACAAACCTCGCCGGATGGATATCAAGTTTATCCGCAACTTCATGATCGTGTTTGGTTTACTGAGTTCAATATTTGATTATCTCACCTTTGGAGCGCTGCTGTTGCTGCTGCACGCTCAACCAGAACAGTTTAGAACAGGCTGGTTTTTGGAGTCTGTAATCTCTGCTTCGCTGGTTGTGCTAGTGGTTCGTACCCGCCAATCGATTTTCAACAGTAAGCCAGGAAAATACTTATTGACGGCAACGCTGGCAACTATCGCAGTGACAATAATCATTCCCTGGACACCTTTGGCAACCCTGCTCAAATTTCAACCGTTGCCGTTGAGTTTTGTGCTGGTTCTGGGGGCGATCGTGGTCTTCTACGTTACTGCTGCCGAGAACGTGAAACGAGTGTTTTACAGCCGCGTAAAATTTTAGTGAATATGGAGTCGAACTCCGGCTGCAAATCAATCGTCAACTGCTTACACCAAGAGGCATAAAGCAAGGAGTAGGCGGTTAAAACCGCCGTGTCGCTTCCCTCTCAGGTCTAAAGATACGCTCGTTTCCCGCATACCACGAGGTTTTATGAAAAATTTCTGTCTCAGCCTCCCCTGCTGTTTTAAAACTTCTTGAGCAGATCGCACTCATCTTTTACTTGACAAAGCTCGCAAAATATGTTGATAATGGTTCTTTGTGGAAACTTTACCTCTATAATATAAACGCTTGGCTAACGTCATTGTCATAGGTGCCCAATGGGGCGATGAAGGAAAAGGTAAAATAACTGACTTACTCAGCCACTCCGCAGATGTAGTGGTACGTTATCAAGGGGGTGTCAATGCTGGACACACCATAGTAGTGAAAGGTCAGACCTTTAAGCTGCACTTGATTCCCTCTGGAATTTTATACCCAGAGACTGAGTGCATTATCGGCTGTGGAACAGTGATTGATCCACAGGTTTTGATAGCAGAACTCGACCAACTACAAACATTAAATATTTCTACTGCCAAACTTTTAATATCTGAGACAGCCCATGTCACGATGCCTTACCATCGGTTGATTGATCGGGCATCGGAGGAGCGACGGGGAAGTCATAAAATCGGCACAACGGGGCGAGGAATTGGCCCGACTTATGCTGACAAATCAGAACGTACAGGCATCAGAGTTTTAGACTTGATGAACTTTGAAGCATTGCGCGATCAGTTGGAGTGGACGATTAATTATAAAAACGTCATTTTAGAAAAGCTTTATAACTTGCCACCCCTAGATCCACAAGAGGTAATAGATGAGTATCTAGGGTATGCTAAACGTCTGCGACCTTATGTAGTTGACACTTCGCTGAAAATATATGATGCAATTCAGCGGCGACGCAACATCTTATTTGAAGGCGCTCAAGGTACGCTTCTAGATCTAGATCATGGCACTTATCCTTATGTTACCTCCTCCAACCCCGTAGCCGGAGGTGCTTGCGTTGGGGCAGGGGTAGGGCCGACAATGATAGACCGGGTAATTGGTGTGTCGAAAGCCTATACCACGCGTGTAGGAGAGGGGCCTTTCCCCACCGAACTAGATGGAGAGATCGGAGAATTACTGTGCGATCGCGGTGCTGAATTTGGTACAACCACCGGACGCAAGCGCCGTTGCGGTTGGTTTGATGCCGTCATCGGTCGTTATGCCGTCAGAATTAACGGTATGGACTGTATGGCGATTACCAAACTGGACGTCCTGGATGAACTAGAAGAAATCAAAGTTTGTGTCGCATATCAAATTGATGGCGATCGCAGCGAACACTTTCCCACTAGTTCCCGGCAATTTGCCCAGTGTCGCCCCATCTACAAAACCTTACCAGGGTGGCAGGTATCTACAAGTGAATGCCGCGCCCTAGAAGACTTGCCACAGCAAGCATTGGACTATCTAAAATTCTTAGCAGAATTAATGGAAGTCCCGATTGCGATCGTCTCCTTAGGAGCAAGTCGCGATCAAACCATCATCGTCGAAGACCCCATTCACGGGCCAAAACGTGCTTTGTTGCACGCTGATGGCACACCAGCCTCTTTGCTGAGTGCTTAGGTGATTTCTAAGTGCTAGGTTTAAATAAACAGTAGCCGTAGATAAAAAAGCGACTAACATCTGATAACTAATAACTGATATGGCTATTACAGTCGAATGTCAAAAGCGACCGGAAGGTAGCAAGCCTAGAGCTTTGCGCCGTTCTGGAGAAATACCAGCAAATTTGTATGGTCACAAGGGTACAGAGTCAATATCTTTGACCATTAGTGCTAAAACCGTCGAACGCTTGCTCAAAAAAGCTTCAGTCAATAATACCTTGATTGACTTAAACGTTACCGATGTACCTTGGCAGGGCAAAGCTCTGTTGCGGGAACTTCAAATCCATCCAGCAAAAGGTACGCCCTACCACCTCAGCTTTTTTGCTGTTGCTGGTCATGGTGACACTAACGTAGAAGTACGGCTGCGTTTTGTGGGAGAAGCTATTGGTGTAAAACAAGAAGGTGGTTTGTTAGATACCGTAATCAACGAATTGCAAGTGAGTTGTTCACCTGAAAACATCCCAGAAGCGATTGAAGTTAATGTCTCTAATTTAAAGGTTGGTGACAGTTTGCATATAGGTGAGTTGTTATTGCCTGAAGGTGTGACAGTTTTAGCCAAAGCAGAGCAAGTTGTTGTCAGTATTTTACCGCCACGAGTCTCAGAGGCAGAGAGCGAAACAGCATCCGCAGAGAGTGAAAGTGCAACAGCCTCTTAAGCTACAGAAAGTATGTGATAATTTTTGATAATACCAGGAGTTTTCTCCTGGTATTTTTGTATTTAAACCGCTGAGGAAAAAGATGACAGAAGCGACCCTTCCAGCTTTAATTGAGCAAATGTTGCAGCCTGGATTTTATCCCCATGCGGTAACAGAACCCATTCAACTGGTACAAACCCATATTTCTTATGTGCTGCTGACTGGAGATTATGCTTACAAACTAAAAAAGCCTGCCAATTTTGGTTTCTTAGACTTTTCTACTTTAGAAAAGCGACAACATTTTTGTCATGAAGAGTTGCGGCTGAATCAGCGAGGAGCAGCCGAATTATATTTAGAAGTTTTACCCATAACTCAAGCAGGAGAGCAATATCATTTAGGTGGAACGAGTGAGCCTGTAGAATATGTGCTGAAGATGTGTCAGTTTCCTCAAGAGTCACTTTTTAGCAAACTTTTTGAACAAGGTAAGTTAAATGAGACACACCTAGAAGAACTGGGACGGGTAGTGGCTCAATATCATGCCAAAATCGCAACTAATGACTACATTCACAGTTTTGGCGAAGTCCCTCAAGTTCGAGCTGCATTTGACGAAAATTACGAGCAAACCGAAAAATACATTGGTGGCCCCCAGACGCAGGTGCAGTTTGACGAAACAAAAGCATACACCGAGCGTTTTTTTGCAGAAAGACAAGAGCTATTTGAAAGTAGAATCCAAAATGACTATATTCGTGAATGTCATGGAGACTTGCATTTACGAAATATAGCTCTGTGGCAAGATAAAATTCTGCTGTTCGATTGCATTGAATTTAATGAGCAGTTTCGCTTTGTCGATGTGATGTTCGACATTGCCTATGCTGTAATGGATCTCGAAGCACAGCAGCGAAAAGACTTGAGTAATGCGTATTTGAATACTTATATAGAGCAGACTGGCGACTGGGAAGGATTACAGGTGTTACCTATCTATTTAAACCGTCAGTCTTATGTAAGGGCCAAGGTAACTTCGTTTTTATTAGACGATCCTGGTGTACCTACGGCGGTAAAGGAAGAAGCCGCAAAAACCGCAGCCGAGTATTACAAGCTGGCTTGGGAATATACTAAACCCAAACAAGGACAACTGATTTTAATGTCGGGATTGTCAGGTTCTGGGAAAAGTACAACAGCAAAATATTTAGCCCGTCAACTAGGAGCAATTCACATTCGCTCAGATGCAGTGCGAAAACATTTAGGAGGAATTTCTCTGTCGGAACGCGGTGGAGATGATTTATACACAGCCGAAATGACCCAGAAAACCTATGCACGGTTGTTGGAATTGGGTACTATACTAGCTAATCAAGGTTTTTCCGTAATTTTAGATGCTAAGTATGACCAACAACAGTTACGGCAAACAGCGATCGCTCAAGCCGAAAAGCACCAACTTCCCCTAAAAATCATCTCCTGCACAGCACCCATAGAAGTCTTACAAGAGCGCCTTGTCAACCGTACTGGTGATATTGCTGATGCTACTGTCGATTTATTAACATCACAAATGCAGCAAGCTGAACCCTTCACTGATGCCGAAAAACCATACGTTCAGGTTTGGGACACAACTCAACCACAAGCAGCACAATTAAACCAAATAATTCGCCAATAGCTGTTTTACCTTATGGCACCTAAAAACAACGACTTCTTGAGTATTTCTCCTAGCTTTCTTTCTCAGTTGATATTTGGGGCATTTTTAATCTTAATATTGTCGTTGACAGGTTCTCCCCTATCCCTGAGTATCTTTCTGGGCATTATTGGTGGTTTCACCTTGGGCTGGATTACAAATGCCAGTAGAAATAGTCCCCAACCTCCATCTGTAGCCTCATCTGATGGCATTGACGCAGCACTAAAGTATTGGTTATTTTTCTTGTTGGGCTTTGTGTTTTTGGGATATCCTGCGCCCATGAGTATCTTACTGGGCGGAATAGGTGCTATGGGTGGGGGCTGGATTATTGCTTGGTGGGGAAGTAAAGAAGAAACTAGAACTCAACTACCAATTGAAACTGTAGAAGAAAACGCAGGTAAACAGACTAGCGATAGAATCACCAAACAGCAAAAAAGGAGACCCATCCGCCGTTATCGCCGTACCAGTGGAAGCATCAATTTTAAGTTTTGGGAAAGGTAGAGAGGCAGGGGCAGAGAGGGGAAGCAGGGGGGCGTTGGTGATTGCGGTATGAATTAACTAAACAGAGGGATAGAACGATACTTCAAGTAATGAAGCAATAAACTGGCAATGGCAATTACAGCAAATGTGATTCTGCTTACCTGTTTTTATTCCATTTTTACGGATATGATTGGAGCCACATTCAGGACAATTCATGTTTCAGCACCCTTTATTCAGACCTGATTATGCAACGCCAAAATTCTTTCCCCCTGCTCCCCTGCTCCCCTCACCGCCGCAGAGATAAGCGAGAACGATTTTCCATCTGTTTACAAAGTCTTAATTCTGTGCCTTTGCGGTTCCACTCTACTTGATCAAAAATTTGATGAAGAAGACATAGACCACGGCCACTCTCTGCTTCATCAGGTGGTAGATAGTCTGTTGATTCTTCATCGCCAGCCGATGAGGGACTAAAGCCTTGACCTTGGTCTGAGATTACCCACCAATAGTGATTATCTATAAGAGAAAAACGGACTACAACTGTTTTACTAGGATCAAGGTTATTACCATGTTTTGCTGCATTGACTAAGGCTTCTTGGAGTCCTAGCCGCAGTTCTGCTTGCAATTTTGCTGGGATCTCCGCCAATAATAAATCTAAGATTGGACAGAGATAGAGAGTTGAGGCGAAACTAATTGTGCCCCAATAACGTCCAACTGGACGAAGGGAAATGGTAATCACAAGAGAAACCCCATAGCTTTCAGTTAGCTAGACATCAGTTTGCTTTTATAGGCACTCTGATAATATTTGAGGTGGTCATGCTGCCTTCAAACTTGCGTCTTTGATACTAAATTTTGAAAATGCTAGGGAGCATTTACTCTGTTCATGACGTGAGATTGCTGATACATAAAACGGCTTTGATCAATCTGCTAATGCAGTTAGCAACTTAATAAAGATGCTGAAAGTTTGAAAGAGTATTGGGATGCTCTTTACACTGTCCATTCTTACTTTAGACAATCCTAATTCATGTCTTTTAGAGTGTATGCAACTTTAATTTTTTTAACAAAATCATTTGAATTTCTAGGTTAATTCAATTTTAGCATTTTTCCTATGCACTAGACTACATATTTGAAATTTCAATTTTTCTTAAAAGATTCATAACCCTTATCTAACTGTGATAACACAAGAAAGGCTGCAACTTCCACATGAGCCGTTTGAGGGAAAAAATCAGCAGGTTGGATACGTGTGATCGTGTATAGTCCATCTTGGCACAGTAATTTCAGGTCACGAGCGAGAGTGGCTACTTTACAGCTGAGGTAAACAATGCGCGGAGGTTTCGATTGGATTAAAGATTCAATCACAGCGCGATCGCATCCTTTTCGTGGCGGATCGAGTAACACCACATCTGGTATTGTTCCCATTTTTGGCAACAATTTCTCTACTGCCCCTATTTGGAATGTCACATTATTAATTCCGTTGTGCTGGGCATTCAAAATTGCCTGTTCTACTGCTTTTGGTTGTAATTCCAATCCCGTTGCTTGGCGTACTTGTTTGGTTAGCGGCAAAGTTAAAGTCCCAATACCACAATAAGCATCAACTAACAACTCATGACCTTGAAGATTTAGTTCTGACTGAATTATCTGCAACAGTGCTTCTGCTGTTTCTGTATAAACTTGGAAAAATGTATCTGGGCGGACTTGAAATTCTAGTCCAGCAAACTTTTCTCGCAGATCAGGAACTCCAGCAATACAACGGGTCTCTGATCCAAAGATAGCATTTGTGCGATCGCTATTGCGATTTAACGACACTCCTACCAACTGGGGATAGCGCTGTAACCATTCCTGACCTTGGTTTTCAATTCCTGGTAAATTCCAATCCTTGACTATTAAAGTCAAAAACATTTCCCCTGTGTGTCGTCCAATGCGTAAACCAAGATGGCGGATTAGCCCTTGATGGCGCTGTTCGTTGTAAATTGACCAACCGCGCTTTTGGATATCTTGTTTAACTTCAGCAAGTAAAGGATTTAATCGGGGATCTTGGACTGGGCATTGATTTAAGTTAATTAATGCGTGACTATTTTTTTGGTAGTAACCAGCTTGTACTTGACCTGTGGCGGAAATGCCTAGAGGATAAGTAGCTTTGTTACGGTAGCCCAAAGGTGAGACAGCCGTAAGCACCGGGTCTACTGGCGGTGCGGCGAAACCACCAATCCGTTCTAAAGCTTGGATAACTTGATTTTGCTTGGCTACTAGCTGATACTCATAACTAATATGCTGCCACTGACAACCGCCACATTTATCAGCCACGATGCAATTAGGTCGAATCCGGTGAGGAGATGGTTGCAATAGCTGCTGGAGTCTGCCGTGGGCATATTTAGGTTTGACGTGGACTAAGCGAACTACAGCCCGATCGCCTGGGACAGTATCCGGGACAAACACCACGCGTTGATCAAAACGTCCTACACCATCACCTGTATCGCTGAGATCTGCGATCGCAACTTCTATTAATTCACCCTGTTGCCAAACTGTTTTAGTCATTGGTCAATTGTCAATAGTCAATAGTTATTCTTATTGTCCCTCTGCTGCTCCCCTTGCTTTCCCTGACCCCTTCACTTGTGTACCTCAGACTCGTTAAACTAGCAAATATATTTCGTGTGATTGCAATAATCATGACTGTAATTAGCCAAGTTATTCTCAAAGCCGACGACGAATTACGCTACCCCAGTAGTGGCGAACTCAAGAATATCAAAGACTTTTTGCAAACTGGCGAACAACGGACGCGGATTGCTGCCACCTTAGCTGAAAATGAAAAAAAGATTGTTCAACAAGCAACTAAACAGCTTTGGCAAAAACGTCCTGACTTTATTGCCCCTGGTGGTAATGCTTATGGTGAACGTCAGCGTTCTCTGTGTATCCGTGATTTTGGCTGGTACTTACGCCTAATTACCTATGGTGTACTTGCCGGTGATAAAGGGCCAATTGAAAAAATTGGTTTAATTGGTGTCCGGGAAATGTACAATTCTTTGGGCGTTCCTGTGCCTGGGATGGTAGAAGCTATTAGTTCCCTGAAAAAAGCCTCCCTTGACTTACTAAGTGCGGAAGATGCCACTGAAGCAGCACCCTACTTTGATTACGTCATTCAAGCGATGTCTTAATGCAAAGTCTATGCTGCTTTCTAGGCGTATACTGCGGTCTCATAGAGTAAGTGCCAGGTCTTAGCACTTCAATAAGATTTCTAATTTGATCATACCCTCCCCATCGTTGGTAGTGGCTTTGGCAAACTCTTTGTCAAGTTACCAACCAACTGTGGGGAAATTTTATTTACCAGTTTTTTACCCACCAATAAAAAGCCGACAGTCTTTGACGGCTGTCGGCGATTAGTGTGTTCCCTATTAATGACTCGGCTAGAGTTCAGTTACAAGTAATTATGCCAATTTGACCATTGAAGGGAGACGATCTTAATCATCAATCTATGTGATTGTTATCACTGGACTGTTACATCTAAACTGCATCTACCAAATAAATTCTAACTTCCGGTAGATGTGTGCTTGTTATTAAGCTAAGAGATGCTAATCATATTACCTGGTATTGAAAGTCGGCCAGGGAGGGAAGAGAAACCGCCTTTTGTGAAAATGTCTGGATACAAAATAAGTTAATTGGTAGGGCGGTTTGTTCTGGTACTGTTTTTTTTGCGGAACTAAGATAGAAGATAGAGAACTTTATTTGAGAAGTGATCGCCTTCTAAATTACTGTAAAATTTAGTAGTGATAAGATTAATATAGATTAGCAAACACTATTCAAATATAAATTGGCTAGCATCCTAACATAGTTTTAAAAGCAATTTACTAAAAATAGTTCAGCGATCGCCTGTTGGAAGTGCTGATTTATCATCATTTGTGATATGTTGATAAGACAATGCCATTTTTATGGCGGGATGTGGCGCAGCTTGGTAGCGCACTTCGTTCGGGACGAAGGGGCCGCTGGTTCGAATCCAGTCATCCCGATTTATGAACAGGGTGTAGGGGAGAAGACGACATTGGTCGAGTCTTGAAATCCCGACCAATGCGTTCGTCCTGCAAGGACGGGGCTTGTGACCCACTAGTTGTTGGGGCTATCTCTTCCCCTATACCCCACACCCTACACCCCGCCCCAACGGGGCTTGTTCAAAAGTTCACCATAATTCCCATATATCTGCAAATATTCAGGATAATCCCGAACGAAGTACGCCTTTCAACCCTCACAAAAAGCTTGCAATTTAAATAAAAATTCAACGATACTAGTAACTTATCAATAGAAGCATGAGCATTTTTTCAACTCACCCCTAGCAGGGATGGTTGTTGAAACTCGACCCGTCTATACCCTTAAACGGATTACCTTTACCCTATTAGATTATAGAGATATACCATGCGAATATTGACTTTAGTAGCATTGTTGATTGCGATCGCAGCTGTGACTTTTGCATTGCAAAACTCAGCCCCCGTAGCAGTACAATTTTTAGGGTGGCGATCGCTAGACTTATCAATGGCGCTAATACTTTTGATTACCTTTAGTTTTGGCGTATTATTTGGCATTCTCGTCTCATTACCTCCAGCCATCAAAGGTATGAGAAAGAGGTCTAAACTTATGCAGAAAATCGAACAACAAACCTACGATATTGAAGAACTCAATCGTCAACTTTCAGAAGCAACCTATCAACTCCAATCTGCACCACCACAACACTATTTACCTGAAGATACATCGTCAAATTATCCCTCAGATGCCTCTATTGATTGATGTATTACCAGAACAAATTATCAGGACTGCTTGGCGATGGACGTTATAAATACGATTCAACACTGGCTAAAAGACCCTGCTGCAATAAAAATTATTCAAATCTGCATTGGTATTTTAGTTATTACTTTCATCGTCCGCGCCTTAAGTAACTCTGTACCTCGCTACATTCAAGATAATGATACCCGCTATCACCTCCGCAAGACAATTAACTTCATTGGCTATGGGTTGATTTTTCTGTTCGCGGCTAGTATATTTAGCAACAACTTCCGCCAATTAACAGTCATCTTTGGGGTTATCGGTGCTGGTGTCGCCTTTGCTTTACAAGAGGTAATTGCCAGTTTTGCAGGCTGGGTTGCTATCTCTTTCGGTCAATTTTACAAGCCTGGAGACCGAGTTTTACTAGGTGGAATTATGGGCGACGTGATAGATATTAGTATTTTGCGTACCACCCTCATGGAGTGTGGTGACTGGGTGAAAGCCGACCTTTATAACGGACGCATTGTAAGGATTGCTAATAGTTTTGTTTTCAAAGAACCCGTGTTTAATTATTCTGCCGACTTTCCTTTTGTCTGGGATGAAATTACCATACCAGTAAAATACGGAAGCGATCGCCGCTTAACAAGGGAAATCATCCAACAAGTTGCAGATGATGTTGTTGGCGAGTACGTAATTCATGCCAGGGAAAGATGGCAAAATATGGTACATAAGTATTTGATTGAAGATGCCAGAATTGAACCAGCAGTGACTTTAGTTGCCAATGACAACTGGATGGAATTTACACTGCGGTATGTAGTGGACTATAAGAAACGTCGAGGTAAAAAAGACGAACTTTTCAGCAATATCCTTGATAAAATTGACCTAACAGAGGGCAGAGTTGTTATTGCTTCCACGACCATTCACCTCGTTGCAACACCCACACTCAATGTCAGGGTGTCAAAGAATGAAAATGGGTTTAAAGCTCAAGTTTAACAGCAAGTAATTATATCATTTCCACTTGATCAGTTATTATTCTGTGGTCGGTGTAGAAATCTAAAAACCTTCTCCTTTGCGGCCTGATTAATTTGTGGTTTGCCGTTTAAAAATAATCATCTCATTTCCCACAACTGGGTTACGTGCTATTAGCCTATTTTGGGAATCGAAAATGTCTAAATGCGTGAAATCAAGTTCTTGAGAGCGTTGTAGGATTTCAGCAGCTAGTTTATTTTGTTGAGACGCTTCAAGAGTATACCAATCGTCGTTAATTTTGAGAGTCAGGTTGCTAGTGCGAAAGTTAGCTTGAATTGACTGTATCAGACCAGAGGCAAAGCGATCGCTAATTTCTGCTACTTGATTTTCGATGGCCGCAATCAAGGTTTGTTCTGGTGTCAATTCTAAGGTTGGTATTGGTTCTGGTGATGGTGACGGAGTTATTTCTGGTTCTGGTGGCTGTAATTCTGGTGCTGCTGACTCTGGTGGAGGAGTTATCGTTGGTGTTGGCGTAGGAACTTCCTCAACTGGTGGAACTGTGGCTATTTCAGCAGGCTTACTAGTGAAAACAGTTGCAGTTGTCCAAACTACAGTTACGGCAATTACAGCAATAATTCCCGTCAAAGCTGTATCCGAAAACTTTACCGATAAATTTGCTGGTAACAAAGAACGGATTTTCCCTAACAGTCTACTCCAGGCGGACTGAAACTGCTGCCAAAAACTGGGGGCTGCTTCTGTACCAAGGGGTGGTGCTGTTTCCAGTTTTTCTACCGTTGTTTCTAAAACTCCAATTGTCCCTCTTAGAAGTTGGATAATTTTAGACTTCCAAAAAGGTTGGACTTTCTGGTAGGGTTCTTGGGGAGGCTGATTCGCTTCCGGTTCACGGGACGAAGGCGGTTGTGAATGCTGATTGTCTTGTGACATGGAACTTTCACCAAAAGCAGCGAATCAAAGACAAAGAATACAAGTTTCTCTGGGTGCTGTCTCTACAGCCTTAATGTATCACTTCATTGCTCATTACTTCGGCTAAACTGACTATTTATTGAATTTGGTGATTTTATGACCTGGAAACGCCGTCAATTTTTATTTTTAGGTAGCCTCAGCGCCATTAGTACAGGATTTTTAACTTGGACATTAGCTCGTCAACGTAGTCAAAGTGCTAAAATTAGTGACTTAGCGATCGCTGCTAACCCAGCTAAAAAAGATTTGCTATTGCGTTTTGTATCTGTGGCAGATACCGGGACTGGAGCTAAAGGTCAGTATGCTGTAGCTGGGGCTATGAATTTTTATCATCAGCAAAATCCTTATGATTTAGTAGTTTTAGCTGGAGATAATATTTACAACAACGGCGAAATTGAGAAAATTAGCGCCGTTTTTGAGCGGCCTTATCAATATTTACTCAAGCAAGGTGTCAAATTTCAAGCTTGTTTAGGTAATCACGATATTCGTACTGCCAACGGTAATCCACAAGTTCGATATGCTGGTTTTAATATGAACGGACGGCGTTACTACACATTTCGCCGCGCTCAAGTACAGTTTTTTGCCTTAGATACTAACAGTAATGCTGATTGGAAAAATCAATTAATTTGGTTTGAAAAAGAATTAAGCCGTAGTAATGCTGATTGGAAAGTAGTATTTGGTCATCATCCAATTTATTCATCGGGTCACTATGGCAATAATCCAGACTTTATTAAAACCTTCACTCCTTTATTTCAAAAATATGGTGTTCAACTTTATATCAATGGACACGAACACAGTTATGAACGGACTCGCGCTATTAATGGTACAACCTATTTAATTTGTGGTGCAGGTGCGGGTAATCGTCCTGTAGGACGTTCTGAGTGGACGGAATATTCTACAAGTAATTTAAGTTTTGCAGCTTATGAAGTCTATCCAGATAGAATCGAGATTAAAGGGATTGGCACTGATAAGGGCATTTTTGATCAGGGTATGATCAAGAAAGTCTCTTAGTACGGCTAGGCGTAATTCGTAGTTAATAACCTGGAACTTTAGTTCCAGGCTAGTTCTATTACCCAGCACTTAGTACTCGTGTTGTTGCTAAGGCTTCTACTAAGCCACGCACAGCCGCAATCATGGCTACTTCGCTATTAAGTTGGTTAATGGCAGAACCAACACCAACACCAGCTGCGCCAGAGGCGATCGCTAGTGGTACTGTAACGTTAGAAATGCCAGAAGCACACAATACAGGTATGGATACTGCGCGGGAAATTTCATAAGCTGCTGCCAAGGTGGGAGCAGCTTTTTCAATTAATCCTAAAGTTCCAGGGTGAGATGGTTGGCTGCTAGTACCGCCTTCGGTTTGAATAATATCGGCTCCAGCTTTTACTAGTTCCTCTGCTAGTTGCACTTGTTGATCTAAGGTCAGGATGTGAGGAACAGTAACAGATAAGGTAATTTCTGGGAGTAAGGCGCGGGTTTGGTGAGTCAGTGCCAAAACTTCCTCAGCCTCAAAACGTCGTCCTTGGGCATAAAACGAGTCGAAGTTGCCGATTTCAATCAAATCTGCACCAGCTGCTACAGCTTGCACAAATTTTTCTGGTTCTACTGCTGATACACAAACTGGTAAATTAATCAAGTTTTTAGCTAACTGAACTAAAGCAGGATTAGCGGCGATATCAACAAAAGTAGCACCACCAAGTTCAGCAGCTTTGATAATAGCAGCAACGCGATCGCTATCAAAGTTATTCAACCCGCTGATCACTTTCAGAACGCGGTGGTTGGTAAATGCGTTTTGGAGAGTAGGATGCATTGTCATGGTTTCGTTTTTTGCAGCTACGAAAATAAGGTCTATTTTACCGTCCCTGAGTTGAAGGGAGTAAAGAAGCAGCCAAAATAACTATGACATTCGCAAAATCTTAATAGTTTTGTCCTTGCTGTGACTACTAAAGTTTTGCCATATTGCTGTTTTGAACTTGGGTGGCAAATTTTCATCAAGGAGAAAACCTAAATTGAAAGTGATTGTAGTTGACAATAATGCATATGCTGAATTTAATTGTCCAAACTTTCACTCATCCGCTGTTCTAGCAACTCCAACAAACCATCCACATCCTTCCCAACCTGCTTAAAACAATCCGGTGGCGCTGGTTCTGGTGCAAACTGAATTAACTTAATTTCACCTTTCCCAATGCCAATCATTACCACTTCCACTTCCGGTTGATGATTTTCGACAATTCCCAAAATTTCCTGAAGCCGATTCTCAACTTTATCATTTAAATTTTCTATCGCTTCTTTGGAACAATAAACAAAATGTGGGGTTGGTTGTAAATCAATACCAATAGTACCCTTACTATCACCATTCTCTAACCACAATCCCCAAAATAGCGCCGCTAAATCTCGCTGATTTGCTTTCACAAATCTATCCAACTGGCCACGCCACTTGTTATCGCTTGATTCCGGCTGAGTGTTACCAAACATCATAATTAATTCGTAATTCGTAATTCGTAATTCGTAATTCGTGATATGGCGATTCTTACTTAATTGAGGTACAGAAAAAAATAATTAACAGCAGATGGACGCAGATAAATTGGGAGCATCCTGTTTTGGCAAATCGCCAGGTATTTCTTCCAAAAGTGGATGTTCCCGATAAATTTATACCTTGCCAGACTAGGAAACGCTATATCTCAACCCGCTTTGTACACGCCAGAGACTAGCGTAAATACCATCTTGTTTTAGCAGTTGTTCATGGGTTCCTGACTCTACTAATTTTCCATGTTCCATGACATAAATACAATCAGCATTGCGGATAGTAGAAAGACGATGAGCGATCGCAATTGTAGTTCTATCTACTGTAATCCGTTCGAGCGATCGCTGGATAGCGGCTTCTGTTTCGTTATCGACTGCTGAGGTGGCTTCGTCTAAAATCAAAATGGGTGGATTCTTCAATACTGCACGAGCGATCGCAATTCTTTGTCTTTGTCCACCAGATAACTTTTGTCCTCTTTCTCCCACAATTGTCTCATAACCTTGGGGTAATTCCATAATAAATTCGTGGGCTTCAGCTACTTTTGCTGCCATGATGATTTTTGGCTCGTTAGCATCAAAGCTACCATAAGCAATATTCTCTGCTACTGTGCCATGAAATAAAAAGACATCCTGACTCACTAAACCGATGCAACGGCGTAAATCTCGTAATTTCAAATCTTGCAATTCGATTCCATCTAAGGTAATCATTCCCGTTTTTACTTCATAAAACCGCAATAACAATTTAACTAAAGTACTTTTACCTGAACCAGTCGAACCAACAATCGCAATGGTTTTGCCTGCGGGAATATCTAACGACAGATTTTCGACTACAGGAAATCGATCTTGATAAGCAAAAGTAACATTTTTGAATTGCACTTCGCCGCGTACTTGCTCAATTGGTAAAGCTATATCTCCTGTATGAATAGCGATGGGCGTATCTAATAAATTCATGACTCGATTAGTAGAAGCCATAGCCCTTTGATATTGGTCAAAGGTATCGCCTAATCTTGTTAAAGGCCACAATAAACGCTGAATTAAAAATATTAATACGCTGTAAGTACCTACAGACATCTTACCTGCGACTGCTGCCATACCACCATACAATAACAATGCAGTAAATCCCACCAAAATCAGCATGCGAATTAATGGTACAAAGGCGGCTGAAAGTCTAATTGCTTTAGTGTTACTGCGACGATAACCTTCACTTTCTAGTTCTAAACGCGAGGCTTCATAAGTTTCGGCTGTGAAACTTTTAATCGTAGTAATGCCGCTAATATTATTGGCTAAACGCGAGTTGAGGAAACCGACTTTTTCTCTCACATCAGCATAACGAGGTGCAAGCAGCCGTTGATAAGCTAAGGAACCCCAAAGAATAAACGGCATCGGCAACAAGGCCATCCACGCTACACTAGGAGCCAAAACGAAGAAAGCACCGCCAATAATGACGACAGTTGTAGCAACTTGAATCAGATCATTCGCTCCCGTGTCCAAAAATCGCTCTAATTGGTTAATATCATCACTGAGGATGGACATTAAACCGCCAGTGCTGCGTTCTTCAAAATAAGCCAATTCCAACTCTTGCAAATGTTTGTAGGCATCCAAACGGAGGTTATGCTGAACATTCTGCGCTAAGTTGCGCCAAAGTCGAGCGTAAGCGTACTCAAAAATTGATTCTAGTATCCAAACAATCACAGTGAGGAAGGAAAGAATCAAAAACTGCCCAAAGACATCTTTAATTCCTAACTGAGCAATGATAGAATCCTGCTGTTTGACCACCACATCTACCGCAATCCCAATTAATGCCGGCGGTGCTAAGTCAAAAAGTTTATTGAGGATAGAACAACCAGTAGCCAGCCAAATTTGCTGACGATACTGGTGTCCGTAGTCAAGCAGGCGCTGGAGGGGATGCACTGAATGTCTACGCCTTTTCATTATCTGGCCGTTTACAATTGCGTGAAACTGAATATTACCACGATAGGGAGAAGCATCTAACTTTTGTAGCTTTGAACCTGCGTAGGCTGATAACGTGTCACCATAGTACAGAAGTTGCCTAAAGATGCAAAAGGAGAAAAAAGCTTGAAAAATCAGCAGTTGGGAAATTGGAAAACTACGGTTTTGGGGATTGTGGTCGCAATAATTGTGCTAATCGGGCTGAATGCATTTGTTATTATTAACCCAGGACAAGCAGGAGTAATCAGGATCTTAGGTAAAGCGAGAGACGGTGCTTTGTTGGAGGGGATTCATGTAAAACCACCTTTCATCTCAGCAATAGATATATATGATTTGACGGTGCAGAAATTTGAAGTACCAGCGGAAAGTTCTACTAAGGATTTGCAAAATTTATCTGCCAGATTTGCCATTAACTTTAGTCTTGATCCTTTACAAGTAGTTGAAATCAGAAGAAAACAAGGAACTTTAGCAAATATTGTCTCGAAAATCATTGCCCCCCAGACTCAAGAAGCGTTCAAAATCGCAGCTGCTAGACGCACAGTCGAAGAAGCAATTACCAAAAGAAGTGAATTGAAACAAGACTTCGATAATGCTTTAGGCGATCGCTTAGATAAATATGGGATAATCGTCCTAGATACTAGTGTAGTTGACTTGACTTTTTCACCAGAATTTGCCAGAGCAGTAGAAGAAAAACAAATAGCTGAACAACGCGCCCAAAGAGCCGTTTACGTAGCACGAGAAGCTGAACAAGAAGCACAAGCAGATGTTAATCGGGCTAAAGGTAAAGCAGAAGCCCAAAAACTCTTAGCAGAAACTCTCAAAGCTCAAGGTGGGCAATTAGTTCTGCAAAAAGAAGCAATTGAAGCATGGAGAACAGGCGGTGCTCAAATGCCAAGAGTTCTCGTGATGGGTGGTGAATCAAAAGGTAGTGTGCCTTTCATTTTCAACTTAGGGAATGTTCCTGATCAGCCATAATTTGAGTCAATAATACAAATAAGGTGGGTAGAACCCACCTCAGACACAAAAGCAAAACCGAGTCAATAATAAACTAATTTATGTCAACTCCTAATCATCAGAATCTCACAACCGCAGAAGCAAAAAAAATTCTAAATAAATTTAACTGTTTAGATATCGCACCTATTCTTAAACCATCAGAAAAAGTTTTAACCCGTAAAGCCTTAGTTTTAATCACTAGTCTCTCTGATTACCAAATATTAGGAATTTGCGCTGATACAGCAGAAGAAGGAATACTAGCAATGAAAACTTACTCTCATGCTTTTGGGTATGAAGTACCAAGCGATTTAGCTACACCTGAAGGGCCAGTTTATATCAAATTAAATGGCAAAAATGGTTTGTGTTACCTCGATTCCTACCCAGGACATCATCGTGGAGTATTAGTGTCTTGCCAGTCTTATGACGAAGGGGGAATTAACGAAATGTATGGACATTTACCACTCGATTTATTCGTCTAAAATTTGGTTGTGTAGGTAAGCTAGATGTCTTACCTACTAGCTAATAATTAATCAGTAATAACTAATTTTATGGGTATTATTACGCTACAGTCGGTAAAAAAAGACTTCGGAATCAAAGAAATATTAAAAGATGCTAGTTTTAGTCTCGATGCTACTGATAAAGTTGGCTTAATTGGTACTAACGGTTCTGGCAAATCAACTCTATTAAAAATGATTGGCGGACTAGAATCAATCGATAGTGGTCAGATTTTATCTACCTCTGGTTCCAAAATTATTTACTTGCCTCAGCAGCCAGATTTAGATGAAAATCGTACAGTTTTAGAGCAAATTTTTGCTGACAGTGGTGAACATTTATCTTTGGTACGTGAGTATGAAGAACTGACTCATAAACTAGCTCACTATCCAGAAGATAATCAGTTAATGTCCCGTCTTTCTGTAGTCATGCAGAATATGGAAACTACTGGCGCTTGGGAACTGGAAACCAACGCCAAAATTATCCTCAGTCAGTTAGGAATTTTTGACTTTGATGCCGTAATTAGTACTTTATCTGGAGGTTATCGCAAGCGCATCGCCCTAGCGACAGCTTTGTTATCAGAACCAGATGTTTTACTCATGGATGAGCCAACTAACCATCTTGATGCTCTTTCTGTGGAATGGTTGCAAAGTTATTTAAATCGCTTTCGTGGCGCACTCTTACTCATTACCCATGACCGCTATTTTTTAGATAAAGTTACAAATCGCATTATTGAAATTGACCGAGGTGATATTTTTACTTATACAGGCAATTATTCATACTATTTAGAAAAGAAAGCCTTAGCTGAAGAATCTGCTATTAGTAGTCAGCGTAAACATCAAGGTGTATTGCGGCGCGAATTGGAATGGTTAAGCCGCGGGCCAAAAGCTCGAAGTACCAAACAAAAAGCTAGAATTGAGCGCGTTCACGCCATGCGAGAAACTGAGTTTAAACAAGCTCAGGGTAAAGTTGATATTTCTACAATCGGTCGTCGCATCGGTAAAAAAGTTATTGAACTAAATAATATTTCTAAAGCCTACGATGGACGGACTTTAATTAATAACTTTACTTACGAATTTAGTCCCGAAGACCGCATTGGCATTATTGGTGGTAATGGTGCAGGTAAATCTACTTTAATGGATATTATTACTGGGCGTGTTCAGCCAGATGCTGGTATTGTAGAAATTGGTACTACCATTCATATAGGTTACTTTGACCAGCATTCTGAGGAATTACTCACAGCTTTAGACGAAAATCAGCGCGTAATTGACTACATCAAAGAAGAGGGTGGATTTGTCAAAATTTCCGATGGTACTCAAATTTCTGCCTCCCAAATGTTAGAGCGATTTCTTTTTCCTGGAAACCAGCAGTATGCTCCCATTTATAAACTTTCTGGTGGAGAAAAGCGACGTTTATTTTTATTGCGTATTCTCATTAGTGCGCCCAATGTTTTAATTTTAGATGAACCGACAAATGATTTGGATGTGCAGACACTAGCAATCCTAGAAGATTATTTAGAAGATTTTGCTGGGTGTGTAATTACAGTTTCTCACGATCGCTACTTTTTAGACCGGACTGTAGACACAATTTTTGCCTTAGAAGCAGGCGGTAATTTACGGCAATATCCAGGTAATTACTCAGTTTATCTAGATTATAAAAAAGCCGAAGAAGAGTCAGAAAAACAGCAGCAAGCTAGTAATAAAGAAAAGTCACAAAAAATAGAGTCAGAAAAAGTTGCATCTCCTCCTCAAAATACAGAAAATAAAAAGCGGCGTGGATTATCCAATTGGGAAAAACGGGAATTTGAACAATTGGAGGGTAAAATTGCTCAGTTAGAAGCTGAAAAAGCAGAAACTGAGAAAGCACTAACAAATGTCTCTCCTGGAAATTATAGCCAAGTACAAAAACTCTACGAACAAGTAGAAACTCTCAAAGAAGCAATTGATGTGGCTACTGAGCGCTGGTTAGAATTAGCTGAAATTGATTCTTAAAAAAATGAGTAGTAAACATGGATGCTCTAAGTTTTAGAGTTGCGCTCACAAACAGATTCACTTAGAGCCTTGCAAGAAAAAATGCAAGAGTATATAGATAATGGTGTTAGTTCAGGTTGGCTAATCGACCCCAAAACACAACAAGTAGAAGTATATCGTGTAGGTCAAGAAGTAGAAATATTACACAACCCTGAGACTCTATCAGGAAAAGATATATTACCGAGTTTTAGAGGATGTTTGTAAAGTAAAGTCTAATTTATTACATAGAGTATATCGTCCGCACATTGATTAAAAATTTTGTTTGCGAAGTTGGCTTTTAATCCAGATTTAACTTTTAGTTAAGTCGTTGGTAAATAGACGTTAAAACAAAACCTCCAAAATCAAAAACAAATAAGAAGCAGGAATTTAACAGCTTTTTTGTCGCGAACAGGACTTATGCACAGATTACGATTTCAAGTCATTACGAGCAAAGCGAAGTAATCGTAAAGGCTTAGTTTTTCGTCACGAGTGCGTAAGCCCTAGCGAAGAAAACAAAATTTGCTGAGTTTTCCTTTTGCTTATCAATCTGCTTTTAAGCCTTCTTGCTTTGGAAGTAGCGATCGCCTTGGGCAAAGCTTACTAGGTAGTACTCTGCTGTATTGTAAAAAAGAGATTGTATGAACAACAACCAAGGACAATTAAAAACAACTTCTAACGACTCCAATATATCTCCTAAGACGCGCCAGTACTCGATCAAGCGGCGTTTGTTTCTCGGTGGATTAATTATTGGGATGTCTGCTGTAACTTTTTGTGCAGGGGAATACTTGTTACGCCAGACTACAGTAACATTAGCCGACACAGCCCACCGTAAGAAGACTAACTTTGTGCTGCCTGGTCAAGCTCGTCTCAATCTAGTCTTTATTTTAGATGGGCTGCGCCCCGATTCTATCAATCCACAAAATACGCCTAACTTATATCGTTTGCGTCAAGAGGGTGTCAACTACGTCAATAGCCATGCTGTTTTCCCTACAGTTACTCGTGTTAACTCAGCAGCGATCGGTACAGGGTATTATCCAGGTAAAAATGGCATTGTTAGCAACTCAATGTATGTGCCACAGGTAAACCCAACCAGTTCATTTAGCACAGGCGAATATACTAATCTCCTGAAACTGGACGAAGTAAATGGTGGAAAGTTGGTCTTTGTCAAAACTTTGGGCGAACATCTCCAAGAAAATGGTCTGAAACTAGCTGCTATTAGTTCTGGGTCAACAGGTAGCGCACTTTTGCTCAATCCCCGATCTATCACTAATAATGTCGGCTTTTTGATTAATGGATATTTTGACCCAGGTAAACTTGTAGCATTCCCCGCTAAGGTAAACCAGGAAATTCTAGCTCGCTTTGGTGCTGCCCCTGTCAATAAAGATACCAACGGAGATGACCAATACAATGAAGCGGTAGACTGGACTGGGAAGGTTCTCACAGATTATGTACTCCCAGAGCTAAAACCCGATGTAATTCTTAACTGGTTAACCGAACCTGACCATACTCAGCATCGATTTGGCGCTGGATCTCCAGAAGGTATCAACGTCATCCGCAACGATGATCGCAATATTGGTCTGATTCTGAATCGGCTCAAAAAACTTGGGCTATTTAACCGAACTAATATCTTCGTGATCTCCGATCATGGCTTCAGCGTTCAGACCTTTGCCGTCAATGTGGGACAAGAATTAACTAATGCTGGACTCAAGCTCGGACAAGATTCAGATGATGTAGTCTTAGCTAGCAGTGGTCAGGCTGTATTGCTGCACGTCAAAAACCATAATCCCAGAAAAATAGAAAAGATTGTTAACTTCTTACAAAAACAGGATTGGAGTGGCGTTCTGTTTACAGCAGCGCGCAGACCAGTTAGAGGAAGACCTCAAGTTGATGCTGCATTTAATCAACCAGATAAGCAACGCTCTCCTCAACCAGAAGGTTGGGTACCAGGAACCTTTTCTTTGGAACTTATCCATGAGTTCAATCAAGAACGAGGTGCTGACATCATTTTGACCTTTCCTTGGACATCAAATAAAAATGCCTTTGGTGTTGAGGGAACCGACTTTACAGAAACTAGTAGTGGGACAACTGGTCCACTTACAGGCAACGGTAGTGGTCATGGCAGCATGAGTCCTTGGAATGTTCGCAACACCTTTATTGCTTGGGGAGTCGATTTCAAACAAGGAGTAACTATTGAAACACCTGCAAGTAACGTTGATATCACCCCAACAATTTTGGCACTTAAGGGCATCAGTAGCAATGAAGACTTTGACGGTCGGGTACTACTCGAAGGGTTGAAGGTAGGAGTAGATCCCAGACAAGTGAAGGTCAAAACTCGCGTTTTCACTACCAGAATGAGAGGAGGTTATAAAGCCTCTATCCAAGTATCGGAGGTAGGAGACCAACGCTATATAGATAAAAGCTGGCGAGACCGCTAAAAAGCATCAATTAAAATAAATCGGTTAGCAGCTTTTTTTGAGTTGTAGTGCTGTTTAAATAACGCCCTGGTGACTACTGGGGCGTTGAATTTTGATTAACTAAAATTGGTTGGTATATGGCATTTCCTAATAATTATTGCAAAAACATCTACATTGGATCGCATCGAATCTCAATCATGAAACCATCGGGATCGTAGAAGTATACACCTTTACCAGTAGGACGGGTGACTGGGCCATGAGCGATCGCTATTTGATTTTCTCTGATCACTGCCACTGCTTGCTCAAATAATTGCGGATCTATATCAAAAGCCAGGTGATACGCTCTGGTGAAACTCTTCTCTGGATCTGGATCTGGTGGTGTTAAGTCAGGTGTCCAAAATAAATCTAGAATTGTCCCATCGGGAGTAATGAAGTTAGCCACCTTCCCTGCTGTGACTAGTTCAACCAAAGTTACAGGTACTTCATCGCCAGAAAGTTCATGCAAACCCAAAATAGTACCGTAAAAGTAGCGGGAAGCGTGCATATCTTGGACGTTAATAGCAATGTGATGTACCTTACGCAGGTTTCCTGGTGCAAGAACACTGTTTACTGAGGTGGTGCTAGATAGCATGGCTAAACAAAATTTATCTACATAGGTGGAAGTTAAACTTTTGAGAAAAGTTTATTTTATATAATAAAAATCTAGCATGTCTTTTGATTATTCTTTAGACTTTCCAAATATTGATTTTCGCCAACATCCTGAACTCTATCGCATTGGCAAAGGTGAACAGGGTGTACTTTTGATAGAACCATACAAATCAGAAATTTTGCCCTATTGGCGATTCAAAACTCCCGATATTGCCAAAGAGTCTAGTGAAAAAATCTATAGTTTGTTTCTTGACTATTTAGCACAGGATGATTTTGTCGGTGCAGATATGGCAAGGAAATTTATCCAAATGGGTTATACTCGCTCCCGTCGTTATGCTAATCATAAAAGCGGCAGAAAATATAAAAAAACTTCATCAGATACAGGTGATAAAAAAGAAATTATACCCTATGTAGTAGATCCAGTTAAAGCCGAATCAGCAGCAATATTTAAAGCAAAGTGGATAAAAGCTAAGGCAAATGAGAAATATCTTCAGCTTTTAGCCAAACATAAACAGATGTATGAGATATAGCAAAAAAATATTAGCCCGAAATAACTTCCGGGCTGTTTTAGCGGTAGATACAATACTATTGTTAGGACACAAAACTTAATCTTGAGAGTGAGGAGCGTTAAAAGCTTCCCAAGCCGCTTTAGCAGCCTTTTGTAGGCGATCGCTAAAATCTGCAACTTCTTTCATTAGCAGATGCCAATTTCTCTCGGTTTCGTCTTGCATGACAGCCCAAGAATGTTCTAGGCGATCGCGCTCAATGAGTTTTTCTCTTTCAATTGCTTCCCTGGCTTGACGCACAGCATTTAAATAGGTCTCACGGGTTAGAGTACCTGCTGACTCTGCCTCAGACTGGGCGCGTCTTTTCAGCGCTTCAATTAGCGCTTTAGTTTCGCGCTTTACTTCATCGGTTTCGCCAACCATTTCGGTTTCTACCATTTCGTTGGTTTGAGAACTGATTTCTACTACTACTATGGGTTCAATATTGTTATCAGTCATAGTTAAGACTTCCTTCAATTACAAGATTTTCTATTGGATCTGCACCTTTGGTTGATTTGCCAAATATTAATAGGCTGTTGTTGGCAGTTGTTGTTCTAACTTCAGTAATTCTTCAATTCTGACTTCGGTGGGAGGGTGACTAGAGAATAAGTTACCCATAAATTGCCCAGAGATGGGATGAATAATTAATAATGGCTCAAAGGCTGGGTTAGCATTCAAAGGCATTTGTCGCGCTGTCGCTTCTAGTCTTTGCAAAGCTCTAGCTAAGGCGCGGGGATTACCAGTTAATTTAGCAGCACCAGCATCAGCAGAAAATTCCCGTGTGCGTGAGATTGCTAACTGAATAACTGTGGCAGCTAACGGTGCAAGAATTACTGTTAACAATATCCCTAAAGGATTTCCACCTCTATTATTATCTCGCGATCCGGCACCACCAAACCACAAACTATAACTCAGCATTTGTGCCAGAAATGAAACAGCACCAGCGACTGTAGCAGCAACGGCTTGTGTTAAGGTATCACGATTAATAATGTGGGTAAGTTCATGAGCAATAACGCCTTCTAGTTCATCCTCTGACAAGATATTTAAAATACCTTCGGTAACTGCAACAGCCGCGTGTTCTGGATCACGTCCTGTTGCAAAAGCGTTAGCATTTTGGCTGGGAACAATGTAAATTCTGGGCATAGGAATATTAGCGCGATCGCTTAACCTCTGCACCATGCGATAAAGTCCCGGCGCTTGTGCTTGAGTTGCGGGTTGGGCGCGGTAAACTCCCAGGGCAATCTTATCTGATTGATACCAAGAAAATATATTGGTTACTGCTGCTAAACCAATTCCTATAATTAAGCCACCAGTTCCGCCTATTACCCAGTAACTAATGGCAATCAAAAGACCACTCAGCGCAGCTAACAAAGCAGCTGTTTTCAATTGATTTGTCATGTTTTTGCTCTCCTGCTAATGCTGTTTCTATTTTTGAAATAACAGCATTACTTAAGCCACTATTTAATTGTATCTACTTCAACTAAGATGCACGGTGCAGAAAACATCTAATCTAAGTACGGTTTTCCCACTCTATAGCGCTTCAAAAGGGACTAGAGGCTAGAGTACCGCTGCGCGGAAGTCAAAAGTCAAAAGACTTGTATTATCGACTTTTTTACCATTTTTAATGGTCTGTTTATTTACGCCGTGCTGTACTAGGGTGGTGTATTCCATTCACATGAAAACCGCTGTATTTATCAATACCTTCGCCATTCTTTTTGCTTTCGATCGCTTGACAATCAAGACAGTCGCTACGAATCAAGGCTTTTTTCAATTTGGCGAAGGTATTGTTATAAAAGAAATTAAAACAGACGTAGCACTGCTACGTCTCTACATTCCAAAGGTTCAGATAACTTATGCAGGGTGAGGTTGATATCTGCTTTGCAGTAGTTGGATAACCGCAGCTTTTTCTAAAATTCCTACTAGAACACCATTGTCACGAATTACAGGTAAGGCAGATAACTTTTGTTGTTCGAGTAGCTGCACTACTTCTAACAGGGGTTGATTTGATTTTACTGTAGTTGATTGAGCGATCGCTCGCATCACTTCTTTAACTGGAGTTTCTGACCACATTGTTGTCGAAACACTTCGCAAATCATCAACAGCGATCGCACCTACTAATTGTCCATGATCATCTGTTACTAAGAATTGCCGCCAGTCTTTTCCACTCGTAATTTGTGCATCAGCAAATTCTCTTAGGCTCAGATTCGCAGATACAATTGGACTGTTGAGTGTAACAGCATCTGCTACTGTCAAACCTGTAAGTTTTTCTTGGACTCTGGCATATTGAGCCGCATTCCCAGCATTTTGCAATAAGAAGAAACCAATTAACAAGTTCCAAAAGTTAGCGAAGCTGCCAAAGAATAGTAGCGGTAATAAACCAGAAGCGATCGCTACCCAACCAAATACTTGTCCGACTCGACTAGCAAAAGTCACACCTTTATAAGGATTGCCTGTAATTTTCCAAACAATGGCTTTTAAGATATTACCGCCATCTAAAGGCAAGCCAGGAATCAAGTTAAATAGTGCTAATGCCAAGTTAACAATAGCTAAAACACCAACAATTGCAGCTAAAGGGCCGGATGCAGCACTAGCAATACCAATCCCTGCAACAATTCCACTGAGTAATAGACTAACTAAAGGCCCGGCGATCGCCACCCAAAAAGCTTCTGCTGGGGTTTTCGATTCTTTTTCTAAGCTTGCTAAACCGCCAAATATGAATAGTGTGATCGATTTCACATCAATTCCCTGGCGAATCGCGACAAAGCTATGTCCTAATTCATGGGCGACGACAGAAGCAAACAATAACAACGCTGTCATTAATCCCAGTAGCAAGGCTACTCCCCCAGCTAATTGAGGAAATTGTGCCGCCAGTCCACTGCTATAACTCCAGGTTACTAAGCCCAGAACTAAAAACCACGACGGATGGATATAGAAGGGAATCCCGAAGAGATTACCAACGCGAATTGTGCCATTCATGTCGTACACCTTTGATTTCATTTGCGAGAGTTTTGTATTTATCTCTCTCTATGTCCTTATTGTAACGGAGTGTTAAGGAATTTTAATCTTTGCAATGGTCGTAGTCCCCGTCCCCTAAGGTGCGGTTATTTAGAACACAACTGTCTAACTTTTAACAAATGTCCACTCCAGCACCTTGATAGGGGCTTGTTGCAATGCTTGAGTCAGTTCAGCGTTGCTGTCAAACTTGAGTACAGGACTCACCGCCTACGTGAGTTTCAATGAGTCCGCGTAGGCGGACTTTGTTTGTATAGCCCCAGACTTCTAGTCTGCGGGCGATTCGCCAAAACAGGATACTCCCTTTTAGCTTGCTTGCTGTCGGATATATTGCCCATTTAGTCCTTGCTTAATCCAACTCAAGCATTCGTATTCGGATTTGAATAATTTTGGTGCTGCAATATTATTCAATAATTCTGGAGGATAATGATCATAAAAGTATTTCCCTCTTTCTTGAAAGACAATAATCAAATTGTGGCGGTAAATATAGCGGGATTTAAAACTATCCCCTTGAGTGACCAACTCAGAATTTTGGTCAATATGCTCTTGGGCAATATCAATAATATTATTGATACTACTGCCATAAATACCTGCTGGATTATCTGCCTTGTGAAATTTGCTTTTATGCCCAATTTCTGATAAGAGTTTGTACGAATAAATTTCGTAACTATCCGCTTTACCAAAAACAAATGGAATGATGAGATATCCTTGATATGAAACTGAGTTTTCATAGAGCAGACGACTCATTGTAACCTCCTGGAACATAACTATTTACACAACAATTGCCTCAATCAAAATCAGCAATCAATACTTTTTTGGGAGTTATATTCTAGCTTTTCGATACACTCTTTACAAACAGGACTCATGGAGAGTAAGTAGGTATGCACGAATAAACCTAACTATATAACGAAATGTAAATTCACTGAAATGTTTGCGATTGCTGCGTTTCACTTCGTTCCACTCGCAATGACATACTTAGAAATTTTCCTACCCACCTACTTATAGTCCCTTTCTGTTAGAGGATGTTTGTAAAGTCTAATTTATTACTAGCCCTGGCGACTATCAAAAAAGTATCACAATAACTATTATCGCTCTTTTTGAAATCAGTAAATACTAGACATATTGCAAAATTAAAAGGGAATGAATAACGGGTTTGACCGACTCCCCATCTATCTTGCTTTAGGTGTTCCGGAGGTTTAGCGTTATGACGAACCTATCATGCAGATTTACCAGTTGCGAGATAGTGTATACGTCCCTGGTAATATCTCACCAACTTTTGCCAATCTAGCTTTAACAACCGAAATTCCCCGTTTTCTGCAATAAAGCCTCAAAATAGGTGAAATTCCAATGATTAACTTATTTCGAGCATGGGTAAAACAGCAGAAAAAAAATTGACACGAAATCGTCAAAAGGATATACCATATCAAAGTCCAACATACGCAAGCCTTTATCTTATGCCTAGTGTTGAACGTGACGAAAAACGGGAACATCGGATTGAGACAGAGATCATTGTTGATACCGATAATGACAAAGAAGAACGGGCGATGGGTTGGTATTACTACCTAGACGATACTTTGAACATTCCCTTTATGGCTAAGTGGAAGAAGAAGTCACGCAAATCGTCTGAGATTGAAGAAAAACAAGTTGAGGTGCTAGGAATGGCACCAGATGATGAGTGCTTAAAAGATATGTATATGGAAGTGGTTTATCCAGAAGGCAATGATGAAGATGTCTTTTCTGTTAAGCTATCGGAATTAGAGGCGATTAATGCGGATAGTGAAACTCAAGAAGCGATCGCAGACTGGCACTATTGGCTGGCTAGAGGATACAAGTTCTAATAAATAGTCATTTTAGGACAAATGTCGAATGATGCGGCAGGGATTGCCTGCTGCAACTACATTGGCTGGGATATCTTTCACAACTACACTACCAGCACCAATAGTGGTGTTGTCGCCAATTGTGACGCCTGGACAAATAATTGCACCACCACCAATCCAGACATTATTACCAATTTTGACAGGAGCAGCCAGTTCTCTGCCTGAAAGACGGATTTTTGGTTCTACAGGATGATAAGCAGCATAAATTTGTACATAAGGAGCGCACAAAACATGCTCGCCAATTTCAACTGTATTACAGTCTAAAATCACACAACCATAGTTCATATATAATCCATCG
Source organism: Halotia wernerae UHCC 0503 (assembly GCA_034931985.1). Taxonomy (GTDB): domain Bacteria; phylum Cyanobacteriota; class Cyanobacteriia; order Cyanobacteriales; family Nostocaceae; genus Halotia; species Halotia wernerae. Next base: position 102,543 of record JAYGHB010000096.1, read on the forward strand.
CCCACAGAAATATTGCTGCCGTAGTCGCAGTAAAATGGTGGCACAATCGATGCTTCATACCCAATTTTTTGGAATAGTTCTTGCAAAATTTGCCTGCGTTCTTTTGGCTGTTCTTCTGTTGTTGCGTTGTACATTCGCAACAGACGACTAGCTTGTTTATTTTCAGAAGCTAATTCAGGATCATTGGCAAGATATAACTCGCCTGCAAGCATTTTTTGTTTTTCTGTTTGTTCCATTACAGAATCTCTAAGTTGATTAAAATAAGATTTATTTAAAATAAATCTGCAATGATTTTGATAGAAAAATCAAGATTATTACTCAAATATAACATCTAAGTTATATTCAGATATGTTGGTCAAATCAAAAATTGCAGAAGCTTCGGAGTAATATGCCTTTTCGGATTTTGAGCTTGGATGGTGGCGGGATTCGGGGAGTGGTTACAGCGACCATTCTAGCCGCAATTGAACAGCAAATGAATCAACCTTTAAATAAATATTTTAACTTCATTGCGGGAACTTCTACAGGGTCACTTTTAGCAGCTGCGATCGCGAGAGGATGTAGTAGCAAAGATATAATTGATTTATACAAGCAAAAAGGCAAAATCATCTTTCCTTATAGAAGTCGTTTTTCTCTCCAACGGATTCCTTTACTACTCAAATACGGTTTATCTGCTCCCAAGTTTTCCGATAGCGGTTTGATTCAAGTCCTTAAAGAATCTTTAGGTGATACAAGATTATTAGACATTACAACGCCAAAGCTATTAATTGTTTCTTATGACACAATTAGTAGAGAACCAATCATATTTAAAAGCTGGCGACAAGATAAAGATTATGGTAATGTACCGTTGTGGGAAGCTTGTCTATGTTCAGCATCTGCTCCAAGTTATTTTCCAGCACATAAACTAGAAAAAAGAGTAAATGGAATAGTTCAGAATGGAACTGCCCAAACCATTACTTTAGATGATGATGCATCCTCTATAGAGAATATATATAACAATACACAAATTAGAATCACCAGCGGCATAGGCAATGGCCAAACTCGTACTATTAATAAGTATGCAGGAACAACTCGACTAGCTTTTTTAGATTCCCCTTGGGTAAAGATACCAGATAATACCTCTACCTATTCGATTAAATGTATATATTCTGCTATTGATGGCGGTGTTGCTGCTAATAACCCTTCTAGTTGTGCTGTTGCTGAAGCATTAAGATTAGGCTATAAAGCTGAAGAAATTACCGTTCTTTCTGTAGGAACTGGACATCGCACACGAGTAATACCATTTGATCAAGCTCAAAGTTGGGGTCTTATACAGTGGGCACAGCCATTAATTGGTATATTATTTGATGCCTCTTCAAATATTCACGAGTATATTACCAGTCAGATAATTCATGATCGGGTTTTACGGTTGCAATTCAAACTTGATCGAGAACTAACTAACAAACCCTTGAATGATGATATTGATGATGTAAGCCAAGAAAATATCTGCAATTTAATTGAGGCAACAGAAGTTTATATTAAGCAACCAGAAGTGCAACTTGCATTGCAGAAATTTTTACGGATTAATCAATAAAATATTCTTGAAGATTAGGTATTAGTCCTCAAAAAGACAGACTTTTATGTTTAAAAGATTAGGTTAAATGCACCCATGAAACTTGATTGTATGATGTATTTTTTTGATATACTTAATATTTAACCCGCTAACAATTGGTAGCTTCATCAAATATGCTAAAACGGGTTTTTCCCTGTTGTTTAGCACGGTACATCGCAATATCAGCATCCTGTAGCAGAGTTTCAGGTTCACGATAACCATCACAATTCTTAAAGGAACAAAAAATGGTAAAAAGCGCGTGTTTCCATGTCAGACAGGTTCAAAATTACAGTTCTTGCTTTTATCTCTTAGACCTGAACACGCCAAGCCTGATAATTTAATATTTCGCTCCAAAACGGGAAAACCCATGAACTCTGACCTCATGCTGGACTTCTGGAGAGAAGAGCGATTTCGGATTGAAGGTAAAACTTACAAGCGCGCCGGACTAGTAAAGGAACTAGCAAGCCAGGGGCTAGTTCCTTATTTACCGTCTTATAGCTGTCGTCATACATTCATCACTTGGGCAATCAGCAGCGGGATTACCCCTGATAAAGCTACTTTCTGGGTCGGAGATACTGTCCAGACGGTCTTAGAGCATTAATGCCATCCAGAGGTAGTTAATACCGAATGCGCTGATTTTTAGCTACTTATTTGCTACTCAAAAAATACTCGTGAACTACCTACACTGACGCTTTGCGTACAGTGTAGGCTTCCTGCCCAACAGAAAGCACAGTAGTAGATTTCTTACGTCCTCTATTACTCCGACTTACATCTGGGCGACAGGCTTCTTGATGAAGTTGTTCATGGGGGAAACCCCCAAGACCACACTTCATCGCTTTATCCCCCGTTCCAGAGGTCAAACCTTCGACTGCGCTCAGGTTTAAAATTCGTAGTCCTTCATCTCGAAGGTTAATACTTGCGTTTATGTCCCTGTCATGTTTAGTTTGGCACTTTTCACAAGTCCAATCCCTTATATTTAGTGGTAAGCTACCGACTTGATTCAAGCACACATGACAGGTTTTTGAACTAGGAAAAAATCTATCTACTTCTTGATAAATCTTTCCTTCTATTTCTGTCTTGTATTTAAGCATTGTACAAAACATTCCCCAGCCAACCTGATGAATAGATTTAGCTAGACAGTGGTTTTGCATCATGCCTTTAACATTCAGATTTTCGACTACAATCACTTGGTTTTCGTTAACTATCCTACGAGATAGTTTGTGTAGAAAATCTTCACGGCAATTAGTAATTTTTCTGTGAACTCTAGCAACTTTATTTCTAGATTTAATGCGGTTATTAGAACCTTTTTTCTTCCTAGATAATTGTTGCTGTTTTAGCTTCAGGTTTTTCTCGTGTTTGTTGAGTATTTTAGGATTGTCAAACTTAGACCCATCACTAGTAACAGCGAAGTGAGTTAGTCCCAAATCAATACCTATTGCTTTACCATCTGTAGATGATTGTGGTTTATCCTTACCATCATCAAAAAGAATGGCTGCAAAGTATTGGTTAGAACAATTTTTAGATATAGTTACAGTTTTAACTTTTCCTTCGATAGGTCTATGAATTATTGCTGACACATCCCCTATTTTAGGGAAGGTTAAATAATTGTCAGCAATCAATACATTTTGAGGATAATGTATTGATTGTTTGTTGTGCTTTGATTTGAAATTTGGATAATTTGCTCTTTTCTCAAAGAAATTATTAAAAGCAACTCCTAGATTTAAACAAACTTGCTGCAAACATTGTGAGTAGGTCAATGATAACCATTCATACTCTTTTTTTAACTGAGGAATTATCTTTTTAACTTCATATCCAGACAAGCCAAAACCTGTCTCTTTGTATGTTTGGTTCATCAAATTCAGACAATAATTCCACAGCCAACGACAAGAGCCAAAAGCTTGCGCTAGTGACTGCTGTTGAAGGGCATCTGGATATAATCTGACTTTGACAACTTTTAACATCTTAGAGCAAAATCAATTTGCTATAAAACAGCATAACACAAGACTTGTGCTGAGCGTACTTGTACTGAGCGTACTTGTACTGAGCGTAGCCGAAGTAGCCGAAGTAGCCGAAGTAGCCGAAGTAGCCGAAGTAGCCGAAGTAGTCGAAGTATTTGTTAGTTTCCTCCATGTCCACCTCCCTGTTTTCCCTACGGGAAAAATTGGTCGGCGGACTGTCGTCAACTCACTCGCAATTCATCTCACACTCCCCTACCGGGTGAGATGTGAGGCTTCTTGCTGTTTCAGCTAAATTAATTCCAATCCACCTTGGTAGCCAGTGACAATCCGACTACCATCCTTGAGGACATGAACTTCTATCTGGTCACTGGCCCAAGTAATCTGGTCGGCGAAAGCCGGGTTTAAGACACGAACCCGTTGATTACTCGAAGAAACAGGAGAATCGGGAGAATTAATTGCCAGTGACTCTACAAAAGGCCCGTCAATTAGGATATCCAGTTGTTCTAACAAAGTTTGAGAATCTGGGGGAGCAGATTCTGACTGTAATTGCTTGAAAGTGAATCCTGTAAAAGACATTACATTTAAACCAGCAGCTTTTACCTTACGTGCCAAAGATGCTAATGCAGTTGCTTGCCAAAAGGGTTCTCCACCAGAGAATGTCACACCCGTATTACGAGGTTTATTCAAAATCTTCTCGACAAGGGTATCTACAGAAATCAGTTGGTTAATCTCAAATGGCCAAGACTCAGGATTAAAGCAGCCAGGACACTCACGCGGACAACCTTGTACCCAAATGACAGCACGAGAACCAGGGCCATTTACCTCCGACTCATCAACATAACCCATAATGTTTAGATAGCCAGTAGGAATTTCTGTAAGTTCTAGCGATGGGTTGCTTGGCTTAGTTTCCATCTGTTTCATTCTTTTAACCTTACTTGTTAACCGTTAACTATAGCGAAATTCCAGCTAACAATGCTGTTACAAGCATTTCTAGCATTCTCCTTTGAGCGATCGCACGGGTGAAGAAAGCTGGTAAAGTGTTTTTCGATGTAGGCGTGCTGGATACTGAACATAAACGCGTATTTTCAAAATTGACGACCACAGCTTACACAAACAAATGTGGTTTTGTTTACCTCTTAGTTTGCCATTTTTCCTGATCTCCGTAGATTCGCAGTATGGACAATACACAGGAGTAAACCCTAATTCATCCTTTTATTATACAACGCCAAAACTTTTAACCGAAGTAATTTGATGTGTCATGAGTGACTGCCCATTCAGGTTTATAAGTAGCAAGCGATCGCATATACTGGGCACGTTCAAAAGCGCTGGGATTTGGGCAATGCTTTTGACTCATACTCCCCTGCATTTGCTGTACTGATTCGTATTCGTGTTCTTGCATCCATTGGCGCATTTCTTGCTCAACAACTCGAATATAGTCGATTCCATGTCGTAGCAGTACCGAGCAAAGCATCGTAATTTTAGCACCAGCCATGAGCATTTTTAACACATCATCTCCCCTGTGAATACCGCTAGTTGCAGCCAAATCGGCATGAATGCGACCATAGAGAATTGCAACCCAGCGCAGCGGTAATCGCATTGATTGTGGTGTACTTAACAACACATTGGGTTCAACTTCCAGGTTAATAAGATTGATATCTGGCTGGTAAAAACGATTAAATAGTACCAAAGCATCAGCACCGGCCTCATCCAAACGTTTAGCCATATTTGCTGTATTGGTAAAGTAGGGGCTGAGTTTGATGGCTAAAGGGATAGTTACTACTGCTTTGACTGCACGAAGAATATCAATATAAGTCTGCTCAATTTCATTACTCGTTAGTTCTATATCGGTAGGGACATAGTATATATTCAACTCCAGTGCGTCTGCTCCCGCTTGCTGAATTTGTTTAGCATAATTTGTCCATCCACCCACAGATGAGCCGTTGAGACTGGCAATAATGGGAATGTTTACCTTCTCTTTAACTTTGTGGATATGTTCTAGATAAGTTTCTGGCCCCACCCGAAAGTTCATGGAATCAGGGAAGTAAGTTAAGGCTTCAGGAAAACTTTCAGTACCGTGGGTGAGGTGATGGTGGAGTTCATGGCGTTCTAAGCGCAACTGTTCCTCAAATAGCGAATGCATCACCACTGCTGCTGCACCTGCATCTTCCATGCGTTGAATGTTGTCAATGTCTTCAGACAGAGGGGATGCAGAGGGAACAAGAGGCGATCGCAATTTCATTCCCATATAATTTGTAGTCAAATCCATGATTATTACTCCTATTTCATGCTGCTAGCAACTCACAATCATTCATCAGCATCCAACGCTGTGAGGGGATTTTCTGTGTCTATCCATGAAACCTGTGCTTCTAGTTTGTCACAGCACTCACGCACTAGACGTAAACCTGCATTTAATGGAAATTGAGCAGTTGTTGGGGTAAACTCTTGCAATATTTCAGCTTCTATCGTCTGATAGTGATCAAGGCCTTTGCTCAGTTTTGACAGAAACTTTGCTCCTTCGCCAGTATTCCTCATGGCAAACTGCAAAATTGAATCGACGTAAGCCTTAACTTTAGGGTTTTTGACTCCCTCTGTAGCTGAGGTATAAAGTAATTCACCATTGAGATATTCAAAATCTGGTACATAAAGGCGATCGCCTACTAATTCAAATATCTGCATTCCTTTAGCTGGTCTGACCGTTAACTTCTCGCACCTAACTCGGCGAGCCGCATTTTCAAGCAGTACAATTACCGCTAAAATAATAGATGGATAGTTACTGTCTATACATCTTATTTCTACAGTGCCGAGTTTATTGAGTCTAACTGGATTCCAAGCTGATTTGAGTAAGCTTCCTCCCGCCTCTAAGAACAGGTGAGGTTCGATTCCGGCTTTTTCCATCGCTTGCAGCCAAGCATAGTACCGAGAAAATTGCTGTTCAACTAAATCCTCTACACTTTCGGCATAGGGTATAAGTCCGCCAACAGGCTGTAAATGGGTGTAAACTCCTTCCCAGCCGAAGGTTTCGCTACCTCGATAACGAATTGTGTGCGCGGCTAAACCGATCACTTGTCCTTCATAAAAGGGACACGCCCTCGTCAGGGAAATGAGTGCTGAGTCGCAAGCTGTAGCTAAATTATAGATATTTAGTAGTTCTTCTCGCTCGGCTGATGTAGAGTTGTAAGAAACTGCAACACGAGGGTCAATTACTCCAGGCGGGACTTCTAAATGTAGGTGGGTGCCAGTACATTTGCCGGCGTGCAGAAATTTATCATAACCGACAGTCCGCGCTTGGATGTGATAATTAGGGCGATCGCGCATCACTGGCATGATATGCAAGGGGTAGCTAGACAAAGGATAAAGGCGCAAATCCATTTTTAGCGCCACAGAAAGCGCCAATTTGAGATTTCTGAGATATTCTCTGGCTAGTTCTGTAGCAGTGTAGGCTGGTGGTGTATTAATCTCCACCATACTCTTGACGAACTCTGGCACAAAGTAATTTGGGTTTAAACCTTGTGCTTGCGCCATTAAGTGACAACCCTGCAAAAACTCATCAGCGCGATCGCTTAGATAACCAACTTCATCTACTAGAAAAAACTCTTGCTCAAGACCTATACGACGCTTGAATACATCCATCTAGACCTCCGCAAGGGTAACCCGCCACAGCATATCGACCTTACACGGCATGATTGAGGTAACGCGTAAACCATTCACTTGCCAATTGTGCTACTGCTGCTAATTTACCTGGTTCTTCAAATAAATGGGTAGCTCTGGGAATAATCTCTAGCCGTTTTGGCGATGGGGTATACTCTGCTGGAAGCGATCGCACAAGATTAACCTTAGTTAGTCTGCTGTTGTAAAAGCAGGGGGAAAGAGGGGGGTGAAATACCCTGTCCTTTGCCCCGCGCCCTTTGCTCTTATCGGTGATGTCATGCTAGACCGGGGAGTCAACGAAGAGATTAAGAGGAGACCACCAGAGTCCTTTGGGGGTGATGTCTTGCCGATTTTGCAGGGTGCGGATACTGAAGAGATTTCTTAGTTTTAGATTATTGATATAATGTGAGATTCTTGTGGGGTTGGAAGAATTAATTTTTGTTCGTCAAAGTGAATAAAAACGTTCAAATGAGAATCTTTACTTTTACTTTTGTTAGTTTTTAGTTGTAGCCTTTAACATTTGCCAATAAATTCTGTAAATGTTATGAACAGTCTAAATTTTCTCAATTCGGCAGGCTTTGAAGAAGTTGAACATACAGCTGACTGGGCTTATCACGTTTGGGGACAAAATTTAACCGAGTTGTTTATCCAAGCGGCGATCGCACTTTACACATTAGCTGATGTTCGGCTAACGTCAGAGTCTTCAATTAAGCGGAAAATTCAACTCCAAGGAGTTGACCATCGCGAATCGTCAGGTTTTAGCATGGCATACGCGGCGGAGTTTTCAGGAAGTGTTTGGTACACAAAACTCTACACTACGCCAAGTTTACGATATTGCTCACAATATGGCCAAAATTGAAACCCACGAAGTTGAGGGAGAAAACTTGACAGTCTGTGTCCATCGTAAGGGGGCAACACGGGCATTTGGCCCAGGATTTGCGGGTTTACCTGCGGAATATCGTTCTTTGGGGCAACCTGTTTTAGTTCCTGGTTCGATGGGTACGCACAGTTGGATTTTGCTGGGGACACAAGCAAGCGATCGCTTGTCATTTGGTTCGAGTTGTCACGGTGCGGGACGGGTGATGAGTCGTCACAAAGCCAAGCGAGAAATTAGAGGCGATCGCCTCAAGGGTGAACTTGAACACGAAGGCATTAGCATTCGGGCTGGTTCTATGTCCGGTTTAGCAGAAGAAGCACCCCAAGCATACAAAGATGTCGGCCGAGTGGTAAATGTAGTCAGCCAAGCAGGAATAGCCCGTAAAGTAGCGCGTTTGCATCCCATTGCTGTGATTAAAGGATGAATGTTGGATACTTGCCCATAAATAAACTGAAGGATCTAGTTGAACACAACCAGACCCTTCAGCCATCACTGTCTATTCTATACAAGGTTTCCTCCACAACCAACTTGAGTTTACACGTCTCGCAGCCTCCTCACTCGAACCTCTCATAGTCGCATCTTCCTAGATCCTGGTTTGGCGTTACTCTTACCTCAGATTTCGGTAAAGGGTGTTGCCGCTTTCTTCATCTATGTTGGAAGTTCCCTGCGATAAATCTCACTTATATATTAACATAGTTTTATGGCATGGAGTGGTATTTTTTGGTTTTTCATCTGTCAGCAATAACTGCTGAATCTTGCGTCTTCACAACAGGCTATTTAGTTTGTGATTGCTAACAGAATCTTGATGGCAATACGTAACATTTTTTAATCGTATTGCCAGAAAATAAGTAAGTCGGCAGCAATATTTCCAACTATGTTAAGAAAATTCAAATGTAGCAATTCAACGTGCGTTAGCCTGCGGCATAACACCCCTACTTGAGCTTTATATTTCTTTACATACATTGAAATTTTCTCGCCGACTTACTTAGAGCATAATCTAAAGAATTTCATCCCGCTTTTGGCTTGATGCCAAAGCTCCTTTCTTCGGAAACACTTGGGGATTAAGGTAGGGCTAGATGCTGCTCGATAATATCTAGGCAAATCTCAGCATATATATAAATTTTTGCCTAGATTTTCAGAAATTGTGTTGCTGTAGTATGATGAACTAACGCCTGATTAGTGCGGTTTGCAAAAGCTGATGAGAAGTGAAATTCTTAAAACACTTGGCACAAACTAATTATCAAAAATCAATACTTCAAGTCCTCCATTATTCATTGATGGTTTCTAACCGGAAATATCAGATCAAACCAATAAGTTGGTAAGTCGCAAGACGCTTGATATAGGCAAAACATAAACCGTTAAGTTTGATTTATGCATATCTACTTATAAATAATTAGATATGCAGAGATTTTGAGAACCGATTCCAGGTTTTATGGGCAGAAGATATTTATAACTTTCAGGAGATATTAGTTATGAACAAAGAATATATGAATCTTTTAGAAACATTAATTGATAACTTGACATTAGCTGCAATCTTAGAGATGTTAGAGCGAATATGTCACAAAAAAGCAGAAAATTTGCGAAATAATTGGCAAGATGAAACTTCAGCCAAGCTGTGGGACAAAGCTGCTAGACAGATAGAACAGATCAATATTGATGTCTGATAAAACAATCAAATCCGGTAATCAAACTGGCTTTTTGGCGTTGCTGAATTTAAGTGTGAAATTACCAAATCGAGTGTTTAAAACTCCTGCCTTTGCATAAGACTAAATTCATACTCTTAATCAGCAACGCCGAATTTTTGAATTACGAATTGGTATTACTATGCTTATCGAACGCAGTATTGCTATTTGATTTTATTTAGCGATCGCCTCAGTCCGCAAGTGGTTGTTAATTGGGATCGACTTTCCTATTTATTGGACCAGTTCTGAGGTTATGATGTTATTTAAAGTAAATTTTATCCTTCAGTTTCATTATTTTCCAGGTGAAAAACCTGCCCACAATATTGACTCATGCCAAAATCACAGGTAGATTGTTGAAAACAACTATAAAAATGGATAGATGCAATCTTCAACTAACTGGAATAGGTTGACTGCTAGACAGAACTAAAGAAAAATTATGAACATTAGGAGCGTGCATTGCACTTATACCAAGATTGGCACGGTTCAACATATCAGCGTTAGTTCTAATTACTTCACCCCGACTATCTAAGATGGAATGATTAAAGTTCAACCCATTGATATTAAATGCCATTGAACATACACCCATCGCTGCAAACCAAATACCTACTGTTGGTAATGCTGCTAGTAATAAATGGAACGCACGATGATTTTTGCTAGCAAAGGTAGGAATCAATAACCGTCCCAAGAAGCCATAGTGTCCTGCCAAGTAATTATAGGTGACTTTCTGCTGACCCAACTTATATTCGGCATTAATTGATTCATTTTCAATTGAATCAGTTCACCCTGCCAAAAAAATGTCTCTGCGGCTTTCAGGCGTTATCTGTACTGTGTCCTTTTTTCTTGTCTCCTGTTTCATCTATTACTAAGATAAATGATTCTCCTTTCAACATTGATAATGTTAGAGACAATCTCCTCTCCATCAAATGTTTAATCTCCCAGGGGTATTCAGTTAAAAAATGATGTAAAGGTTGTTCATTATTTAATCCTACAACTTTAGCTATTTCTGGCAGGAACTTTCTCTTGATTTGAGATATCATTCCCACATGAAGATATTTAAAACTTTCAAAACTTCTTACTTCTGGAAAGATGTCTTCATATGCCGCACAGTAATCATCCACGAAGCGGACGGTTCTGACTGCTTTTCTGGGCGCTATCATCGATGAACTCTAGAACTCAGCTATTTGTTCCTTATTATACTTTACCCAGAGTGATGAAAGAGCGTTACTTACTTGCCAATATCTTCGTTCCATAATTCAGGGTTAGTTTCAATAAACTCACTCATCATCTGTTCGCATTCATCAAGATTGAGATCAATAACTTCCACGCCGTGGGATACCATAAATTCTTTAGCACCAGGAAAAGTTTTCGATTCTCCGGCAATAACTTTTTTAATGCCAAATTGCACAACTGCCCCAGCGCACAAATAACACGGCATTAGAGTTGAATAGAGTGTTGTACCTCTGTAGCTACCAACTCTACCAGCATTGCGGAGACAATCGATTTCGGCATGGGTAACAGGATCACTATCTTGCACACGTTTGTTGTGTCCTCTGCCGAGAACTTTGCCATCTTTGACAAGAACGGAACCGATAGGTATACCTCCTTCTTGTCTACCTTGTTTTGCTTCTTGAATTGCAGCCTGCATAAATTCATCCATCTTTTAATTTTCCTTGTTATGTCAAAACAACTCGTATTAATGGATCATGATGGTGGTGTAGATGATTATCTAGCAACTATGCTGCTGTTGACGATGGATCACATAGAACTTTTAGGTGTCGTCCTTACACCAGCCGATTGCTACATCCAACCTGCTGTTAGCGCTACATGTAAAATCATCGATTTGATGGGATTTTCTCATATCCCGGTTGCCCAAAGTACTGTACGCGGTATTAATCCTTTTCCGCCTCTCTACCGCCGCGATTCGTTTATTGTGGATCATCTGCCAATTCTTAATCAAAGCGAAATTATCAACACGCCTCTGATTGCAGAAACAGGGCAAGATTTCATGATCCGGGTTTTACGTGAGGCATTATCACCAGTCACACTGATGGTAACTGGGCCGTTGACGACAGTAGCAGTAGCCCTAGACAAAGCACCAGACATTGAAGCGAAGATTGATCAGATTGTCTGGATGGGGGGTGCTTTGAATGTTTCTGGTAATGTTGAAAAAAGTTTAGAAGCCGGACAAGATGGTTCCGCTGAATGGAATGTTTATTGGGATGCAGTTTCAGCGGCGCGGGTATGGCAAACCCAAATTGAAATTATTATGTGTCCTTTAGATTTAACTAACAACGTGCCAGTCACATCGGAATTGGTGCAAAAGATGGGGAAACAACGCCATTATCCCATCTCTGACTTAGCAGGACAATGTTACGCACTGGTTATCCCCCAAGATTATTATTTCTGGGATGTATTGGCAACGGCTTATCTAGGACACCCAGAATTTTATCAACTGCATGAATGGGAAACAGAAATTATTACTACTGGTATTAGTCAGGGGCGTACTAAAGTCGTGCCTAATGGTCGGAAGATTTACGCGATGGATAATGTAGATCAAGCGGCTTTTTATGGTTACATATTGCAACAATGGGCGCGCTGAGATGTATTTTATCTTCTACAAATCCCTAGATGAGATGTTCCTTTTTATTGAACGGTGGAACAGGCGACAAGGCCAAAAGAAAGCTCCACAGATACTTACTGAGGCGATGGTGGCGACAACTTGCCAACTAGAGTTAGGTGGAGTGGGAGAGTCTGAAGGTTGCTCTTGTGTGCCTTTATTTAGCTCTGGTGCTGAATGAAATAGCTGACTAGCTGTAGTCACCCCTTCAATCGTCGCTCCAATTAGGTAAGCTACCAGGGCAATTACTAGCCAGTGATTCATTATAAGTTTGACTCTGAGAGGATTTTTGGCACTGAGCAATCTTGCGGCAACTGGTATTAATGATGATTGCTTTGCCCAAAGGATAGTCGGCCTTCAGCGGTGTCACGAATTAAGGGCAGTTTAGATTCGATATAATTGTTGAGGTCGCAATCTGCTTGTGCTTGTGCATCAAACCCGTGCTTGCCTTCTAATTTCTGGAGTAGCAATTGTACTAAGGCAGCATCGTCAAACTGAAGCAAGGTACTGACCTGGGTCGATTCTATTACAGCCCATATTTGTTTCATCATTTTGGCAGTGATCATAAGTTTTTCAGATTCTTAAGCTTTTCTTTATGTTTGCACAAATAATCCAATCGTGCCGATTTTTTGTGTAAGAATTTGTCAAGATGCGGCTTTAAGCTAGACAAACAAGTGATCTTTGACAAAAACTATCTCGAATAAATTAGCGATCGCCTCAACTTTGAGTTCATCTGACGCATCTATTGGGAATTATCAAGTACTACATTATGAGTCAGAGAATTGTACTAATTAACACGAAATAATGAGGCTAATGAATGCCAAGATCAAAAAAGAACGCCTTAAGGGTATTTAAATTATTATGCCAGAAATACACGAATCTATTGCTCAACACTACCATGAACGTACTAAATACGACCCTGAAACCCTTGCTTCTAAAAATCAAAGATTAGATTGGGCTAAGCAGCCAGTACCGTTTAAAGAGTACAAAATTGGCTCTAATTTTGATCTTAAACCCTATCTCCAAGAAATTCCAGAAGCATTTGTGAACAAAGCAGATGCTCAATGGTGGCAAAGACTATCACGGCTACTGTTCCGCAGTTATGGACTCACAGCAAGAATGCCTTCTATGGGTAGTACGGTGTATTTACGAGCTGCCCCTAGTGCAGGTGGGTTGTATCCTGCTGAAGTATATTTAGTTTCCCGTGGCACGCCGTTATTACCACCTGGATTATATAACTACCAGTGCCGGACTCATTCACTAATGCATTATTGGGAAAGTGATGTTTGGCAAGCTTTACAAGAAGCTTGTTTTTGGCATCCCAGCCTCGAAAGTACCCAATTAGCAATGATTATTACTGGAGTTTTCTATCGTTCAGCTTGGCGTTATGAAGATAGGGCTTACCGTCGGATCTTTTTAGATACGGGACATCTGTTGGGCAACATCGAGTTAGCTGCTGCTGTTACCGACTATCGCCCACACTTGATTAGTGGCTTTGTGGATGAAGCAGTAAATGATTTATTGTATATCGATCCGCACCAAGAAGGAGCGATCGCAGTTCTACCCTTGGCAGATTTATTAGATATTAAACAAAATTTGCCGATGGGATGTACTGCTTTACCCTCTGCGACTGAAACTAGTTACCCGCAAATTCCTGATGGCGAATTGCTGAAATATTTTCATCGGCATACCCAGATTCAACCGGGTACAACTGGCAAGCTGAATTTACCAATGGTTAAACAAGAAAGGTCTCTAGAGGATAAATATAATTTTCCTTTCTGTCTGAAAATTCCTACCTCTACCACACCCATTTTCTGGGGAGAAGATCTGTCAGATTTGGAAATCACCATGCACAAGCGACGTTCTACCCGTGCCTATAGTGGTGATGATTTAACCTTCGACGAACTCAAAGCCTTGCTTGATTTTACCTATCAATCGCAAAATTATATTGACCAAAGTTTAGATAGTTCTCCAGACTACTGTGATCTAAATTTAATAGAAACATTTATTGTTGTCTGTGGAGTTAAAGGACTAGAGGCAGGTTGTTACTATTACGCACCTAAAGCCCAAGAATTACGACAAATTCGGTTTAAAAACTTCCGCAGAGAGTTACACTTTCTTTGTTTAGGACAAGATTTAGGACGGGATGCAGGAGCAGTGCTTTTTCATACAGCTGATCTGAAATCTGCTATTTCTCAGTATGGCGATCGCGTTTACCGTTACTTACATTTAGATGCCGGACATTTGGGACAAAGGCTAAATTTAGCTGCAATTAACCTTAATTTAGGTGTCAGCGGTATTGGTGGCTTTTTTGATGATCAAGTAAATGAGGTTTTAGGTATTCCTGCTGATGAAGCTGTTCTCTACATTACTACTCTGGGGCGACCAAGATAATACAAACCGCAGAGACACAGCGAAAAGTTGTCATAGCGTTAGCAAAGCGGGGCGCTCTTAGCGCACAGCGTAAAGCCTGCGGCATAGCTACGCTTAGAGCGAGTCTGCGAGCGTCGGAGGGTTTCCCTCCGTAACAAACTTTTAAAGACAGAGATCTCGGAGATTCTCTTTGTCTCTGGGTTCGTTTACTCAAGGTTAAGGATAAAGACCTCTATCACTAAGTGCTTGCGCTACACGACCTACACCCAGTGTATAAGCTGCTAATCGGAGATTAACTTGCCGCACTTTCGATTGTTGAACTACTTGGTGATAAGCTTGCACCATTAACTGTTCCATTTCGCAGTTAACGCGTTCTTCATCCCAAAATAGATACGAAAGACCCTGCACCCACTCCAGATAACTTACTACCACACCGCCAGCGTTTGCCAATATATCCGGTAGTACTGTCACACCCCGCGCCTCTAGAATCTGGTTAGCTTCCAGAGTAACCGGGCCATTAGCTGCTTCCGCGACAATCTGCGCTTGTACTTGATGGACATTTTCTTCAGTGATCTGGTTCTCTAAAGCTGCTGGAATCAACACATCACAGGGCAAAGTCAATAAGTCTGCATTACTAATTGGTGCAGCTTGTAAAAAACCAACCACGCTCTTACGATTCGCCGCAGCGTAGGCTTTCAAAGCTGGAATATCAAGACCTGTTGGAGAAAATACTCCACCTTTGGCCGTTGAGACAGCAATAATTTTGGCTCCTGCTTGGTATAGTAATCCCGCTGCTGCACCGCCGACATTACCAAAACCTTGGATCACAATTCGCATACCTGCCAAAGATTTGCCTTGATCAGCTAATGCCTCACGGACGATAATCATCACACCGCGTCCGGTGGCCATTTCCCGTCCCAGTGAACCACCAACTGAAAGTGGCTTACCTGTGACAACTCCTGGTACAGCGTGACCCACATTAACTGAGTAAGAGAACTCCACAGAATGATTGATCCTATGATCAGAGAAAGATAATTTCAGTGTG